>DASPZU010000001.1:0-76394 GCA_035636095.1 Thermoanaerobaculia bacterium
CTTCCTGCTCTCGATCTACCGGCGCTTCTCTTCTGGTAGGCTCTCTCCATGGCGGTTCTCCTTTCTCTTTCACAACCGGATCGTACGACCCGGTGAAAGGAACCGCCATCTCACTTTTCAACTAAGCTCGGGACATCCTCCGTTACAACGCAACTATTACTCTGCAGTGTCGACGACTGATCAAACGCGCTACTCTGGAGACGCCATCGGAAAATATGTTACTGCTGCGGATGTTTTTCCGACGTATCTCGATCTTGCGTTGGACTTTTTCGGCGCTCAAAGCTGTCAGAGTCCGCCCGCCTGCGATAATTTGTTTACAGATTTCATGATCCTCGCCGAAGGCTCGGCAGGCCCTAACCCTCCAACCGTGCCCAACATGGTTCCATTTCTTCCGTTCGTCGCGTATTGCCCTGCGTCCGCATATTGCAGCGAGGTCGCTGACCGATACTTCGACACACGAAACGGAAGTGCGACTCGTGACGGCTGTCAGCACTTTGTATCTGCGACCGCAGATGCGGCAACTCCCCAAACCTGGGGCGGAACGATTGGAACCACATGTAAGGATAGCGACGTCACTTGCGGAACGACCAATACGTTCGCTGGAACGATCTTCATTTGGAACACCGCCGTCGCATGGGGAATCGCGGGATGGAGTCCCGATATCAGCGGACTCAGCGAAGGCCCCGTAATCCGCGAAGTATCGGTCCACGAACTAGGGCATACATTCGACGTCAATCAGCCACGAACTCAAACCGGGGGCCACTGCACCGGCTATTCGCCGCAGCCCGGGGGGCCACTGGCGAGCAATTCTACCGGGAAATGTTTGATGAACCAGAATCGATCAAACCCTGAACGCGGCGATGGGCGCGTTGGTTTTCACAACGATCCATGGGATACGTCGGAGTATCGACGAATCCGCGCGCGGCCCGATCCAGTTCCACAAACGTGGCAGTCGACATTCCTTCCAAACCCGTAGGAGAAACAGCATGCGACGATATAGCGTGGCATTCACCATCATTCTCACCGTTTTGAGCACCGTGAGATCTCACGCTGCCCAGACGTGGGATCAATTCCGCATTGCGCTGGAAGTGATTCCGCAGGCACCGCTGCCAGCGATTCCCGTCACGTTTCGGATCACCTTCACGAATCCGACGGACGTGCCGTTGGCCTTGCCTCCGCATGCGCTTTTGATTGCGACGAATGAATCTGGTGACACGTTTCCATTAGACGGGAGTTTAAAGCCGATCTTTCCCGGCGAGTTAAGGACCACACCGGTTCCACCACGAGACAGCGCCGTCATCGATCTTAGGCCTAGAGGCTCCTTTAACGATGACCCTTATTGGCTGAATGAGCCGAGACTGAATCATCCCGGGCACTTTCAGTTACAAGTAGTCGCGGGAAAGTTTTTCTCCGAGCATGGGATTCGCACTGTCCCCGAAAGTGGGATTCGATCAACGGCCGTGGACCTTCATGTTGTCGAACCGACCGGCGTCGATCTCACAGTGTGGCGTGAAATGTTTAACGTTAGCAAGGGACAATGGTCAGAGCTCTTCATTGCGCATCCTGAGGGATGGGCTTTCGCGGCACATGTGGTTCGAGACTTCCCTGATTCTCAATATGCGGGATGGTTTGCCGCCCGAGGAGTGCACGAAAAAGCAACTGAATCCGCGGACGCGCTTCGTAGCTGGTTAAGCCAAGCAAGTCACGATCAGTACACGGAAGGCCGAGAGCTCCGCCTCGCCCTTTTTGAGGATCGCGCAGCGCGAGAATGGACGCAGATCAAGGCTAACGAGGTCCTCCGCCACGTCGCAAATGCGCGCACGCTACTCGAAAAGCTGAAGAATTCGAAAGACCCGGAGATCGCATCGCGTGCCAGAAAACAATTGGACGACCTGCTGGTTCCCGACGAAGAAGATTTGCGAGAAAGAATTCCCCGCCGGCCGAACGCTCCGTAGAAAGTCACAAGCTGCGGACCATCTCGATCTGACGCACGAATCTTTCCGCGCCGACGCGTTGGAGAAATCCTTCGAAACGATCCTCGACGTTCATGATGCGAAGCGGTTTGCCGACATGAGCAGCCGCGGCGCGGAGGAGATCGCGACCGATTCCCTGACGCCGGACGTCGCGCCGCACCGCCAGCAGCGGCACGTCGCCGTTTGATTGAAACACGACCACGGATCCGCGCTGGTCGCCGAGAACATCGAACGCCTCTCGAGCGCGTTGAATCGATGCGAGCGAGTTTTGCCAGGACGGCTGCATATCGAACCAATCGCTCGGTGGAGGGCCGCCGACCTCGGCGGCCGCCGCGGAGGTCCGCGGCGCTCCACTGAATTTCCAGCTCTGCAATCGCCGTGTCTCAACGAAGCCGAGGTCGCGATACAACGCCTCGGCGCGCGTGTTGGTGTCGATCACTTCCAGGATGTAGCGCTTCGCCGGAAGGGCGTCGATGGATCGCTGCATCAACTGCCGTGCGATTCCGCGCCGTCGGTGCGAGATCACCACTCCCGTCCCGCTGTTGTACGCCCCATCGCCATCGAGACAATTGAAAACGAAGCCGACCAGCCGCCGGCCGTCGAACGCGCCGACGGCCAGATCGGGTCGATAACCGCGGCGAACGACGAGGTTGGTCAGGTACTCCACGCTGTATTTGGCCGGAATGTCATAGTCGCTGAAGGCGTCGTTGAACGCTTCGGTCATGGTCTCGAAGCTGACGCCGGTGAGCGGGCGGATTTCGATCAAAATAGCGACAGTGTACTGGAGGAAATTCGCTCTTCTGGCGTTGGTGTGCCTCTCCGCTTCGGCAGACGAGATCGGAATCCTGATCGGCGGAAAGCGCATCATCGATCGCGACCCATCCAGCAGCGCCGACAATTGCTCGGGATGGGTTTACGGCGCGAGCCCGCTGCTCGATCAGAGCGGTCGCGTCGGTTCCATGTACGTGGTGACCGACCAGATCACGAATCACTGCCGCAATCCGATTGGATCGGCGGGACGCTTCGGCGATGTCATCGCGCTCCACACGCGCAATGCCGACGGCACGTGGTCGAAAGGGAACACCGTCATCGATCAATCGAATTTTTCCTGGATGAGCGACGCCGATTTTCTGGCCCAGCATCCGGAGTCGTTGGTGGGACATCTGGCATCGCCGAGCGTGGTGAAGCTCGATGGGCGTTACTACATGGCATTGGTCGGATCGATGGACGATCGCAATCTCTGCGCAGGCGAGCACACTGCGACGAACGGATGCGGCTCGTGTGCCGATCCGTGGTCGTACTTCGTGGCGATGTGGGCAGTCAGCGACGACGGCGTGCACTGGCGGGTGCGTGAGCGCGCACCCGCCCATCCGTTGCTCATTGGCCGTCCGCCCGATTCCGTCGATCGGGGCGTCGGTTCGCTGTACAAGGGCGTTACGCGCGTCAGCATGCTGGTCGCCGACGAGGGATTCCAAAAGTACTTCTACATCGGAGCGCAATTCTGGTCGGCCAGGGTTCTCAAAATGGCGATGTTCCGCGTGCCCTACGATGCCCGCAGCGAGTGGGGTCTCGGTGGTGATGCGGAGCTGTGGAGTTGGAATCGAAGCCGGTGGGTGACATGCGACAGCGGCCGGATTCCCGATTTCTTCGACGCGCTCAATGAAATCAGTCTCCTGAAGCTCAGCTCTCCGCTGTCGAGCATTTTGACGCGACGCGGCCAGTATCTCGCGCTGACGACGGCCGACTACTTCCCGGGCATGAGCTTCTTTCGCCGTGCCGCTGTCATTCGCTACGCAACGGCACAGCGTCTCAACGATTGGAGCGGCGAGTCTCCGGTTCGCAGCGGCATTCGCTTTTTCGCCGATGGATCCGGATACGACGGCTCGGTCATCGATCCGGTAGCCATCGAGGAAACCGACGGCACTCTCCGCCTGTTTTTTTCTTCGGCCGACGGCGACGAGCTTCACGGCCTCGCGCGCGACGGCTTGCCCGACTGCGTTCGGGATCCGAGCTTCGGTCCGACCGGCGTCTATGTCGGAACGGGAATCTATGAAGCCGTCATCGAGACGGTCACCCTGCGGCCGACCGTCACCACGCTGCGGCCCGCGAGCGTTCAGGTCCCCAACGGTTCACTCGCGCATTACACCGTCTGCGTCCACACCTCCGACGGAGTCGCTGCCGAAGGCGTGGCGACAGTCAGCGACTCCGGATTTCATTTTTCAGACGGTCTGCTCCAGAACGGATGCGCGGAGATCGATCTGCGCCTCAACGGAGTCGGCAGCCACATGATCATCGGCCTTTACAACCCTCAGAATCTGTGGCAAGCGAGCCTGTCGGCACCCCTGTTCCAGACAGTGGTCGACGCGCAGCGGCGAAGATCAGCGCACCATTAGTGCGCGAGCACTTCCGGAGCCTCTTCGCCCACGCCGCGGATCACGTCCTCGATCGAGTCGCCGCCCAGGAGAAGAGCGAAGGCCGAGCGCCAGATGCGAGACATCTCCGGAGTCGTGGTTCGGATCAGCTGGACGACATTGCGCTCGATGATGAACGTGGCGTGCTCGGTACGTCCGATGCGCATCGCCGGCACGCCGTGCTTCTTCGCCAATCCGAGAACATCATCGACATGGCTGGTGGAAAGAATGGCACGCCCCTGAGACTCTCCAAAGAGCAATGCGATGGCGTCGATGTCATCGGCGTGACCGGCGAGATCGACGTGGCATCCGATTCCTTCCATCGACGATTCTGCCAGTGCGATGGCCAGGCCGCCATTCGACACATCGTGGGCGCTGCGGATGAGCCGGCGATCGTAAGCCGCCAGCAGCAGATCGATCAGCGCCTTTTCGCGATCGAGATCGACGCGTGGCGGCACCACTTTCGCGCCAGGCTGGAACATCTGCTGCCACTCCGCTCCGCCTAACTCGTCGCGCGTCTCGCCTAACAACACCACGTCGAGACCCGGCTCGGGGAAATAGAGATCGCGGCCGGAGTCTTCATGCTCGAGGATGCCGACCATTCCGATCGTGGGCGTGGGATAGATCGCCCGCCCTTCGGTCTCGTTGTAGAAGGAGACGTTGCCCGAAACGACGGGCGTCCCCAGCGCCAGGCAGGCTTCGCTGATCCCGCGGATGCACTCCGAGAACTGCCACATGATCTCGGGCCTCTCCGGCGAGCCGAAGTTGAGGCAATCGGTGATCGCGACCGGCCGCCCGCCGCTGACCGCGACGTTTCTGGCCGCCTCCGCGACGGCTTGCTTCCCCCCTTCGTACGGATCGAGAAAGCAGTAAACGGGATTCACATCCGCGGTCATCGCGAGCGCGCGACCAGTGCCCTTCACGCGAACAATCGCCGCGTCGCGCCGCTCCGGTTTCGCGATGGTGTTGGTGCGAACGGTCGTGTCGTATTGCTCCGTGATCCAGTGCTTCGAGCAGAGGTTGGGGGAGGCGAGAAGCTTGAAGAGTGTATCGGTCATCTCGAGGTCCTTCTCCCCGCGCGCGGGGAGAAGGTGCCCCGAAGGGGCGGATGAGGGGCGTTGAATCGCCCTCTCGTACACCGGCGCCTCGGTTGAAATCGGGCCGACCGGAATTGCGGCGACCTGTTGGCCGTGCCGGAAAATGCGCGCGAATCCGTCGTCGGTCACGTCGCCGATCACCGAGGCGTTGAGGTCCCACTTCTCGAAGATGCGGACGACCTCCTGCTCGCGTCCGCGCTTCGCGACGATGAGCATCCGCTCCTGCGATTCCGACAGCATGATCTCGTACGGGGTCATGGCGCTTTCGCGCACCGGAACGTTGTCGAGATTGAGACGGATGCCCGTTCCGGCGCGGCCCGCCATCTCGAATGACGATGAGGTCAACCCCGCCGCCCCCATGTCCTGAATTCCGACGATGGCGTCGGTGTCCATCACCTCCAGGCAGGCCTCCAGGAGCAGCTTCTCGGTGAACGGATCGCCGACCTGCACCGTGGGCCGCTTTTCTTCCGACGTTTGATCGAATTCTGCGGAAGCCATCGTCGCGCCGTGGATGCCGTCGCGCCCCGTTTTCGATCCGACATAAATCACCGGATTGCCGACGCCGCTGGCGGTTCCCTTGAAAATTTTGTCGCGCGTCGTCACGCCTAACGCGAATGCGTTGACGAGGATGTTGCCGTTGTAGCAGGAGTGGAACGACGTCTCGCCGCCGACCGTCGGAATGCCGATGCAGTTGCCGTAGCCGCCGATGCCGCGCACGACGCCGTCGACGAGGTATCGCATGCGCGGCGCATCGAGATCGCCGAAGTGGAGCGAGTCCAGACATGCGATCGGACGCGCGCCCATCGTGAAGATGTCACGCAGAATTCCACCCACTCCGGTCGCCGCGCCCTGATAGGGCTCGATGAACGAGGGATGGTTGTGCGATTCCATCTTGAAGGCCGCCACCCACCCGCCGCCGATGTCGATGATTCCGGCATTCTCGCCTGGACCCTGGATGACGCGCGGCCCGCTGGTCGGAAACTTTCGCAGATGCACGCGGCTCGATTTGTACGAGCAGTGCTCCGACCACATCACCGAAAAGATTCCCAGCTCGGTGTGATTGGGCTCGCGCCCGAGGATGTGGGTGATGCGCCGGTATTCGTCGGGAGTGAGGCCGTGGGATGCGATGACTTGCGGCGTGATCGCGGTCATGAGCGAATTATCGCGTATCATCGCCGCCCATGATTCCCCGCTTTGCTTTGCTCGTGCCGGTTTTTGTCACGGCACTCGCCGCGACGGCGGCCGACGTCGGGAAAGCCGACGGAAAGCTGACCGTCAGCGGCAAGGCGCACAAACTCACTTACGCCTACGCCATCGCGATGACCACCGACTCGCGCGAGCGGTTTTACAAGGTCTTTCTCACGGACGTCGCGCTGAGCGACAAGCAGCTGGGCCTTTTTCCCGATGTGTTCATCAAAAAGATCAACGAGGGAAAGATTCACGCCATACGCATCGGTATCGACAAGTCCGGCACTCTCGATTCCACCGAGGTCTACGACGGGCAAAGCTGGCCCACGATCAAGGAGCCGAACAAACTCGACCTGAAAACGTTCGACGGGAAAGCAATCGTTGGCCGTCTGCACCTCGAAAAACCGTACGCCGATGTGAGCGGCGAAAAGTACCAGTACGACGTGACGTTCAGCGCTCCGGTTCGCCCTGAGACGGATTTTCTGCCGTGACGACGCGGAGTGACGTCCGGCGTCACCCCGCGTTTTATCGGCGACAAATTACTGGCGAGAGATTTTGCGACGCTCGTAGACCTGCGGCTGCGCGGCCTTGAAGGCCTCGTATTTCGTCCTCTGATCTGGAGTCAGGACGGCTTCGATCTTCTGCTGCAGAGTTTCCTTCTGCGCTTTGACCTGATCCAGGACGGCTTGTTGAGCCAGCAACATGCTTCCGACGCCGCAGGCATCGGCGGTCTTGCTCTTCAGCGCGACCTCAACGTCGCGCCCGAGCTGTTCGATTCGCGTAAAAAGCGGGGTGGTGGCGGTGCGGAAATCCGCGTGCGCGTTGTCCCAGGCGGTCTTCTGCGCCGGTGTGAGCTGCAGGAATTCAGCGACCTCGCGCCCCAGACGCGGCTCTTCGCCCGCAAACGTCAGAGTGGCAGCCAGTAGAAGAATGACTGTGATGGCCAGGTGTCTCATTTGTGTTGCCTCCTTATGGGAGCAAAGTAGCCTCGTTCCGCAATGCGATCTTCAACCTGGCGCAAAGCATTTGTAAGAGACGTAAAAAGTGAGGACCGGCACGGCTTTGCACGCGAATCCGGATGCTAGACTCGATTCGAGTGCACAAGGGAAATTTCAAATTTCAAATTTCAGATGAAAAATGAAAACTATCTCGCGTCTTTGGCCTCTTCTAATTTTTCATTGGAAATTCGAAATTCTTAATTTCGGCTTTTAGTCATGAAGAGCGCGAACCGTTGGCCCTTGCTGCTGGTCGCCCTTTTGATCGTCGCCCTCGGCGTCCTCGCCACGCTGCAAACGCGATGGATCAACGAGGTCAACCGGGCGCAGGAGCAGCGGCTGCGCGCCGAGGTGGAAGGGGCAGCCCGGCGTTTCAGTGAGGAGATCGACCGCGAGCTTCTGCACGTGGTCTCGATTCTCGAGGTGCGGCGCGCAAATCCGGCCGAGCTCTCGGAGCGTTACATTGCCTGGGCCTCCACCGCGCACAATCCGCGCCTGGTTGCTGCCATCTTCGTTTTCGAAAATGACTCACTGCGCCGGCTGGATCCGCAAAACGCAACGCTGTCGGCCGTTGAGTGGCCTCCGGCGCTGGCAATGTTGCGAGGTCACTTCAAGAGTTTCGAGCCGGACGTTCCCGCCTTCATCATGCCCATGCGCGGCGAGCGTGAGGCAGAATGGCGATCGCACTTCCTCATCATTCAGTTCGACGCCGGCGAGCTGACGCACCGGATGATGCCGGAGCTGGCACACCGGCTCTTCGCCACGGACAGTCTCGACGGCTTCGATGTGGCCGTCACTCGCGGCGAGTCGATCGCCTATCGCTCGAATCCATCGTGGCCGGCTCAGATTCGCGGCGCTCAGGCCGATCTGGTGTGGCCGATTGTCTTTGTCAGGCGGAAAGTATCGGAGATGAGAGCGATGCCGGAGGTCGCTTCGTCATGGCGCCTGCTGGTCCGCCATCACGGCCAGCCGTTAGCGGAAGTGATTTCGGCCGCTCGACGCCGTGATCGCGCGATCGCCTTCGCGATCCTGGGGTTGCTCGGCGCGAGCGTGGTGATCCTGGCGGCAGCGGCGCGGCGGGCGGAGAGGCTGCGGCGTCAGCAGCTCGAATTCGTCGCTGGGATCACGCACGAGCTGAACACGCCCCTGGCCGCACTGGCCTCCGCGGGCCAGAACCTCGCCGACGGCTTGCCGGTCGACACTGCGCGTTACGGTGCGACGGTCGTGAAAGAGACGCGACGTCTGATCGATCTCGTCGATCAGGTCCTGCAATTCAGCGGCATGGAAACACGCGTCGCAAAATCACGCCAAGAGGTGATCGATCCCCGCGCGGCAATCGATGATGCGATCGCGCAATGCCGCGTCCTGGCCGAGGAGCGCGAAGTCCGCGTCGAAGCTGATGTGGCAGCGACCATCCCGAATGTCCGCGGCGATCGCGTTGCCGTGACGCGTGCGGTTCAGAACCTGGTCGCCAATGCAATCCGGCACGGCGGGGAGGGTGGATGGGTGGGCGTGCGGGCGGGGGTGGACGATGGGTTTGTGGCTATCACGGTCGAAGATCGCGGCGCGGGCATTGCGGCCGCGGACCTGCCGCATTTGTTCGAACCCTTCTATCGCGGGCGGAACGCGCAGACGCGCGGGAGTGGAATCGGATTGACGATCGTCGATCGCATTGCGCGCGCGCATGGCGGCTCCGTCACTGTCGTGCGGAAGCGCGAGCGCGGCGCCGAGTTCACGCTGCGGCTGCCGAGCGCGGAGAGCCGGCCGTGATGCGTCGCATCCTGCTGGTCGAAGACGAGGAGAGTCTCATCCTCACTCTCCGCGATCGCCTGGTGAACGAAGGTTATGGCGTCGAGGTCGCGTCCGACGGCGAAACAGCATTTGACCGCGCGCGACGCGCTGTCTATGACGTCATCGTCCTCGACGTCGCCCTTCCCCGCAAGAACGGCTTCGACATCTGCCGCGATCTTCGCGGCGCCGGCGTGCACACGCCCGTTCTGATGCTCACCGCTCGCGGGCAGGTCGTCGATCGCGTTCTGGGATTGAAGCTCGGCGCCGACGACTACCTCACCAAGCCGTTCGACATGATCGAGCTGCTCGCGCGCGTGGAGGCGCTCATGCGCCGGTCGCGGAGCATCGTCGGTACCTCACCGGAAAGCTACGCCTTCGGCGACATTCACGTCGATTTCCGGCGCGCCGAGGTGATGCGCGACGGGAAAGCCGTGGATGTTTCGGGACTCGAGCTGAAGCTGCTGCGGTACCTGATCGAACATCGCGGCGCGGTTCTCACACGCGAGGAGCTGCTCGATCGTGTGTGGGGCTACGACTCCACGCCGGTGACGCGCACCGTCGATGTCCATGTCGCGTCGCTGCGACAGAAAGTGGGCGCGGAATTCATCGTCACCGTCCACGGCCTGGGATACAAGTTCCTCGGTTAAAATGGCGGCTTCCCGACGAAGGAGGCTCCGTGCGCGCGTCCGCTTTTTTTCTGGCCACTGTTTTGGTGTTTCCGATTGCCGTTCCGGCCCACGAGCACGAACACGACGTCGACCTCGGTAATATCGGCAAAACGCATCTCGCGACCTCCTGCCGTGCCGCAGCGCAGAAAGAAATCGATCGCGGCGTCGCGCTGATTCACTCATTCTGGTATTTCGAGGCCGAAAAATCGTTCCGACGCGCGGCCGATGCCGATCCGAAATGCGGGCTGGCGTGGTGGGGTGTGGCGATGTCGAATCTGCATCCGATCTGGGCACCACCCACGCCTGCCGAATGGAAGACAGGTGTGGAAGCCGCGCGAAAGGCCAAAGAGGTGGGGGGAGCAACCGATCGCGAGCGCGGGTACATCGACGCGATCAACACTTACTACGACGAATCAGCAGCGAGCCATCGCGCGCGCATGGTTGCCTATGAGAAAGCGATGGACGGCCTCTCGACCGCAAATCCGAAAGACGATGAAGCGGCCATCTTTCACGCACTCTCGATCATCGGCATCGCCGATCCGAAGGACAAGACGTACGCTAATCAGAAGCGGGCTGCCGAGATTCTCAACCGAGTGCTGCAGCTCGAACCGAACCATCCTGGAGTCGCGCACTACATCATCCACACCTTTGATTATCCCGAGCTCGCCCCGCTCGCTCTGACCGCGGCCCGCCGATACGCGAAGCTGGCGCCAGGATCACCGCACGCACTGCACATGCCTTCGCACATCTTCACCCGGCTCGGCCTGTGGGATGAATCCATCGCGTCGAATCTGGCTTCGGCCGAGAAGGCGCGCAGTTACCTCGCGCGCGTGATGCCGGGCGCCGCGTCCTTCGATGAGCTGCATGCGGTCGATTACCTGGTATACGCCTATCTCCAGCGCGGCGAAAATGACAAGGCGCTGGCGCTGCGCGATCAGCTCGCCAGGGTCGCCAGAGTTGATGTGCCGAATTTCGCGGCCGCCTACGCGTTGGCGGCAGTCCCGGCGCGATGCGTGCTCGAACGTCGTCAGTGGAAAGAAGCTGCCGCGCTGACCGTGCCGGCGGGCGCGTCATGGGAGAAATTTCCGTACGCCGAGGCGAACATTCATTTCGCAGTCGCAATTGGAGCGGCGCGATCGAATCAACTCGATGTGGCAAAGCGAGCGGTCGATCGCCTGATCGCAATTCACCAGGCGCTCATCGATCAGAAAGACAGCTACTGGGCCGATCAGGTCGAGATTCAGCGGCTAGGCGCGGCGGCCTGGCTCGCGCGCGCGTTGAACGACAACGACAAAGCGCTGGAACTGATGCGCAAAGCCGCCGATCTCGAAGCGTCCACTGAAAAACATCCTGTGACGCCCGGAGCGATCATTCCCGCGCGCGAGCTGCTCAGCGAAATGCTCCTCGATGCCGGAAAGCGCGAAGAGAGCCTCGCCGAGGCCAGGCGCGCGCTGCGGGATTCTCCCAATCGACGCAACGCCATGCGGCTGGCGTCGGAGGCCGCCAAGGGCGCCGCGGTCACAGGGAAGCTGTAATCTCGCGCGCTCCGTCATCGAGCACGCGAATGGTAATTTCGACGTGCGAGTCTTCGAACTCCTCGAACTCGCGTTTCGGCCACTCGATCAGTTTGATTCCCGGCGCGGCTAACAACTCCGGAATGCCGATCTCCAGCCACTCGCGTCGATTTTCGGAGAGCCGGTAACCATCGATGTGAATGATGGCCGGACCGTCTGGCCGCGGATATTCATGAACGATGGCAAAGGTCGGCGAGGCGACCTCACGCGAATCGGCGCCGAGGGCGGCGGCCATCGCGCGAACGAGAAAGGTCTTGCCGCTGCCGAGGTCACCGACCAGATGCACGGTCGCGTCGGCGGGAAGCATGCGCGCGATCTCGCGTCCGGCGGCGATCGTCTCTTCCTCAGTGCGGCAAAGCCAGCTCTTCACGGGTAGTAACCGCGAATCGTCTTCGCCTTCCCCTCGCTGACCTGCACGGTCACTGCGTGCCACTTCGAGTCGCGTTTCGCGCTCTCAGCCGGATAAAAACCGAGGAGATACTGCGATCGGAGCTCGCTCTGGATTGCGTCGTAAATGCGGCGAAGATCCGAGACCTGATCGATGTAGTAAACGCCTCCGCCCGTCTCGCCGCAGAACTTCCCGAATTTGTAGCGGACGTCGATCTCGCTGGTGCTGATGCCGACGCCGATTCCGTAGACCGGCACGCCGGCGCGGCGAGCATATTCGAGGGCCTGATCGAATGAAAATTTCGACGAGGTGTCTTTGCCGTCTGTGATCACCACCAGCGCCTTTTGCCCTTTTGCGCCGGCGAAGTTGTAAAGCGAGTACACGATGGCGTCGTAGAGCGCGGTCGATTCGTCTGTCCGCAGCTTCGCCAACCCCGTGGTGACCTCGGCGATGTTCGACGTCCAGCGCTGCACGACGTGCGGTTGCGCGTCGAACGATACGAGGAATGCCCTGTCGCCCTTTTTCATCACGTTGATCAGAAACTCCGCCCCCGCCTTTTGGGCCTCGGCCAGACGCGGTTGCATCGATGTCGATGTATCGATGGCAAGGCCGATGGCGAGAGGAAGGTTCGTCACGTGCTCGAATCGCGCCAGCTTCACCGGCTGACCTTCGTCGAACACGCTGAATGCCGACTGCGGCAAATCGCCGACCGGATGACCGTCGCGGATGACGGTCGTCGGCAGCTCGACCAGATGCACGCTGACTTCCTGCATGTACTGCGGCGTGTTGATCATCACCACATCTTCGACCGGCGGCTGGTCGGGATCGTCGAGAGTCGCCACCGCACGCAGGTAGCCGAGTCGTGAAGGCAGATCGACTGTTTGAACAAACGGCGGCTCGTAGAGAGTCGCCAGTCGCGTTTCGTTGAGGTACAGCTCCAGCTTCTGAAGTTTTTTTCCTTCCGGGAGTGTGACGGCCATCTGCACGCGCGTTCTGCCGGACAGCTTCATGGCCACACGCGGGGAAACGATGCGGACTCGAAAATCCCCCCCTCCGGAGTTGACCACCAGCTCATCGCCGGCCACGAATTCACCTTTTGCGTTCAGCGCGATGGCGCGCACGTGGTGGACCTGGGGGACCGCGCCGAGGTCGAGATCGAGCGCAAATGGCGGGGTGCGCTTGGTCATGATTTTTGTGGCGTCGAGGTAAAACTCGACCGCTTTGATGTCGTCTCCGGAGGTGATGGTGTCGATGTGTTGCGGTCCGCTCAGCAGCGCATCGGGAAGCGGGACGATGCGCAATTTCGTCTGATTGGATTCGATGTCGTCGGCCGCCGCGGCGGGCTTACCCGATCCGATGTCCGGCACCACAATCATCTTTTCGACCACCGCCTCGGCGTTCGAATTGAGATCGGTGAGCTTGATGCGCGATTTGTATTCGGCCGGCTGCAGGAAGCGATCGATCACCACTGCGATCGGGTCGCTCGCTGACTCGTATGGGTAATCGAATCGGTAACGGTATGTCTCGAAGAGCTGGTCCTCTTTCAACACTTCGCCGACAACATCGATGCTGTAGAGCTTTACGCCGGAGACTTCCTTCATCACCAGCTTCGATCGCGGCACGAGGATGGTCATCTGCGCATCGGTGCGATTTCCCCGTCTCGCCGGAAACGCGATCGAGAAATTGGCCGGCAACTGCGGCGCGGTCGGATTTGCGAGTACGATCGAGTGCAGGATCTTTCGGACGTCTTCGGCGTTCACAGGCGGAGGCTTGAACGCGTTCAGCCACGACGTCTGCGTAATCTGACTGCTCTGGATCACCTTGAGGATCTCTTTGCCGTCGAGGCACTCGCATTCCAGGCGCGTGATCAATTCATATCCGCACACCCTTACGCCAAAGACGCGCTCGATGGCCGCGGCCTCGTTTTCCTCGGACAGCGCCATGATTTCCTGCGAAATCAGATCGGCGAGATTCTCCCTGGCGGTTTTCATCGAAAGCCACAGTCGGTAGTCGATTCCCGTTCTCGGCTGATAGAACACCAGGCGTACGTTGCGTCCGATCTCTGGTATGTAGCCGTACGTCCAAACTTCCAGCGGCTGAATGAGCTTGCAACCGGTGAAGCCGCCGTACATCTTCACCTCGAGCGGCTCGCCCTGGATCACATAGATTTTTCCGCGATCAGAAGCGACGGAACGGTATTTTTCTTTGGCGGTCTTCAGGCGGTCGTAGTACTGCTCGCGGACCTCGTTGACGCTGACGCCTTTCGCTTTCGCGCGCCGCTGCCAGAAATCGTCGATGTACAGATCGCGTTGGGCGTCGCTTTCGAGCTGCAGGAATGTGTCGAGCTCCTCGGGCTGCATGATCGGATCGACATCTGTCAAGAATTGTCTATATTTATCAGATAGATTTTTTATGCGCTCTTTTCTTTCGCCGCGGGAGAGCTTCTGCACATCGTGTGGCGCAGACACTCCTGTCTGCGCCTGCACCGGCAAGAGTGCCGATGCCACAACCAGAAAAAAAATCGAGAGGATTCGCCGGGTCATCGAAGTCGCTGGATGGCCTTCGGAATGCGTTCGGCCAGATCGGTGGCCGCCAATCCTGTGTCGCCCATTTCTTCCTTGAGGAGATCGCCGGCGAAGCCGTGGATGTAGACAGCGGCACAGGCGGCGTCGAAAGGATCGACCTCGCGCGCGAGAAAGGCTGCCATCATCCCGCCTAACACATCGCCCATGCCTCCGGAGGCCATTCCGGGATTGCCGGTGGGATTCACGTTCACGTGGCCTTCCGGATCGGCGATCAGCGTCTGATGTCCTTTCAGGACCACAATGCACCTGCTCTCGCGCGCGGCCTGCCGCGCGATGTCGACGCGTTTCGAATTGACATCCGTCGTCTCGATTCCGAGGAGCCGCGCGATTTCGCCGGGATGGGGCGTGATGATGCGCGGCCGTCCGTGCGGATTGAGCTCGGTGGCGCGGCCGGCGAACGCGTTCAGCGCCGACGCGTCGATGACCATCGGCAGCTCGATTGATGCCACGGTGGCGCGGACCCAGTTGTAGGCGCGATCGGTGTCGGGCAATCCCGGTCCAATCAAGACCGCCGATTTCTTTTGCAGAAACTCGTTGACGTCGCCGCCCGGGTACGTCATCGATTCGATGGAGGCGGCGTGGACGAGCTTCGCTGTTTCCGCGTCGGTCATCACGGTGACCAGTCCCGCGCCGGTGCGAATCGCACCGCGCGCGCCCATCACGGCCGCGCCGCTTCTGCCCGGCGACCCGGCGATGATCGCGACGTGGCCATACGTTCCTTTGTGCGTGCCGGCCAGACGCGGCTCGATGAACGGCCGGATCTCCGCCGGCGTGGTGAGCGCCAGAGTGACGCCCTGGTCCTGAATCGCGGCGTCGGGTATCGAAATGTCGGCCACGATGACTTCGCCGCACAGCACCGCCGCCGGCTCGAACACATGGCAGACTTTCGGCGCAGCGAAGGTGACCGTCACCGCCGCCTGCACGCACGGATCGAAAGGCTGGGCCGATGACGCGTTCGCGCCGCTGGGAACATCGACCGATACGATCGGGAGCGCGAGCTCGTTCATGGCGCGGATGACTTCGGCGTTGATCCCGTCCGGCGCGCGATTGAGTCCGGTTCCGAAAAGCGCGTCGACGATGACGTCGGCATCGCTGGCGTGAACGAGCGCTGCATTGAGCGAATCGGCGTCGGTGATCTCGTGCATCGGAAGCGCGAGGCGTTCGCAGATGGTGAGGTTCGTCTCCGCGTCGCCGGTGACCTTCCGACGATCGCCGACCATGAAGACCGCCGGCACGACGCCGCGATTCTCGAGATGCCGCGCCACCGCCAGACCGTCGCCGCCGTTCGATCCCGTTCCGCAGAAGATCGACACGCGTTCGCAATTGGCGTAGTGCTCGAAGATCGCGTCGACCACGGCCGTGGCTGCGTTTTCCATGAGCAGAAGCGATGGAATCGCAAAACGGTCGGTGGCCCGGCGATCGATGTTCCGCATTTGCTCGGCGGTCAGGATCTTCATGGCTGATTCGAAGAAGTTCGAAGTTCGAGGTTCGAACTTCGAACTTCACGCCTCTTCATGCCGCCATTCCCCACGATCGTAGAAGCTGCGGCAGCTCACCTTCCGCTTCGCGCGTCTCCCGCGCGAAACGCTGCAGATCTTCGATGACGTCGATGTCGTCGCGTGTCGGAAGCACTGCGGCGGCGTGATTCCAATCGCGAATGTGTTGCAGTGTCGACTGCAGGACCGAATCGCTGCCCCAGTCGATGTCGAAGAAAACCTCGGGATTGAATGCCGCGGCGCGACAGCCGATCAGGTAGTAGCCGCCGTCCTTGGCCGGACCGACGACCCACTCGCACGATTCGAGCAGGCCGAATGCGTGATCGACGATCTCACGCGAAAGGCGCGGATCGTCGACGCCGATCGCGATGACCTTTTGTGCGCGATGAAAAAAGAACCGCTCTGAAAATGCCATCGACAGCCGGTCGCCCAGGTTCGATCCGGCCTGCATGACCAGAGTGTGCGCGCCGAACGCGCGTTGCAGCGTTTCTCCGTTCGCTGACTGCGTCGGCGCCCAGGCAATCTCGATTTCGAGATCGCCGGTCGACTCGCCAATCGCGCGCAGAAGATCGTGCAGCATCGCTGCGTACACCGCCAGCGTTTTCTCGGCGCCGATCGACTCGGCGAGTCGCGTCTTCACTTTTCCGAGCTCGGGCAGCCGCGCGAACACCAGCAGCCGCTGGGGGGGCGGCGGGAGGGTGGCAAACACAGGCGAAGTATAGTTCTCGCAGTGCGGCGTGTTGCTTTGATCACCGACTTCGGTACGCGCGATCCGTACGTCGCAGCCATGAAGGGCGTGATCGCGTCGCGCACCGAGGCTCCCATCGTCGATTGCACGCACGACATTGAGCCCTTCGATGTCTGGCAGGCGGCCTTTTACATTCGCTCGATCGCGCGTTACTGGCCCGACGGAACAATCTTCACGGTGGTCGTCGATCCGGGGGTGGGGACCTCGCGACGGATCGTGGCCGTCGATTCCGCGGGCCAGATTTTTCTCGCGCCCGACAACGGCGTGCTGACGTTCGTGATTGGGATCGCGCACAGCGTCGAAAACGAATCGCTGTTTCTGCCCAACGGCAGCACGACCTTTCACGGACGCGATCGCATTGCGCCGGTGGCGGCCGCGCTCGCGAATGGATTGTCGATCGAGCAGCTCGGGCCGCGTGTCGACGATCTGGTTCGGATCGAATATCAGCCTCCGACTTACGACCGCCGCCAAATCGAGGGAACGATCGTGTCGATCGATCGTTTCGGCAATCTGATCACCGACATCGAGCGAAGCCGGATTCCGTTTGCGAGTTTCGCGATGCAATCGCCCGACATCACTCGCATTGCGACGACCTACAGCGGCGACGGACCATTCCTGATCGTCGGATCGACGGGTTGTATCGAGATCTCCTTCGCTGGAGCGAGCGCGGCGGTGGCCTTGCAACTGAAGCGCGGCCATCGCGTCACGGTCGTGCCGGCGTGAAGCGGGTTGCGCTTCTCGTCATCGTCGTTGCGCTGGCGGCATTGGGCGCGGTCTCGATTCCGATCATCGAGGCTCGCAATGCGTGGCGCCGCGGCAACGATGCCGAGGCCATGGCGATAGCGCAGCGGTGGTCGTGGTTGCCGTTCCCGCTGCTGGACAAAACGGAAGTTGCTCAGCGTCTCTTTTCGCGCGAACGGTACGCTGATTTTCTCGCGTACGACGCTGTGATCCGCGATTCTCATGACCCTCCACAGGTCCTTCTGTATCGCGCCGCTGCTTATGCGGCGACGGAGCAGATCCCAAAAGCAGACGCGACGCTGCAGGCAATCGACGCGCGGACGCCGAAGTACAACGTCCTGCGAGCGGCAATCGAAGAGAGAAAGGGCGGCGCGGCCTCGTACGTCTTCGATCGGGCCGGTCGCGTGATCGGCATGTATCGCGACCATGCAGTCGTCGCCACCGACCCTGATTTCGCGCCGCTGGTCGAAGCAAAAGGCGGCGCGCTGACGTTTGGTGCGCGCGTCGCTGAGATCGGCCCGAATGCGACCATCGATACGACGCTCGATCCTTTCGTGCAGAAAGCGGCGCTGGCTGCCCTCGGCAACTATCGCGGGTCGCTGGTGGCCATTGATCCGCGAACGAACGAGGTCCTCGCGATCGCGAACAGCGGCCCGGGCACGAATCGCGCCTTCGAAAACGAATATGAGCCGGGCTCGGTCGTCAAGGTTCTCACCGGACTGAACGCGTTGAGCGGCGCCGCCAACGTCGACGCCATGTTTCCCTACGTATGCAACGGCGTGTTGATGATCGACGGACGTCGCTTCGTCGATTGGGTGCCGCAGGGTCACGGCAAATTGAACAGCTTCGAAGATGCGCTGGCCGTCTCCTGCAACGTCTTCTTCGCCGACCTCGGCCTTCATTTGGGGCGCGACCGGCTCGAACGCTCCATGCGCTCCGCCGGCTTCGACGCCCAGGCAAACCTCGGCATCTTCCAGGTTCCGTTGGGGAAAACCGTCGGGCGCGTGTTCGACAACTTCGAGACCGCGTTCTTCGCGATCGGCCTCGAGCACGAAGAGATTAATGCCATCCATCTGGCAATGCTGGCGTCAATGGTCGCCAATCGCGGAGTGCTCACCACTCCGCGCCTTCTCCGCCAGCGCCGCTCGATCCTCGGTGATGTGGTGATGACGGCACCGCCGCAAGGGAGAACGCGCATCGCAACGGCGGCGGCCGCGGAACGCATGATTCACGCAATGCAGGCGGTGGCGACGCAGCCGCGCGGCACCGGACGTCGCGCGCCGGTGGAGGGTTTGTCGCTGGCGATGAAGACCGGCACGTCCGGCGATCGCAAGGCGGGCCTGGAGGCGTTGATCATGGCTTTCTCGCCGGTCGACAATCCGAAGATCGCGTTCGGCGTGATCGCGGAAGGTGCGGGCCCGGCGGAGTATGCCGGCGCGAAGATCGCGCACGATTTCCTGGAGCGGATGCGAGGGGCGCTACAATGAATCATGGCCTCCGGCCGTGACCGTCGTCGCTCGCAGCGATTCCCCACGCCGTCCATTCCGGTTCAACTTTCCGAGATCAACGGCGAGCTCATCGATCTCTCCATGAGTGGAGCGGCCGTCATTCATCGTTCGCCGATCAAGCCGGGATCGTCGTGCACGCTCATTTTTCCGAGCCACGGCGGCTTCTACATCCCGTGCGAAGTTCTTCGATCGGTGGTGCAGGTGCGACGTGGCGCATCGGCGCCGGAGTACGTCTTCCGGTCGGCGATTCAATTCAATCCCATCCCGCCCGAGCAGGAGCCGTCGCTGCGCGAGTTCCTGCAGATTCAGATCGACAAGCTGCGCCAGAAACAGGCCGAGGCGGCGGCGCAGCAGGCCGAGTGATCAGCGGCCGGCCGAATATTCGCTGAAGATTCCGATGTCGACGTTGCGTCGCGGCTCGCGAAAGCCGGCGCCCTGCAGCGCGCTGAGAATCACATTCGGCCGTACGCACTCCCGGGTGGTCGCCCAGTAGTAGCGCAGCATCTTTCCCACACGCGCACGTCGGGTGAGGAGAGCTGCGGCCGCGGGAACAAATCCGCCCATGTAGGCGCCCAGGAGACTGCGGGCGATGCGGGATTGGGGGGCGGTGATCTCGAGGATCACGATCTTGCCGTTCGGGCGAAGCACGCGCGCGCATTCGTTGAAGACACGATCGAGATCGCCGAAGTGGCGCAGCGCGAAACCGATGGTGATGCAGTCGAATGTCTGATCGCGAAAGGGAAGGCGCTCGCTTCTGGCCTGGACGTTCGGGAACTGCGCTTTTTGGCGGCCGGCGATCAACATACCGATGCTCGGGTCGAGTCCGATCACCGAGTGTCCCTCGCCGATGACATCTGCCGCGGCCCTCGCCACGACGCCGGTGCCGGTGGCGATGTCGAGAACACGATCGCCCCGCCGCAGGCCCGCTCGCGTCAAAGCCTGACGGCGGTACCAATTACCCGAGCCGAAAGAGAGGAAGGCGATCGCCCAGTCGTACCAGGGGGCGGTTCCGTCAAAAAGGTCGCGAACAAAATGCTCGCGCTCGCCAGGGTGACGATAGAAAGCCCGAAGCGGAGGGTGGGGCGAGGTCAAGGCGACAAATTCTAAGTTATCATTTGCAGCGTTCTCACAACCAAAAATTCAGGAGGAACAGAATCGCATGAAGAGATGTCTGGCAGTGTTGTTTTGTCTAGCATTGGTTTCGTTCCCCGTCTTTGCCGATAATCACAAGACCAAAGACAAAGGCCACGACCAGGAAACCAACGAACCCGCCAACAACGGGGCCCGTGTCAGGCCCGGCGGCGCGGGGCAACTGGTCGATCATGGCGGGCCGGTGATCACCGATGCCAAAGTGGTCTTCATCTTCTGGGGCTGGGCCTCGAACACCACCGATCCGTATGTCAGTGAGCTGGTCTCGTTCCGCGCGAACGGCATGATCACCCACATCGGAATGCTGGCTCAGTATCGCAACACCGGTTCGACCGGACTTGTCGGAACGCAGCCGGATGTCTTCGACCCCGTTCCTCCTCCTTTGACCGCGGTCACCGATGCCATGGTGCAGACGAAAGCTAATGTGTCCTGCACCTTGCTGGCGGGCGGCTGCCGGACCGACACGATCTACGAGGTCTTCATCCCTGCCGGTTATTACTCCTCGGACGGCGGCTCGACTTCCTGCGGCGGCCCGAACCTGCAGTACTGCGCCTATCACGGCAACGGCGACGGCGTGAATCTCGCGACCAACATCAAGTATTCGATTCAGCCGTACCCGAGCTGCTCCGGATGCCACGGACTGGCGAGCTGGACGAACTTCAACGACCAGGAACATTTCGTCGTTCACGAGACGCGCGAAGCGATGAGCGATCCACAGCTCAATGCCTGGTTTGATCGCGCCGGCTTCGAAGCCGACGACAAGTGTGCCTGGGGCGGGGCGACGCTGGCCTTTCTGTTCGAGGAGACTGTCGGCGGCCACACCTATGCGTATCAGATGGAGTATTCCAACGCGGTTCGCAACTGCGTCAAGTGATGAACAGTTAGGACGTTAGGCGGTTGGGATGTTAGACGTCCCAACCGCCCGTTCCAACGTCCTAACGTCCCAACGTCCTAACCCCCGCGGTTCCAGTTCTCCGTGATGTCGAAGAAGACGGTCTTCTTCTCGCCGTTCGGCAGTTCGATCTTCACCACGTCGTAGCGCCGGCCGTTCTGGACTCCCACGCCGCCGAAGTAACGGCGAAACTTACCGAACCGAGCAAGCAGCCAGTCGTTTTCGAAATCGAGACCGCCGTTGGGCGCGTCGGCCGGAACGGCGACCGCGGTCTCCATGAAATCGCCGAGACGATCGACGAGCGCAGAAGCCGAAACCTCTTTCGGTGGCGGAGCGCTCTTGCAGCCTGCGATCAGCAGCGCAGCCGCCAGGAGTCTTTTCATCGGGCGAATCGTGCCGGCTCGCGCCGCCAGCGCTGCGCAATCGGCATCTGCCGTCCGCTGCCGAATGCTTTGGAAGAGACGCGAATAGTCGGCGCGGCCTGCCGGCGCTTGAACTCGTTGCTGTCGACGAGCCGGAGGATTTTTTCGACGAGCGCGCGATCGTAACCTTTGGCGGCGATGGCATCGACCTCGTACCAATCTTCGATGTACAGGCGAAGGATTCCGTCGAGCACTTCGTAAGGCGGAAGCGAGTCCTGATCGGTCTGATTCGGTCGCAGCTCCGCCGAGGGCGGCTTCGAGATCGATGAGCGCGGAATGACTTCGGAATGGCGGTTGATCCACGCCGCGACGCGATAGATCGTGGTCTTGTAGACGTCGCCCAGCAGCGCCAGGCCGCCCGCCATGTCGCCATAGAGCGTGCAGTAGCCGACCGCCATCTCGGACTTGTTGCCGGTCGAGACCACCATGGCGCCGGTGCGATTCGACCAGGCCATCAAGATGTTTCCGCGGATCCGCGCCTGCACGTTCTCGTTCGCAATATCGAACTTATTATCATGAAATAATTGTGTGAATGATTGTTCGTACTGTTGATAGACCGACTCGATCGGCACGACGTGCATGGCCATACCGAGGTTGCGCGCCAGGGCGCAGGCGTCATCGAGGCTGCTGCGGGACGAGAATTGCGACGGCATCGCGATTCCGGTCACGTGTTCTCTTCCGAGCGCCTCGACCGCCAGCGCCGCCGTGACGGCAGAGTCGATGCCGCCGGAGAGTCCGACCACCACGTCCTTGAATCCGCACTTGCGGATGTAGTCGCGCAGGCCGAGGATCAATCCGCGACCGATCTCCTCCGATTCCTCGAGGGCCAGGACCGATTCGCACGACGGTCCTTCCAGAGGCACGAGTGCGTGATGTTCCTCGAATGCCGGCGCACAGAAAATCGTTTGACCCTGCCCGTCGATCACGATCGACGAGCCGTCGAACAGCAATTCATCGTTCCCGCCGACCTGATTCACATAGACGAGGGGAATGCGATAGCGGCGCGCGATGTCGGAGAAAAGCTCATAGCGCGACTTCCGTTTCCCGGAGTTGAACGGCGACGCGGAGATGTTGAGAAAAATCTGCGCGCCCTGGCGCGCCAATTGATCGACCGGGTTGTCGCAGTAGAGTTTTGTGCCGAGGACTTCGTCGTTGAACCAGAAGTCTTCGCAGATGCTGATCGCGGCGCGGGTGCCGGCGATGTCGACGATCTGCGGCGCGCGCCCGGGCTCGAAGTAGCGCAGCTCATCAAAGACGTCGTAGGTCGGAAGAAGAACTTTGTGCTGTTGAAAGACGACTTTGCCGTTTTGCGCCAGGATGGCAGAGTTGTGCAGCGGCTTTCCGCACCACGTCTCATTCCGGGTGATGCAGCCGAAGAGAAGTGCCGTCTTTCCCGTCATCTTCGCGATTGCGTCGCGAACTTCCAGCGACTTGCTGACGAATACCTCGCGGTCGAGAAGATCGCGCGGGGGATAGCCGGTGACCGCCAGCTCCGTCACCATGACCAGATCGGCGCCCGCCCGCACGCCCTGTTCGTAAGCGTTCGTGATCAGCTCGGCATTCGTGCTGACCGCGCCCACTGTCGGATTGAGTTGCCCGATGAAAATCTTCATCTCGCGCTAACCATTGACGCTCCGAGAGCGTCCTATCACTGAAACACAAGTTAGCATGAGAAGAGTTCGCGCTGCCCTCGCGTCCCTCCTCCTCACTGGACCTCTCCTGGCAGCCGACCCGCCCGCGACACCCTCCTTTCACGCCATCCGCGCCACCACCCCGCCCGTCATCGACGGCGATCTGAGCGATCCGGCGTGGCAAGCCGCCCCCGAAATCACCGGCTTCACGCAGCATGACCCCGATGACGGCAAGCCTGCCACCCAAAAAACGGTGGTGAAAGTCGCCTACGACGATCAAGCCGTCTACATCGCCGCGAAGATCGATGACGTCCGTCCCGTCACGACGGTCCTGGGCCGCCGCGACAGCGGTCTGGAGTCCGACTGGTTCCGCATTTACCTCGACTCGCAACACGATCGTCTCAGCGGCACAGGGTTCTGGGTCAATCCGTCGAACGTCCAGATCGACATGATTCTCTACAACGACATCTACGACGATTGGAGTTGGGACGCGGTATGGAAGTCGGCCGCCAGGACCGTGCCGGGGGGATGGGTGGTGGAAGTGAAGATCCCTTACTCGCAGCTCCGTTTTCCCGATCGCCCGAATCAGATCTGGGGCATCAATTTCGCGCGCCGCACGCAATCGAACAAAGAAACGGATTGGCTGGTCAACACGCCCAAGGGAGAGAGCGGACTGGTTTCGCGTTTTGCGGATCTCGTCGGCATCGAAGGCATTCATCCGGAGCGGTCGCTGGAGCTGATGCCGTACGGCGTTGCGCGTTCCGATCTCACCACGCCGGTGCCGGCCGGCGATCCCTTCACGCGCGCCAGCGCCTACAAAATGGATGGCGGCCTGGACGTGAAGTACGGCATCTCGTCGAATCTGACCTTGACGGGAACTGTCAATCCCGATTTCGGCCAGGTGGAAGTCGATCCGGCGGTCCTCAATCTCTCGCAGTTCGAAACGTTCTTTCCCGAGAAACGCCCGTTCTTCACGGAAGGCGCATCGATCTTCAATTCGTATGGCAACGGTCCCGCGAACTTCCGCGCCAGCTTCAATTTCTATCCCCCCCGGATGTTTTATTCGCGACGCATTGGCAGATCACCGCAGGGGACCTCGAGCATCAGCTACGACTTCATCGACGCCCCTTCGCAAACCACCATCCTCGGCGCGGCGAAAGTCACCGGAAAGGTGGGGAAGGGATGGTCGGTCGGCGCGCTCGATGCCATCACCGATACCGAACGCGCGCGCTATGAGGTGGGCAGCCTCCGCTTTTCACAGCAGGTCGAGCCGATGACGAACTATTTCGTCGGCCGCACATCGAAGGAGTACGGCGACTCCCGCATCGGAATGCTGGTCACGCAGGTGAATCGCCGGCTGCCGAGCGAGCTCACCTATCTTCGCGGTGATGCAACCTTCATCGGACTCGACGGCTACACGAAATTTCTCAAGAAAAACTGGCTGTGGGAGTGGCTGGCCGGCGGAACAAGAGTCGGCGGATCGAAGGACGCCATCGCCTCGACGCAACGATCGTCGGCCCATCAATATAGACGGCCTGACGCCGACTATCTTCACTACGACCCCGATCGCACTTCGCTGACCGGCACCGGTTTCCGGACCATGGTTTCGAAGCTGACGGGCAGATGGCGTCCGGTCATCGGAGTCAGTGGCTACACGCCGGGCTTCGAGACCAACGATGTCGGCTTCATGCCCCGCGCCGACGAAATCACGTCGCACTTCATCATCAATTACGTCAACGAGACCGTGACGAAACATTGGCGCGATCGCGAATTCTGGGTCGGCAAATATCAGAACTGGAATTGGGGGCGCGACAATCTCGCCAACGGCCTCTTCGGCAACTGGTACGCCGAGATGACGAATTACTGGTACGGATTCGGGTGGGGTGGATTCCAGGCGCGCGTCCTCGACGACCGCAAGACGCGCGGCGGTCCGATGTCGCAACGGCCCTCCAGCTGGAATGGCGGCATGGGCCTCGGAAATGACAGCCGCAAGAAGTTGTCATTCGAGGCGTCGATCGAGGACTTTGAATCGAAGGACACCAGTTGGGAGCGCGGCGGCCGCATCACGGTCGTCTATCGTCCGACCACAAATCTGAAATTGCAGTTGTCGCCCTCATACACCCGCCAGTACGACTACGCCCAATACATCACGACGCTCACGGATCCGAGCGCCACCGCGACGTATGGCGCGCACTATGTCTTCAGCGGGCTCGATCAGAACATCTTCGAGCTGGGCACGCGCGCCGACTGGACCATCAGCTCCACGCTCTCGCTGCAGTTGTATCTGCAGCCGTTCGTGGCGGCCGGCGACTATCACGATTTCCGCGAGCTCGCCCGGCCGCGCTCGAGCACCTACCTTCCCTTCGCGTACGACAGCAATCCCGATTTTAATTTTCGGAGCTTGCGCGGCAGTGCGGTGGCGCGATGGGAGTTTCGTCCCGGCTCGGCCCTCTATGTGGTGTGGAATGAAAATCGTTCGGACACACTCGGCGTCGGCAATTTCCGTCTGCGCCGCGATGTCACAGCATTGCAGCACGCACCTTCCAATGATGTTTTTTTGGTGAAAATCTCCTACTGGCTGCCGCTGTAAGTTGACGCCGTCCCGATTCTTGCAACAATGACCGGCTCGAGGTGCACGAATGCCGGAAGAATTCGGGACGGTGAATCTGAAACAGGGGACGCAGCAGCGAGAGATCGAGATGCTGCGCCGACACTATCGCGCGCATCGCGAATCGCTCAGCCGCATGATCGGCGACGCCCCGAGCGAGCATCTGGCCGGCGAGTATCAGAAGCTGATCAGCGAAATCGACATGGCGGTTCGAAAACTCGATGAGCTGGAAGGAAAGGCGCCGGTTCCCTCGATGACCGATACCAATCCGTCCATCAAGGTTCCTCCCGGGAACCGCCCCCTCGTTCGAGCTCCCGAGGCCGCCAGCGTGCCGCCGCTGGTGACGTATGAGCCGCCCGCCACGCGCGCGGCGCAGAACCGCATCGCCATCATCGTCCTGGCCGGCCTCATCGTCCTCGGCATCATCGGCTGGCTGATCTGGCGCGCCAGCTCGGAGCGCAAGGCCGCCCCACCGGTGGTCGAGCAGCGCCCGACCACGACCACAACTGCACCACCGGCCGTGACGCCGGCGCCGCGCCCTGTCGTCACCTTGAAAGTCGCTCCAACCAACGCCGACTACGGCACGATCCGCAAGGGGACACGCGCGGTGCGGCAATTCCAGGTGACCAACACCGGCGATACTGCCATCGACATCGAAGTCACACGCTCGGCTTGCCGCTGCCTGTTCTACGACTACAACGGCAAGTTGCCGGCGAAGGGGCAGGAGACAATCACGGTCACCATCGATGGCGCGCGCGCGAAAACAGGTACGCTGCAGGAACGGGTCGACGTGCACGCGAAGAAGGATCCTTCCATGAGCGCGACCTTCACGGTGCAGGCGACCATCAAGTGAGGCGAACGATGAGCGATGAACGCTGAACGATGAACCGCCACTCGATTTTGTTCATCGTTCATCGATCATCGTTCATCGTTTTGGTACTGTTCCTTCCGATGTGTGCATCACAGCGCCCGCTCTCGCTCGACGAAAAAATCGGGCAGATGTTCGGAGTGCGCGCGCACGGCGTGTTCATGAGCGAGTCGTCGCCCGAATATCAGCGGCTCTTGCATCAGGTCCGCGACAATCATGTCGGCGGCATCGTCTGGTTTCTCTCCAATGTCTACGAGACCGCGGTGCTCAATCAGAAACTGCAGCGCGCGTCGCGCGTGCCGCTTCTGATCAGCGCCGATCTCGAAGCAGGGATGGGGATGCGGTTCGCCGATACCACCTTCTGGCCTTCGGCAATGGCGCTGGCCGCGACCGGAGATCCGACACTCGCGGAGCGCGAGGGCCGCGTGGTGGCCAAAGAAGCGCGCAGCGTCGGCATCAATCAGATCTATGCGCCGGTCGCCGACGTCAACGTCGCTCCCGACAACCCGGTCATCAACACCCGCAGCTTCGGTGAGGATCCGGAAGATGTCGGCCGCTACGTGGCGGCATTCACGCGAGGTGTGCAGAGCGAACATGTGATCGCGACCGCCAAACATTTTCCCGGCCACGGCGACACGCACACCGATTCGCATCGGGCCCTGCCGGTTCTCAGCGTCTCGGCCGACCGGCTCGAGAACGTCGAGCTGGTCCCGTTTCGCGCGGCCATCGCGGCGAAGGTCGCCTCGATCATGATCGGACACCTTTCCATTCCTGCGCTCGATCCGACGCCGGCTCCCGTGCGAACCGACTTGCACAATGAGAATCCGTACGGCACCAAGGCGGAGGAGATCCCCAGGGAGGGGACACTGCCGGCGACGCTGTCGTCGAAAATCATCAACGGTCTCTTGCGAAAGGATCTCGGATATCGAGGACTCGTCGTCAGCGACGCCTTCGACATGGGCGGTCTGGTCGAACATTTCGAGCCCGGCGAGGCGGCGGTCCGCGCAATCGAGGCGGGCGAGGATCAGATCCTGCTGTCGCCGGATACCGACCGGGCGATCGCTGCGGTGAAGGCCGCCGTCAAGAGCGGACGGATCTCCGAAGCACGCATTGACGCATCGGTGCAGCGAATCGTGGCGGCCAAAGAGTTCGCGGGTGCGCCGAACGCCGATCCGGAATCGATCTTTCGCGTGGTCGACTCGCAGGAGCACCGCGATCTCGCGAATGAGATCGCCCGCCGGGCCCTGACGCTGGTGCGCGAACAGCCGGCTGTTCTGCCACTCCGGCGCGACTCAAAAATGGCACTAGTGATCGTGAATGATTTTTCCGACATCAACGCCATGGGCGATTTCGAACGCGAGCTGCGCGCACGCGGGCCGGTCGTCGCGTCGGTGACCATCGATCCGCGCACGCGCGTCGAAGAGGTGCCCCCGATTGCGAACGCCGATGTCGTGGTCATCGCATTTGCCGTGCGCCCGCGATCCGGCGCGGGACAGATCGCGGTTCCGGCGGCCGCGCGCCAACTCGTCGAATCGCTGAACGTGCCGGTCGTCGCAATCGCATTCGGCTCGCCGTATCTGCTTCGCGAGGTGCCGTCGATCGGCACCTACATCTGCGCCTACGGCATTCAGCCGGTCATGCAGATCGCCGCCGTGAACGCGATCTTCGGCAACGCGGCGTTCAGCGGCCATCTGCCCGTAACTATTCCGGGGCTATATCCTCGGGGTCACGGAATCAAGAAGGGATGAGGGCTGAGGGATGAGGGATGAAGGTTGGTTTTTTCATCCCTCATCCCTCCTCCCTCATCCCTTGTTGCTATGCACTTAACCACCATCGACTTCCTGGTCATCGCCGGCTACTTCGTGCTGGCGATCGGCACGGCCAGCGCGTTCATCAAGCGCGCGCGGCGATCGATGCTCGACTATTTCGTCTCGCACCGATCGATGCCGTGGTGGCTTGCCGGCACCGCCATGGTCGCGACGACCTTCTCCGCCGACACGCCGCTGGCGGTGACGGAGATGGTCGTGAAGAACGGCGTGGCCGGGAACTGGCTGTGGTGGTCGATGCTGGCGTCGGGGATGCTGACGGTTTTCTTTTTCGCACGGCTTTGGCGTCGCGCGGAAGTGGTCACCGACGTCGAGCTGACCGAGCTCCGCTACGCCGGCAAGCCGGCCGCCTTCCTTCGCGCCTTCCGCGCCGCATACCTCGGCCTCATCGTCAACATCATCGTGATGGGCTGGGTGAACCTCGGCATGTCGAAAGTTCTCTCCGGCACGCTTGGCCTCACGAAAATGAACGCGCTGATCATCGCGCTGCTGATCACATTCGCGTACACCGTGCTGGCGGGCTACTGGGGAATCACGGCCGCACACGGATTGCAGTACTGCTTCGAGATGGGGGGCGCGATCGTGCTGGCCGTCGTGTCGTGGCGCGCGGTGGGCGGCGGCGATGTCCTGTACTCGAAGCTCGGCGACGCCCATCCGGCTGCCGCGCCCCCCGGCACGATCTTCGGTCACGCGCGCGACGCCCTGGCGTTCTGGCCGAGCGGCAGCGGCGCGTGGGTCTTCCCGACCATCACGCTGTCCGCGCTTCTGGGCGTCAGTTGGTGGGCGACGTGGTATCCCGGCGCGGAACCGGGCGGCGGCGGATACGTCGTGCAGAACATTTCCGCCACCCGCAGCGAGAGGGAAGGGCGGGCGGCGGCGCTCTTCTTCAACATCGCGCACTACGCCATCCGCAGTTGGCCGTGGGTGATCACCGCGCTCTGCTCCCTCGTCCTTTACGGCGGCGCTGTCAAAGCTGCCGATCCCGGAATCAACTACGTGAAGATGATGGTCGATCTGCTCCCCGCAGGTCTGCGCGGCTTGATGCTCGCGTCGTTCGCTGCAGCCTATTCATCGACGATCGCGACGCAGATGAATTGGGGATCGAGCTACCTGATCAACGATCTCTATCGGCGCTTCATGGTCCGTGACGCGAGCGAGCGGCATTACGTGTTCGCATCGCGCGTGGCCGTGGCGATCACGGTGTTGCTGTCGATCATCGCAACGCGGTACATGGATCAGATCAGCGGCGCGTGGCAGTTTCTGATGATGCTCGGCGCGGGCACCGGCCTGGTCTACATTCTTCGCTGGTATTGGTGGCGCATCAATGCCTGGTCGGAAGTCAGCGCGATGGTCTCGGCGCTGATCACTTCGCTCGTCCTTCGTTTCTTCATTGATACCTCGCGGCCGGAAGGATTCGCGCTGAATCTGATCCTCACCACGATCATTACGACCGCGGTGTGGTTGATCGTGACCTTCGCAACGCCGGCCGAGCCGCACCAGACGCTGATCGCGTTCTATCGCCGCGCGCGGCCGGCAGGCGCCGGCTGGCGGAGATTCGCTGACGAGACCGGAATTCGCGCGCCGGACGGCGAGATCACGCGCAACGCGCTGGCATGGGTCCTGGGCGTCATCCTGGTCTACTCGATCATGTTCGCGACCGGCGCGCTTCTTTTCGACGAACGGCGCAACCTGATCGTGTTCAGCACGTCGCTGATCGCGTCCGCGATCGCGTTGTGGTGGGTCATGCGCCGCGAACAGGCTTACGAATCCGAATCACGAGAAACGGGTTGAGGAACGACCGGGCGAGAATCGGAAAGTAGTCCATCGCCCGGAAAAGCAAGCGCGCCGGACCACCAAACATCCGACCGTACCAGTGCCTGCCCGCTTGTCGAAATGCGAGGCGCCCGTTTGGGCTAACCGCTGCGACCGAGAGGCGCGGATCGATTCCGATCGCAAGCGACTTGATCTCGTTGAACGTCGGCAGAAAGCCTTCACGAATCGAGTGAAATCTCGCCTGCCCCGCGCGCTTGTTGTGCCAAAAATCGATCGGGAAGGCGCCATTGGGAAAATCGAGATACAACGTTCCGCCTGCCGCAAGAACTCGCAGCAGTTCACCCATCACTGCACGCCGCTCCGCATCGCGATCCGGTCGCGGTCTGACCATGTAGCGTTCCGTGACTTCCTCTTCAACTCCGACATGCTCGATGACGCCTGAGGAGATGACGAAATCGAAGAACGCGTCTACGAAAGGAAGTCTGGAAACACTCGCGACCGCGAGGTTCTCGCGATGCGTCCGTTCGCGCCATTGCCATCGACGCAGCAACGAGAGATCGATACCCCAGGCATCGTGGCCCTCTGACCGGAGAAGATCGACGGAAATCGCGTTGCCACATCCAGCATCGAGGACACGAGAGCCCGGCCTGAGACGGCGAAGGTAATACGACCGAATGCGGCTGATGGCTCCTTCATTTTCGAGCTCGAGCCCTCGAAGATGTTCCAGCGTGAGTGCGGAGGCTTGGTCGAAATTGTCGTAATACTTCCCGGCTGCGAAGTCCGCGATCCCATCGCTCACCGGGTACGCCACGTCGCATCGCCGGCATCGCAGCGCGCTCGCATCGAAATTGAGCTCGCTGTGGCACGTTGGACACCGATAGATGCCGAACTTCACGGATGTAAACATAGCTTGACTCAGCGCGCCCCACGGCGTAGGTTCGCACTTCAATCGTCCAACGGCACTCTGTGGAGGAGAAACATGACCAAGGTGTTCGTTCGGCAGTTCGTCGTCCTGGCAATCCTCACTCTTATCACCATTCCAGCGTTCGCGCAGACCGTCACCGGCACCATGAACGGAACGGTCACCGACAAGTCGGGAGCGTCCCTTCCCGGCGTGACGGTCACGATTCGAAACGTGGAGACCGGTCTGGAACGGATCGTGGTGACCGACAAGGCCGGCTTCTACAACGCGCCGTTTCTTCCGCTGGGCCGATACAACGTGCAGGCGGAGCTGGCGGGATTCGGCACGATCCGGCATCAGAACGTCGGCGTCGATTTGAATCAGACCGTGGTGCAGGATTTTGTTCTCGCACCGGCGCTGCAGGAGACGGTCACCGTGGCGGCGGATGCGCCGCGCATCGACGTCAGCGACGGCGAGGTGAAGCAGACATTCCGCGCCAAGGAGATCGCCAACCTGCCCGTTCCCGATCAGACCAGCTTTCTCCGTCTCGCTTCCATCTTCGCGGGCTACCAGGAGAATCCGACCAGCGGCCAGGACAATCCGGCCCTCTCGTCGGGATCTTCGGTCAACTTCAACGGCACCGGAACGCGCGGCTCGACCTTCCAGATCAATGGCGTCAACAACGACGACACCTCTGAAAATCAGCATCGCCAGAATGTTCCGGTGGCGACGATCCAGTCGTTTCAGATCCTGACCAACAACTACAGCGCGGAGTTTGGCCGCGGATACGGCGCGGTCGTCCTCGTCCAGACCAAGCAGGGCACCAACAACATCGACGGCGAAGTCTACGGCTACGGGCAGGACGCCAAGTACGTTTCGCGCGACCGTACCCAGACTTCGCTCGATCACGGCAAGCACTATCGCCGTCAGTTCGGCGCAACCGCCGGTTTCCCCATCGTCCACGACACGCTGTTCGGCTTCGTCAACGCCGACGAAGTGCAGGACAAGGGCGATATCCCGACGGTGCGAGGCGTTTTCCTTCCCGGCGATCTCGATCCTTCCAAACGGCTGACCCTGGGCAACGACACGCCCGCTAACCGAGTGTGGCAGGACTCGATCATTGCCCGATTCCCGCAAAGCGCACCCAACGCGACCAACATCGCCTCGCGCGCCTACTTGAACTTCCAGCACCAAAACGTTCCAAAACGCGATGGCGCGGCGCGGCTCGACTTCAACGGCGGCGTCCGCAATGTGCTGACCGGTCGCTATCAACGGTCGCACCAGGAAATGCATCCGGGAGAATTGATCATCGGCGAAGAGGCCGGGCAGGTGACCTATCAGTCCAACGCCGGCCTCACCTGGACCAACATGCTCTCGTCCGACACCGTTCAGGAGGCACGTCTCGGGATCGGCCTGCGACACACCGCCTGGACGATCACTGACGACCCGCTGACGCCGGTCGTCCGAATGTCGGGCGGCACGGGAATCACGTTCACGATTCTCGGAAATGCCGGCGCCTTCCCGATCGTCCGCAATCAGCGCGACGGTCAACTCGTCTACAACGTCTCCTCGACGCGCTGGACACACCACACCCTGAAGCTCGGCACCGACTTGCGGCGATCATCGCTCAACGATCGCGCCGATAGCTTCAACCGCGGTTTCTGGAGTTTTTCGGCGACGTGCCAGGGAACGAACTACGGCACCGCCATCGCGGCGTTCTGGGCCGGCTGCGTCAACTCGTTCACGAAAACATACGGCCCTGCCTATCTGCAGCACCGGCTGACTGAAGAGAACGTGTACGCGCAGGACGACTGGCGTCCCGTGGACAACCTCGTCCTCAACCTCGGCGCCCGCTACGAGAATGTCAGTCCGCCCAAAGAGCGGAACGGTCTCGTGAACTACGGTTTCAGCAGCAGCAGCTACGTCGATCCGCGGCTCGGCTTTGCGTACACGCCCGATTGGGACCGCAACCGAATTCTGCGCGCGATCACGGGAGGCAATGGGCAGTTCTCGATCCGCGGCGGCTTCGGGATCTTCCACGGGCGCGTTTTCCAGTCGGTCTTCTCGCAGGGTGGCGCGAGCGTTCGCTATAACCCGCCCAACGCGGCGTCGCTCAACACCTCCTCCACAAACCTGTCCGATCCGCTCAACGGCTTCGTATTCACGCCGGGCTTTCAAGCCACGCGCGTAACCGCGACATTTGTCGATCCGAATCTGAAGATGCCCGAGGCCCGGCAGTGGAACCTGACCTTCGAGAGGCAGGCGTTCTGGAATTCGCGATTCCGCGCCAGCTACATCGGCACGATCGGCAAGGATCTCCTTCAGTATCGATGGGACAATGTTCCGGTGGCCCCGGCGCCTCCCGGAACAGCAGGGGCAACCTGGGTGGTCGCGGCCGATTGGCAATGCGCCGGAACCGGTCAGACGATTCCAGGCGTTAATACGGCAACGACTACCGCTTGCCCGAACGCTGTGCCGATCGCCGCGAACGAAGTCAGCTTGCGCGTTCCGCGCACGAATGAGCGTCGTCCGGATGCCCGCTATGGCGACGTGCGCGTGGTCGGCAATCTCGCCGAGAGCTGGTATCACGCCGGACAGCTCGAGTGGGAGACCGGCGAGTATCACGGCTTCGGCGGGCGCATGACGTACACGTACGGAAAAGCGCTCGACACCGGCGCCGAGACGACAGACCAGGGCACCGGCGACGTCGGTGTCTTCCCTGCCCGTGATGGACGATTCGATTACGCGAAAGGTTACTCGCGCTTCGACGTGCGCCATCGATTCACCGCCGCGATGGCTTACTCGCTGCCGTGGCTCAAGAATCGAAACGATTGGATGGGATCGGCGTTAGGCGGCTGGACGGTCTCGACCGTCATCCGCTACGCCAGTGGAACGCCGTTCACGATCGTCGACGGGGGCGCGCCCGACGTGCTGTTCCTCGGCACGGGCATGAAGCCGAATCGTCCGATCTGCGTCGACAAAAGCTTCTGCAGCGGCGATATCACTGGCCCCTCCGACAACGGCAAGGTCCCGGTGAGCGCGTTCCGCCATGCCGTGTATGGCGACACCCTGGAGAGCTTCATCGGCCGCAATTCATACAGGGCCGATGGAACGCAGAGCGTCGACGCCGGCTTGTACAAGAGCTTCAAGATGCCCGGCCCGCTCGCGTTCATGGTCCGCCTCGATTGCTTCAACGTTTTCAATACCGCGCGCTGGTTTTATCCCGGGAACGACATCAACACGCCCTCGACGTTTGGCAGAGTGACGCAGACGGCATACATCACCACTGCCAGCCCGAGTAGTGCTCCATCACCGTTGTCGCCGCCGCGGACGTTCCAGCTCGGACTCCGCGTGCTGTATTGATTTCCATCCCGAGCGGGGCGGCCTTTGGCCGCCCCGCGCCTTGACTCCATCCCTCTCGCAAAGTAGCTTCTCCTCCACCTAATCAATCGTGGAGGAGAGTTATGGCCCGTCGACTTGTCATCCTCTCGTTCGTTCTCGTCCTTTTTCCACTCGCGGTCATCGCGCAGACCGTCACCGGCACATTGGAGGGAACGGTCACCGATAAATCGGGAGGCGGGATTCCCGGTGTCACCGTGACCATCCACAACATGGAGACAGGACTCGAACGCGTGACCACGACAAATGCGACAGGAATCTACAGCGCACCGTTTCTACCGATCGGCAGATATCGCATCACTGCCGAGCTTTCCGGATTCGGAACGCAGACGGTGCAGAACGTCGGCATCGAGCTGAACACGACCACCGTGAAGAACTTCACGATGGCGCCGCAGTTGACGGAAACGGTCACGGTGTCGGCCGACGCGCCGCACATCAACGTCAGCGATGGCGAGATCAAACAGACGTTGACCTCGAAAGAGATCATGGATCGCCCCAATCTCAATCCGGCCAGCTTCATCGCTCTGGCGACCATCTTCGCGGGCTTTGACGAGAACCCAACTTCCGGTCAGGACAACCCGACTGCTTCGTCCGGTTCCTCGGTCAACTTCAACGGCGCCGGCACGCGCGGTACTACCTTTCAGATCAACGGCGTGAACAACGACGACTCCTCGGAAAACCAGCACCGGCAGGGCGTCACGTTGTCGACCATCAAATCATTCCAGATCATCAGCAACAATTACTCTGCTGAATTTGGGCGCGGCTACGGCGCGGTGGTACTGGTGCAGACCAAATCGGGCACCAACAACATCGACGGCGATGCCTACGAGTACGGGCAGCGGAGCAGGTGGAATTCGAAGAGTTACTCGCAGCGGATCAACAACGCGCTCAAGGCGCCCAACACCCGCGACGAATATGGTGCGACGGTAGGGTTTCCGATCGTGCGAGATTCCCTCTTCGCCTACGCGTCAATGGATCGCATCCGGAACGGGGGCCGGCGGACGTTCACGCGTTCGGTTTTGACGCAGGCGGATCTGGCACTACCGCGTCTCACATTGGGGAATGACACACCGGCCAACCGAGCCTTTCAGAATTCCATCGTCGGGCTGTTTCCGAAAGAGCTGACGCCGAACGATGTCACCAACCCGCGCGGGATCATCACAGTTCAGCCTTTCGATTTTCCAGCCAGTGATAGCACGGCCCGCATGGATTGGAATGCCAAGGTGAACCAGAGCTTGAACGCCCGCTACCAACGGACGCATCAAATTTTCACCAATACCGACATCATCCAGGGCGAACAGGCCAATCAGAACAATCGACAGTCGAATTTCGGTTTGACCTGGACCAACATTCTGACCGCCAACACCGTGCAGGAAGCGCGCTACGGCCTGGGTCTGCGCAGCACACACGTTCTCATCGCGGCCGGAAACGACACCCCGGTCGTTCGCTTCAGCGGCATCACCAACGGGCCGATCATCGGCAACGCGGGCAATTTCCCGATCGATCGCGTGCAGCGCGACAACCAGTTCGTCTACAACCTCTCTTCGGTGCTGTGGGAGAACCATACCCTGAAGGCTGGAACGGATATCCGTCTCTCGGAGCTCGACGATCGCGCCGACAATTTCAATCGCGGCTTCTGGACATTCGGAACGCTTTGCAATGGCGTGACCTATCCGACCGGAATCGCAGCCTTCATGGCCGGCTGCGTGTCGACTTTCCAGAAGGCCTTCGGTCCGAACTATCTGCAGAACCAGATTCGCGAGGAAAACTTCTACGTTCAGGACGACTGGCACATTTTCCGGAACCTCACCTTGAATCTGGGAGTGCGTCCGGAGTTCGTGGGGGCGCCAAAAGAGCGGCACGGTCTCGTCGATTACCAGATGAGCAATCGCCACTACATCGATCCGCGTCTCGGATTCGCATACGTGCCCAGCTGGGGCGGTGAGAATCGCCTGCTCGACATCATCACCGGCGGCGAGGGGAGGATGTCCATTCGCGGCGGATTCGGCATCTTCCACGGCCGCGTGTTTCAGTCCATCTTCTCCCAGGGCGGCGCTAACGTTCGCTTCAATCCGCCCAATGCCAACTTCCTGACCTTCACGAATTCCACCAACATCGCCGATCCGACCAACGGCTTCGTATTCACGCCCGGTCCGGCGCCGACACGGGTATCGATCACAACCATCAATCAACATCTTCAGATGCCCGAGACCCATCAATGGAACCTCACCTTCGAGCGTCAGCTCTTCGCGCAGTCACGGTTGCGTCTGAGCTACGTCGGGACGCAAGCACGCAATCTGCTGCAATACATTCCCTGGAATCTGGCGCAGGATCCGCGGCTCGGCCCGGTTGTCGTTCCGAATCATCCCTTCAACGGCGCGCTGGCGGGACAGACGCTCGTGCTGGCCGCCGATTCGATGTGCGCCGGAACTACAGCCGCCACTGTCAACGCGCAGTGCCCAGTCCCCGTGCCGATCGGCCCGAACGAGGTCAGCCTGCGGACGCTACGCAGCGATCAGCGGCGTCCCGATCCTCGCTATTCGCAGAACCTCGAAGTCACCAATCGCGGCAAGAGCTGGTACCACGGCGGGCAGATCGAGTGGGAGTCGGGCCCCATCCACGGATTCCTCGGCCGCTTCAACTACACCTACAGCAAGACCATCGACAATGGCTCGGAAGCGACGTTCGTCGGGACGGGTGATATCAACATCTTCCCGATCACGAGCGGCGCCGACGAGTTTTCGCGTGGCTTGTCGCGCTTCGACACCCGGCATCGCTTCACCTTCAACGGCAGCTATCAGCTTCCGTTCTTCGCGAACCGGCACGATTTCTTCAGCGCCGTTCTGGGAGGCTGGCAGCTCTCCACCGTCATCAAGTACTCATCGGGAACGCCCTTCACGGTCGTCGACACCGCCGCATTCGACATTGACTTCGACGGCACATCGAATCAGCGGCCGATTCTCGTCGATCGATCGATGCTGCATCGCCACATCACGCGCAGCGGACAATTGACACCGTCGATGTTCCGGCGGGCCGTTTATGGTGACAAGCTCTCGGACCTGGCGCCGCGAAACGCGTTCTATCTCGATGGAACGCGCAACGTCGACGCCTCGCTGTACAAGAACATCAACCTTCCGATGAGCGGTTCCACGGTCCGCCTGTCGCTCGAGGTTTACAACGTCTTCAACCACGTCCAGTGGGGCTTCCCGAACAATGACATCGCCAGCGCGACATTCGGAACGCTGACCGCACAAGCCAATGGTCCGCGCATTTACCAGGGAAGCGTGCGCCTGATTTTCTAGGCTTTGTCGAATGGGGCCGGCCGGCGCCGGCCCCGATGCCCTCATTGGGGTCAGGTCTTTGATTCTCGCTTCACTCTTCAAAGAGTAGAGACTGAAGAGTCAAAGAAGGCTATTCAATCACTCCTTAGCGGGCGACAGCTTTGCGTCGCCCGGCAACGATCGTTTTTCGCCGGAACGTGAAAAAACACGCCCCTGCGCCGCGTCGGCGTGCGTACGTCGATCTTCTACTTGTAGAACCGAACGAGAATCAAAGATCTGACCCCTTGACAAAGCGGCCCCGCAGACCTAGTGTATTAGTTGTCTAATACACTGAGACAGGAGGCCGCCATGAAACACATCCTTGCCGCCCTCATCCTCGCGCTCATCATGAGCGTGACTCATGCCGCGCGACCGGAGGACAAACCGAAGACCAAGCGATGTCGCGACGTCTCGGCGCTGCATGGCCCCTCCGTTTTGGTCAGATAAATGTTCGCCATCAATACCGCCGATCCGGCGCCGATCTGGAAGCAAATCGAAGAGGGCATGCGCCGGCTCATCGCCCTCGGTGCGCTCAAGCCTGGGGCCCCCGTGCCGTCGATGCGGGACCTCGCCCGCGACCTGCGCGTCAATCCCAACACCGTCGCCCGCGCCTATCAGAAGTTGACCGAGGCGGGGGTGCTGGCGGTGCGGAGGGGGGAGGGGACGTTCGTGGCCGAGCAGCCGGCGCAACCGCGAAAGTCGGAGAAGCACGAGATGTTGCGGGAGGCGGCCATGCGATACGTCAGCGCGGCCGTGGCGGCGGGGGCGGAGCTGGAGGAAGCGAAGGAAGCAGTGGAAGCCGCGTACCACCGATTGGTGCGCGAAGAGAGGAAACGGGCATGAGCGAACAGGCGATGGAAGTCTCCAATGTCACCGTCCGATATGGACGCCTGCTGGCGGTCGACCGCGTCACGTTCGCCGTTCCGCGCGGCTCGGTCTACGCGCTGTTAGGCCGCAACGGCGCCGGCAAGTCCTCGCTGGTGCGCTGCATCCTCGGCCAGCGCGAGCCGCAAATGGGCCGCGTCCATCTCTTCGGCGCCGATGTCTGGAATCAGCGCACCGCGCTCATGCAACGCGTGGGAGTGTTGAGCGAAGAGGCCGATGCGCCGCCCGAAATGACGGTCGATCAGCTGGCGCGGTTCTGCTCGGACATTTACGCCCGTTGGGAGCAGAAGGAAGTCGACGATCGCCTCCGTCGATTCGAGATCGCGCTCGACAGCAAGTTCGGCTCGCTGTCGAAGGGACAGAAAAAGCAGGTCCTACTCGCGCTGGCGCTGGCAATGTCGCCCGATCTGCTCGTCCTCGACGATCCGACCCTCGGCCTCGACGTGGTGGCGCGCAAGTCGCTCTTCGAAGAAGTCATCGCCGAGATGGCCGATCGCGGGATCACTGTCTTCCTCACCACGCACGATCTGAGCGGCATCGAGACGCTGGCCGATCGCGTCGCAATCATGAAGAACGGCACGCTGGTGCTGGAGGAAGATCTCGACGCGCTCAAGGCGCGATTCCGCCGCATCCGATTCGCGGCCCAACCGGTGGCGCTCGAGCAGAGCGCGCTGCGCACGGCGTTGGTGCGGAGTTGGGGAGCGGGAGCCGAGGCCATCGTTACGAATTATGACGACGTGGCGTTCGAGCGCCTGCGCACGACCAACGCCGAAGTCTCGGCCATGTCGCTGGAAGAAATTTTCATCGCCGTCTCCGGCGAAGGAGCCCGGTCATGAAAAACACTCTGGTCATCGCGCGTCGCGAGCTCACTGAAAAGCGCTTCGTCTTTTTGACCGCGATCGCATTCGCCGTCCTGGCCATGATCGTGCCGTTCATGCCCGGCGTTCACGCGAGCGAGAGACGCAACGCGCTGGCGATGGCGTCGCTCATTTTCTCCACCGGATTCACGGTCGGCCTGGCGGCAATCCTCGGCGCGAACATCATCGGACGCGAGCTGTCCGACGGGCGCCTGTCGTTCTACTTCTCGAAGCCGGTGTCGGCGGCGTCGATCTGGTTCGGAAAATTGATCGCTGCTACGCTGCTGATTGCCGTGTCGTTCGCGATCATCGCCTTGCCGGCGTCGATCGCAGGAATCGGAGGTGTCGTCCGAACCTGGACCAACCTGGGCGAGTCATTGCCGACCATCCGCATCATCCTCGCGGCCGCCCTCGTGCTTTTTCTCCTCGGCCACGTGATCGGGACGTTCGCGCGCTCGCGCTCGGCGTGGATCGTCGTTGATTTCGTCGCCGCTACGCTGTGCGGGATTGCGATCTGGCTCATCATGCGCTCGCTTCTCCAGGGCTATGCATTCGGGTTAACGGAGCGTCTGGGGCGGTTTCTCGCCATTGAGGCTGCCATTGCGATCATCGCCGGCGGCCTCTGGCAGGTCGCCAAGGGACGCACCGATCGCAAACGCAGCCACATCGAGCTCTCGCGATTTCTGTGGATCGCGCTCGGAAGCGCGCTCGTCATCATCGCCGGATACGCCGTGTGGGTCGAGTCCGTTTCATTCGCGGATTTGGTCCCCGAATCCGCCGATCATTCTCCCAATGGATCGTGGGCGATCATCGGTGGACGCGGAAGACACCGCGAAGACTATCGCGCGTCATTCCTGTACGACCTCCGCGACAATCGTGCGGTTCGCATTCCAGCATTGAACCCATATGCTGCGATCCAGTTTTCCGCCGATGAGCGAACATTTTCGTGGGTGACGCGAACGCCGAACGCGCCGGTGGGTGAGTTCTACGTCGCGAAGGTCGATTCCAAGACTCCTCACGCCGTGGCGACCAGAATCCCGGCCACCGGAAACTACGCCCTCTCCGACGATGGTTCGCGCGCGGCGATCGTAAGCAGCGGCCGACTGGTCACGATCTATGACCTCGCGACTCTTTCTTCGCTGGGATCGGTCCGCCTGGCCGAGGGTCAGTACATCGTTCCGCTGTTCATCACAAATGATCTCATGCGAATCTACGTGCATGGCAATGGCACGAAAATCTTCGAATACGACGTCGTGAAGAAGACTCTCCGCCAGACCGGCGTCCTGCCCGATGCCTTCCGTCTGAACCACGACCGCACACGTGCGGCTGCCTACTGGAAGCGTCCGGCAATCGAAATCTACGACGCGCGCACTGGAGCGCTTCTAACGAAAATTGACAGGAGGCCCACCACGGTGAGGTTTCTCGATGACGGCAGGATCGCGGCGGCCAAAGAGAACGCGCTGGAGATTTTCAGTCCTGATGGCGCGCTGCTGCGCTCGATCGATCTGCCGAAGGAGATCAAGTACCTTGTCAATGCCGGCGGCGGCCGGGTGGTGGTCGTCATGTTGAACCAGGGTCGCCGGCCGACTTCAGTGCTGATCGACGTCGATCGCGGGGTCGTCGTGCGAACGGAGGAGGGGCTCCTGCCGGAATACGCCGCGCGAGGATCGCAGCTCCTTTGTCAGAACATCGCGAAAGATCTCATAGTGTGGGATACCGTCACCGGCGAGAAGCGCGTCATTTTGAAGCGGTCATGAAAGCAAAGGTTGCGGTTGCGACGATTCTTTTCGTGATCGCCGGCTTCCCCGCCACGGGAGCGATGCGCGTCACTCGCGACGGCGTCACCGTTCCAGCCGCGGAGCTTTGCTACTACGCGGCCGCGGGCACTGAGAATCCGTTCGTGCAGCAGTTCGCATCGAACAGGGTCAACTGTTCGCCGACATTGCCGCCGGGGCGCTGGAATGTCTACGCGCGTCAGGGAACTCAATTCATCAGCGCGCGCGTCGTCCTCAGCGACACGCCGGACGCGGAGCTTCGCCTCGAACCGGCCGCGACCATCGAGTTGCCCCGGGCGGGCGGCGTTTACCTGACCGACACCATCAGCTTTTTTCCAGGCGCCGGGAAAATTCTCGTTCCCGCCGAACGCGATCTCGTGCCGATGCTGGTCGAGAACAAGAAGATGATCGGCGTCGCACCGATCGTTCACCCGCACGCTGGCGAGACCATCCGCGTTTCGTCGTTCGCATCGCGGGCCCTCGTCACGTGGCTGTCGATCGCGCCAGCCGACCTCGAAGCGCTTCGTGCTGCTCGCAAGCCGCGGCCTCCGACCATCCTCGCGAACCAGAAGGTAAAGCCGATCAACCCGATCGTTGGGACGATCAACCTCGACAAGGCTATACAGATTTTTTCAGACCTGCCGGATGGCGACGTCATCGTCACGGCTACGGGAGTGCCATGGAGAGGGCAGGAGATGCGCGCAAGGCAGGAAAATCGCGTTGTCATGCTCGATCAGCCGTTGCGCCTCCTGCCATCGTCATCGCTAATCGTCGAGTGGTATACCACCGTCGATCTGGCCAGTCTTTCTGAACGACTGGTTTCCGATTGCAAGAAAACGAGAGTGGAGGCCGAGACCACCTTCGCACTTTCACTGCTGAAGTGCAGCGGAATCGATCGCGATCGCTGCGTGACCATCAAGGAAAGCGACATCTCAGTCAATGAGCGCGCCGGTCGCGTTGCCTTCGACGATCTCGATCCATTGCAATACTTGCTCGAATTTCGGTATCGCAATCTCGTGCCACTGCGCCGCGCCATCGCGGTCAGGAAGTTCGATCAGGTCCTCGAGCGCTTTCCGGTCGACTACTCGACTCTCTTCGGCAAGGTCACCGTCGGCGGCAAAGAGCCGGAACGGCCCATCCGAATCGATTTTGACTGGAATGGACCGCCAAGCGCGATGACCGACGCGCATGGCGAGTACTTCGCGGTTATCGAAAAGCCGCCCGCGAAAGATCGCGTTCTTCGGCTGCGAACATGTAATGGCGCGACTGACGCGTCGTACATCGTCGATCGCGATGTCGCCCCGAATTCCCGGTTCGATATCGATCTGCCGTCCAACAAGATCACCGTCGAGGCGGTGGACGCGAAGAGTGGCGCGCCGGTGGCTGGTGCTCGTGTGCGCTACGGCGCCTTCCGGAGCGACGAGATGTCGTCGACGTATTACTTCCGATTGGCGATCGAGAACGATGCGCCCGCTCACACCGACAGGGACGGGCAGTACACCATCGTGAATCTGTCACCCGACAAGACAATCCATATCTGCCTCGAGCACGACGATTACGAGCGCACGTGTCCCGAAACGTTCAAAGTGACGTCCACCGAGACAAAGACGCTTCGCGTTCCGATGCAGCCGCGCAACGCCTTTCACGGGCGCGTGATCGGGCCGCAATCGATTGCCGGTGGCCAAATCTACTGGTTCAGCCCTGACGGGCAGCAGGCCGAATCGGTGCCGGCGAGCGACGATGGAACGTTTCGATTCAACCGCGAACACGGACCGGACGAGGTTCTGGTCCTGGTCTCGATCAATTTGCCGCTCTTCATCCAACGCCAGCCCATGTTGCACGCCAGCGATGCGCTCGACATCGCCATTCCCGCGGCGCCGAGCCGCAGCTTCGAGGTCTCGATTTCGGAACAGGCGCCGCAGACGGACGCGCTGATCACGATCGCGATCGGCGATCTGATCGTGCCCTATCCGGCCTTCTCGCAGCACCTCGCGTTGCACGGCTCGATGCTGGCAGTGCGCAATCGAGGTCCGCTCCTGGTTCCCGACATCCTCGAAACGGCGCCCATCTCCGTCCTCCTTGGTCCGCCGCCCTCGACGGTCGTGCCGAGCCGAAACGATATTTTTCGACTGCCCCAATACCGCGGTGTTCCTCGAAAGCCGGTGACGGGAACGATGGTGGTTTTTAGCGCGCCAGGATCACCAGTACGAGGGCAATCGAAGCCGGCATCGCCTGAATCCACAGAATCGTCCGCTTGGCGGTGATGGCGCCGAAGACTCCGGCGACGATCACGCAGACCAGGAAAAATACCTGCGCTGTCAGTCCGGAGTACAACGACCAAATCAGACCGGCGGCCAGAAAGCCGTTGTACAGCCCCTGGTTCGCGGCCAGAGCTCGCGAGGATTGCGCAACTTCCGACGTCAGCCCGAAGATGCGCCGGCCCGCCGGCTTGGTCCACAGAAACATTTCGAGGATGAGAAAGAGGACGTGCTCGAAGGCAACGAAGATGATCGCGATGTTCGAGGCCACCTTCATCGCAACGACCAGACGTTCGCGATGAAAGCACCGATATGACACGCTCCGCGGATGCGGCTCCAGAAATTGAAGCCGCGCCGCGCCCGCTCGAGCGCGGCTGCGTCATCGCCGAGGTGGCGGACCGAGAGCATGTTGGGAGCGGCCTTGAGGGTTAAGGCCAGTCCGCTGAGGGTGAGTATCGCCGCCGCGACCGCGGGCTCGCGCGCTCGCCGATCCTTTGCGAGTGCCAGCGCAGCTGCAACCGATAGAGCTGCGTGTCCGATGGCCAGCGGAGGATAGAACGCAGCCCCTCGCACCGAAAGATCAGCGTTGCGGCTGTAATCCGCCCAGAACTTCGGTCCGAGGCGGCCTAACGCCGGCAGCTCGACGACAAGGCGACCGGCGGTCGCACCGGCGAGAATACCGCCAAAAGCGGTTGCGGCGAGGGAAAGGGTTCGCGCTCTGTTCATCAGAACTGCTGCAGCACGCGCACGTCGTTCTCGAACAACGTGCGGATGTTCGGGACGTCGTACTTGATCATGGCGGCGCGGTCGAGTCCGAACCCGAACGCGAATCCGCTCCACACATCGGGATCGATTCCGACATTGCGCAACACCTGCGGATGAATCATTCCGCTGCCGAGGATTTCCATCCAACCCGTGAACGAGCAGGTGTTGCACCCTTTGCCTCGGCAAAACACGCACGACATGTCGACCTCCGCCGACGGCTCCGTGAACGGGAAGTAGCTCGGACGCATCCGCATGGCCAGGTCGGAGCCGAACAGCCGCTTGATGAACTGCTCGAGCGTGGCGCGCAGATGGCCGATGTGAATGCCTTTGTCGACCAGGAATCCTTCGGCCTGATGGAACACCGGCGACTTGCGCATGGTGATCTCGTCGCGGCGATACACCCGGCCGCAGGAGAGTACGCACAGTGGCGGCTTGAATCGCTCCATCGATCGGATCTGCACGTTGGAGGTGTGCGTGCGCAGCAGGAGTTGATCGACATCGAGAAAAAACGTGTCCTGCATGTCGCGGGCGGGATGGTCGGGCGTGAAGTTGAGGGCCTCGAAGTTGTACCAATCCGTTTCGACTTCCGGCCCCGGATCAAGCGAGTAGCCCATCTCGACGAAGATCTCCTCCAGCTCGCGGCGAACGAGCGTGGTCGGGTGGAGGTGGCCGAGGCGGGGGGCGCGGCCGGGGAGGGTGACGTCGATCGGCCGTTCTCCGACCGTCTTGTCGGCGGTGAGCCGCGCAGTTTTCTCTTTGAGCGCTTCTTCGGTGCGATCGCGCAATTTGTTCAGCGCATCGCCGATTTCACGTTTCTTCTCTTTCGGGACTTCTTTCAACCGCGCGAAGAGCGCCGGGATCAGCCCGGCCTTGCGGCCGAAGTAGCGTACCCGGACTTCGTCGATGGCACGCGCATTATTCGCGGACGCCAGGTCGCGGTCGAATTCCGATCCCGTGCGAGTGATGTCGTCGAGCATGGTTGTCGGTTGTCAGTTGTCGGTTGTCGACAACCGATCACCGACAACGGACAACGCGGCGCAGTCTACTGCGCCGCAGACTTTTTCGCTTTTTCGAGTGCGCCGCGCGCGGTGTCGACGAAGGCCGCGAAGGCCTTGCTGTCGCGGACGGCAAGATCCGCCAGAATCTTGCGATCGACCGTCGCCCCGGCAGCTTTGAGACCCGCCATGAGTTGCGAGTAGGAAATGCCAAGCGCGCGAGCGGCGGCGTTGATGCGCGCGATCCACAGCTTTCGAAAATCGCCTTTGCGATCCTTGCGGCCGGCGTAGGCGAAATTGAGACCGCGGTTCACCTGCTCCTTGGCGATGCGGTGGCCGCGCGACTTCATCCCCCAATAGCCCTTGGCGGCTTTCAGGATCTTGGCGCGGCGATTCTTTCTCTTGGGACCTCTTTTGACTCGGGGCATGTTGTCTCCTCGTTTTGGAATTCATGAGCGGGCGGGTCAGGAGAACCGCGCCGCGCTCGAACGCCCTTACAGGTAGGGCACCATCTTCTTGACGGTCTTGCGATTGGCCTTCGAAACCTCGGTCTCGGACGCCAGGGCCGCCTTACGACCGGGGCGCTTCTTGGTCAGGATGTGCGAATGGAAGGCATGGCTCCGCTGCAGCTTTCCGCTGCCGCTCTTTTTGAACCGCTTGGCGGCTCCGCGGTGCGTCTTCAGTTTCGGCATAGCGGGAGTCCTAACTTGCTGATCTGTGAATGAATTCCCGGCGTCAGGATGACGGTTCGCGTCACTTATTGGGCGCGATGACGATGTTCATCCGATTGCCCTGCACGTCGGGATTCGCGCTCTCGGCGGTCCCGAATTCCTTGATGTCCGTCAAAAGGCGATCGAGGACCGCCTTGCCGAGCTCCATGTGGCTCATCTCGCGGCCGCGGAACCGGATGGATGCCTTGACCTTATCGCCGTGCTGCAGGAAACGGATGATGTTGTTCCTCTTGAAGTCGAAATCGTGCTCGTCGATGCGAGGGCGGAACTGCACCTCTTTGACGACGATGACCTTCTGCTTTTTCTTCGCTTCGCTCTGCTTTTTCTTCTGCTGGAAAACGTACTTGCCGTAATCCATGATCTTGCAGACCGGCGGATTGGCGGTCGGCGAGATCTCGACCAGATCGAGGTCCTTTTCTCTGGCAAGATCCTGCGCCTGCTGCAGGGGCACAACTCCGACCTGTTTGCCCTCCTGGTCGATCAACCGGACCTCATTGGCCCGGATCAGGTCATTGATTCTTGATTGTGGTTCGGTGGGTTTACGGTCGAATCGCGATCCTCTACGTGGCGGGTAAATACTTTAGTCCTCCTGTTGTTGGGCGTCCGAATCTACGGTCAACGATTTACAAAGTCAAGGAGCGGGAGGAAATGCGCTCCCGCGCTTCGGAAATGAATTGGTCGACGGCCATCGAGCCCTGGTCGCCGCCGCTGCGCTTGCGCAGGCTGACGGTTCCGCTGGACGCTTCCTTCTCGCCCACCACCAGCATGTACGGGATTTTCTTCAGTTGCGCGTCGCGGATTTTCGCTCCTAATTTCTCATTGCTTCCGTCGATCTCGACTCGCAATCCAGCCTGGCGCAATTTCGCGGCGGTCTGGTTGGCGTAGTCGACGAATTTTTCGGAAAGCGGCAGCACGATCGCCTGCACCGGCGCGAGCCAAACGGGAAACGCGCCGGCGAAGTGCTCGATGATGATGCCGATGAACCGCTCCAGCGATCCAAGAATTGCACGGTGGATCATTACCGGCCGATGCTCGGCGTTGTCGGCGCCGATATAGGTGAGCTTGAAGCGCTCCGGCTGGCCGTAGTCGAGCTGAACGGTTCCGAGCTGCCACGGACGGCCGATCACATCGGTCACGTTGAAGTCGAGCTTGGGACCGTAGAACGCGCCGTCGCCGGCGTTGACGTGATAGGGCACTCCCTTCTTCTTCATTGCCTGTTCCAGCGCGCTCTCGGCGGCGTCCCACATGGCGTCGGTGCCGATCCGCTTGGGAGGACGCGTCGACAGGTTGATCTTCACGTCGGTGAAACCGAAGACGTCATAGATCTCCTTGATCAGATTCAATTCGCGCTCGATTTCGGGCTGGATCTGCTCGGGAGTGACGAACAAATGCGCGTCATCCTGCGCGAATGCACGCACCCGGGTGAGTCCGTGCGTGACACCCGATCGCTCATAGCGATGGAGCCGCGAAAAATTCGCCAGGCGGACCGGAAGATCTCGATACGAGTGCCGCTCCATGGCGTACACCTGGATGTCGCCCGGACAATTCATCGGCTTCAGCGCGTACTCCCGTTCCTCCACCTCGGTGAAGAACATGTTCTCTTTGTAGTTGTCGTAGTGGCCGGAGGTTTTGAACAACTCCGTATCCCACACCAGCGGGGTCACCAGCTCGCTGTAGCCGTCGCGGCGATAGAACGAGCGGACAAAGTCGAGAAGCTCGTTGTAAACGATTGCGCCTCTGGGGAGGAAGATCGGCATCGCGGGAGCGTAGTGCGAGAAGTACAAGAGTCCGAGCTCTTTGCCCAGCTTGCGATGATCGCGCGCCCGCGCCTCCTCCATCCGTCTGAGGTATTCCTGCAGCTCTTTTTCATCCGACCACGCCGTCCCGTAGATGCGCTGCAGCATGGCGTTGCGCTCGTCGCCCCGCCAGTACGCACCGGCCACCGAAGTGAGCTTGAATGCTCCCAGCCGCCCGGTGGAAGGAACGTGAGGTCCGCGGCAGAGATCGAACCAATCGCCCTGGCGGTAAACCGACAGAGTCTCGTCGCCCGGGATCGCTCTGATGATCTCGACCTTGTACTTTTCGCCTAACTTGCCGAAGGTTTCGATCGCTTTGTCGCGATTCCATTCTTCGCGCCGAATGGCCAGATCGCGCTTCGAGATCTCGGCCATCTTTTCTTCGATTCTGCGCAGGTCTTCATCGGTGAAGGGGCGATCGGTTCCAAAGTCGTAGTAGAAGCCGTTCTCGATCACCGGACCGATGGTGACCTGAGTTCCGGGGAACAACTCCTGGACGGCCATCGCCATCAGATGCGCGGTCGAGTGGCGGATGGTGTCGAGCCCTTCGCTCGACTTCGGGGTGACGATCTCGACTCTCGCGCCGCTGGGCACTTTGGCGTAGACGTCGACCACTTTGCCATTCACTTTTCCCGCGATGGCGTCCTTGGCGAGGCGCTTTCCGATCGAGGCCGCAACGTCGGCCACGGTGGCGTTGTCGGGAACGTCTTTTTTCGAACCGTCGGGGAGTTCTACCTGCATTTCCAAACCTCGAAATTTCAAATTTCGAATTTCAAATGAAAAATGAAAAATTGCTTCAGCCGTTTTGACTTCTTAATTTCGCCTCAAAATCAAACAGGGCCGATTGCTCGGCCCTGTCATGATGATCGTCTATGGAGATTCATCGACAGGGCGGCGAGCCCGTCGTCGTGCGCGTCAGACCGGTAGTCGTACGCATCATGGTTGCGGAGTATACAACATGAAATCGCGCACGGCTGTTTCGACGTCGGGATAGATTTTCAGGACGGTGGTGAGCTGCGCGATTTCCAGCAGGGTCTGGAAGCGCGGCGCCACGCGAGCGAGGCGGACATCGCCTCCCTTTTCACGGGCCCGTTGACACGCGACCAGCAGCGTTTCGATCCCCGAGCTGTCGATCTTCTTGACCTCGGCCAGATCAACAACCAGTCGATTGTGACCTTCGCCGAGGAGACGGGTGACGCCTTCGTTCATGGTCTGTTCGGGCGTGCCGATGACGAGCGAACCCACCGGGACCATGACTGTCACGTCCCTCTCATGTCGGACTTCAATCTTCATCGAGCTAACCGGCACCGCACCTATCAGTCTAAACCAGCATGAATACCAAGATGCTGGCTATCCTGCTCCTCGCTACGCCTCTTTGGGCTGCCCCGCCGCGCATCACCGGCGGCAGCGTGCAAAGCCTCTCCTCGCTGTCGCAGGCGGAGTCAATCGACAACGGATGGATCGGGTATTCGATCGCAACCGCGAAAAGCTTTTCTTCATGCGGCCGTTGCAGCCTGACCAGCGACAACTACTACTACAGCCCGGAGTCTGATGACGACCTCGCTCCCGCCACCACGACCGCTCACGTCTTCGCGCGCATCCGCGATAAGCAGGTCGATCGCATGCGCATTTTCTCCGGCGAATGCGAGATCGCCGCCCGCGGTCAGACGATTTACTGGATCGACAGTGTCCGCTCGTCGGACAGCGTGGCTTTTCTCAGGCGCGTGGCCGATAGCGGCGTCCACGGAGCCCGCGATATGGCGCTGTTCGGGATCTCGCTCCACTCCGGCGGTACGGACACCCTCATCGATATCGCGCGCAACCATCCGAGGTCCGAGGTCAGAGGAAAGGCGCTCTTCTGGCTGTCGCAAGCTGCCGGGGAGAAGGCTGCCGCCGCGCTACGGGACGCTGTCGATAACGACCCGGAAGCCGGTGTGAAATCGAAGGCTGTCTTCGGGATCTCGCAACTGCCGAACGATCAGTCGATTCCGATCTTGATCGATCTTCTCGAGCACCACCGCAGCCGCGAAGTTCGCAAGAAGGCGGCCTTCTGGCTGGGGCAGAAAAATGACCCACGCGCGCTCGAGGCGATCGCGGACATCCTCAAAGAGTAGCGTTCAGCGGCTGCGAACCGTGAAGGTCGCGACGCCCGGTATCCAGTTGCACGTCGGGCCGGGCGGAATTTGAATCTGCATTTTGCTGATCTGCAGATTGCCGCCCTGCGCCGGGACGTTTCCCTGCACGACGTACCGCGCTGCGACCGCGGCACCCATGCGCAACTCGACACACTGCATCGGGGAAACCGTGGATGCCGATGCCGCTCGACCAGCCGGGACCATCGCTGGGGCTGCTGCGACCTGCGGCTGGAGTTGAATCGATGTCGTGGATAGGCCTCCGGCGACACTGGCCTGCCAGGTTGTCGCGTTTTGCGGTGCACCGTTGCCGCTGACCAGCGCGATTGCAACCGCGGTCGGTCGTGCGGTTCCCGTGATGTTGAGCTCGAGCGGACGCGCAGCAGCACCGGCGGGCGTGGCGGGATCGACGACATCCATCGCGCCGAATTTGAGGGTGACCGTTTCGCCGGCTGGGTTCGCGGACTGCGAATCCGAGATGACCATCAGATTCTTGAAGTGATATCGCTTGTTCTGAGACGCGATCGTGATGGTCGCGTCGGCGATCGGCTGGCCCGAGAGGCATGCGCCGTAGAGCGGCATCGAGGCTTTGTCGATGCGTTTGACGATGGTGAGTGTGTTCCCGACAGTTTTGGCGGAGATGAAATCGATTCCTCCGGGGCATGGACTGTTGAGCTCGCCGGCGATTCCGGCGATGGTGATGTAAGGATCGTCGCAAGGGCTCGCGAAAAGAGACGCGGTGAGCAGGAGAGGAGCGATCGCGATCAATGCTCGGCGCATGTGGACCTCCGTTTCTGCGAGACGCTAGCTCTTCTTTGCCGCGCTGGCAAGCACCCGAAAACGGACCTAACATGTAGGGCATGCCCCATCGCTGCGGATTCATTCCGCCGCACATCCTGCGGCATGTGGCGGAGCACGCCGATGACGAGGCCGTGCGCGACGGTGCACAGGCGACGCTCGAGGAGTCGTCGCAGATTCGCGGCCAGCGGCTGACACTCGCGATGCTCGGGTCAGCCATGGCCGTTCCGACCGGCGAGAAGCGCCGCACCGTCTACGATGCGCAGAACCGGCGCGCGTTACCCGGAAAACTGGTTCGCGGCGAAGGCGATGGCCCGACGCGCGACGTCGCGGTCAACGAAGCGTACGACGGCGCCGGCAAGACGTACGACTTCTACCACAAGGTCTACGGCCGCAATTCGATCGACGACAAAGGTCTTCGGCTCGACTCGAGCGTGCATTTCGACGTCGATTTCGATAACGCGCAATGGAACGGCCGCCAAATGATTTACGGCGACGGCGATCGAAAGCTCTTTGAAAGATTCACGAAATGTCTTGATGTCATTGGTCACGAATTGACGCACGGCGTTACGCAGTACACCGCAGCGCTTGCCTACGCCGATCAATCGGGGGCGCTCAACGAACATTTCTCGGATGTTTTCGGCGTGCTCGTGAAGCAGTATTCGCTCAAACAGACAGCGAACAAGGCGGATTGGCTCGTCGGCGCAGGTCTATTCACGAGTCGCGTCCACGGCGTCGCCGTCCGCTCGATGAAAGCGCCCGGAACCGCGTACGACGATCCGCAGATCGGCAAGGACCCGCAGCCGGCACACATGCACGATTACAAGCGTATGCGCAGCGACAACGGCGGCGTGCACATCAACAACGGAATTCCCAACCGCGCCTTCTACCTGGCCGCCACGCTCCTCGGCGGCAAGGCGTGGGAGGTGGCGGGAAAAATCTGGTACGTCACCCTGACGCGCAAACTGCACCCGACCGCACAATTTCGGGATTGCGCCGACGCGACGTACGAAGTCGCCGGTGAGCTTTTCGGAATCGGAAGCGCGCCGCAACATGCGGTTGCCGAGGCCTGGAAGACCGTCGGCCTCCCGCTGTCGGCGGCCGTTCTGGCAGGGGAACCACGCTTGCCGCTGCGCGAAGCGGTATTCACTCCGCCGATGGCGGCTGGAGAATTCGGGGCCGATCTGCCGCGCACGCGCAAGCGGCCGAGGGCGGCAAGCTGATGCGGATCGGACTGACGCGCAGCGGCGGATTTTCCGGCGTCCTGCTCCGCCGCGAGATCGATACTGCAAAGTTGCCTGCCGATCAGCGCCGCATGGTCGAGCAGCTCGCTGCACGGGCGCGCATCGAACGCGCGGCGCCGAACGCCGAGGCCGATGCCTTCGAATACGAAATCAACATCGACGGCGCGCGTTACATCGTCGACGGGTCATCGCCGGCGTGGCACACCCTGATCGAGCGGATTACCGGCTCAACGGGGGGCGGCTGACCAATCCAGCGCATCGAGGCGAACGCCGAGCAGCCGCGGATCGTTCTTCGGTTTCGCAACCTGCGTCGTCGTGATCTCGATTTGGTTCGGCGTTCGTTGGTCCTCGATCCGATATTTCCGCAACACATTGTTGGCTTTCGGAATAAACCGATCGATCGTGGTTCCGTTGACCGTCACCACAATGGTCGGCGGCTCACTGAAAGCATGCATTGGAACGAACAGCGAGAACGTCAAGATCCCCGGACGATCCAGCCGCGGGAAGAGAATTTTCCCGTAGTTTCCCATCCAATCCCACGTGGAAAGACCGGTGCCTTCCTCCTGATACCAGCCGTCGGCAAATGTGATGAACCGTTCGACTGGCGTTATGGAAACCTCAAAATAGCGCCTGCGCACCACTCCCTCCGTGTGGCGCCGCGGGCGCGTGAAAGCCAATCCCTCTCGCATTATGCCCTCTCGAATATAGATATCGCCGATTCGCGCGCTCGGCGGGGGTCCCCCGTCGCCGGTGTCAACCCGGTGAAATTGCGGAAGCAGCGCGTCCATGTGTGGCGCCATGGATCCATGACTCCAGATCGTGACGGTATGCGGATCCTTCTGTTTTGCGATCCAGGCAGCCGCTTCAGCCGGCGGCGAGCGGTGCCGGTGAAGCTCGCTGATGACCGGCGTCGTCCACACGATCATCACAATGATGATGCCGGCGGCGATCGGATATCGGATGAACCGCGGTCTAAGGATCAAAAGGGCGTCGGCGCTGAGAAACGCCAAGAGTGGCGCATAAGTGACCCCATAACGGCTGATGCTCCAGAAGTCGAGATACAACCAGGCGAAGATACAAAACGGTCCGAAAATCGCGAGAAGGCACCAGCTCTGAACCCGCGGCCGGAGGAACGCCAGGATCAAACCGAGAGCCCCAAGGGTCGTGAAGACAGCGTTGATCGCTGGCGCCAGAAATGGGCGGACGAAAAAATACCTCAGCATGATTGGGAGCGGCGGGCGGGCGGGGTTATGGTAAGAATCGACTTTGAGCAGGTAGTCACCAAGCGAGTTTAAGCTGGCGAGGTAGCGCGCAAATCCGTGACTCACGTACGCGGCAATGCCGTAACTCAACGCAACGACCACGACGCAGATGCCGATGGACAGCGCGAGTTGGCGACGGCGGCGCTGCTTCCATGCCTGAGCAGCTGCGATCGCAGCTGGCACCATTCCAATCGCCAGATTCTGCGTTCGAAATGCGATGGCCGCGCCGAGCACAAGACCACCGATGAGCAGCGCACGGTCGTCGCGGCAGCCGCGCAGAAGCAGACCGGTCGCGAGGAGGACAAGAACCATCGAGGGAAGGTCGCTGAATGCTGTGCCGCCATAGACCCACACGTTCGGCATGAAGGCGCAAAAGAGCGCGGCGTAAATCGACACTTCGAACGGGAAGCGGATCTCGCGTCCAAACAGCAGCATTGCCGGCACGAGCAGGATCGCCGCGATGAGCACAACAGTCTGCAGTGCGCGAAACTCGCTCAGGCCGGCGGCGGCAAGGACCTTCGCACTGGCGATGAAGAGTGGGAAGCCGGGAGGATGAGGGTGATGTTCGGTGACGTCGTAGTCCCGAACTGCTGAGATAAACAGGGCTTCGTCCCAATCCCACGCCGACCTGGAAAGTGCGAGTAGACGCGCAATCGCACTGAGCGCGATCATCAGCCAAGCGACCGCAGCCTGTTGCCGAGTTAAAGCCGCCGGCGGCAGCGTGAGCGACGACCACCATTCGCGCGCGGCGCTCGAAAAGCGGCTGAACTTCAAGAAGCCCATTACACCATTGCGAAAGCGCGCACAGGAAATGTTCCGAGTCCTCGGACCTTTGGCGGCACGGCAAAGAAACGGATTGGGCCGAGATCGGGGAGCGATTCGAGATTCGTCAAGTGCTCGACGATGTAAATGCCGGCGCCGAGGAGCGTCGTGTGGGCGGGTCGGGTCGAGTCGGATGTGTCATCGATGTTGTAAGAGTCGATGCCGACCACCCGGACGCCGCTCCTGGCCAGCTTTTCGGCTGCCTCACGGGTCACAAACGGATGTTGATTGTTGCAATACGTCTCCGTGCGCCAATGCCGACTCCATCCCGTGTGAATCAACAGCGCTTTTCCGTGGAGATCGAGGCCTGCGACCGCCGCAGCCTCCATCGAGCGTCCATTTGCCCGCACGACCAAAGCCGGCACTCCCGCCACCGCATCGAGCGGGATCATCGACACATCGGAGCCATCGCCGAAGCGATGCCATGGCGTGTCGAGGTACGTTCCGGTATTGGCCACCATGTCGATGCGACCGATGTGAAACTCCGTGCCGGCCGCATAGTGAGATCGTGAGTCCTCACGCGTCAGGAAATCAGAAATCGCCGGGGGCGGCAGGCCGGCGTACGTGATCATCCCGTGCTCGATCGTATGGCTGAGGTCGACCAGCATGCGCACGCATCATAACGACTGCTCCCTCGGCCAGAGACCGCTGGCGTCGACAGTTTGTCGGATCTCCTCGATAAGATGCGGATCCGACGCGCACTGGCTCTGCAGCCAGCGGAGGAAGTCGGCATCGCTGCTTTCATCGCGGGAGGTGTTGCGAAGGATGTGCAGCCACAGCCCGATGTTCCCGTTGAACACGCGGACTAGAGTGACATACCGGAGGAAATCCGTCATTGGCCCCTGCATCAGTAAAGAGTGACGGCCGGGGCCGGATTGCTACCCTCCCTGTGTTACAGTTTTCAGACTTCCCGAATGACTGCTGCGGTCCACACTGCCACGGCGCTCGACGAGCGAACCGACGATTTCGGCGCGATCTATGAGGAGAACTATCAGCTCCTGGTCCGGACGGCCGTCAAGCACTACCACATCTCGGAACTCGACGCCGAGGCGCTGGCCCATGAAGTCTTCCTGGCGTACTTCCTCAAAGCGCATGAGGTGATCAATTCGCGGGCCTGGCTGATCAGCGCCATCTGCAACGCTACCAAGTACTTCCTTCGAAAACGCGCCCGGCACGTCTCCCTGCCGTCGGAGTCGGGCGAGATCCCCGATCCGAGCCTCGAGCGCGTCAACGATGCCCTGCCCGATCGGTTGGCGGCACGGGAGGCCTTCGAATGCGTGACGGCAAAATGCCAGATCGCGCTGCGCTTGCGGTATCTCGAGGGCTACAGCGTGCCGGAAGTGGCGGCCGAGTTGAACACCTCGCCGAAGTACGCCCAGAAGCTGATCAGCCGATGCCTTCGCCAGGCCAAGAATCGCTATCGCAAGCGAGGGGAGCCATGACAGCCGTGCGCGAGCGTCGTGACGAGTTTCTGCAAACGATTGCCCGCCTCACCGGAGAGCGTGAGGCGGCTCGCGGTGCCGTGGCCGCGCTGCGCGCATCATCGTCCGAGCTTTGGGACCTGGACATCCCATCGGAGTGGCGGACAGCAGGGTTTGTTCAGGAACTGACGTCAGTCGCCTACGAGATCGTCGAATCGAATCCGCGAGAGAGTCTCGGGTTCGCACAGCTCGCGCTCGCGATTGCGACGAGCATTCCCGCGGAAACCTATCCGGCGCCGATCCAGGCTCAGATCGAAGGAGCGGCGTGGAAGGAAATCGGAACCGCGCATCGGTACATCAGCGAGTACGACGCAGCTCTGCGCGCCTACGACTCGGCTCAGCGAGCTTACGGTGGTGCGAACGCTCTCGCCCAAGACTCCGCTGTGGTGGAGCTGGCGCGCGCCATTGTTCTGGCCGAGCTCGAGCGATACGAAGAGGCGCTGAAGTTGCTCGCGACGATCGAGCCGATACTCCGAGACTTCCAAGATCATCGGCACGTGGTGCAGGTGCGGCAGATGACCGCCAATGTCTATTTTTGTCAGGGCCGCTACCACCAGGCTCGCGCCGAGCTCGAGAAGGCGCTCAGCGAAGTTCAGTTCGATGATGCTTATACACGCGCCGCGCTGACCAATACGCTCGGTGCGACTTATAGTCAGCTCGGTCGAACCCAAGAAGCATTCCTGATGCTGCAGAAAGCCCGCGCAATGCTGGTTGACCTCGGGATGACCGGCGAAGTCACACGAACGGATTGGTCAATTGCGCGCGCAGTTCTCGGCGCCGGCGATTTCGGAAAGGCGGTTGAACTGTTGCGCACGGTCCGCCAAAACTTTTTAGCGCTATCGATGGCGGACGACGCGGGGCTGGCGGGACTCGACCTTGCCGATGCTCTGATCGCGAACGCCCAGTTGGACGACGCGCGGCACCTCGTCGAAACCGTCCTCCATGAGTTCATCAATAAGAAGCTGAATCACCGCGCTGTCACGGCTTTATCGTATTTGCGCGATGTCCTGCGGACCACGCCACAGCCGCTGCGCGCAGTCGATCACGTCAGAACGTATCTGAAACGCCTTCGCTACGAGCCTGAGCGCATTTTTCTTCCGCCGCCCGAGAAGTAGTGGGTAGCACTTTGCCCTTCTCCATCACTACTCCCTGAACCGGGGCGCGCCCTCCGATCAACAACCGCTAAACCGGCTTTCCAGCCGACCGGAGGAGAACTATGCGCCGTGCTGTCGCAACCCTGCTCGTTTCCGCGTTACTCAGCAGTGCAACTCCATCTTTCGCCCGCCGCGATGATGGTGATCGATTCGATCCGATCAAGGTCATCAAGAAAATCATTCGGATTCTGGTCCCGTCGCCGGACGATGACAGCGTCCCGACTCCGCCTAAGCCGTAGTCGCGATTCCAAAAAAGAAAATCGGGCTGGTCCCGCCAGGCGGAACCAGCCCGACCGCTCAGTTCTACAGCGGAGGACTTTAGAAAGTCACCGTGGCGATGAGCGTGTCCTGGTAGTTGAGAACCGCGGCATCCTGTCCGGCAGCAACGCGGCCGTAGGCAGTCGCTGTGAGCGCCGTGTTCTTCGAAACCGACGGTCCGAGCGTCACCGTGTTGACGGCGTTCCACACGATGGTGTGGGCGGCGTCGGTGTAAACCTCATAGGTCAGGAAGTTGCCCGTGGCGCCGGTGTCCTGCATCCGGCGAACCACACCCGAGGCGTTGGCGCCGAGGTCGAACGAGACGACGCCGCTGGTGGCCTTAGTGCAGTTGATCGTGACAGTTCCGCTCTGATCCAGCGGGGCAGCCGCAAATGGGTCATAGGAACCGAAGGCGATCGAGAAAGCTCCGATCGTGCACTTGGCGGCGACCGAGGCGGTGATGTTATTGACGTTGGTCGTCGAGGCGCTACCGGCAAACGCCGACGTCGCAACGGTCAACATGATTCCGAGGAATAGAACTGAGCGTTTCATATAGGTACCATCCTTTCAACATGGCAATTTAGGGCGGGGGGTGTGAAGCTTTCTGAGGACGGGGATAAAACGATCGTCAGGTCCTGTGAAATCAGGCAGTTGGCGTGATTGCCACGCTAAGCCGGCGCAAAAAAAGCGTCAAAGGAGCACTTTGACGCTTCGCCCACCGGGGAAGGGAAAGAGACTATGTTGCCTGCGCCGGTTTCGCGGCCACCCGCGCCGCCTTCCTCCCTCGCCCGACTTTGATCAGCCCGAAAATGCCGGCTCCGGCGACGACGAGCAATGCAACGCCGAGCACCGGACGCACGACCAGCCAGGCCACGGCGACCGTCAGGACCGACAAAACAGCAGCTCCCAGAAAAGCGAAGAGCCCAATGCCTGCACTGAGCGCTGTGCCGAAGAGCGGCAGGACATCCGCCAACACAGCGATCGGGCGGAAGATCGTGAACAAACCGAGAAACATCATGAAGAAGCCGACGAAGCGAAGGATCCACGTGAAGATGGCGTTACGCTCCTGCGCCGTCTTGAACATCTCCGCCGCGGTGTGCGTCCCCGCCTCGACCAGCAGGATGGCGTCGCCGGCTTTCGCCTGAAAAGCAGCGAAAGTCGAAGCCTTCTGGACGCCCACCAGGCTGACCGTCGCCGGCTTCACGATGCGATACGAAATTCGCACGTCGCCAATCTGGGGCGATGCCGGATCCTTCGACAGGTAGAAGTTGCCTTCTTTCACCTGCACCTTGCTCTTCAGATCGCCCTTCAGTTTCTCAGCCGCCGACGCATCCACCGGGAGAGCTTCCGAATCGGTGAGCTGCGCGACCTGCTCGTCAGACATGGTGAAGGCGCCGACTGTCACGAGGTTCGCCGTAAATGTCTTCGACTGATACGGGGATGCCTCCGGATTCCCATGACCCTCGGGCTTCTTGAAGCTGGACGAATCGATACGGCCCGCCGCCCACTCCTTCCGGTATTCGTACGTCGTGACGGTCTCGGAGCCACCGCCGGTTTTCTTGCGCGTCTCTTTGCTCTCGTGTTCCTTCCACTGATACATCTCGGCGGTGCGGAACAGCTTGACACCCTGCGCGCTGACGGGGAATTCATCGTCAACGAGGGCCGCGGTCGTCTTGACCGCACCGCTGACGTGGACGAGTTTCCCTTCCTTCCCTGGATCGACTGAGTCCGCCGACACCGGCACGACTGCGCCCAATCCTTCAGTGAGACTCTTCGCAGTGCGCACCGCTCGCCCTTCGTTCCAGTACATCAGCGGAAAGGCCGCGATGAAGAGGAACAAACCGAACAGGACGCTCTTGATCGATCCGACGATGCGGGAAAACCACGACTCACTGCTGACAACGCTGAAAGAATCGGACATGGCGAATCCTCCTCCGAGAGTTCAGTCAAGTTTTGGGGACCGGGCTGGTTTTGGAAAGGAAACAGTAAGCTAGGGGGCGGCAAGAGGTCAACTGAATTAGGGGCTCCCCGCTTAGAAAAGCTTCACCTCGAAGCTGGCTCGGTCAAATAGAGTGCCGTGACCGCCCCAGTCGCTCTGCCAAATCAACGAGTTTCCGTTGTAGGTGCCCAGCAACAGCGAGGGGAGTGGATAGGTGAAGCTGAAGGTTTGGCTGGTGTTCGCGAGGAAGGTCGTGCGATCCGACGACACCGCGGGCCATCGCGTGTCCCGTCCGATCCAGGCCTGATCGGCACTGAAGAAATCGCCGAGGCCAAAGAAGATCGTGGCGAAGATGCGCGAGTATCCAATCGGATCGGGGTTGCGCACCGAAACGTTGTAGCTGGCGTTGCTCCCCGGAAATGCTGCGCTGGTCCAGCCCTGAGCGAAGATAAACGGTGATTTCGACGTCTCGCCACGCACCTTTCTGGCGAGCTCGTCCGCGTCCAACGACCAGAAGCTCTGTCCCAGCTCCTGCGCGCGTTGTCGCAGTTTTTCGATCTCCTCTTTGAGCTGCGCGATTTCGCGTCGGACTTCTTGTTCGCTCTTTTTGTGCTTTTTCACCATAGGCGCTCATCAACGGAGAGGTCGCGCGAGGGCAAATCCCGACCGATAATTTTGGTGAGGTAGGCTCGAGCGGACTCCGGCGTCACCTGCCTCTCCGCGCTACCGTCACGCCGCCGAGGATCAGCAGCATACCGACGAGCATCGGAATCGTGATCGGCTCATGCAGTACGAGAGTGCCAGCGATCGCCGCCACCACCGGCTGCATGTAGGCGAAGAGCGTGAGCTTGCCCGGCGGGATCACGCGCAGCGCGTAGAAGTACGCGCTGAAGGCGATCACAGAGCCGAACAACGTGAGGTAGAGAAGCGAAAGGCCGCTGCGCATGGTCAAATACGACCACTGCCAAGGCCCGACGATCGCGGCGGCTATGAGCGTGACAAGGCCGCCGAGAAGCATCTGCAGTGCGGGAGCGAGGGCGGGCGGGACGCCCGACGGCTGGTACTTTGCCCGCAGCGTTCCGAGGTTCCAGCTGAGCGCGTAGAACTGCATGGCCATTGTGCCGAGGATCAACGCGCCCCCGGTGGACGGCTTCGCGATCGCCGGTGCGACCACTGCGGCCACGCCGCAGAAGCCGACGATCAGCCCGGCGATCCGGCTGGGCGTAAGGCGCTCGCTGCGGATCAGGAGGCGCTCGAGCAGCGCCATCCACAGCGGCAACGTGGCCGCGAGGAGCGCCGCCAGACCGCTGGCGATGTAGTGTTCCGCCCACACGACCGAGCCGTTGGCCAGCGGTACGAGCAGGATGCCGGTCAGCGCCTCGTGTCCCCACTGCGACGCGCGGCGCGGCAGCGGCTGGCCGTGGAGCGCGATGCCGAGGAGGATCGCTCCGGCAAGCGTGAAACGGATGCCGGTGAGGTAGAGCGTTGGCATCGTCTCGATGGCACTCGGATGGCGAGGAACGTCGTCCCCCAGATCAGGCAGATGGCGGCGAAGGAGACGAGGGCCAGCGCGCGCTCGTGCTCTCGACTCATGCCACGCACTTTAGAGAGCCAGTGAATCCGGTGCGATTACCTTCGAGGTAATTGATCGGCTGCGCCGCTGGAACGATGCTGCCACTCCGGAGGGACTCCAATGCTCAAAGGTCCCTACGCACGCATCTCGATCTTGCGTCCCCATGACGGAGACACTGTCGACTTCGAAGCCGGGTACATCCGACACCTCGAGTGGCACCGGCAGGCGAAGGACACTTGGACCTGGTATGGCTGGACGATCTGGGCCGGTGAACGACAGCGGTGGTTCGTCTACGGAACGTTCGGGCACTCGGCCGCCAGTTTGGATAGTCCGGTGGCGCCGGCGGACGACGAGCGAGACAACATTTCCAACGTTACGCCCCACGGCCAGTTTTTGGGGCATGCGCTGTACGAGTACTTGCCAGCGTTCTCGCGCGGCACGGGTGAACCGCAACCGACCGCCCGGCTCGAGTTCACGACCGTCGACCTCGTGCCCGGTGCGGAAAAAAACTTCGAGGCCGCGCTCAGCGCGGATCAATCAAGACTGCAGGGTGAGACACTCTGGTATCGGATGGTGGCGGGCGGCACCGCTCCGCGCTACGTCCGACTGCGACCGCGGCCGAGCCTGTCGGCAATTCTCGATCTAAAGAGTGAGCCGCCAGAGGCGATCGCGAAGATGACCGTTGAGATCCTGAATTTGCGACCAACGATGAGTTACGGACTCAAGTAAGACGTCGCGCCGCCTCCTCGGTCGCCGGGTCCGCCGCGAAGAATGCCTCGACGCGCAGCTCCTGGAGCGTGATGTCGTGCGGAGTTCCGAGGCTCGTGAGCGTGGAGAAAAACTGCAGGTGGAGGTCGCCCTTCCTGAACTCGATGGCCAGGAATGGAGCGGTGGAGACGTCGAGGTCGAGCGTCCGCCAGCGCTGCGGCACGTCGGGGTAGGAGAGCAGCTCGTCCAACAGACTACGCGTCTCGGCGCCGCCAAGACCGCTCAACACGTCGCGGTGGAGCCACTGGATCAGCGCTGCCGCCATCGCCTCCCAGTTGACGATGTGCGGGCGAAAGCCGCGCGGATGAAACATCAACCGCATCGCATTGCCGCCCCACTCGCTCGCGGCCGAAGCGTCGGCGAAGGCTTCTACCAGCCGGACGGCGCCGCCATTGGCCTTCAGGATCGTCCAGCGTCGATCGACCACGATGGCGGGGTAAGGCTCGTGCTGGCGCAGCATGAAGTCGAGCGCCCGGCCCGCCTGTTCGAGAGCCGGCGAGTCGAGATCGGTGGCGCGGTAAATGGCAGCGTAGCCGGCCGCCATCAACAGATCGTTGCGGTCGCGCAGAGGCACGTCGAGCACGCGGGCGAGCATGAGAATCATCTCGCGACTGGGCTGCGAGCGGCCGGTCTCAATGAAGCTTACGTGGCGCGACGAGACGCCCGCCTCGACTGCGAGATCCAGCTGACTCACGCGGCGCCGCGTCCGCCACTCGCGGAGCAGACGCCCGAATGCGCTTTCAAGTTCGGCGGCCATGCCGCGCAAATCTATACTGCCCGCGAAATGGGAGCCATTACCTCCAAGGTAATTGATCGGCCCGGCCGCCCTCGGTGCTGCCAAACTGCGGCACGGTTTTTTCGTAGTATTGTCGGAGGAGATTGCGATGACTGAAGAAACCGCGAAAGGCGCCGCTTTCCTGCGCGAATGGGGATTTGACGTCCAGGTCTTCGAGGCTCGCGCGAAGAAATCGATCGAATCGACGCGGGGCGACCTCACCGAGGTCACCGGCGCGCTCCGGCAGACGCTGAACAACGCGAAGCAGATCCTGATGGACCTGCAGAAGAACCGCGGCCCCGTCGCCGCGGAGCTCAAGACCGGCTTCGAGCGCGCCTGGAACGAAATGGAGGGCGCCTTCCGCCGCGCCCGTCAGAAAGTGCGCGAGGGGAAGGCACCGGAATCGACCCCGAAAACCGACTGACGCATCCCGTTCGACGGCGACGGCATTCGGGGACCTCTTGTTCGCTCTTCTTGTGTCGTCAAATCTCGACCGGTAATTTTGGTGAACTGGTAGGTTCCAGCCGGCCAGCCAGCCATGCGCCGAGATACAGCGCCGCGACGACGCCGAGGAGGGCGCGGAATCCGAGCCACAGCGAGAGCGACTCGGCCACCCCTCCCGCCAGCGCGCCTAACAAATTCGATCCGATCGCCTCAGCGGCAAAGCCTGCCGAAGCGAACCTCCGCACGAAGACGATCCCGGCGAAGAAAACCGGCAGGCAGAGAATCAACGTCGCCACCGTTGCGCGCACGAAGAAGGAACGGTAGAAGAGCGCCTGGATCGGCACCAGGTAATTGATGGCCACACACGCGATGATGCCGGCGTAGGCGAGCTCGACGCTGGTGCGCGGCCGGGCCGCCACGATCGCGTTTGCCGCCACGATCAATAGCAAAAGCACGGCGATCACCACCGAGTTCACCACCCAGGTGGTTCCGAACAGCAGCGCCATGCGGCTGATGATCTGGGCCTCGAGCAACATGAAGCCAGCGCCCAGCAGAAAAAACTCGAAACGCAACTGATCAAAACCCAAGCCGATGCGCTGGGCCGCCAGCAGCGAGATCGCGATCAGCAACAGCGAGACGGTCGCCACACTCATCGGCAATCCCGGATTGCGCTGGTAGAAGTACGGCCAGTCGTCCGTGGTCATGGCCACCGCCTCCATCGGCATCCCAACGCGCGATCGCACATACGCACGCAGGCGAGGATCCGCGAGGGCGGCCAAGATTCTCTGCTTCGAGCCGGTGATGAAAAAGCGTCCCCAGCTTCGATACCCCGCCGTGGCTTCCAACTGCAGCGGCTGAAATCCGAATGCGTCAGTGAGCAATTCGTGCAGGCGGCCCGCAATCCACGGTCGAAACTCCACCTGAAACTTCACGATGAAAATGCCATTCGGTCGCAGCAGACGCTTAGCCGCCGCGAAGGCTTCCCGCGTGTAGACGTAGTTATCGATGCGAATGTTGGTGAAGTGCGATGCCGTGGTGTGCGAATCGAGAAGCGAGAAAACAATCAGGTCGTATTGCTCAGCGCTGTTCTGCACGTAACTACGCGCGTCATCGACGATGATCCGGACCCTCGGCGATCCATACGGGTTCTCCGGATGCAGAGCCCGGCCGAGCTTGACGATCAGCGGATCGATCTCCACCGCCGTGATGGCGCCTGACCCGTTCCGCAAGGCCGCCGCCACGTCGTTCCCCATTCCGGATCCGAGCACCAGCACATTCGCCGGCCGCGGCGCGAAGCGGTACGGAAGGTTGTACGCGTTCAGATCCGGAGGCAATCCTCCAATGACCTCCGGGTGCGCTTTGATGAAGTCGGGAGAGAGGTTCAGGACGTTCTGATACCAGCTTCCGTTTGTCTCCAGCGAATACCCGACAACTTTTCCATCGAGAAGGTTCGGCCTAACCGCCAGCTTCTGATACGGCGACCAGTACACGCGCGCTCTGTCGGTGTCTTGAAACAACATCAAAATGGCGGCGGCTACGAACGCAATGAGGGTTGCCCATCGCGGCCACGGGGCGCGCCAGAAAAGCGCCACCGCGATTCCGCACCCCACCAGCATCCACACCATCGGCGGCTGATCGGCGAAGCAGAGCGCGGTGTAAAGCGCGATGCCGGCCAGGCTGGCCAGCACGTTCCACGAGTAGGCGCGGATTCCGTTAGGCGCGGTTTCGAGATACCAGCCGACCAGTTGCCCGATCGGAATGAACGTGATGGCGATGAGAATGAACAGCGGCAGCGCGATGAGGGCGGCGATCAGAAGTCCGGTGATCGCGGAACCGGTAACGTTCGCGGTTCCCATCTCGAAGATGTAGATGTCCGACGATGCGCCGAGGAGAGGAGGCAAGGCGTCGATCAGCCGGCGCAGCGGAGGCCAGGGGAGGCAGATCGCGGCGCTGAAAAACAGCACAGGAACGCCGAGCATCAGGATCGAGATCGCTCGCCGGGTCAGATAGCAACCGAGACCGAATCCGAGGAAGCACGCGATCAGCACGAAATTCTTGAAGTAGGCGAAGATCCGAATCTCGCTCGAGATCCAGCGGATCAGCAGCAGCTCCAGATACAGTCCCAGAACGCTGGCGAGGATCAATCCGGCGCTCGACGAAGTGCCGAGATCGTGGGGGAGCACCGTCAGGGGCGACCCCGGCCTCCTGGTGAGTGGACGCAGCAGGAAGAGGATCAGTCCGGCGCAGGCGAGCGACACCGCGCATCCGCCGATGAGGAACTGCACATTCATCCCCTGTGATTATCGGGGAGGATTGGCAGACTCTAGCGGCAGGAGAATTCGATCGGCTTCATATGGGGACCGCCACCGATGATGTCGGGAAAGTCTTCTCGAATGAACGTGGGCCGACACCCGCGAATTCGCCGATCACGTTGGAGGCTGGTTTCTGGCCGGCCTCGTGCTGGCTGGATGTGTCGCGGAAGCGGGGGAGATAAGGTGGTAGGCGCTGCCGGACTCGAACCGGCGGCCCCCACCGTGTGAAGGTGATCCCACCTTGCGGGACTGCAGGGGAACCGACCTACGAAAACCCGGTCTGATCCTTTTCAGTCTCTGCGGCGCGCATCATGCGTGGGCTGGATCCGGTCCAACGCTTGAATGCGCGCGAGAACGCGGCCGGGTCTGAGAAGCCCACCAGATACGCGGTCTCGTTCACCGAGACCTTCTTCCCGCTCAAGTAGTGCATGGCCATCTTGTGGCGCAATTCGTCCAGCACCTTCTCGAAAGTCACGCCCTCAGCTTTCAGCTTGCGAAGAAGCGTCGGGCGGCTGAGCCCGAGTTTGCCGGCGACCACGTCCATGCTCGCATCGCCAGTATGCAAGATGGGCATCAACAAGCTCTCGACGTGGCCCCTGGTGGATTTCGAGTTCTCCAGGCTCTCGAGCAGCGCATCCGCATGCGCACTCAAAATCCCAAAGATATAGCGCGACGAGACTGAGATCGCATTTCTCTGGGTCAACCACGCGTCATCGGTCAGCAGCGCGTTCTTGTCGCTCTCGAAAACCACGGGCACCCGAAAAATCCGATCGTACTCCGAGCGATGCCCCGGCGCCGCGTGGGTGACATGGACCTCTTTCGCAAACTGTTCGCTGCCCGAACGGTGCGATGCGCAAACCATGCGGGCGAAGGTGGATTCCGTCATCTCAGGAAAGTCGTTGGGGTTCTTGCGGGTATCGACAATCCAGAGTTGCCCCGCGCTGCGCATGAGCTGAAAGCGATCGGCGGTTCCCAAGTCCACCTCGACGATCAGCCGCGCATAACGATTGATCTGCGCGAAGCCGTTGGCTCCCGTCTCGGCGGCGCGGCCAATCAGGCCGACGATCGACATCTCAGACATATCGATGGTCTCGCCGAAGTGCAACGCCAGGGCCGGATCATTGCACAGCTCTTTGCCCGCTCTCATGAGCGCAACGTACTTCGAAAACGGGATGCGATTGTCCTGGTCTTGCAATTCCGCCGGATCGATCCGGGCACGCTCGGCCAGTACCTCTCGGCTGGCTCCCTTTGACACCGCCAGCTCCATCAACCCGCGCGCTAGACCTGCCGCAACGGTGGGCTCAGGCATCGCTTCGGCGCCTCTTGTAACCTGCGGTCATGCTCTTGATGCGTAGGATCATGTCCATCGGCTCCGTCGTGGATATGCTACGCCTGGATGCGAACATCGCCTGCCGGCGAGGTCGCCCGCGCTCGACTCTGACCGCAGACTATTGCGGAGGTCCTCGGAGGTGCACTCGATGAAACGAATCGCAGCCATTCTGTTCATCGCTACGCTACCTCTCGCAGCCGAGGCGCAGACGAATGATGCCCAAGCGCTTTATCAGCTCGGGCGCGACGCCATGACACGCGGCGAGCCCGAAAAGGCGGCCGAGTACGTCGAGAAGGCGGTCGCCCTGAAGCCAAACGACGCCGGCTACCACTACCAGCTCGCAAATGCATACCTTCAGGCGGGCATGCGCGCGGGTATGTTCGGGGGGTTGTCGATGGGAAGAAAGGCGAGGGCCGAGCTCGAGCGGGCCATCCAGCTTGATCCGAATTTGACCCCGGCGCGATTCGCGTTGCTGGAGTTCTATATTGTCGCTCCTGCCATCGCGGGAGGGAGCGAATCGGCCGCGATGGAGCAGGCAACCGAGATCCGAAAGCGCGACGCCATCGACGGTCATCGCGCTTTCGCGCGCATTCACACCGCGGCGAAGAAGGCTGATCTGGCTCGCAAAGAGTACGTCGACATGCTGAAGGAGCAGCCGGCGTCGGCGCGCGCTCACTACTTCTTCGGTGTCTATCTGATGCTCACGGAAAAGAATTACAAGTCGGCAGGCGACGAGTTCGAATCAGCGGTGAGACTCGATCCATCGTACATGCCCGCGTACTTTCAGATCGGCCACCTCGCGGCGCTCGCCGCGAACAACTTCGCGCGCGGCGAGGAGACGTTGAAGAAGTACCTCGCGTACCGGCCGAAAGACGAGGAGCCGTCCGTCGCGCGCGCCTACTATTGGCTCGGTGGCATTTACGAAAAGCAGGGAAATAAGGCGGAGGCGAAGTCGAGCTACGCGACGTCGCTGAAGATCAATCCGAATCAGAAGGATGTCGACGCAGCGATGAAGCGGGTCTCCTGAGATGGACAGCAATGCCGCTGACAAATCGCTACTTGTTTACGCACGAATTGCGGGCTTCATGTATCTGTTCGTGATGGCCGCCTTTCTGGCGGGCTTCGGCATCGCCTTCCATCTGATCGTGCCCGGAAATTTCACGGAGACCGCCCGGAACATCACCGCTTCCGAGCGACTGTTTCGCGTCGGTCTTTCGAGTCAACTGATCGCGAGCTGGACGACGATACTGCTCGGCGGAGCTTTTTACGCGTTGCTCCGGACTGTCGACGAGAATCTCGCACTCTTTGCGCTGCTCTGGAGGGTCGCAGAGGCCGTTATCGGCGGCGTGATCCCGGTTTTCAGCTTCATGGCTTTGAGCATTTATACCGGCCGCGTGAGTGCCTTTGGCGTGCCGGAGCGTCAAGCGTTGGTGAATTTGCTGCTGCGCGGCTATGCCGCCGGCTTCTATATCGCCGTGATCTACTTCTCCCTCGGCTCCATCATTTTCTTCTACCTATTGCTCAAGTCGAGATTCATTCCACGAATTTTGTCCGCCTTCGGAATCGTGGCCTCTGTCCTCATACCGGTGCTCGGTTTTGCAAGCCTGATTTTTCCCGAGCGCGCGGCGGCGCTGACTCTTGGCTGGGCACCGATGTTTGTGGCCGAAATAGCAACTGGCCTATGGCTTTTGGTTGCGGGCGCAAACCTCACGTATTGGAACAACAGACGCCAGGATCCGCGCACAACTCCTGATCCGGTTTCGCGGTGAGGCCGCGACGGGGAGCCTACGCGAGGCGTCGGTCGGCGCCTCGTCACTCCACGCGCACCCGCCACCATCACAAAAAACGGTGCACGACGACTGAACAACAAACCTAGCACTCATCGTCGGTTCTCCAGCTGCCGAGCTGACGAACCAAATAACGCACGGGCTTGGACCCAACGCGGACTCCGCGAACACCGGCGCGAACACTTGGATCGAGGGCGCAGCAAATGAAAACGTCGCTCCGTCTGGGTAACGTGAGCGCGTGGTGAGTTTAGGTTTGGTAGGCGCTGCCGGACTCGAACCGGCGACCCCCACCGTGTGAATGTGATGGTATCGTCCTGTCTCGAGGTTCTCTCATGCGAGTACGTGCACTCGCCGTGACCTTCGGGGCCCTTATGGCCTTAGGGCCGTGGGTTGCGAAGGCTCACTTCATTCTCAGCCAGCCGCCGTCGTCGCTGTCGACGGAGGACGGTGGAAAGGGGCTACCGCCGTGTGGGGAGGGGATCGCGTCGAATGTCGTGACCAAGGTCCAGGGGGGAAGCCCTCTGACGATCCGACTGCTCGAATTCGTTCCTCATCCAGGCCACTATCGGATCGCTCTTTCCCTCAACTCGCGAGCTGAACTTCCGCCCGATCCGGACGTGGTGGTGAACGCAAACGGTCTGTCGGTGAGCGCGGCGATTCAAAACCCTCCGAAGTTTCCGATCCTCGCCGACGGTTTGTTTGCACACACTGATGCTTCCAGCGTCAGGACATGGCAGGCCGAGGTGATGTTGCCCGACATCGACTGCGCCAAGTGCACGCTCCAGGTGATCGAATTCATGGCAGAGCACGGGCCGAACGTCGGCGGCGGCTACTTCTATCACCACTGCGCCGATCTCCAGATCACCGCCAAGCCGAACGATGCTCGCATCATGGAATTTGCGGCAACGCCCACGACGGTCCGCCTCGGACAATCGTCGACGCTCTCGTGGACGACTGCCGAAGCCACTTCGGTCTTCATCGACGACGGCGTCGGCGCGCAACCGCTCTCCGGCTCGGTCACAGTCGCGCCTAACGCGACCACTAGCTACACGCTGACTGCGACGGGAGGCCGCGCCTCGGCGATGGGACTCGCGACGATCAACGTTTTGACCGATCCGACGGTCGTCGTCAGCTCGTTCCCTACGGCGATGCTGCAGCAGCCCGGTTCAGGCGGCGCGACGACGAGATTCACGCTGACTAACGCAGGCGGTTCGCCAACGACGGTCACACTTTCGCAGAGCCAGAACTTTTTCGCGCAGACGCCGACGTCGTTCACTCTGAACCCCGGCGCGAGTCAGGCCGTCACCATCACTGGAGCCGCGCAGTCGAACGGCGCGTTCGAGGGAGTCTCAATCGTCTCCGGCAACGGCGTCGCGGCCGGGCTACAGATTCCGATCAAGCTCCTTTCTACCGCTCCACCTGCCGCCGCGGTCGCCGCGAGGCCGATGGCCAGTCGCGTCGACGTTGCAACGCCTGCCGGCGCATCACCGACGGGAACGGTGATCTTTACGAACAGCGGCCAAGCCACGCTGACCGGCATTCTCATTTCCGACCAGCCCTGGCTCATTCCACAGAGTGGGATGGTGTCGATTCCGCCCGCTGGGACATCCTCGTTCTCGTTCACTATCGATCGCTCCAGCCGTCCGGACGCCGACGCACCCCTCGGATCGACCTCCGGAAACCTCTCGCTCGCGTATCTGAGCGGCCCGTCGCCATCGATCAGTCGCGTATCCATCGTCGACACCGTGCAGCCTCCTCTGACTGTTGCGGGTCCACCGCCGCTGGCAGACGGCGAGGTCGCGCTGTTCGTGCCAGGCGTCGGACACGTAACAGGCAGCGTCGGCACATTCATCTCGGATGTGTCCCTGCTTGGTCGACGCGGGAACGAGGCGATCAACGACGTTCAATTCTTCTACACACCGTTCGGAGGAACGGATGGTGCCAAGTCAACCGCATTACCATCGATCGGCGGTGAAGGCATCGAGCTGGCCGATGTCGTGAAGAACGTCTTCGGCAACGACGCGCAGGTGGGGAGCCTGCAGATTCGTTCAGCCAGCGCAACGAAGCTGCTGGTAAGCACGAACATTCTCAATTCCAGCAACGCGGCCGGGAGCACCGGCACCGTGATCCCGACCTTCCGTTCCGATCGCGGCGTCGGCGCTGGCGACAGTCTGGTATTGACCGGTCTCCAGCGGGATACCACCAGTCACACAAACCTGTTCATTCAGGAAATGTCCGGAGCCGCGTCGACCATACAGACCGAGTTCCTCGCCGCTGACGGATCTTCCCTCGGCACGCGAACCGATGCAGTGGGTCCGTTCGCCTTGAACGGGGGCAATAACGTCGTTCCTGCGGGGGCGGTTACGGCGATCTTGACGAACACAGGTCCCGGGAAGTTTCTGGCCTACGCCACTCCGGTCGACGACGCGAGCGGCGATAACTGGAGCGTGGTGGATTGGAGCAAACAGTTTGGCTACTCGAGAAGCGAGGCGGTCATCATTCCCGTGGCCGGCGTGGTCCACGGCGCCAACAACACGTTCTTTCGTACCGACGTCGCCGTCACAAACACCGGTTCAGGAACGGGCAGTGGAACGCTGCGATATGTTTCGCAGACCGGCGACGACTTGAGCCGGCAGATCGCGCTTGGAGCGCGCCAATCGAACGTCATTCACGATGTCATCGGCACGCTCTTCGGCAGCACAGCAGACAGCGTCGGATACCTGCTGTTCACTCCGATCACCGGTACATTCGCGATCACGAGTCGCACTTACACCACTGTCGGCGGCGGAGCCGCAACATTCGGCACTGGAGTTCCGACGCTTGCCGCGAGCGGGGCGCTCAAGGCCGGAGCGATGCAGTCGATCGGATCACTCGAGGACTCCGCGACCTTCCGCACCAATTTCGGTCTGATGGAGGTGAGTGGAAGCAGCGTTCGCGTTCGGGTCACTCTCCGCGTGCCGGCCATCGGCTCCGCATCGAAAGACTACACGCTCAATCCGAACCAGTTCCTTTTGCTGAATGGAATTGCAAGCGAGATTCTCGGTGCGGCCCGCGACACGCTGGGCGACCTGCGCGGCCTTCAGGCCGACTTCCAAGTGCTCGACGGAAATGGCGCGGTCGTGCTTTTCACGGCGTCCGTCGACAACGGAACGGGCGATTTGATTCTGCGGACTGAGTGAGTGTTTGGTAGGCGCTGCCGGCGTCCGGCGACAAACTGGACGATTGCCTGACATCATCGCTGACATCATCCTCGCCGCCGTAGTAACCTCAGCTTCACAGTACGATGAAGAAGTTCGGATGCGCGACCGCGGTCATCGGCGCGATTCTGTGCATCGCCGGCCTCGCACTCTACGTCATGGCGGGCGTTGGAGCGCTCAATGCGCGGCCGGTGGCATCGATCGCTCTACCGGTCGGTCGCGCAGTGCGATCAGATTTCATCAGAGTCGACACGAAACGTCTCTGCTCGATCTCGGTCACGGCAAACCTGCGCACGAAACATCCTGTTGTTTCTTTCCCTCTCCGGTACTCTGTCTTCGATGCGTCGGGAGAGGTGCTTTCATCTCGCCAGACGGTGTTCGGAAGTCGTGACCGCGCAGTGTGGACGAGTCGCTCCATGATGGGTGGATCGTTAGGCTGGTACCACTACGAACATGGCTACGAGACCTTCGCTGTGAAGCCGCCCGGTCGTATTCGAATAGAAGCGCAGCTCGATCCCGATATGCAAACGCGCCCTGAGAGAGTCGAGGATATTACTCTGATGGTTTACGACAACGTGAGCGACCACAGGAGGCCAGTGTTTGCCGCCACCGTTCTCTTCTGCGGAGGCGCTGTCATTGGCGGATTGGGGATCGTGATGTTCATTGCCGGTGTCGTGCGCAACCGCTCCGCTACCGCCCGGTAGTCATCGCGCAAGCTGACTCGATTCCGCGAGTCGAACAACTCGCGGCCTTCAGTCACTGGCAAATTTGGTAGGCGCTGCCGGACTCGAACCGGCGACCCCCACCGTGTGAAGGTGATGCCACACTCGGCGACAACCTAAGACGACCTGGGACGATCGCGTCCCCAACAACTTAGGGACATCCGTGGATATCCCGGGACGTCGGTAGTAGGACCCTGCGAACACTTCGCGAATACTTTTTGGACCACGCTGAGCATGATCAGCCTTCGGAGTCCCGAAGGCGCTCTGCCTCATCAGCATCGTCGCCGAAGCCGCGGCGGCGATCCGGTCCATCGCTTGAAAGCGCGCGAGAATGCCGCCGGATCCGAGAAACCGAGGAGATAGGCGGTCTCGTTGACGGTTTTGTCGTCGAGATACTGCATCGCCATCTCCCGCCGCAGGCCGTCGAGCAGTTTTGCGAACGTGGTTCCTTCCGCCTTCAGCCTGCGGAAAAGCGTTTGCCGGCTGTATCCGAGCTTCGCGGCGATCGTGTCGATGTTCGCCTCGCGCGTGTGAAGAATCGGAAGCAGTACCGCTTCAACCCTGCCGCGGATCGACGTCGTGCTCTCCAGTTTCTTCAGCATCGCTTCCGCGTGCGCTGTCATCACTCCGGCTACGTATGTCGAACCGCGAGGAGGAACGGGCATTGTCCACGCCACGCCGTTCACCACCAGCGCGTTTCGTTCGCTGTCGAACGTCAGCGGAACCTGAAAGATCCGCGCGTATTCGGCGCGATACGGCGGTTCAGCATGTGTGAAGTGCACTTCGCGAACGATCGGCGTATCGGGAGCCATGCGCCGGATTGTGCACACCATTCGCGCGAATGCCGCTTCAGTGAACTCGGCGAACGCATTCGGATCGGGACGCCGGTCGATGACCCACAAGTCTCCCGCGATGTGATCGACCGCGAACCGTTCGCCTTCCATGAGGTCCGCGTCGAGGCGTCCGTAGCGATTCATCTGTGCTAATCCGCCATCGGCAAATGTCCTGGCGCCCTGCATCTGGCCGAGGATGGAGATTTCGGAGAGGTCGAAGGCTTCGCCGAAGTGAAGGGCGAATGCAGGGTCGGAGCAAAGCTTTTGTGCAGCCCGCATGAGTGCTGTGCACTTCACGAATGCGATGCGGTTGTCGTCGCCGGCCAGTTCCGCCGCGGTGATCGATGCGCGTTGCATGAGCGCCGTGCAGCTCGCGCCGCGGCTTGCCGCGAGATCGATGATCGCCCGTGCGTAACGCGCGGCGACCGTCGGTGTGAAACCAGCGGTCATGCCTTTGATACGTACGGTCATATCGCGCGGTTTTCCGCTGCGTAGGATAGACCATGTTCAAAACCATCTTCTCGATTGCGCTCTTCGCGATGAGCGTCAGCGCACAAACCAACGATCCGCAGACGCTCTATCAACTCGGTAGGGACGCGATCGCGCACGGCGACGCCCAGAAGGCAATCGGGTACTTCGAAAAGGCCGTTGCCCTGAGGCCGAACGACGCCCGCTACCACTACCAGCTCGCCGGCGCATACAGCCAGTCAGCCGCAACCGCGGGCATGTTCAAGATGATGTCGATTGCCGGAAAGGCGAAGGATGAGTTCCGGCGCGCGATCGAGATCGACCCGAGCTTCCTGCCGGCGCGCATGGCACTGGTTGAGTTCAATGTGTCAGCGCCGGCGCTCTTGGGCGGCAGCGAAGAGGCAGCGATCGAGCAGGCGACGGAAATTCGCAAACGCGACGTGATGGAAGGGCATCGCGCCTTCGCGCGCATCTACTCGGCCGCGAAGAAGCTCGACCTCGCGCACAATGAGTACATGGCGATGCTGCAGGAGCAGCCGTCCTCCGCGCGCGCTCACTACCTCTACGGCGTTTACCTGATGCTCACGGAGAAGAACTACAAAGCTGCGAGCGACGAGCTCGAATTAGCCGTGAAGCTCGACTCATCGTATATGCCGGCGTACTTTCAAATCGGCCACCTCGCGGCATTGTCCGGCGCGAATCTCTCTCGCGGCGAAGAGGCGCTCAAGAAATACCTCGTGTACCGTCCGAAAGAAGACGAGCCGTCGACCGCCCGTGCGTATTTCTGGCTCGGCGGCATTTACGAGAAGCAGGGGCGCATGGCCGACGCGAAGGCGAGCTATGCGGCGTCGGTGAAGATCAATCCGAATCAGAAGGACGCGGACGACGCGCTGAAGCGGGTGTCGTGAACTCACTGTGTCAAGGTGGCCGCGCGCGGCCGCACGCGACAACTTAACCATCCACAGTGAAACGTGTTTCCGGAGGCGCGATGAATCCTGTCTCGACTTACGCAAAGGCCGCTCTTGTCCTTCTGGTCGTCTCGTTCGTGGCGGGCGGCTTCGGCGAAGCCTACGTGCCGTCGAAACTGATCGTGTCGGGCGACGCGGCGGCCACGATGCGCAACATCCAAACGTCCGACACGCTCTTTCGTCTCGGGTTCATCGGGTACCTCATCGAAGCGACCTGCGACGTGTCGTTAGCGCTGGTCTTCTACATGCTGCTGAAGCCGGTCCGGAAGGATGTTGCTCTTCTCGCCGCGTTCTTCGGCATCCTCGCCACGGCGTTGTTTGCCGTCGCGGAGCTGTTCTACTTCGCGCCGTCATTCATCCTGAATGGCGCGGGCTACCTGAAGACGTTCACATCGGATCAACTCAATTCGCTGGCGATGCTGTCGCTGCGGTTTTACGCCTGGGGCAGCGGAATCTTCATGGCGTTTTACGGGACGGCGTGGCTGCTGCGCGCGTACCTGATGTTTCGCTCCGGCTACTTCCCCAAAGCAATCGCGGTTCTCATGGGTATGGCCGGGCTTGCGTTTGTATTGAGAAACGTCGCGCTCGTTCTCGCGCCGACCTATAGGAGCGGCTGGCTCCTTCTGCTCATCATGCCCGGCGGTCTGGCGTTGATGGTATGGCTCGGGGGACAGGCGCTGAAAGCGAAAAGGCCGCTCGACGTTCCGCTGACGTGAGCGGCGTAAACAATCGCGATTTGGTAGGCGCTATCGGACTCGAACCGATGACCCCCACCGTGTGAAGGTGATCCCATCTTCTGCGACAACTTAGGACAACCTAGGATGAACGCGTTCCCAACAACTTACAGACATCCGCGGATATCCCGGGACGGCCGTGATGTTACCCGGTGAACTGTTGTTGAGGATTTCCATCGTGCCGAAACATCAAGTCTTTTTCCTCAACGACCAGCGCAGCAAGCGTTCCGGCGGTTCCCTGCTCTCCCACGCACCAGCTCCATGACGAGGAAATCGACACCACTCCGTATTTGCCGACGGATTAGCCCAGGGACAGAATCGTTCCCGTCGCTGTTGTTCAAGGTGTACATCTGAATCGGGATCCAACCGTGACTTCGTGAGAACTAGCGTGAACATTTCGTCCGCGTAACCCCGAATCACTGGTGGATTGGTAGGCGCTACCGGACTCGATCCGGTGACCCCCACCGTGTGATGGTGATGCCATACGATACCGACTGAGGCTACGGGTCTATCGCCTTCGGGCAGGGGCTGAACTAACAGATCCTGCGATGATCGTCTTCCGGATCAGACACAAGTCGTTCGTAGGCGTGGAACGCCGCCGGCGAAGAACCTTCACGCCGAACGCCGAGATCAGGCACTGCATCGTCGACGGGCTCTTGAGGTTTCGCGGGAATACAGCGAACGCGAAGCAGACGAACTTCCTGCCGCCGAACCTTCTCGATTCGGCGCGATGACAGCGCGGGCGACGAAATCAGCGCGGGCCGCGTCAAGATGGCCGGTTCCATCAATGCCTCGTACGAGCGATGCGATCAATCGTTTGGGGCAAGTGATCTCTGCGCCGTGAAACTCGCGCACCGCCGCCGCGTACATCCAAAACATGCGGCTTCAGACCGGCGAGTTTCTCGGCAGCGCGCTGCACGCGTATGAGTCGGCCGGCTTTACGCTGACGGAGTACGCGTACAGGCCGGGGGCGGCGCTGCCGCGTCACGAACATCAGTTCGCCTATCTCTCGTTTCCGCTGAGCGGATCGTACGAGGAACGATGTGGTCGCAAGGTATTCCGTTGTTCTCCGAGAGCCGCGGTCTTTCATCCCAAGGGCGAGCGGCATGATGATCGATTCGATGGCGAGAGCGCGCAGATCTTCAGCGTCGAGATCGCCCCTTTGTGGCTCGATCATATGCGTGAAGACGGCACACGGACCGATGATCGTGTCGAGATCGCTGCCCCCGCGCTCATTCACACGGCGTTGAAGTTGCGGCAGCTTCTTCTGATCGATGACCGTTTGTCCACTCGCATCGAGACGATTGCGATCGATCTCCTCGCCACGCTTACGTCGCATCCGCGCGAAAGGCATGCACCGCGATGGTTGCCACCGGCGG
>DASPZU010000002.1:0-2254 GCA_035636095.1 Thermoanaerobaculia bacterium
TACCGGAATCCAATGGGACTGCCGGACACATCTCCGGTTCCCAAGAAAGATTCGATGGGGATGGACTACATCCCGGTCTACGAAGGCGATGATCAGGACGACGACAACACCGTCAAGGTGAGCCTGGATCGAATCCAACGGAGCGGCGTCCGTATCGAAAAAGTGCAATTGCGAACTGTGGTTCGGGCGATCCGCGCGCCGGGCATCGTACGCATCAATGAGCGAAAGCTGTCGGTCGTCACACTTCGCGCGGAGGGATACATCGAGGAACTGCATGTCAATACGACCGGCGATACGGTGAAAGCGGGTCAGCCGCTCTTTCGTCTCTACAGCGCGCCCCTGGTGCAGGCGCAGCTGGAGTACGCGCTCGCCGTCAAGGCAGCCCGTACCATGCGCGATGCGAACCAAATGGCGATGGTCGATGGCGCCGCCCAGAAGCTCCGTAGCCTCGGCATGCCCGAGGCGCGCATCCGTGAAATTCAGGAGAGTGGCAAAGTATCGCGCACCATCGAGTGGCCGGCGCCGGCAAGTGGCACTGTACTCGAGAAGAAGGTGATCAGCGGCCAACGAATCATGCCCGGGGATGAGCTCTACCGGATCGCGGACCTCTCGACGGTCTGGGTGATTGCCGAGGTAGCGGAGCGGGATATCGGTTCTATCGCCACCGGGGACCGGGCGACCGTTACCTTTCGGGCCTTTTCCAGTCAGCCGATGGAAGGGCGGGTGACGCTGGTCTATCCCGAGCTGAAGCCGGAGACGCGGACTGCGCGGGTGCGGATAGAACTCCCGAATCCGGATGGTCGATTGAAGCCTGACATGTATGCGGACGTGGTCTTTCATGAGGACTCGGCCGACAAGCCTGTGGTCGCCGTGCCCGACAGCGCCGTCATCGACAGCGGTACCCGCCAGCTTGTGCTCATCTCGAAGGGCGAAGGACGTTTCGAGCCGCGCGTGATCAAGACCGGCCGACACGGCGACGGCTACGTGGAGGTGCTAGAGGGCGTCAAGGAAGGCGAAGAGGTGGTCACTTCCGCGACCTTCTTGATCGACGCCGAAAGCAACCTACGGGCGGCTCTGAAGGGATTTACCGAACAGGAGTCCCAGAAATGATCGCCGCCGTCATTCGCTGGTCAGCGCGAAACATCTTCCTTGTCGGACTGGCATCCGTCTTCATCGGATTGGCCGGCGTCTACGCGCTTAAGCATGTGCCGCTCGATGCAATTCCCGATCTCTCCGACGTTCAGGTCATCATCTACACCGAATATCCCGGCCAGGCGCCGCAAGTCGTCGAAGATCAGGTCACCTATCCCCTGACCACTTCGATGCTCAGCGTTCCGCGGTCGCGGGTCGTTCGTGGGTTTTCCTTTTTTGGAGTTTCGTTCGTCTATGTCGTCTTTGAGGACGGTACTGACTTGTATTGGGCCCGTTCGCGCGTTCTCGAATACCTCAACACCGCGGCGCAGCGATTGCCGTCAGGAATTACGCCGACGCTCGGGCCTGACGCGACCGGAGTAGGTTGGGTGTACCAGTACATCGTTCGCGGCAACCAAAAAACTCTTGCCGAACTGCGTACCGTCCAAGACTGGCAGGTCCGGTACGCGATCGCCAAAGCCGAGGGCGTAGCGGAAGTCGCAAGCGTCGGCGGCTTCGTCAAGCAATACAGCATCGTGGTCGATCCGCGGCGGCTCCAGGCGCTGGGCATAACACTCGACAAGATACGGGCTGCTCTACGCGCGAGCAACCGCGATGTCGGCGGTCGGACGGTCGAGCTGAGCGAAAGAGAGTTCGCAATTCGCGGCCGCGGCTATGTGAAGAACATATCCGACCTGGAGCAGATCGTCGTCAAGAACGACCGTGGCGTCCCCGTGTTGCTGAGAGACGTCGCCCGTATCGAACTTGCGCCCGACGAGCGACGCGGCATCACCGAGCTTAACGGGGAAGGCGAGGTCGTTTCCGGGATTGCGGTTCAACGCTTCGGGCAGAATGCACTTACGGTCATCGCAAACGTGAAGGATCGCCTTGCGGAAATCGCGTCGGGCTTGCCTCAAGGCGTTACGATTCAAGCGGTTTATGACCGGTCGGATCTGATCAATCGCGCCATCGAGACCCTCAAAAGAACGCTGATCGAAGAGAGCATCATCGTCGCCCTCGTCTGCTTCGTGTTCCTGCTTCATGTTCGCAGCGCGTTCGTTGCGATCATCACTCTACCACTCGGCATATTGATCGCTTACCTCTTCATGTATGTGCTCGGGCT
>DASPZU010000003.1:0-23331 GCA_035636095.1 Thermoanaerobaculia bacterium
CAGCGAAAAGAGTTGCCGGAACGAGCAGCACCATAGCGCCGATTCGCGCCGATCTTCGCCACCGAGTCAGATCGGCATCTCGATCAGCGTGAGTCTTCATCACTGATGACTATAGAGAGGAGCGTCGAGAGTGAAGCGTCAGGTTTTGGTGAAGATTTACCGCGCCATTTCGGCGAGATGATAGGCGAATTGGTGGAGCTGATCGGGATCGAACCGACGACCTCCTGAGTGCGATTCAGGCGTTTGTCTCGAGACATCTGCGAACACCTCCAGACTCAATATTTTACCGTCGTCCGGTTTTGTCTGGTCTCGTCCGAAGACTGCGAACTAGACGAAAATTAGACACTCGCTGCTCAGAAAAATCTCTCGGTCGTTCTGCCTCACAATCGCACGCGACGTAGGAGTTGGGCATTGACCGCGACGATGATCGTACTCATTGACATCAACACAGCGCCCACAGCGGGCTGCAGCACAATTCCCGAGGACGCCAACACTCCGGCGGCGAGCGGAATGGCCACGATGTTGTAGCCGGCCGCCCACCAGAGATTCTGAATCATCTTTCGGTACGTGGCCTTGCTCAGTGCGATGATGCGTGGCACGTCGCGCGGATCGCTCCGCACCAGCACCACATCGCCCGCCTCCACAGCCACGTCCGTACCGGCGCCGATGGCGATGCCGACATCCGCGGTCAAGAGCGCTGGCGCATCATTGACCCCATCACCGACCATTGCGACGCGCCTTCCCTTCTGCTGCACCTCTTTGACTTTCGATGCTTTCTGCTCCGGCAGCACCTCGGCGAACACCGTGTCGATTCCAAGCTCCTGGGCCACGGCGCTGGCGACCGCCTGAGCGTCGCCGGTCATCATGATGACGTCGACGCCCTGCTCGTGCAGCCGCCGCACGGCCTCGTGCGATTCCTGGCGAACTGCGTCGGCCATGGCGAACACGGCAACCGGCTTGCCTTGCTCGAACATCGTAATCGCGGCCTGGCCGCGAGCTGCCGCGCGATCGATCGCTGCGCGCAGCCCCGGTTCGATCTCGGAGCTAAGACTGCCAAGCAAAGCCGGACCGCCAACGAGCAGCTCTTTCCCGTTCACGAATGCCCGCACACCTTTCCCGGGAATTGCCTGGAAGCGTTCGGCCCGTGGAACCGATAAGCCGCGATCCTCCGCGGTCTTCACGATGCCTTGGGCGATGGTGTGCTCCGAGTCGCGTTCCACTGCCGCAGCGAGAGCGAGCGCCTCCTCCTGCGTGAAGCCCTGGCTCGTCGTGATTTCCACGACCCGAAACTCGCCCAGTGTGAGCGTGCCGGTTTTGTCAAAGAAAACTGCCGTCACATTGCGCGCTTCCTCGAGTCCGCGCCGGTTGCGTACCAGGAGTCCACTGCGAGCGCCGAGTGTGGTGGAAATCGCGACCACCAGTGGGATCGCCAGCCCGAGCGCGTGAGGGCATGCGATCACCAGCACTGTAACGACGCGCTCGATCACGAACGAGGCGTCCTCTCCTGCGATGACCCAGGCCAGCAGCGTGACTGCTGCCGCGGCAACCGCGATGATTGTCAGAAGGAATGCCGCCCGATCCGCGAGCGCTTGTGCGCGCGAACGTGAGCTTTGCGCTTGAGCCACGAGACGCATGATGCCCGCGAGCGCCGTTTTCTCCCCAGTCCCTATGACTTCGATGCGCAGTGAGCCGGAGCCGTTCACGGTTCCTGCGATCACCTTCTCATTTGGTCGCTTCCGGACTGGTCGTGATTCGCCGGTGATCAACGACTCATTGACGTCGCTCGAGCCGTCTCGTACCACGCCATCCGCAGGAATACTTGCGCCAGGACGAACCAGCAACAGGTCTCCATCGCGGACATCTGAGAGGGGAACAACCTCGGTGCGCTCGCCCACAATGCGTTCCGCGCTGTCCGGCAGAAGTTTGGCGAGTTCCTTGAGAGCGCCCGCGGCCTGAGCGATCGAGCGATTCTGGATCCAGTGGCCCAGGACCATGACCGCGATGAGGGTGGCCAGTTCCCACCACAGATCCATTCCCGGAAAGCCGAACGTCACGGCGAGACTGAACGCGAATGCGACACTGATTGCCAGCGCGATGAGCGTCATCATTCCGGGCTGGCGGTCGGCCAGTTCGCCCATGGCGCCCCTGATAAACACCCAACCGCCATAGGCGAAGACGAGCGTGCCGAAGATCGCCGAGATCCAGCGCGCAGCAGCGGGCCCGCCCGGCGCCTGGTAGCCGAACCAACGCTGGATCATCGGCGCCCACAAGAGAGTGGGGATCGACAGCAGCAGCGTCCCCCAGAACTTTCGGCGAAACATTGCGACCGAGTGACCGGCGTGCTTGTCGTGGCCGGGACGCTCGCCGTGTGGAGTGTGATCAGCGTGGGCTTCGGCCGAGGTCCCGTTCGCTTGGTGCTGATGCCCGTGATGCGCTTCCGTCATCGCTTGGCTCTCCATCGGAAATGTCGGGAACGTGGCGATTTCATTTTCGCAGCAGCCTCACGATGACGGCACGAATCCAGTCGGCATCGGTCCGTTGCTCAGGACGAAGATGTGTGGCACGAAGCAAGTACCGTCCCTTTCGGGCGATGGGAATTCGCTCCTGCCGTTCGCCGGCCGCGTCGGCTGCGCGATGATTCCCTTGCGCTCACCCACCCCGGAACGCGTGCAAGTTGCACCGATCGTCAGAGTCGCCACCATTTCCTCCGTTCCACAACTTAACGCCCGTACTACGGCACGGAGTCAAGAATAACCGTTACTTCCGAAGAAACATTTGCCATAATTAAGGGCCTCAAAAAAATTCGAGTCGAAGGAGAGCATTCGAAATGCCCCACCGTCACGCACGTGTATTTGCTGTTCTTTTCGCGGCCGTACTCTTCATGGCGCCAACGTCGATGTTCGCAACTCACTCATGGGGTGGTTACCACTGGGCACGCACTGCCAATCCGTTCACGATCAAGCTGGGAGACAACCTGTCGAGTGCAGACTGGGAGGGTCACCTGGCCCAGACTTCATCCGACTGGAGCAAATCGAACGTCATGGACACGACGATCGTACCGGGCGGCGCTACTGGCAGGAAGTGCCGGCCAGTGAGTGGCACGGTTCAGGTTTGCAACGCCAGCTACGGCAATAATGGATGGCTGGGGCTCGCGCAGATCTGGCTGGCCAGCGGAACGCTTCACATCACGCAGGGCACGTCCAAGATGAACGACACCTATTTCGACACCTCGACCTACAACAACGCCAATGAGCGCGAGCACGTCATGTGTCAGGAGGTGGGTCACACATTTGGTCTCGATCACCAGGACACCTCTGGCGCGTCGCTCAACACGTGTATGGATTACTTCTCCAATACCGGTTCGAACGCTGGCAGCACGCTGAGCACGACGCCGAATCAGCACGATTACGATGAGCTGGGGATAATCTATTCGCACCTCGACAGCTCGACCACCATCGCGTTCTCGCCGTTCGGCAATGGCCTGGCTTTCGGCGGTGAAGACGAAGACCTCGATGGTCCAAACGCGTGGGGCCACGTAGTCGACGCGACGGTTGACGGCAGGACGACGACCTATGAACGCGACTTCCCGAACGGAAAGCTGCTCACGTTCGTGATCTGGGCCGACCGCGCGCACGGCAACGGAAACGGCAACAACTAACTCGCAAACGTCTACCAATTTGGAAAACGAGCGAGGCACCGGCGCCTCGCTCGTTTTTCATCCGCTTACTGCGGCGCTCCGGCGATTTGGGCGCCGAGCGCAGAGACGAGCGCATCGCGCACGCGCGGATTGCGACCGATATAGATCGCAATCAATGCCTCTTTTCGAAAAATGTGCGGCGGCGCCATCCACGTCACCATCGATGTGCCGATGGGCGAGCCCGAGGGAGCGATCTTTGAGGCTTCCCGCGACGCGATGGCGGCGTCACCGAACTGATAGAGCTGCAGCTCCTCGCCCTCGACCGTAAACACTTGCGCGGGAACGCTGAAAAACGGCTGCCGAATCTCGCTCGCCTTCTTGACGTCGAAACCCGCCTTTCGCAGCGCCGAGACCAGCGCATCAATCGATGCGGGCGGACGGCGCCCGCTGCTGCTGTGCCAGTGCACGATTTTCCAGCCGTCGCTCCGTTTCTCGAGGACCGCCGTCCCGAGGCCCTGCCCTTCGACGTGACGCTCTTTGATATCGGCAGCGATCGTGTAGCTGAACGTCGCCCAGGCCGTCGTGCCCGCGATGTGCTCGTGGATGTCGTCGAGGCGGTACTCGACGTTTTTCATCTCAGCCATCTCAGGCTTCCGATGATGATCGCGGTAGTCATCCCATCCGTAATTCGCGTGGCCGCCCTCGAACACCATGACGTCAGCACCATGTGACCAGACGCTGTCGACGAGATCAAATACTCCTGTCTCGAATCCGCGCGCGTTCTGGAGCAGCGCGTTTTTGACATCCTCGGCATCGTTTCCGGTTCTTTTGGGAACAGGCGCAGCCAGCGATGCAGTCCAGAGGAAAAGCAGCAAAAGTCCGAGCGTTGTCCGCTTCAACATGACCGTTACCTCTTCGTGGTGCCGATCTTCACCGTCACCGCGTTCTTGCCATCTTCGGTCGTGTGAATGACCACGCGCGTTCCGGCCGTGATGTCCTTGAAACTCGAGGCTTTCCCGGCTTTCGAGAACTTCGTATCGGACGTCACGTACATTGTCATTTCGTGACCATCAGTGGCCTTGACCATGATGTGGTCGACACCGACCATCGTGACCGTTCCCATCAAGTTGTGCGATTTACCGCCATGAGCGAACGCGAAAGTCGAAATGAAAAGCAATACCACAGCAATGGATAAAAAACGACGCATATTTTTCTCCTCTTAGTGGTGATGTTGTTTTTCGCTGTTTGACTGTTCCTCGCCGGCGTTGCTGCCGGCCAGGAATTCCTGTTCCTGCTGCATTTCTTCGTACTCCTGAGGAGTTTTCGGATTCATGTTCTCCATCTGGGCCGTCTCGTCGGCGGTGATCTTCGGCAGATGCCTGATGAAGTGCACGAGGGCCCACGAGCCGCGCGCGGACTCCGCCGTGCCGTCGCCCCAACCCGGCATGCCGGTCAGGCGGACGCCATTCTCGATGGTGGCGAACAATTCGCCATCGGATTGCGACTGCGTCTTTCGAAGCGTCATGTCCGGCGCCCGCGGGTACAAGTGCTGCCCCATTTCCGTTTTCCCCTTGCCATCGTTCGCGTGACAGGTTGCGCAGTGGTCCGCGAAATGCGCGCGCGCCTCGGCAAGCACATCGGGGGTGAGCGGGAGTGGATTCTGAGCCTGGTGCAGATCGGCAGGAATAGACCAGTGGCGCATCCTGCCGGCGATGAAGGCCTCGATCGCCGTCGGCTCGTCATGGGTGCTGAAGCCATATCGCAACGTGTAGATAAATGCGCCGAAAGCGATCAGCAACCCGAGAAACAAAGCCGCGATCGCGACTTCGATCAGGAACGGAAGTTTGAATCCTCTTCGCATAACGGCGCTCAGCTCACACGCTGCGCGACTGTTCCGCGCGGATATGCATACCAACCGGGATCAGCGCCGTTCGGAGGAAGCTCTTCTCGGATTTTGATGATCGTGAACATGCCGCCCATGTCGATCGGTCCGAACGGCCCGGTACCTCCTCGCATCGGAATGCTGTTTCGCGGAACGGCCATGCCGTGTTGCATCTCTGCCATCTCGCCCATCCCCTTGGTTCCCATCACCATCGTTCCCGGCACCACCGCATTCGCGCGCGCCTCGGCCGATCCGGCATCGACTCCCAGAAGATTCGGCAGGTTGTGCGCCATCTGATTCATCGTGTGGTGGGTCTTATGGCAGTGGAACGCCCAATCCCCAGGGTTGTCTGCGGTGAACTCGATATCACGCGTCGCGCCAACCGGAACATTGACCGTGCTCTCGGGAATCCACGCGGATTGCTCGATCGGTCCGGCATCGGTTCCAGTCGTGTAGAAGTGGTGTCCATGAAGGTGAATCGGATGCGAATCCATGCTCAGATTCGCAAGGCGGATCCGCACGCGATCACCGAGTCGGACCGGCAGTGGAGCAGTGCCGGGAAAGACTCGGCTGTTGAAAGTGAAAACGTTGAAGTCGAGCATCACCGTCGGATCGGGCTTCGAAGTTCCCGGCTTGATGAACCATTCGTTCAGAAAAATCGCGAAGTCGCGATCGACGCCATGCACGGCAGCGTTGCGGGGATGAATGATGAAGAAACCGTGAGCGCCCATCGCGATCTGCACCATCTCGTCGAAGTGCGGGTGATACATCTGCGTTCCGGTCTGCTTCAGAGTGAATTCGTAGGCGAAGGTCTCACCGGGACCGATCTTCGGCTGATTGAGACCGCTCACGCCGTCCATTCCGTTCGGCAGAATGAAGCCGTGCCAGTGCACGGACGTCCCTTCCTGGAGGTTGTTGGTCACGTAAATGCGGACGCGATCGCCTTCGAAGGCCTCGATCGTCGGTCCGGGAGTCATCCCGTTGTAGCCATAGCAATCGACGACGAAGCCAGGCGCAAACTCGCGCTTCACGACGCCGAGTGTGAGATGAAATGTCCTTACTCCGTTTTCCATGCGGAACGGCAGCGTCGCGCCGTTTGGTGTAATCACCGGCGCTCGCCCACTACTGCGGGCGCGAGCTAACTGAGGCTGCCGCTGGGTCTGAGCGTCTGCGCGTTGAGCGAGCGCGGCACCTCCCAACCCGCCTGCGAGCGAAACGAGCCAATCGCGTCGAGAGAACATCACTGACCTCCTTGCCGTTTTTCAGGAATACCGTTGAGGGCACGATCGAGATTCGTTCGCGCGATCCAGTAGTCGCGTTGCGCATCGATGTAGTCACGCCCCGCGCTTGCTTCGTTCTGGCGCGCCTGAATGAGTTGGAAAAAACCGGCGACCATGGCGTTGTGCTCGAGCTGAGTCAGGGCGACAATTCGCTGCCGGCGCGGAATGAGAACGTCGCGGTAGTACTCGACCCGACCGCGCGCCGATAGCAACCGATCCTGCGCCGCGCGGACCTCGGACGAAGCCGCGGCTGTGATGGCCGACAACTGTTGGCGCCGCATGAGAAGCTGCGCCTCTGCGCGCGCTCGCGCCGCCGCGCCGCGATTGAAAATCGGAATCGGAATCGTCACTTCCGGACCGGTCGTCGTCGGCCCCTCGGCGTCGCGCTCACGATGAACGCCGGCGTCAATGTCGCCGATCGCAGAAAGGCGGGCGATCGGCAGAAGACGCTCGGCGGCTTCCACCTCTCGCCTCGCTGCCGCGATATCCAGTCGTCTCGTGGCCAGCATTTGCGCCAGATCGGCCTCGCTCATTTCAGTCGCCGGCGGACGCTGGAAGTCGTCCTCGATCTGCCAATTGATCGTGGTGTCGCGAAGTCCGAGAGCGCGGATGAGCGTCTCCCGCGCAATGAGGACTTCTTCCTCGCTCCTGGCCAGATCGAGCTTGGCCTGTTCGTACTGCGCCTGCTGGTTTTCGAGATCGAGATCGGTGATGTTGCCGGCGACGTGTTGTTTTCGTGTGAGATCAGCAGAAGCTTTTGCCGCTTCGATGATCGTACGGTTCATCGAGACGTGCTGCGATGCTGCGACCAGATCGAAGAAGTCGGCGCGTACAGCGGCGGCCGTGCCGAGGACCTCCGCGGCGACGCGAAGCTTGGCAGCCCCGAACGCCGCTCGTGCCGCGGCGCGGCGGCGCGGGAGCTGGACGATGTCGAGAATCGATTGCGTCAGCGTGAGCTCGTACGGACGCACAGGACTTCCGGGGAAACGGATCTCGCCGCCGAGAATCGGATTGCGAATGGTGGACGCCTCGAGCAGATCCGCCCGCGCCAGACCAAGCTGGGTGAGCTCGACCTGAATCTGCGGATTATTCATGAGCGCGATGCCGACAGCCGTTTCGGCGTCGAGCTTGCGCGTTCGAAGCGTGGTCAAAACGCGCTCGTCGTCTGCCATCGCCGGCGGCGTCAGCTCGACGGTCTGGTTGCTTCGCACGCGCAACTCGCGCTGCACGTCCGGCAATCCTCCATCATGAGGAACAGTTACGCAGCTTCCGAGCAGCAGCAACGCGATCGCTTGCGTGATCGAGAAAAAATGTTTCATCGCGTTCTTCCTCACATCACTGATGATGCGGCGTCTGCGCGGCCTTCGCCGCTTCGCTAACCGCAACCGCAGCAGGAGCATCGAGATCGTCGGCGCGCAGCGTCGACGAGGGACTGAGCCGCCGGATGTCGGCATTCGAGGTCGGTGCGCTCAGATCGACGTTCGGCGGAGGCTGCATCGACATACCGCCGTGCTGCATGCCGGCCATCGAACCGCTGTGCTCCATGCCAGGCATATTCGCGTGATCCATCCCGGCCATCTTCGTGTGGTCCATCCCCGCCATATTCGCGTGATCCATCCCGGACATCTTCGTGTGGTCCATCCCGGGCATAGGCATGCCTGCCTTCTTCGAATGATCCATCCCAGGCATATGCATGCCCGCCATCTTCGAATGGTCCGACGGCTGCGCTGCCACCTGATGTCCTCCATGTCCGCCTTCGCTGACGGGTATGCCCTTCTGCACAGCGCTGCGATAGGCAGCCGCACTCTTACTGGCAATGGAAGTTTTGCCGCCGCATGCTGCGGCCAGCAGCGAAAGAATTAGAACTGTTGTCTGTGTCGCCTTCATGAGAGCTCCTGGATCGCGGAACCGCGGAAAAGCCGCGGCACGCAGATCGGTCACCTTTGATGGAAATGGAAAAATCGCGCGATGAAAGCGCGTGAAGGCGGGATCAGATGCGGAGGGTATCGAGAAGCAGCAGGCGCAATCCGACATCGCGATCGCAGCGGATAGCGCCGAGGGTGATGAAACTGCGGTAAGCGACGGCGTTCGATGGCGGCAACACCCCGTTCGCGGTCAGGCGCTCCCGAAGCGTCTCTTTGAATGCAGGCAAGACGGGGCGCTGTTTGAGCTGTTGTTTCTCAGGCGCCGGGGTCGCGTCGTGGTGGTGATCGCCGCGCGCATCGTGTGTCAGAAACGACTTCGCGATCGAACACAGCGGCATCACCCTGTGAAGGACGTGATGAAACGGCAACACGCAGCAACCGAATAGAAACGCAGCGGCGACGATCGCCGGGATCGTCGAGCCCGCGATCAAGGCCACAGCGAGAGCGGCGCGTTTCATCATTGGTGAGCTATGCAACTCTCTTTCCTCATTGAAAAGTTCCGCTGGCCACGTGGATGCGTTTCATCGTCGCCGACTGCTCGGTCCAGGCAAAGTAGATCTCTCTTCCCATACGGGCGATCCGCGGGAACCCGGCGGCCCGGGCGGCGCTGGAGTCTGCAACCTTAATTGCAGGTTCAATTTGACCGTTGCTGCGCACGCGTCGCGCTCGAATTTCCGCTCCCGGCCCGATCTGCTCGAGCCAGGTGACGAGCGCCGTGGTGGTATCGAGCATGACGATGTCTACCCGGCCCGCAGGATTGGCATCGTCGATCGCGACCGCATCGGTAAATGTCACACCGGCGTCATTCGAGAACGCGACGTAAACGCGGCCCTTGTTGTCCGCGCCTGTGAACCACGCCACCGCGGCATGGTCGCCGATGGCATCGATCTGCGGTCCGTTGACCGGACATCCGTTGATCTTCCAGCCGTCGCAGCGAATGAGCCGCGGCGGCGTCCAGCGGCTGCCGGCCCGGCGGACGATGGCGATGTCTCGGATGTCGTCGTTCGATCGATCGCGATAGACGACCACCGCGCCTTTCGACGCCATCGTCATGCCGGTCGCGCAGCACTCGCACGTGCGCGTATCGAGCGCCGCATCATCATGCACCTGGGCGCGTGCGTCGACGGTGGCGTACCGAATCGACATCTCTCCTTCTTCTTTTCCTTCGGGCATATTCCGCCCGTCGAGCCAGGTAACTCCCACGCCGCCACGCGGCAGCGGAGCGAGGGAGGCGAAGCCATGCTCTGTTTTGCGTCCGTCGCGATTGAGCGCGAAGGGCTTGCTCCAGGTCCGACCGCCGTCCATCGATATCGCCATCTGCACGTCATACGCATACGTGCTGCTGGCACTCTTCTGCAACCAATGCGCAAACAAAACGCCTTTGGCATCCTCGACGATCGAAGGAAAGTCGGCCCAGTTCACGAACAGATCATCGCTTTCGACGATCGTGCGCGGCTCCGACCATTTGCGGCCGCTCCATCTTGCGAAACGCAGCGCTACGCGATTGCTCTTTGCAATCGGCTCGAGCCAGCTCATGAGAAGAGCATTCTTCGTAGCGAACAAAAACGGTTCGGCGGCACCTGCGCCGGCGGGGGACTGGATCTCGACGATCGGCTCTGCCGAGACGATGGCCGACAACGCAGCCACCGCGACGGCCATGAGGAAAACTCGCATCACGGGCGCGAATTGTAACCGGAGGGAAGAGAAAGAGGCCGCGTGGCAGCACACGGGTACGGTCGCCTGACGCGCCGGATCACGGGGCCCGATGCGTGGCCTCGTCGTGGTGTTCTTCGCGGGCGGCGTGATACTCCTCGCCCGATGCGCCGACTGGATCGACGTGCACGATCGCTCGCGCGAGGAACGGCAGGTGCGCCATCAACTGCCGATGCACATCGGCGGCAATCTCGTGACCCTCTTCGACAGTCAGCGCAGCGTTGACGGCGATGTTCACCTCCGCGAGCAGTCGGTGCCCGAGCCACCGTGCGCGAACTTCGGTTACCTCGCGCACACCTCCGACATGTGCCGCCGCATGCTTCACTTCGGAGAGCACGTGCGGATCGACTCCGTCGAGCGCACGGCTCAGTATTTCTTTGGCGGAGCGCCACACGATCGCGAGAATCGCCGCGGTGATGAGGATGCCAGTGATCGGATCGGCTTTCGGGAAACCCATCCGGACGCCGAGTGCGCCGAAGAGCACGGCGAGGCTCGTCCACCCATCAGTGCGGGCGTGGTAGCCGTCGGCAATCAGCGCCGCGCTGCCGATTTCCTTCCCGACGCGGATGCGAAAAATTGCGACGCCTTCGTTGCCAAGGAATCCGATTACAGCAGCGATCGCCACGGCGACGAGATGCCCCACCGCCTCCGGGTGAACCAGACGATGGATGGCCTCATACCCTGCCACCACCGCGCTGGTCAGGATCGTGAGGACGACGAGGATGCCGGCAAAGTCCTCGACGCGCCCATACCCGTAGGTGAAGCGGGGACTCGGCTTCCGCTTCGCGAAGACGAACGCGACCGCCAGGGGGACTGCCGTCGCGGCGTCGCCAAAGTTGTGGATGGTATCTGCAAGCAGGCTAATGCTGTTCGAGAAGATCACGACCGCGAGCTGGATGCACGCGGTGATGAAGAGGCCAACGAATGACCACTTCACCGCCCAGATGCCGCGGTCAGACGATGCAATGGAGGGATCGATCCCCGCGTGACTGTGGCCGTGAGTTTTTTCATGGTCGTGTTCGTGATTTGCCATGGCTGCACCTCGTCGATCGTTCAGGACTTCACCGCCCGCAAACATCGCAGCACCCCGAAGGCAGTGTGAAAGTGACCGATCTGCTCAACCGGTGCAAACCCAGCCTGGCGCGCCATTGCCGGCAACATACCGAGGAAGTTCTCCTGCACATGTTCGCGTCCCAGCTTCTCCGTCAGCAGCGAAACGATGCGCATCCATCGAGTGTCGGGTTCTCCGAAATCGCCAAGATGTAGCTCTCCGCCGGCACGGAGCACGCGGAAAGCTTCGGCAAACGCGATCTGCTTTTCACCGGCTGTGAGGTGGTGAAACACGAGGCTGGATATGACGCGATCAAAGCTTCTTTCCGCGTACGGCAACGAAGTCGCTAAACCTTGATCAAGGCACACCGACAACCCTGCACGAGCGATCTTCTGACGCGCGCGCCTCAAAACCCGTTCGTCGGCGTCAACGCCGGTGAGCTTCGCTCCGGGCGCGCGATTGGCAGCCAGAATGAGCAGCGTGCCCGTACCGCAACCGACATCGAGCACTTCATCTCCGGGAGCAATGTAGGCGCTCTCGATCAGCCGCATCTTGAACCGCCTCTCCGGCAAAGTCAGCCGGATCAAGAGGTCATACAGCGGCGTAAGAAAGTCGTACTTGAGGGCGGGTATGTACCCGTTGTGCCTATTCACGGGGATAGCGCCAGATCATACGGAACAACACCGTGTCAACCACTGGCAAGACGACCCATTGCAGCAATGGAAACAGGCCAAGGCCGAAAACGGTCGGCATTCGGTCGCCGTAATGCCACTTCCCTGCTGAAAGAGCGAACAGTTCGTACGTAATCGAGATCGTAAGCCCCAAGGCGATGAACACCGTCGTGGCGACCACGACGCGCTGTCCGACCGGCCAAATCACGTCCTTCACGAAAGCCGCTGCGGCTGCCAAGGCGGCAGCGGTGATAACCAGGTCCCCGATGGTCGCACGGAAGCAGAGAAGCGTCGCTTGCCAGAATGCCAGCCCCTGCATGCTCGCAAACCACTTCCCTTGCGCCATTTCCCAAACGAAATTGAGCGCAAAAACGATCAGCGTGAACACCATCCAGCGACGGATCACCGCTTTTGCAGGATCTTTACGATCGCCACAATCAACAGCACGACCACCAGAATGCCGACGATCGTCCAGATCCACATTCCAGCCATCATTCCGCCCATTCCTGGCATCACATACTCCTTCTCATCGATGCATGAAAGTCATGCAAGCGGATCGCCGGTGGAACCTCATGGGGATCGAGATCTTCTCTGTCATCATCAAACCGAGATCGCAGTCATCATCAAACCGAGATCGCAATGTTGAAGCAGGAAAGGTTCAGGCATCGTGATCTGCATGACTTTTTCCGCTCGTGGACTCGGCCTCGGCCGAAAGCAGATTAGCGATTTGAAAAAGTGGAAAGCCTTTGGTCCGCGCCTTGATCACTTCTTCGGCTGCGGCTTCACGTCCGTGACCCAGTACTTTCCATTCTGGTCATGCATCGTGACGACGACCGCCGAGCCATCCGCCGGCAGCGATTCGACTTTCGCACCGCGCAACTCGTAACTCATTTTCATGGCGCCCATCTTGCCCGGAACTTCCTTATTGTCGAGATTGACCATGTTCTTCGCGGGATCGCGCGACACAATGGTGACGGTCATAGGATAGGTCTCTTCCGCGGCCGATGACGTCGTTGGTTGTGCTGTAGTTGGCGGCGCGTTGTAGGTCTCCTTCTTGGCGCATGCGATCAATACAAGAATCCCAACTGCGTAGATGAATTTCTTCACGGTATGTTCCTTTCAATTGAGTCTCTTAGTCATTTCTTGAACTCGATGGTCAGCGACGGCCGCGTATCACTCGGCACGATCTCGCGACTGTCGAATCGTTTCGCCGTCGTTGCGTTGGCCTCGTTTCCCACGATGATCCAACCGAAGTTCGTCAACGGGTGATCGAGCCAGTCCTGCCCTCGCGCGATCATCGCTGCCGATGATCCCCAGGTGACAGGACCGTCTCCAGCGAGCGCGGTCGCGTCGGCTGCCACGTCGAAATCTCCTCCCTGGTTCGTCCAGAACCGGTTTGAGAAAAATGTGTGAATCCAGGTCGCGTCGCCGGTCCGAGATCCGGTGCCATTACCGTCCCGCGACGCTCCGGCGTTCGACGATCCCTCGCCCCAATCCGCCGAAACACGATGCAGCACCATCGACTCCGGCCCGGAAACAGTCTGTGAGACTTCGAGCTTCAGGGCGACGCTCGTGATCTGACTTCCCGGCGGAATTTGCGCCGCGACATCAAATGCCAGCAGCGCGCGGCGGCGCTCGCCCCGATTCGTTATGCCTGCGAAGAAATGAACGCCCGCGCCGTTGGAAAGCGAGCCATTGGAGGTCTGGTACAACGTGTTGTCCTTTGACGGCGTCAGCACCACAGTTTGCAGCATTGGCGTCGGTGGTCCAGAGCGGACCGCGCGGCGGCGTAATGGAGTCGTGGCTGTCGGTGCCACAGGCGCGAAGAACTTCGCTCCCGACTGTTCGTTAGACGCGTAGCCGTATAAAAGTACCGATTGAGAAGTGCGGAAGCTCACCCGATCATTCGGATCGGTTGCCGATACGCTGAAGAGATCATCGATGGATACGACACGCGCTGCTCGACTGGGAACGTAGAGCGAGGCTTCATCAATGACATCCTCCCCGCGATGAAGAGAGACGGTCAGCAGAGCGCCCGCAGCGCCGGGATTGATCACGCCAACTCCACTCTTCCACTCATCGTTCGTTGTGCCGGCCGTGATCGCGCCCTCCTGAATTGCATCCTGCGCAGCGAGAACGGGAATCTTCGACATCACTCCGCAGTCAGCGCAGCGGCGGATCGCAGTCACGAGCAGGGGGCCGTCCGCTCGGATCGCGACCGCGTCAAATCGATCGCTGCCAGTGTGCTCCGCGAAGATGTCAGACCACTCGATGGTCTCGCCGGTTGCAACGGTTAACCGGCTGCTTTTACCCGTCCAGCCAAACGGAGCGAGGGTCTCGATGGCAACGGTCACACTGTTTTCCGACCGATTGACGATTCGCACCACGGTTACAAATCGCGCGTCCGACCCGCTGCTCAGTGGAACATAAAATTCGTCAGCTACTGCCGAACCTGCCAGGATCAGACCGGCTATCACGAGTAGCAACCATCGTCTCTGACTCTGACGGAACATCACTCCTCTCCTTTGCCGCTTCGCGTTTTATTTCTTTCCGAAGTAGATCGTCCGGCACCCACGATCGCAGCGTCGTACGAGAGATCCGTCATATTCGCGATCTCAAAGGCTCGGCTCTCCGGGCGGTGTTGGCGTCGGCGTTCCCGCGCCATACTTCGGCTGATACTTGTTTTCGATATTTCGTCGAATCTTGGATAGCGGAGTTCCGATCTCGAGCTGCTTCATCGCGTCACGCGCGACATCGAGGCAGATTCCTCACGTGTAGCCCATCGGGTCCCATTGCGGCGTGCCGTCGCGATCGTGACCCCGGAGGAAGCAGTCGTGCAGGCTTTGGTGGTGGTCCGTTCGCTCACAGCCGCAATAACATGGGATGTAGCGAACGATGTCTTCCCGATTTGCCGCGAAGGCGTATGCATCCCGGATGATCTCGTCTGAATGCGCCGGGCGCTTCGAAGCAGGAATCGGCGGCCACTTCGGATCCCATCGCATGAGCGATGCCTCGGGAACGACCCTCCTGGGGATGATCACGAAGAGAAGAACGATCGCGCTCAACGCCGCCGCTACAGCGGCAATCCAAACGACGGTCCGGCTTCGCTTAGGTGTTCTCTTGGGCATTGTTGTTCCCGTTCTCTGGAATTCGGATCTTCCGGCGAAGCCCTTCGTCAGTTTCGATCTCCTGGATCGCTTGCGCCTCGTAATGGCGTACCTCGGCGCGCCACTTCCAGCGGTAGTAGATCGCCGGGTACACCAGCAGCTCCATGAGGAATGAGGTGAACAGCCCGCCGATCATCGGCGCGGCGATGCGTTTCATCACGTCGGCGCCCGTACCGGTCGACCACATGATGGGCACCAGGCCGAAGAACGCCACCGCGACCGTCATCACCTTCGGACGCACGCGTTTGACGGCGCCGTGATAGATCGCCTCGCGCAGCTCTTCGCGCGTCCTCGGTTTAATCGAGTCGTACGCGAGGTCGAGATAGAGCAGCATGAAGATGCCCGTCTCTGCGTCCAGGCCTAACAGCGCGATGAGCCCGACCCACACACCGATCGACATGTTGTAGCCGAGGGCCCACAGCAGCCAGATCGCTCCGACGCCGGAGAACGGTACCGCGAGCAAGACGATCATCGTCTTCGGCAGCGACTGCGTATTCAGGAAGATGAGGAAGAAAACGATGAACAGCGTGATCGGGACAACGACAAGCATCTTCTGCTTCACACGCTCCATTGCTTCGTATTGTCCTGACCACTGGAAGGTGTATCCCGCCGGAACCTGGAGCTGTTGTTCGACGGCGCGCTTTGCGTCAGTGACGTAACCGCCGATGTCGCGCTGTGTGGTGTCGACGTCGATATAGACGTAGCCGGAGAGCTTGCCGTTCTCGTCGCGGATCATCGCCGGACCCTCGGTCAATCGGATCGAGGCCAGTTGCCCTAGCGGAATTTGAGCCCCGCTCATGGTTGGGATGAGCACGCGCGCCAGCTTGTCCACTTCGTCGCGCAGCTCGCGTGGATAGCGCACGTTGATCGGGTAGCGCTCGCGGCCTTCGATTGAAGTCGAGACGTTCTCCCCACCGACGGCCGACATGATCACTTCCTGCACATCCTTGATCGTCAATCCGTATCGCGCGATCTCCGGGCGGTTGAGATCGAAATCGACGAAGTAGCCGCCGGAGACACGCTCGCCATAGACGCTTCTGGTCCCTGGGACTTTCTGGACGATTTGCTCGAGCTGCTTCCCGATGTCCTCGATCTGCTTCAAATCCGCGCCGAAAATCTTGATGCCAACCGGCGTGCGGATGCCGGTGGTGAGCATGTCGATGCGGTTACGGATGGGCATGGTCCAGGCGTTGGTCTGCCCCGGGATCTGAAGCTTCTGGTCCATCTCATTGACCAGGTCTTCCCACGACATCTTGTCCGGCCACAGCGGCCGGAAAAGTCCCTGCATGAATCCCGGTACCCACTTCGAGTACCAGCGCTGTTTCGGCCGCCACTGCGATTCCGGTTTGAGAACAACCGTCGTTTCCATCATCGAGAGCGGCGCCGGATCAGTCGATGTATCTGCGCGCCCGGCCTTGCCGAACACGCGTTCGACCTCCGGGATCTGCTTGAGAAGTTGATCTTGTCGCTGTAGCAGCGCCGCCGCAGCGGTCGCCGAGATTCCCGGGAGTGTCGTCGGCATATAAAGGATGACGCCCTCATTGAGCGGCGGCATGAACTCGTGGCCGAGTTGGAAGTAGATCGGAATCGTGATGAGAACCACGATTAACGCCAGCGCGATCACCAGGCGTGTGTGTCGAAGGATCCAATGCGCCGCAGGACCGTAGACGCGAAACAACATCCGGGAGATGGGATGCTTTTCTTCGGAATGAATCGTTCCGACGGCGACGGCGTTGACAGCATTGCGAAGCCACACCGGACGAAAGGTGAACTTTCGCTCCCGAATGATCAGCAGCATCATCGCCGGCACGAGCGTGACGGCCAGCACGGCGGCGAAGGCCATGGAAAAGTTTTTCGTGAATGCCAGCGGCTTGAAGAGCTTTCCTTCCTGAGCCTCCAGCGCGAAGATCGGCATGAACGACAGAGCGATGACCAATAGCGAGAAGAAGCTCGGCCGGCCGACTTCCTGCACCGCGCCCACCAGCACTTCCTTATAGTCACCCTGGCGCCCTGTGTGCTCCCAGGCATCGAGCTTTTTGTGCGCGTTCTCGATGACCACGATGGCCGCGTCGACCATGGCGCCGATGGCCACCGCGATGCCCCCGAGGGACATGATGTTGGAGTTGATCCCGAAGATCTTCATCGGGATGAAGGACATGATCACCGCGGCCGGAATGGTGATGATGGGGATGAAGGCACTCGGGATGTGCCAGAGGAAGATGAGAATGATCAACGAGACGATGATCATCTCCAGCAGCAGCTCGTGGTTGAGCGTGTGGATCGACTCTTCGATCAACTGCGAGCGGTCGTAGGTCTCAACGAGCTTCACGCCCTTCGGCAGCGAGGGCTCGATTTCTTTCAGCCGCTCTTTCACGTGAGTGATCACGTTCATGGCGTTTTCGCCGTGGCGCATCACCACGACCCCGGCGGCGACCTCACCTTTGCCGTCCAGCTCCGCGATTCCGCGCCGCAGCTCCGGCCCGAGTTGAACGTCGGCGACATCTTTGAGGCGCACCGGCGTGCCGTGTTCGTCAGTCTTGACGACAATCTCTTCGAGATCGGACTTCGACCTCACATATCCATGCGCGCGAACCATGTACTCGGCACCGCTCCACTCGATGAGCCGTCCGCCAACTTCGCTGTTCGAATTCTTCACCGCTTCCGTCACTTGCATCAGCGGGATGCCGTACGCGGCGAGCTTGTTCGGATCGACGGTGATCTGGTACTGCCGCACGAACCCGCCGACGCTGGCCACTTCCGCGACTCCGGGAACCGATTGCAGCTCGTATCGGATGTGCCAGTCCTCCAGCGAACGCAGGTCCGCCAGCGAACGCTGACCGGTGGTATCGACGAGCGCGTACTGGTAGACCCAGCCGACGCCGGTCGCGTCCGGGCCTAACTCGGTCTTGACGCCTTCGGGCAAGCTGCCCTGCACTTTCGACAAGTACTCGAGCACACGGCTGCGCGCCCAGTACATGTCGGTGCCATCCTCGAAGATGACGTAAACGTAGGAGTAGCCGAAATCGGAGAAGCCGCGAATGGCCTTCACTCGCGGCGCGCCGAGCAGCGAGGTGATGATCGGGTACGTGACCTGGTCCTCGATGATGTCAGGACTGCGATCCCACTTCGAGTAGACGATCACCTGCGTGTCGGAAAGATCCGGCAGCGCATCGAGCGCGATGTTGTTGATGCTCCAGACTCCGGCGATGATCAGTCCAGCCACGATGATGAGGACGATGAAACGATTCGTGGCGGAGTAGCGAATCAGTTTTTCGATCAAGGCAGAAAGCAGAAGGCAGAAGGCAGAAGTGCCTTCGCGCTACTTGCCCCTCCATTTCTTGATCAGCGAGACAAAGATCGCAATCAGGTCATTTGTCTCGGTCCTGATCGATTCGAGTTTTTTCGACGTCATGAGATTTGCACCCTCGATGAGTTCCAGCCAGTAAAGCGGCTTTGCAACGTATTCAGCTTTCGATCGCGCACGAAGTGCTTCTCGGAAATGAGCACCAGGAGAGGTGCCGCTTCGCAGCAATTGATCGCCGAGACGCCAGCCGATACGCGTGTCAGGCAGTGCCGAAACGAGACGGATGACGCGAAGCGAAAACTCCCGAGTGCGATCAACCAGATTTGTCATCCTTCTGCCTTCTGCCTTCTGCCTTCTGCTTTCTGCCTTCTGCTTTCTAGCGACGCAAGGCGTCGCGCAGCCTCGACTCGGAATCGATCAGAAAGTTCGCATCGACAGCGACTGTCTCTCCCGCGGAAATCCCCGACTTGATCTCGTAATAGCCGTTCGCCTTCACGCCCGTTCGCACTTCGCGCGGCTCGAATTGACCATTCCCTCGGTCGACGAAGGCGATCGACCGTGTACCTGTTTGCAGCACGGCGCTGTCCGGAACGGCGACGGCCCTTCCGACCGGCTCCTGAAGAATCACATCTGTGTACATATCGGGTCTGAGCAGACCGCCGGGGTTATCGAGCTCGAGTCGCACCTTCGCCGTGCGCGTCTTTGCATCCAGCGTCGGCGACACAAAGCTGACGCGGCCAATCCAGCTACGATCAGGAATCGACGAAATCGTCACCTGCGCAGTCTGCCCCACGCGGACGTACGGCAAATCGAATTCGTAGACGTCGGCGAGAATCCAAACGCGACTGAGGTCGCCGATCTCGTAGAGTGTGTCGGTCGGCATCACGCGCGTTCCCTGGATGGCGTTCTTCGTCAAGACGACGCCACCGACCGGCGACCGGATGATGACATCGCGCTGCGGCTTGCCGCTGCGCACCACGCGATCAATATCCTCGGCGCTCATGTCCCACAGCAGCAGGCGGCGGCGCGCTGAATCGGCGAGCGTGCTTCCGAACTGGGAGCGATTGCGCTCAGCGAGGATCAACTCCTGCTGCGTCGACAGCAGATCCGGACTGTAGATCGAGAACAGCGGCTGACCGCGACGGACCGGCTCGCCCGTGAAGTTCACGTAGAGGTTCTCGATGAAGCCTTCCAATTTTGTGTGGATCTGGGCGAGCTTGCGCTCGTCGACCGCCACCCGACCGACTGTGCGCGTACTGCGAGAGAGATCGCGCAGCTCGGCTTTCGCCAGCTTCACTCCAATGATCTGCTGGCGGGCCGGCGGCAGAGAGACGTTGGCGTAGCCGCTGACCGTCGACGTTGACGCGCTCGTCGATGCCTCGTCCGCGTAAACAGGCACGAGCTTCATGCCGCAGTCGATGGCACGTCCGGGCTTATTCGAGCGCGTGGTGTGCGGTGGCCCCTGCGAAATCATCGGATCGACCCACTCGATCACGCGCCGTCCGCTGTTGTCCTGCACAACTCCGTTGATTTCGTTCGTCTGTCGCTTTTGGATCAAAACGATGGCCAGGACGATCGCCAACATTGCAGAGATGATCCACGGAAAAATTCGCTTGATCATTGGCTCATCTCCATGGATTGCTTCGCCGGCGCCGCGCCGCTACGCGCTCCACGCTGCATCGCCTTGATGTCGACCTCTGCCAGCATTTTCTGGCGCAGGAAATCGTAGTAGTCGACGTTCAGGGCGACATACGTGCGTAGCGATCCGAGGACCGCATCGAATGTGGTCTTGCCGGTTTGGTATGCGGCGAGAGACGACTCGAATCCGATCTTCGCCTGGGGAACGAGTTTATTGATGTGGATATCGATCTGCTCGATGGCCTCGTTGCGCGATACGAGCTCGCTGCCGAGGTCCTGAAGAAGCTGCTGCCGAAGAACTTCGATCTGCTGGCGAGCCCCGTCGCGACGGGCGATTGCCTCCCGGATGCGCGGCTCGATGATCGCCGACTTGCGAATCGGGAGCTCGACGCGCGCGGTGAGACTGAACATATCTGTGTTCCGAGGTCGAACACCATACGAAGCTTCCACACTGACGTCCGGCCTCGTCGCCAGCTTTGCCAATCGGATGTCTTCTTCGGCACGCGCCAGTTCCGCCTGCAACTCCGCGATCGCGGGCGTGGACTCGGGCAGCGTGCCATTGAAGCCACCCTCATGCTCGGCATGCATGGCGTGCCGGAGTGAAAAAGGCGGAACAGGCGTGGTCGCTGGTAACTCGAGAAGCGGCAGAAGTCGCGCCAGCGCGGCGTTTCTCTGGCGCCGCAACGCGATGAGCTGATGCTCGACATTGCTCTCCTCGAGCATCGCGCGAATCAGGTCAGCCTGCGGTACCGCGCCCGTTTCGTAGCGGGCCCGTGAGGCCTCGACGACGGACTCGAGGACAGTGGCGATGTCTTCGGTCGACTCGACTTGGTTCTGCGCGGCGGCCGCTTCGATGTAGGCCGAGCGAACATCTCGTTCGACCTCTGCGCGTCGCGATTCATACTCGCGCTGGAGTCGCCCGACATCGAGCTCTGCCGATCGACGCAGGGCATCGCGCCGCGACTTGCGCACCAGCGTCTGTGATGCGCCCACCATGTACATGGTCATGAAGTCGTAGGAGAGATTGACCGGCTCGTTCTGGACTCCACCCATCAGCATGGGATTTGGTAGCGATCCCGCTGGAGCGACCCGCTCCTTCGCCGCGCGAATCTGCGCCGAGAGGCTGGCCAGCGATGGGTTGACTTCGTTCGCCGCCTGCACGACGGCGTCGGGGTTGTTCCAGTCGACTGCAAGGCAGAAGGCAGAAGGCAGAAAGCAGAAGGTGAAAAAAAGTATGACTTTCATAGCTCCTCAGTAGAAAAGCAGAAGGAAGAAGGCAGAAGGCAGAAGGCGAAAGATCAAAAGGCACACTTCTGCCTTCTGCTTTCTGCCTTCTGACTTGCCTTTAGATGAGGAGGATGGAGAGAAGCGCGATGCGGCGTTGGAGAGTCTGGCGCTCGAGCGGCGTCATCGCGGTAAGCGCGAAGTGCGGTCGGCCGGTGAACGCCTGGACAGTCGGCAGGATCGCCACGGCCAGAAGCGCAGGCGCATGGTGATCAGCTTGTTTCGAATTTGTGTAATCCCGACCCGCAGCCGGTGCCTGCGCGCAATTGGTCGTGTTGCAGCAGTCGGGTTGATGCGCGTCGGCCATGTGCGCTCCGAGATGCGGCGGGCAGCATGGCATCGAACGACAGAAGCCGATATTGCCGACCGCCATCGGAATGGCGACGATGGCGAGCATCGCCGCGAGGATCAGTGCTCTACGCATCATCGGGTCTGAACCGTCGCTTCATTTGCCGCATTCCGCGCACAAGGCTAGCCGCTTCTCCCATCTTACTCTTTGATGCGGATGTTTAGCCCCGTCGGAATGGACCGCGGAGCTTTTTACCTCACACCCGCCCGCAAATCCTGAATGTGCGCGGCCATGACCGTGTCGCCGGCTGCCAGCGTCGGGCCCGTGTAGAGCATCGCGGCCAGCCCCAGGCTGGCGCGTGCTTCGTCGAGATTCGACCGCAACTCGGTGATGTGAACAACCTTGATGAAGACGTCCGCCGTCAGCGTGTCGGTGAAGGTCGCCGCAGACAAGCCGGCTGCGGCCCGGACCGCGTTGACCGCTGTTCGCAGCTCCGTGAGGTGAACAGCTTTGATGATCGTCGAGGCCGCGACAACCGGATCATCAGTAAACACCATTGTCGTAGCCAGATCCCTGTTGCTCGGTAACCCGATGTTCGACGCGTCGGTGGCCCGAACGAAGTAGACGTAGGTCGTGTTAGGCGTCAGCGATGTATTCGTGAGGTTGTTTGTGCTCGGAGATCCGACCAGGACAAAGGGAAGTTCGGCGGTGCGATGAGGATCGTCGTGGGATCGTTCGCCATGCTGTTCGCGATGAAGATCTCTCCACCGCCAGAGACGCTCACCGTATTGATGATGCTCGCCCTCCCTGCGCGAAGTTGCCGGTGTCGCTTGCCATCCTGCCGCGCTGAGCGATAACCTCGCGTGCTCGAGGATCGTCCATGAATCGTCGCGTCGGACTCGCCCTCTTATTCGCGCTAGCTCTCTTCAGCGCCGCGCTCGCCGCGCCCCATCCCGTCAGCGTCGACGACCTGATGAAGCTTCGCTGGATCGCCGACGTTCAAATTTCCCCGGATGGAGAGCGCGTGGCCTACGTCGTCTCCCAGCCCAACGTCGAGAACAACACGCACGACGCGCAGCTTTACGTCGTCCCCACCGCCGGTGGCGCGCCGGTGCGCATGACCTTCGGCACGCGCATCTTCAACGTTCCGAGGCCCGCACCGCACCTGCGCTGGTCGCCGAACGGATCCTCGCTCGCTTTCGTCGCGCTGGTGAATGATCTTCCCCAGGTGGTCAGCATGAACGCCACCGGCGGCGAGGCGCGAGCTCTGACCACGGCCAAAGAGGGAACGGCGATGTTCGAGTGGTCGCCAGATGGGCGGCGCATCGCCTACATCGCTCCCGATCCGGCGCCCGCCGACGAAGAGCGTCGCAAGAAAGACAAGACCTATGTAAACGAGGTGGACCGCAACGAGCGGCCGCCGCGGGTGTGGATCCAGGACGTGGCGGGCGGCAACTCTCGCGCGATCACGCCGGCGGACCAATACGTGT
>DASPZU010000004.1:0-34991 GCA_035636095.1 Thermoanaerobaculia bacterium
CACATGCGGCGCGAAGCGTATTGGCCGCCGAGGTGGCTCGATCGAGCTGATCAAAAGGAAGGAGACCATCACGGTGCAGTTTGCCGGCGCGGTCGGCGTCGCGCTTGGCGATGTCGGCATGCCCGCAAGCTTCTTCGGCCCGAAGGACGGCGCCGCGCGACTGTTCTTCCGCGACGCGAGCCTGCGCCGCGCTGTCCTGATTCCACAGCTCGAGCAGCACCTGACCGGAACGAACGCGATCGCCTTCGTGGACCGGCAATGCCACGATTTGTCCGCCGGCGGGCGGCGCCAGCTTCGCTCGCCGGCAGGCGTTGACCGTGCCGGCACGAGTATTCGCTACCGTGCGCTCAACGCGCCCGAGATCGACCTCCGCCAAAACCACCGGCAGCGGATTTGGTCGGCGAGTGCCCCAGACCAGGAGCACGACCGCGATCAGAATGACGGCGACCACCGCCAGACGCCGCGAGAAACGACTCTTGGACGACATTGGGAACTTCCTACAATACGGTATACCCGGTGACAAGAAGTCTGGTTTCGTCTAGATTCGCCCGCGATGGCTGCGCATCTGACCGCACCAAAAACGGGGCAACGCATCGGGTTTGAAGCCGGACGGATCGTCGTCCCCGACGATCCGATCATTCCGTTCATCGAAGGCGACGGAACCGGGCCCGATATCTGGCGCGCGACGCAGCACGTGATCGACGGCGCTGTCAAGAAAGTCTACGGCGGGAAGAAAAAAGCGGCCTGGTACGAAGTTTTCGCGGGCGACAAAGCGAATGAGACGTACAAGGAGTATCTGCCCAAAGAGACGCTCGATGCGCTGTCGTACTACCGCGTCTCGATCAAGGGACCGCTCTCGACTCCTGTCGGCGGCGGAATCCGATCGCTCAACGTGACGCTGCGTCAGATCCTCGACCTTTACGCCTGTGTCAGGCCGGTGCGCTATTTCACGGGCGTGCCCTCGCCGGTCCGCGAGCCGGAAAAAGTCGACATGGTGATCTTTCGCGAGAACACCGAGGATGTCTACGCCGGCATCGAGTGGCCGGCTGGGTCTGAGGGCGCGAAGAGCGTGATCGGTTTTCTCAACACCATGGAGCGACGCGCCAGCATCAGGATTCGCGACGACTCGGCAATCGGCATCAAACCGGTTTCGGAATTCGGATCGAAGCGGTTGGTGCGCAAAGCGATTCTCTACGCCCTGGCCACCAAGCGCGACAGCCTCACGCTCGTCCACAAGGGCAACATCATGAAGTTCACCGAAGGGGCGTTCAAGGATTGGGGCTACGAGGTTGCCCGCCAGGAATTCCCCGATGTCACGATCGCCGAGGTTGATATCAACGGATCGAAGCCGAACGGAAGAGTCGTGATCAAGGATCGCATCGCGGACTCGATGTTCCAGCAGGTGCTCCTGCGACCGGCGGAGTACTCCGTGATCGCAACCACGAATCTGAATGGCGACTATCTCTCCGACGCGCTGGCTGCGCAGGTGGGAGGGCTGGGCATGGCGCCGGGATCGAACGAATCGGACGAAGTCGCGATCTTCGAAGCGACGCACGGAACGGCGCCGAAATACGCCAATCAGGATCGCGTGAACCCCGGATCGCTCATCCTCTCCGGCGTCATGATGCTCCGCCACCTGGGCTGGTTCGAAGCGGCGGACGCCATCGAGCGCGCGATCGCGAAAACGATCGCTCAGAAGCGCGTGACCTACGATCTGGAACGGTTGATGCGCGGCGCCACGCTGCTCAAGACCAGCGAATTCGGCCGCGCAATCGTGGAGAATGTCTAATCAAGGCTGCGGCTGGCGAGTCATATTTCTCGCTCTTGGCATTTTCGCGCTCGCAGCATCCGCTCTTTTTCTCTTCGGCGTCGCGTCGAGCTGGTGGCAAGGCCAAACGATCTCCAAATGGCCGTCCGCCAACGCGACCATCCAGCATTGCAAAGTCGACCAGCGAAAACGCCGCCGCGTCGATCGCTATGTCTACTATGCGATATGCAGCATCTCCTTCGATGCGAATGACGAGCGCGTCGAAGGAGGCATCGAATCGCTGCCGGCGTACTACGAACAACGCCCTTCTGAGTGGGCGAACCCGGGCATCTCTGAACTGCGAGCGTGGGTCGCACAACATCCCGACGGCTCAAAGCTCGCCGTCCATTACGATCCCGAGTGGCATCCGAATGCCATGCCGTATCCGACGCTGGAGCTGTTCGATTACAGTCGCAATGCCGGGACGCTGAAGTTTGCGGGAATTGCCGCGATCGTCGCGGCCGTGTTGATCGGAATTCCGTTGGCTATTCCGCGCTGACCGGCCGCCACACCAGGAACCACGGCTCGCGGCGGCCGAACTTCGTCGCCAGCGCGGTGCCGATCCCGAAGATCGACGCGATACCCCACGCGATCACGCCGACAACAGGAATCAGGCGGATGGCGCCGAGGAGCAGAACCCCAATGACAACCATGGCCAGATCGCCGCGCAGCCAGCGCCGCCGCGACAGCTCTTCGCGCGAGCGCGCGTTCGCGACCAGCGTGCCGACGGCGTGGAACACCGCGATCGTGCCGTAGATCTTGGTGAGGATCGCGAAGACCGCCAGCGCCAGCAGGAGCGGAATGCCCACGACATACGGAATCAGGTAGCTGAAGAGAATGGCCGTCAGGACGAGGCTGGTCACCGCCACCAGGCCGAGGGCGAAGCAGTGGAGCGGAGAAGTGCGGAGCTCGATCGATGAGTAGCGAATCTCGCGGCCGCTGATCAACGTCAGAACGATCGCGGCGATGATCCAGACAAACAGCACCGAGACGATGACGGCGGTGCGCGTCATCATCGATGCAGCTTCCGACAGCGTCCATGAAGCCTTGAACGGTGGTGCGGCGATGAGCGCGGTCACCGCCGTGGCGAGAATGGTCAGCGCCAGAAGCAGCGCCTTACGCATCGATCCCTCGGGGCGAGCGACGAAGGAGAAGAACGAGCAGCGTGTTGACCACCAGGAAGGCGGCGGCGAATCCGATCGGGCCGAGCGGCCGCACCGCATTGTTCGCCGCCGCAAGCGCTCCGCGCCAATCGAAACGCGCGCCGGCTGTCATCGCGGTGAAGAACGAAATGCCCGCGATCATGCACAGAGAGAACGCGATTGTCAGGAGCGCCAATGCTCCGCCAATCACCAACGGCCACGATCGATAGTCCGCCCCCTCCCACTCCGCCAGCGGTAACGCGTCAACAGCCATTGCTTTCGATTCGACGCGCGTGTCGAGCAGCGCGTACATCTCGCGGCAGGCGAGACAATCGCGAAGATGCGAGGCGTTCGCTTCAGGATTTTCGGCGTAGCGTTGACAGTCGGCGCTCATAGGGGTTCAACGAAAGTATCGAGCTGCTCCTTCAGCAGATTCCGTGCACGGAAGAGCTTGTTTTTCACGGTGCCCAGCGGCAGCTTCTTCATCGACGCGATTTCTTCGTACGACAGCTCCGCAAAATGCCGGAGCTGGATCAATTCTCTATAGTCCGGCGGCAGATTTTCCACTGCTTTCTCGATTGCGGAACCGAGCTGCTTGTTCTTCAGCGCGCGATAGGGCGACACGCCGGGATCGGCAAATTCGCGCTCCTTCTGCGGTTCATCCTCGGTCGGCCGCGCCAGCGGCACTTCCATGACGCTCTTTTTGCGGAGAACGTCGATGGCGGCGTTCTGCGCGATTCGAAACAGCCAGGTCGAGAACTGGTACTTTGAATCGTAGCGATCGAGCGCGAGATAGACCTTCACGAAGATGTCCTGGGCCAGATCGTGCGCTTCTTCGTAGCGATGCGTAATACGGTAGACGTAGTTGATGACGCGCTTCTCATAGCGTCGGACCAGGTCCGTAAAACGGTCGCGCTCGCCCTCGAGGATTCGCGCCACCAGGGCGCGGTCATCGAGTTGCTCACGTTCGGCCATTGACCTACTACGGCTCCCTCCGGCTAAAGTTTTCAGCCAGCGGATAATACACATGCCCCGATGATTGAAATCCGGAACTTGACCAAGAAGTACGGGACGTTCACGGCAGTCGACGAGATCTCGCTGACTGTCTCACCCGGCGAGATTTACGGCTTTCTAGGACCGAACGGCGCCGGAAAAACGACGACCATCAGGATTCTGGCCGGCCTCTCGCTGCCGACCTCAGGGGTGGTGCGGATCGCTGGCCGCGATGTCGGGTCGGACGGCGCGCACACGAAATCGATCGTGGGCTACGTCCCCGACCGGCCCTATCTGTACGAGAAGCTGACCGGCCGCGAGCTGCTGCAGTTCGTGACCAATCTCTACGGCCGCGAGTGGCGCGATTGCGAATCGCGCGCGCTGGAGCTGCTGCGCTACTTCGACATCGCCGACTGGACCGACGCGCGCATCGAGAATCTGTCCCACGGCATGAAACAGAAACTCGTGATCATCGCGGCGCTGGTGCACGATCCAGCCGTTCTGGTGATCGACGAGCCGATGGTCGGCCTCGATGCACTGGCGCAGAAGCTGGTCAAGACTCTGCTGCGGCGCCTGGCCGGCGAACAAAAGACGATCTTTCTGACGACGCACACCATGTCGGTCGCCGAGGCGGTATGCGATCGCATCGGCATCCTGCATCGCGGTCGCATCATCGCCACCGGCACGACGCCGGAGCTGAAGAGCAATCGGGCGCTGGAGGATGTGTTCCTGGAGCTGACCTACGGAAACGATTGATTCGCTCCGCGCGCGCTATCGCAGCCGCGACGTCGACGTGCTCCTTTCCGATCTTCTCGGCCAGCCGCTTGTGTATGTTTTCGCGCACGGCGAAGCGCTGGTCGACCCGTCACGTATCGATGCGGCCATGCGACGTCGCCTTGCCGGCGAGCCGCTGCAGTACATCCGCGGCAAGACGGAGTTCTTCGGTCGCGAATTTCGCGTCGACGAACGCGTGCTCATCCCGCGTCCGGAAACAGAGATCCTGGTGGAGACTGCCATCGAGCGCATCGATCGCGGAGCGCGCGTCGTCGATATCGGTACCGGAAGCGGATGTATCGCGGTGACCGTGGCGCTGGAGCGGCCGGATCTTCGCGTGATCGCGACCGATGTCTCGGTGGCGGCGCTGGCAGTGGCCGCTCAAAATGCAAATGGTGCGGTCAGGCTGGTCGGCTCGGATCTTCTGGCGGCGTTCGTGGAGGACTTTGACTGGATCGTCTCGAATCCGCCTTACGTCAAGGCCGCGGAGATCGAGACACTGGCGACGGAGGTGCGCGATCACGAGCCGCGGGGAGCGCTGACGCCCGGTCCCGCCGGGACCGAAGTCATCGCACGGATTCTCGATCAGGCCGGCCGTGCAGGCCTCATCCTCGAAATCGCGTACGGACAACTGGAGGCCGTGCGCGATCTTGCCGCTGCGCATCACTTCAACGTCGACGCTGTTCGCAACGACCTGGCCGGAATTCCGCGCGTCGTCGTATTATCGCGGCATGGCTGGAAGTGATCGCTGTCTCTTCTGCCGGATCGCGCACGGCGAGATTCCGGCAAAAAAAGTTTATGAGGACGCCGACGTGGTCGCGTTTCACGACATCAATCCGCAGGCGCCCACGCACGTGCTGGTGATTCCCCGAAAGCACATCCCGAGCCTCGACGACATGTCGGAAGCCGACGCCGCCACGGTAGGAACGGCATTGGTGCGGCTGGCCCAGATCGCTCGCGATCTGCATCTCAACTCCGATGGCTACCGCGCGGTCGTCAATCATGGCGAAGCGGCCGGCCAAACCGTTTTCCACGTTCATTTTCATTTGTTAGGCGGGCGAAACTTCGGCTGGCCGCCGGGCTGAGCGATCGCGCCGGCGGCAATGAGTCGTGCCGCGATGTCCTCGAGGTGTCGATCCTGAGCTTCTTGCAGCGCAGCGTGCCCTGCGTTGTCGGCGAGATTGACATTCGCGCCCGCGTCGATCAGCACGTCGACGCCTGATTTCTGTCGCGCGGCGAAACCTTGGCCGCGCGGATTCGCTGTCACGACCAGAATCAACGGCGTGCGACCGACGAGGTCGCGTGCGTCGACCGGAGCTTTCGCCAGAAGACAAAATCTCATGAAGTCGGGCTCCGCGAGCTCCGACGCGAAAAGCAGTCCCGATCCATCGGAGTCGAGAACGCCACTGGAAAGCAGACGGCGTGCCGCGACAATATCGCCGCGGCCAATCGCCTGGACGAAAGGCGGATCACTCGGCGAGACGCCGCGCGATTCGGTTGCCGTTGTGTGAACTGACTTCGGAGCAGGAGGAGCCGGATGCGGTTCGAGCTTTGGTTTGATTGGGGGCCAACTGAAGTTCGCCGCGACCGCCACGACACACATCGAAAGCGCCATGGCCGATATCGGATCGCCGATCCCAACCATCCCTCGCTTGAAAATACGAGTCACGAGAATCAGGAATGGAGCAGCCAACGGAATTGCAAGAGCAAAGGCGATGAACGGCGTCGCCAACGGCGAGATATCGCCGAGATAATTTTCACTGCCTGCGCCGCCCCCTTTGGGAAGGATAAATGAGCGCAGATGTAGACCCACCCAAACACTAAACGGCACCGCCAGAAGCGCCGCGACGATCCACACCCGCATGAGGCTCGCCATCGTCGTTCGATTCCAGCCCCACGCTGCGATCGCAAGGCCAACCACGGCCGCGATCAGTTCATAGCCACGAACCCAACCGGCAGCAGCCTCGAAAAAGTCGCCGACCCGCCTGCCCGGAAACGCGCAACTCCGCATCCACGCGGACCACAGGATCAGGATTACTGCGTACGCAAGCAGCCGTCGGCTTCGCTCGAACCACGTAGCTAGCCAGAAAGGAGTCTGATTTTCGATCAGTGGAGTTTAGCGCCCCGGCCACGCGCTGCGCGCGCGGCGCATCACGCCGGCGGCGGCACGCGGAAACGCGAGCCGCTGAACGTGATCGACCGGCCCGTCTTTTTTCGCAACGTTTTGCGCTGCGTCAGGAAGTCGTCCTTGGCCTCACTGAGCGAGGCCGGCACGTAGGTCGCCCCGGCCGCCAATGTCGTCTGACGATCGCGCGCGAAGGCCGAGCCGCCGCCCACGATCAGCAGCTCCGGGAACTTTTCGCTGATGAGTTGAATGAGCGCGTAACCGATGTTGACGTGATCGGCGTTGGTGCACGACACGAACACCGCCTCCGGCGTCACCTCGGCCACGAACGCCAACAGCTCCTCGTCCGGAAGATCGGTGAAGTAATCGATCGAATAACCTTCCTCGCGCAGCAACTGCGTGAACATCAACGTACCGAGCGACAGCCTCTCGCCCGCGACCGAGACGGCCACGATGTGACGCGCGGGATCGGCGGTGCCGGCATTGCGATCGCCGAATCGAATGATCAGCTCGCGGATGACGTCCTTGATGAAGTGATCGTGCGCCGGCGAGATGCGCTTCCGTTCCAGCTCCTCCTGCGCAAAGGTGAGCGTGGGGATGAAGAGATCGGTGAACATCTCTTCCATGGTGTCGCTCTCCGCGTGCCGGTCCGCGATCGCGATCGCACCCGTCCGGTCGCGCAGCAGAAGGCGATTGTAAAAGCTGAGATAGCCCTCCAGCGGATCCTCGGCGCCGAACATGATCGAGAAAATTCGCAGCGCCGGAATGAATTCGCCGCCCACGGTGAGGCAGACCGAGATCGGCGTCGCCAGCAGCAGCCCGACCGGCCCCCACAACCAGCCCCAGAAAATCGCCGATACCAGCAACGCGATCGGTGAGACGCCGACGCGATGTCCGACCACAATCGGCTCGATAAATCCGCCGATGACCTGATCGCTGAGGATGAAGAGTCCCAGCACGGCCAGCGGCAGATACCAGTTGGGCGCGAGGGCGATCATCAGAAATGTCGGCAGCGCGGCGCTGAGAAAGGCACCGACGTAGGGCACGAAGCGCATCAGTCCTGCGAACACGCCCCACAACACCGCGTGCGGAACGCCCAGAAAAAAGAGTCCGAGACCAATCAGGAACCCGAAGCCGAGGTTGAGAAGCGCGAAGGTGAGCAGATAGCGGCTGATGCGATGCGACGTCTCGCCGATGGCCTGCGTCGTCACGGTCAGATGTGCGCGGCCGGCGAGCCGCAACAATTTGTCGCGCATCTGCTCGCGTTCCTTGAGAAGAAAGAAGACCAGCACGACCACCAGGAATGCGGCCGCGACAACTTCGACAGTCGGCGCGATGGCGCGATAGCGATCGCGTACCGTGTTGTCGGGGAGAACGCGCACGCTCAGCGGCTTTTCTTCGGGTCCGGGCGGCTCCGTCACGCGTTGCAGCGTTCGCTGAAATCTTTCAAAGACCGCCAGTCCGGCTGACGACCGCCGAAGAAAACGAAGCTTCTGTTCGACGTGTTGGAGCGTGCCGGTCTGCGTGAACTCCTGCGCCACAGCGTTGAACTGCTGGTAGATCCAGTAACCGCCGAGGGACAGGCCGGTGACAGCGAGGCCGACCGACAACACGATCGCGCCGGTCCGCCGCAGAAATGTTCGTTCGAGCAGAGAGACGATCGGCGTCAGCAGAAACGCCAGAAGAACCGCTAACGCGATCGGAACAACGACCGGCTTGGCGAGGTAGAGGACCGCGATGACAACCAGGGTCGTGAAAAAGATGCGCAGGTTCGAGGAGCGACGTTCCTGCGCGCGTTTTTCGATGAACGTCGCCGCAGGCTCGGCCATGGCAGGCCGGCGTACGGAAAGGGTCCGGTCGAGATCGTCCTCGTCGTCTTCGAAAATCGCCACGCCTGCAGTGAGTCTACTGCAATGCGGACGCCGCCTTACGGCTTCCAGCGCAGAATCGGCTGACGCGCGGCCCGTGCTTCGTCGAGTCGGCGGACGGGCGTCGTGTGCGGCGCCGACCGAACCAGCTCCGGGCGCTCCTGGCACTCGCGCGCGATCGCGAGCATAGCGTCGCAGAAGGCGTCCAGCTCTTCCTTCGGCTCGCTCTCGGTCGGCTCGATCATCAGCGCTCCCGAAACGATCAGCGGAAAGTAGATCGTCGGCGGATGGAAACCGTAATCCATCAAGCGCTTCGCGATGTCGAGGGTGTGAACGTTTTGCGACGTCTGGTTTTTGTCGCTGAAAACGACCTCGTGCAGCGACGGCGCGTCATACGGCAAGTGAAACGTCCCCTTGAGCCGTGCGCGGATGTAGTTGGCATTGAGCACCGCGATCTGCGCGATGCGTCGCAGGCCTTCCGGACCCATCGATCGCATGTAAGTGAGGGCACGAACGAGAACGCCGAAGTTGCCGTTGAAGGCGCGCATGCGGCCGATCGAGTCGGGATGATCATGCTCGAGATAGAAAGTTCCGTCGTTGCGCTCGACCGTCGGAGTCGGCAGGAAGGGCACCAGGTTCTTCGACACGCCCACCGGCCCCGCCCCCGGCCCACCCCCGCCGTGCGGCGTCGAAAACGTTTTGTGAAGATTGGAGTGGATGACATCGATGCCCATATCGCCCGGCCGCGCGACGCCGACGAAGGCGTTGAGATTCGCACCGTCGCAGTACAGATACGCGCCCCTGCGATGGAGGATGTCGGCCATCTGCCGGATCTCGTTTTCAAAAACACCGAGAGTGTTCGGAACCGTGACCATGAGCGCGGCCACGTCATCGCTCATGTTCCCTTCCAGGACATGCAGGTCGACCGTGCCGCGATTGTTCGATTTCAGCTCTTTGACTTCGTATCCTGCGAATGCGGCCGAAGCCGGGTTCGTTCCGTGCGCGGAGTCGGGGATGAGAATGTATTTTCGTGGGTTGCCGCTCTTCGCAAGCGCTTTGTGAATCATCAGAATGCCGGTGAACTCGCCGTGCGCGCCGGCGACCGGCTGCAGCGTCACGCGCGGCATTCCAAGAATCTCCTTCAGCGTCTGCTCGAGGTTCCACAGCAATTCCAGGTTGCCCTGCACCTGGCGGTCGGGCTGCAGCGGGTGCGATAACGCAAATCCCGGCGTGCGCGCGATCTCTTCGTTGAGGCGCGGATTGTGTTTCATGGTGCACGAGCCGAGGGGATAGAGGCCGGCGTCGATGGAGACGTTCAATTTCGAAAGCCGCGTGAAGTGCCGGATCACATCGACCTCCGACACTTCGACTTCGTTCGCGATTTCGTCGCGCATCAGACCGCCTGGAAGGAGATCGTTCTGTTCCGGCACATCCAGCGCCGGCAGCCGATATCCTCGGCGACCCCGCTTGGAATGCTCGAAGATGAGGCCCTCGCGATTCGCGCCCTGCGGGACCGACGATGAGGTTTCCTGTTCCAGCAAGTCCGTCATCGCATCTCCCTGGAAATGGCGGCGCTGAGGACAGCCACGTAGCGATCGAGCTGTTCTCGCAAATGCAGCTCGGTGACCGCGACCAGAAAATCATTTTCGTGATCGGGATAGAACTGCCCGAGAGGAATGCCGCCGAGGATCTTGTCGTGCTCGAGGTCGCGAAGGATTTCTTCGGCGCGGAACGGCGTGCGCACCACGAACTCGTTGTAGATCGGGCCGCTGAAGACGATGTTGATGGCCGAGATCGCGCGCAGCCGATCGCGTAAATACGCTGCCTTCTGCATGGATTGCACGGCAACTTCGCGCAGGCCTTCCTTTCCCATCAGCGACAGATAGATGTTCGCGGCCAGCGCGATCAGCGCTTCATTGGTACAGATGTTCGAGGTCGCCTTACCGCGCCGAATGTGCTGCTCGCGCGTCGCGAGCGTCAGCACGAACGCGCGGCGGCCGTCAACATCGACCGTTTCGCCGACCAGCCGCCCCGGCATGTGGCGTTTGAGCGCGTCGCGTACGACCATGAATCCGACATATGGTCCGCCGAACTGCGGCGGAATTCCCCACGCCTGACCTTCGCCGACGCAGATGTCGAATCCATGCGCGCCCGGCGGTGTCACAATCCCGAGCGAGGTGGCCTCGGCGACCACCGCGATCTTGACTGCGCCGACGCCATTGGCGACCGCGGCGATCGCGTCGTAGTCTTCGAGGACTCCGAGGAAGTTTGGCGACTGGATCGCGACCCCGAAGACGTCTTTGCTGCACGCGATGCGAAGCGCCTCGATGTCGACGCGGCCGTCGTTCGTCCATCCGACCTCCACGATTTGGTAGCCGAGGTTCTGGATGTACGTGCGGACGGTCTCGGTGTATTCAGGATGCATAGACTTGGCAATCACAATCTTCGTGCGATTTTTTGCCACGCGTTCCGCGAGCAGGACCGCTTCGCACAGCGCCGTCGAGCCGTCATACAGCGACGCGTTCGCAACATCGAGTCCGGTAAGCAGACATTGATGCGTTTGATACTCGAAGATCGACTGCAGCGTGCCTTGCGACACTTCCGGCTGATACGGCGTGTAGGAAGTCAAAAACTCGGCGCGCAGGAGCAATTGATCGGCGCACGCCGGCTGATAGTGGGCATAGGAGCCGGCGCCCAGGAACGCGATGTGATCGACGGCGCTCTTGTTTTTCGCCGCCAGCTCCCGAAACCAGCGCCGCGCTTCGATCTCCGACCATGGGCCGGGGATATCGAGCGGTTTTTTGAGCTTGACTGCCTCGGGGATCGAGTCAAACAGTCGATCGACGGAATCGATGCCGATCACGCTGAGCATTTCCTTGACGTCCTGATCGGCGTTGGGGATGTAGCGATGTTGGATCATGAGTGTCCGGTGGCCGGTGGCCGGTTATCTGCGTTCCCGGCAACCGGGAACCGGCCACTACTTTCCTGCTTCCTTCTCGATGTACTCTTCATATTCTTCGGCGTCCATCAATTCACCAACTTCGTCCGGCGTCGCGAGCCTGATGCGAATCATCCAGCCGTCGCCGTAAGGATCGGTATTGACCAGCTCGGGTTTCTCGGCCAGCGCCTCGTTCACTTCAACAACCTCGCCCGAAACGGGCGTAAACAATTCCGAGACCGCCTTGACGGACTCAATGCTGCCCAGCTCATCGCCCTGTTCGAGTTGCGTGCCCACCTTGGGGAGCTCGACGAACACCACGTCGCCCAGCTCCTTCTGCGCGTAGTCGGTGATGCCGATCGTGCCGACGTCACTTTCGACGTGCACGTATTCGTGACTCTTGGCGTACCGGCTGTCTTCCGGAGTCATCGACTCTGCTCCTTCCGCTATTTCCGCTTGTAGAAAGGTGTCGGCACGACACGGGCCCGGGTCTCCTTGCCGCGAATCAGGACGGTGAACTCTGTTCCCGGGGCCGATTTGTCGAGCGGAAGATACGCGAGCCCGATCGCTTTTTTCAACGTCGGCGAGTGCGTTCCGCTGGTGACCACGCCGATTTCTTCCTGGCCGGCCACGACCGGATATCCGTGGCGGGCGATGCCGCGGTCGATCATCTCGAAACCCACCAGTTTTCGCTTCGGCCCCTCCGACTTCTCGCGCTCGAGGACGTCGCGTCCCATGAAATCGCCCTTCTCCAGCTTGACGATCCAGCCCAGGTCGGCCTCCAGCGGAGTGGTGGAGTGATCGATGTCGTTTCCATAGAGCGCCATCTTCGCTTCCAGGCGCAGCGTGTCCCGCGCGCCGAGGCCGCACGGCGTCACGTCACTGCCGGCGACGAATTTTTTGAAGAGGCGAGGACCGTCCGCGGGAGCGATGTAAATCTCGAATCCATCTTCGCCGGTGTAACCGGTGCGCGACACGATCGCATTGGCGCCATCGACTTTGCCGCGCGCGAAGCGGTAGTACTTCATGGCGGAGAGGTCGAGGTCTGTGAGCGGCTGAAGAATTTTTTCAGCGTTCGGCCCCTGCAACGCCAGCTGCGCGTACTCGTTGCTGGCATTCGTGACGTCGACCTCCATGCCTTTGGCGCAATCGCGCAACCATTCGAAGTCTTTGTCGCTGTTGGCGGCATTGACGACCACGAAGTAATCGTCTTTGCCCATCCGATAAATGAGGATGTCGTCGACGAATCCGGCGGTCGGATACAACAGGCCGTTGTACTGCGCTCGGCCGTCCTCGAGCTTGGAGACGTCGTTGCACGTCGTGCGCTGAAGAAGGGTCAGGGCTTCGGCGCCTTTGACGAGAATCTCGCCCATATGCGAGACGTCGAAGAGGCCCGCGCGCGCTCGCACCGCCTGGTGCTCCTCGATGATGCCTGTGAACTGGACCGGCAGCTCCCATCCCCCGAAATCGATCATCTTGCCGCCTAACTCGTGTTCGACGGCATTGAGGGGGGTCTTCTTGAGTGGTTCCTCGGTCACGGGGGCGTTAAGCTAACATGGTTTCGCGGTCTCGCGGTTGCGCGGTCTCGTGGTGACTCCGCCGACCGCGAGACCTCGTAACCGCGAGACCGCGCAACCGCGGAGTGGAGGGCGGGTGAAGAACGAGATTCGCGATTTCCTCGATTACCTGAACTACGAGAGAAATGTCTCGGTCAACACCGTCGCCGCCTACCGCGACGATCTCGAATCCTTCCTCGCCTTTCTGTGCAATCAATACTTCACGATGGCGCGCGATCAACTCGATCTGCGCCGCGTCGATCACCTCGCCATCCGCTCCTATCTCGCACATCTCGCCAAGAAAAAACTGCGTCGCGCCTCGATCGCGCGACACCTGTCGGCGCTGCGTTCGTTTTTCAAATACCTGATGCGCGAAGGCGACGTCGACGCCAATCCCGCGCGCGCCGTGGCCACGCCTCGGCGCGAAAAACATCTGCCCTCGGTGCTGCAAACGACCGACATCGCGCTTCTTTTCGAGGTCCCCGACTTGACCTCGCCCCTCGGCATCCGCGATCGCGCCTGGCTCGAGCTGCTGTATGCCTCCGGACTTCGCATCAGCGAGCTGGTTGGCATCGACATCGACGACATCGAGCTCCGCGCGCGACTCGTGAAAGTGCGCGGCAAAGGATCGAAGGAACGGATCGTCCCTTTCGGAACGAAAGCGGAAGAGGCGATTCGCGCCTACCTCGACGTCCGCACTTCAGAGGAAGACGCGCTGTTCGTGAACTATCGTGGTCAAAGGATCACCGTGCGCAGCGTACGGCGATTGTTCAGCCGCTACGTTCGCGCGGCCTCGCTCCGTGCAGGAGTTTCTCCGCACACGCTGCGGCATTCGTTCGCCACGCATCTCTTGAACGCCGGCGCCGACCTCCGCGCGATCCAGGAGCTCCTCGGTCACGCTTCGCTGTCCACGACGCAGAAGTACACGCATGTGGCCGACTGGCAGCTCATTGCGGTGTATAAGAAGGCCCACCCGAGGGCCTGATGGGTGGCCGGTGACCGGTGGACGGTTGCCGGACACGATCGCGGCCACCGGCAACGGCAACCGGCCACCAATGGCAAATCGTCTAGCGAAAGAGACTTCTCCGTACCTTCTACAGCACGCGCACAACCCCGTCGAATGGTTTGCATGGGGAGAAGAGGCGCTCGCCAAGGCGCGCGCCGAGGACAAGCCGATTTTTCTCTCCATCGGGTATTCGGCCTGTCATTGGTGTCATGTCATGGAGCGCGAGTCGTTCGAGAACGAGGAGATCGCGCGCGTTCTGAACGACAACTTCGTGTCGATCAAAGTCGATCGCGAGGAGCGCCCCGACATCGATTCGATCTACATGCAGGCCGTGCAACTCATGACCGGTCACGGCGGATGGCCGATGTCGGTCTTTCTCACGCCGGACGGCGGACCGTTTTACGCCGGAACATATTTTCCGCCTGACGATCGCCATGGGATGCCGGGATTCAAGCGCGTGCTGGCGCACGTCGCCGACGCCTATCGATCGCGGCGCAATGATGTGCAGGCAGCGTCCGAACAAGTGCGTGAGGTAATCAACAGCACGTTGCAGACGCGCGGCACTGTCAGCGTCGAGCGAGGGACGCTCGATCGCGCGGCCGCCATGATCGCCGGCAACTACGACGAAGTGCACGGAGGATTCGGCAGCGCTCCAAAATTTCCGCCGTCGATGACGCTCGATTTTCTGATGCAGGTCAGCGGCTACGACGAGATCATCACCAGCACGCTGACGCAGATGGCGCGGGGCGGAATGTACGATCAGATCGGCGGAGGATTTCATCGCTACTCGACCGATGCGGAATGGCTCGTGCCGCATTTTGAGAAGATGCTTTACGACAACGCCCTGCTGGCGCGCCTCTACACGCGAGCGTGGCAGTGGAAGAAGAATCTCTTCTTCGCCCGCATCGCCAACGAAATCCTCGGCTTCGTGCAGCGCGAGATGACTTCGCCCGACGGCGGTTTTTATTCGACGCTCGACGCCGACAGCGAAGGCGAAGAGGGCAAGTTCTACGTCTGGTCGCGCGAGGAAGTCCTGCGGGTGTTAGGCGAGGACGAAGGGCGCGTCTTCTGCGAACTGTTCGACGTGACGGACCGAGGCAATTGGGAAGGCGCGAACATCCTTCACCTTGTCGGCGATGTGGAGTCGCACGCCGATCTCGTCGCTCGCGGAAAGTGCAAGCTGTACGGCGTGCGATCGCAGCGCGTCTGGCCCGCTCGCGACGAAAAAATTCTGTCAAGCTGGAACGGCTGGATGCTGGCAGCCTTCGCCGATGCCTGCCTGGCTTTCGATCGATATGAGGACGTTGTTGGCAAGAATGCCGAATTTCTAATCAAGCGCATCGACACAAATGGTCGATTGATGCGACATGCATCAATTCCGGGCTTACTCGAGGATTACGCCGGCGTGGCATGGGGACTCACGCTGGCATACGAGGCCGTTCATGAGCGCCGATATCTCGATTGCGCGAATCAGCTTCTGGAACAGATTCGCACGCGCTTCGCAGACGAGGAGCACGGCGGCTTCTACGACACGCCGATCGATCATGAAAAATTGATCACGCGACCGAAGGACCTCTTCGACAACGCGACGCCCTCGGGAAACTCGGTCGCCTGCGATGTTCTCCTGCGTCACGCGTTGCTGTTCGGCCGCGAGGCGTACGCAGAAATCGCGACGCGCGCGCTGGAGTCGATCATGCCAGTCGTCGATCGTTATCCCTCCGGCTTCGGATTTCTGTTAGGCGTTGCCGAATGGCGCGCGGCCCAGCCGAAGGAAATCGCGATCACGGGACCAATCAACGATGCAACGTTCCGCGCACTGCAGCGCGTCGTCGGCGAGGAATTCCTCCCCCATCGCGTGCTTGTAGCCGGCAGCGAATCGGCCGATCTGCCGCTGATGCAAAATCGCGACGCGAATCGCGTCATGGCCTACGTCTGCCAGGCCTACGCCTGCGCCGAGCCGACGGCGGATCCGGCTCGATTCCGAGAGCTGCTGACCGTCGCGCGCGCGTAATGGTGAGACAGCACGCCGGCGCGGCCGCATTGTTTCTGCTGTTGGCGATCTTGATGACCTGGCCGCTGACGCGGAACCTGAATCGCGCCGTGGCGTACCCCGGCGACCCATACATCAACACCTGGATCCTCGATTGGGACTGGTATGCGACATTCCACCGGCCCCTGCACCTGTTCGACGCAAATGCGTTCTATCCCGCGCGATACTCGCTGGCCTACAGTGAAAATCTCTATGGCATCGCGCTGCTTCTCTTTCCGTTTCGTGCTGCCGGATCGGGTCCGATCACGGCACATAACATCGCTGTGCTTCTCGGATTTGCGTTCTGCGGCTACGGCGCTTATGCGCTCGGCAGGTTAATGACGGGAAGCGGGCCGGCGGGGATCGTGGCCGGGATTTTTTACGAGTTCGTGCCCTATCGTTTCACCCACCTGCCTCATGTGCAGCACATCTGGGCCGGAACGCTTCCGATTCTTCTGGCCGCGCTGCTCTGGTACGCGCAGAAGCCGACGTGGCAGCGGGCGGCGTTGTTTGGAGCCGCGTTTCTCTTCAACGGCCTGTGCAACATTCACTGGCTGCTGTTTGGATCCGTTGCGGTCGCGGCCACTATCGTGATTGTCAGACCGCGTCTTTTACCGCTGACCGTCTGCACGGCATTCGCGATCCTTTTGCTTGCGGTTTTCCTGCAGCCGTATCGCGAAGCCGCGGACATCTTTGGAATGCGCTGGTCATGGAGCGAGACCAGGCTCTTTTCTGCAATGCCATCCGACTGGCTGATCAGTAACTTTCACAACCGCCTTTACGCCCCGCTCCGCAATCCCAGCGTCGATCCCGAGCGCTGGCTGTTCCCTGGCGCGCTTTCGCTCATCCTCGGCGCGCTGGCGTTCATGAGCAGGAACAGAAAGCCGCTCCAGATCGCCGGCCTGTGGATCGGCATCGGATTCTTCGGTTCCCTCGGTCTGCACACTGTGTTTCACCGCTTTCTTTTTCGATATGTGCCGGTGTTTCAGGCGGTTCGAGTTCCGGCGCGATGGGCAGCGATCGCGTTGGTTGGTCTGGCGATCCTGGTTGCGATCGGAACAGCGTTGATCGCAAGAGGACGAACATGGGTTTCTGTAATCGTGGCACTCGCGTTTCTTGCCGAGCTGCGATCAGCACCGGTTCTCTGGTACATCGCTCCAACGGAGATTCCTCCAGTTGAGCAATGGATCGCACAGGAGAGGCCACACGCGATCGTCGAACTGCCGATCGTTCCGGGCTTGGAGCATGGCGCAATGCTTCGGGCAACATCGCACCATGTCCCGATGGTGAATGGAATATCGGGCTTCGCGCCGCCGCAATATGCTCGCCTCGCAACGCTGGCCCAGGAATGGTCTGAGGGTCTTTTCCCCGAGCTCCAACGCATCGGCGTTTCCCATGTGGTGGTTCACGCCGACGCAATCGATGCCGCGGGTCGTGCCTCTCTGGCGCGGGCGATCACTCAGAATCAGATCGCATTTCGACGCCGCTTCGACGCCGGCATCCTCGGCGACTGGCTGTTCGAGATCGGTGGACAGTCTGTACGCTCACCGGATCTCGACGCCATGCTTCTCGGCATGCCGACGCGCGCTGAAGGTACATTCGGAGCGTTTTTCTCTCCACCGCCCGGCGCCAGAGTCACGAGCCAGACAGTGATGTCCGGCTTCGCGTTCTCGCCGTTCGGGATCCGAAGCGTGACTCTACTCGTCAACAATGGAGCGATTCGTCTTCCCACCAGGTTGGACTCCGATCCTCAGTTGCAGCGTGAGTTCCAGTGGTATCCGCAGACAACCAAACCGAAATTTACAGCGCAGTTTCGAGAACGTCCGCCAGGTGTATGGACACACACCGACATTCAGCCCGAGATCATCGACGGGCGCGGAAATCGCGTACTGCTCGAGGATCGTTGGGTCGAGTGGCCGTGACCACTACGGCGGGCCGTTCTACGAAATGAAGATCGTGTCGTGTGGCCTCGAACGCTCCTCCAACGGTCTGCCGGCCGTGTAGTAGTAAAGCGAGACCGATTTCCGGGTGACACCCCTCGGCGATCTGAGCGGATCCGGGTGGCCGTGGAATGAGGTATCGGTTGTCGAAAAGATCACGGTGCGGTTGAAAATTGGAAGGATGCGCTTCCGGCACTCTTTTCCGTCCCGATCCCATAGCTCCAGGTGACCGCCGTACTCTTCCCGCCAGTCCTTATTCAGATAGATCAGCATGTTCAGCCGACGATCGAGCTTGAGCTTCGGATGCACGTTGAAGTCGGCATGAACTTTCAGAAAGCCGCCCGGCTCGATCTGATGCAGCCCGCCGCCGCCGAAATACGGGTCGGGAATCAGTCCTTCGATTCCGGTCAGGGCCTCGAGCCAAAGAAGCATTTCGAACGCGTTCATGTCATTCAAGAAACTGCGGACGTCCTCGGAAACGCTGCTCCGCTCGTAGGAGTATCCGAGTTTCTTCTCCAGGGGATTATCGAACCGCATCCACTGCGTATCGCCCGGCGCAGGAAAATAGCGTAGTACTCCATCGAGGACGTCGTTTGCGAACAGCTCGTCGAGGACGACATGTGGAAACGGCTCCGCGTTGAGGTAATGATCCCGGAACGCGCGCGCGCCGTAATTGAGTCTCAGCGATGCCATACCGATTTTGAAATCTGACTATCAGGGCGTCTTCGGTACCAATACCCAATCCGTTTTGGCGGCGTTGCTCTCGTTGCCGCTCTTGTCGACCGCGCTGACTTCGTAGAAATACGAGATGCCGGGATGGACAGTGGCGTCGGTGTAGTTCGTCTGCGTCAGCGGATGATCGAAGACCAGGGGGACTTTGCCCACCGGCGTGAGCTTCTCGATTCCTGAGCCTTCGGTCCGCCAGATGCGATAGCCCGCCAGATCGGGCGCGTCGACGGCGTCCCACACCAGCCTCACGGCGTTGGTTTCGACGAGCACAGTCAGGCCGGTTGGCACCGGCGGGGGCTGCAGATCCTTGAATTGCGCGGTGGCGGGGGCCGACGGATCGCTTTCGATGATGGGCTTGCCGCTAGTGGCCACCGCCGTCACGACATATTGATAGGTCCCGTAAGCCGGCACATCGGTGTAGGTCGTCCTTGCGACCGGTGTGGGATTGATCGGAACCGCCAGCTCGTCGATGGCCTGATTCGGAGGCGTGCGGTAAATGTTGTACCCGAAGACATTGGCCTTCTCGGGCGCGTTCCAGGTCAGCACGATCCCTTCCGGTTTTGCGGACGCGGTGAGCGAACCGGGCGACGCAGGAACATCGCCCGGAATGATGCTGGCGATGTTGGAAAGCTCGCTCCTGGCACTGGCCCCCTCAGTCACAACGCCGTAAGCAAGGCGACCGTGCAAGGGTGGCGAATCTTCGTAGACCAGCTTCGCGCCCACGGTCGCCCTCGGCAGATCGGCGCTCTCGATGCTGTCGATCCGCTGCCGCAAACGCATGAATTGCTGCGGCCCCATTGGCGGAAGCTTCGCAAGTGCATCAGCAGCCGCCTCTTCGATGGCGCGGTAGACAACGATGCGGCGAATGTCACCGAGCTTCTGGCCGGCCGTCGTCATTGAGGGAAAGCTCCAGGAGAGAATTACTTTGGCGCCCCGCTGTGCTACAACGAGATCGCTGACCGCCTTGGGGATGACCGGGACGGGCGGGTGCGGATCGCCGCGCTTGCCGCACGCGACTGTCAGGACGATCGCGGCAGCAGCCAGCGATTTTCTCATCGGCGCTGCATTGTAAAGGACGAGTCCATGTGCGGAATCATCGGTTACGTCGGCACGCGTGATGTGGTGCCGGTCCTCATCGGCGGGTTGAAAAAACTCGAGTACCGCGGATACGACAGCGCCGGCATCGCAGTCGTCAACGGTCAGGGGGTGGAAGTGGTGCGGGCCGAGGGGAAGCTGAACAATCTGGAAGCGAAGCTGAACGCCAAGCCGCTCCAGGGCACCTTCGGCATGGGTCACACCCGGTGGGCGACACATGGAAAGCCGAACGAGAACAACGCCCATCCCCATCGCGACTGCACCGGACAAGTGGTCGTCATTCACAACGGCATCATCGAAAACTTTCTCCCGCTGAAGCAGAACCTTCAGAAAGCGGGACATCAGTTCAAGACCGAGACGGATACCGAAGTCGTCGCGCACCTGATCGAGGAGAAATTGAAAGGCGGCGTGAAGTTCGTCGATGCCGTCAAGAAGACGCTAAAAGAGCTGGAAGGGCACTACGCGCTGGTGATGATCGACGGCAGCGAGCCGGGAACGATCGTGGCCGCCAAGCACGGCCCTCCACTCGTCATCGGCCTCGGCGAAAACGAAAACATCATCGCCTCCGACGTCGCGCCGCTGCTCTCTTACACTCGCAACATCATCTATCTCGAAGACGGCGAATACGCGGTCGCGGATCAGAAATCCGTGAAGGTCTACGACCAGAACGATCGCCCGGTCGAACGCGCGCCCAAAAAAATCATGTGGGACGCCGTGATGGCCGAAAAAGAAGGCTACCGGCACTACATGCTCAAGGAAATCCACGAGCAGCCACGCGCGGTGCGCGACACCTTCAACGGCCGGATGTTCGAGGAATCGGGCGACATCTACTTCAACGATCTCGAATTCACGCCCGAGCAGTGGGCGCGATTCGAGCGCGTGCACATCGTCGCTTGCGGAACGTCATGGCATGCCGGCCTGGTCGGCAAGTTTCTGCTGGAAGAGGCCGCCCGGATCCCGATCGAGGTCGACTACGGATCGGAATATCGCTATCGCAATCCGATCGTCGACGAGAACACGCTGGTCATCGGCGTCACGCAGTCTGGCGAGACCGCCGACACCCTCGCCGGCATGCAGGAAGCGAAGGCCAAGGGTGCCAGGCTGATCACGATCTGCAACGTGATCGGTGCGGCCGCCACGCGCATGTCCGACGGCGTCATCTACACCAACGCCGGGCCGGAGATCGGCGTCGCATCGACCAAGGCCTTCACGACCCAGCTCACCGCGCTCTATCTGCTCTCGCTCTACATCCGGCAGCTTCGCGGCGAAGATCGCGATGACCTCCGCTACTCGATGCACGAGATGCGCGTGCTGCCGCACAAGCTCGAGACCATTCTCAAGAAGGAACGGCAGATCGAGGAGCTGGCGCACCGCTATTACAAGTCGCAGGATTTCCTATTCCTGGGCCGGGGCGTTCACTATCCGATCGCGCTGGAGGGGGCGCTCAAGCTGAAGGAAATCTCCTACATTCACGCCGAGGGGTATCCGGCGGGCGAGATGAAGCATGGACCGATCGCGCTGATCGACGAGAACATGCCGGTGGTCGCCATCGCGACCCACACGCCGGTTTACGACAAAGTCGTCTCGAATCTGCAGGAAGTGAAGGCGCGCGACGGAAAGCTGCTCGTGATTTGCGATGAGGGCGACGAAGCCATGGGGAAGATAGCGGACGACGTCATCGAGATTCCATGGACCGTCGAGCCGCTGCAGCCGATCCTGGCGGTCGTGCCGACCCAGCTTCTGGCGTATCACATCGCTTTGCGACGCGGTTGTGACGTCGACCAGCCCAGAAACCTGGCCAAGAGCGTAACTGTCGAATAGAATCCCCGCTTCAGCTCGGAGGATTCATGAAAAAACCCACCCGATTCCTTTTCATTGCGATAGCTCTATTCACAGCAATCCCTCTTCTGGCGGATCCGCCGCCGCTCATCCCGCGCGAGGTTTTGTTCGGCAATCCCGAACGCGCCGCTCCGCAGCTCTCTCCCGACGCCAAACGCCTGGCGTGGCTGGCGCCCGACAAGAAAAACGTGCTGCAGGTGTGGGTGAAGACGGTCGGCAAAGACGACGATCGCATGGTGACGGCGGACAAGAAACGCGGCATCCGCATTTACTTCTGGGCACCCGATGACCGAACGTTGCTGTATCTGCAGGATAACGACGGCGACGAAAACTTTCACGTCTACGGCGTTGATCTCGATGCCGGCACGGTCCGCGACTACACCGCCTTTCAGGGCGTCCGCGCGGGCGTCATCGCGGTCGAACCTGAAATCGCGAACGAGATCCTGGTGCAGATGAACGCCCGTGACCGCCATGTGTTCGATGTCTACCGGTTGACTCTCGACTCCGGCGCGCTGAGTCTCGACACCAAGAACCCGGGCGACGTCGCAGGATGGGAAGTGGACAAGAAGCTCAACGTCCTGGGGGCAACCGTCACGACGCCCGACGGCGGAACGGAAATCCGAGTTCGCGACAATGCGCAGTCGCCCTGGCGGACGTGGATCACTGCGCCGCAGGAAGAGAACCTGAACTTCATCGAGCTGACAGCCGACGGCAAGGCCGCCTACGTCGAGACCTCGATCGGCAGCGATACCACCCGTCTCGTCCGAAAGGATCTCGCCACCGGAACGGAAGCGCTGATCGCGACCTCGGACGAAGTCGACGTCGGCATCGAAGTCATCAACCCCCGGACCCGCGCCATCGAGGCGGTGTCGTTCGAGCCGGGCCGCCGCACGTGGAGAGTCATCGACCCCTCCGTGAGCACCGATTTTGATGCCATCGCCAAGCTGGATCCAGGCGATTTCGTGATCATCAATCGCGACCGTGCCGACAAGCATTGGCTGATCGCCTTTACGTCCGACCGCGGACCGATCAAGTACTTCGACTGGGATCGCGACGCGAAGAAGGGCACATTTCTCTTTACGAATCGGCCGAAGCTCGAGGGGCGGCAGCTCGCCGAAATGCGGCCCGTCACGATCAAAACGCGCGACGGCCTGAACATGCACGCCTACCTCACGCTGCCGGCCGGCGTTCCCCCGAAGAATTTGCCGATGGTCCTCTTTCCGCACGGCGGTCCGTGGGCGCGCGACGTCTGGGGCTACAGCTCGTTCGCTCAGTGGCTCGCGAACCGCGGCTACGCCGTCCTGATGCCGAATTTCCGCGGCTCGACAGGGTACGGCAAAAAGTTTCTGCATGCCGGCGACAAGCAGTGGGGTCTCAAGATGCACGACGACCTCATCGACGCCGCCAATTGGGCGGTCAAGCAGGGCTTTGTCGATCCAAAGCGCATCGCGATCATGGGCGGTTCTTACGGCGGATACGCAACGCTCGCCGGGGTGACGTTTACGCCCGACTATTTCGCATGCGGCGTCGACATCGTCGGTCCCTCGAATCTCCGCACTCTTTTGGGATCCATACCGCCGTACTGGAAACCGATCGTCAAGGTCTTTCACACGCGCATGGGAAACCCGGAGGATCCAAAGGACACGGAGTTGATTCGCAACGCTTCGCCGTTGTTCAAGGCAAATCAGATCAAGCGGCCGCTGCTCATCGGACAAGGGGCCAATGATCCACGCGTGAATAAGGCGGAGTCGGAGCAGATCGTCGATGCCATTCAGAAGAACGGCGGGTCGGTCATCTACGTCGTTTACAGCGATGAGGGACACGGCTTTGCACGGCCCGAGAACTCCATCGACTTCAACGCTCGCGCCGAAAACTTCCTCTCCGGTTGCCTCGGTGGCCGAGCGGAGCCCATCAGCGGGGGCGATCGCTATCCCGGATCGACCGCGACTGTGAAGGTCATCGACAAAGGCAAAGAGGTCCCGAAGATGGCCGGTCCCGGAGGTCAGTAAAAAGTAACGCCAGGCGACCTTTCCTCGTCACAGCGGCATGCAGAAGTTGATGCTTGCCGCTGTGGCGATCCTTCTCGCAAAGTAATGTTGCTGGGTTGCTGAGTTGTCAAACCAAGCAACTCAGCAACCGAGCAACCTAGAAACCCAGCCGCTACTACCGCCTGCGGCCGCGCGCCACCCTCGCCGATATCGATCTCGGCGGCGACGCACAAAACGCAGCGCGATCATCACAACGAGGTCTGGCAAATCCAGCGCGATCTAACCACCGCCACTGACACTACGACACGCAAGTACGCGATGCTTCGCACCGATTACGTGGCGCCGCCGAAGGACGACGAATACGAAGCGGCGATGAAGCAGCTCGTTCGCGAATTGAAAGGCGTCGAGGTCGTCGCGTTCTTTTCCGTCTACGGCGACGGTTCGGATTCGCCGATCAAAGTGCGACGGCTGAAAGGGCTCGCAGAGACGCGCGACGAACCCGCCCGATTCTAATCGCGCGCGATCCAACCGCCGCCGATGCACAAGTCGTTGTCGTAGAAGACGACGGCCTGACCCGGCGCAACGGCGCGAAGCTTTTGCACAAACATGACGCGCGCGCGATCGGAGCCCAGCGACGTCACTGTCGCGGAGATGTCTGCCGCCCGCGAGCGCACGCGCGCCTGAACCTCGATGGGTGCCGACGGGACGTGGCCGCTGATCCAGTGAACGCGCTCCGCGATGAGCTCCGAGCGCTCGAGTGCCGACGGGGGCCCGATGGTCACGCGCTTCGTGAACGGATTCACGTCGATCACATATGTTCGCGAGGTGCTCCCGCCGATCTGCAACCCCCGGCGCTGGCCGATCGTGAACTGGTAGTAGCCGTCGTGCTGGCCAACGACGTTGCCGTCGAGGTCCACGATCTCGCCGGCGCTTTCACCGCGAACGATCCCCGCCTCGCGCTCGACAATCGACGCGTAGCCGTCCTTCTGCGGCACGAAGCAGATCTCATAAGACTCCTTCTTTTGCGCGACGCTGAGGCCTGCCTGGGCGGCGATGGCGCGCACTTCCGGCTTGGTCAGGTCGCCGAGGGGGAAGAGCGCTTCGCGGAGCTGATTCTGATTCAGCTCGAAAAGGAAGTAGGACTGATCCTTGGCGAGATCCCTGGCCTTGCGCAACTCGAACGCGCCGTTATCTTTTGTGATCCGCGCGTAGTGACCGGTCGCGATCTTCTCCGCGCCGATGGCCTGCGCCTTCTGGTGGAAGAGGTCGAACTTCACGTGCGTGTTGCACAGCACGCACGGACTCGGCGTCGTCCCGTTGAGGTACGACTTCACGAACGGATCGATCACTTTTTCGTGAAAGTTTTCCTCCAGATTCAACGTGAAGTGCGGGATTTCGAGCTGCCACGCCACACGTCGAGCGTCGGCCAGATCATCGATCGTGCAGCATCCTCCGTACGTCGACTCGGCGTTGGTCAGGTTGTCGTACATCTGCATCGACAGACCGACGACGTCGTGTCCGGCGGACTTCAGAATATATGCGGCGGTCGACGAGTCGACCCCGCCCGACATGGCAACAGCGACCTTCATGTGCGGGTGCCTAAACGTTCAAAAGGCTGATGTTTGTTCCGCAAGGCGCTGATTTTGCAAGCACTTCCATCCAATAAGGTCCATACACGTGTCGAGTGACATAGGGGGAAAGCCTTTTCGCGTGCTGGTCGTCGACGACGATCCGAGCATCCGCCGCATGATCATCGCTGCCCTGCGACGCGATGGATACGCGTTTTCGGAGGCCGCCAACGGCAAGGAGGCGCTCGACATCATGCGCGGCGAGCGCCCTTCGGTAGTCGTTCTCGATCTGATGATGCCCGTCGTTTCCGGATGGGATGTCCTCCGCGAGCGCGCAGGCGAGGCCGCCTTGCTTTCGATTCCCGTGATCATCGTCAGCGCCAATCGCGGCCCCGAGCTCGCTTCGACGATGGATAAAGGCATCTGCGCGTTCCTGCCCAAGCCCTTCGACATCACGGTCCTCAGCGCGCTCGTCAAAAGCTGCATCCTGCCCGAGCAACCCGATCAGGTCGCATAGTTGCGCGTCACTGCCGCTGAGCTTTTTTCCGCAGCAGCGGGCGCTCGGTCAATTGGGCGTCGATGACCGCGATGGCGGCCATGTTGACGATGTCGTTGACATCGACGCCGCGCTGCAGCACGTGCACCGGTTTGGCGAGGCCCTGAAGAATCGGCCCGATGACCTCCGCCCCACCCACCCTCCATAACAGTTTGTAAGCGGCGTTGGCGGCGTCGAGGTTCGGGAAGATCAAGACGTTGGCGTCGCCCTGGATCGTGCTCCACGGATAGTCGGTATGCGCGATGTACGGGACCACGGCGGTGTCGGCCTGCATTTCTCCGTCGACGATGAGATTGGGATGGCGCTCGTTGAGAATGCGCACGGCATCGCGAACCTTTTCGGCTTCCGGATGCTCCGTCGATCCGAAATTTGAGAAGGAGACCATGGCCACGCGCGGTTCGAGATCGAATCGCCGCGCTGTTTCGGCGCTCAGCACCGCGATCTCGGCGAGCTGTTCGGCATCCGGATTGATGTTCATCGTCGTATCGGCGAGCACCAGCATCTGGTTCTTGAACATCAGCAGGTACGCTCCCGACACGTTCTTGACTCCCGGCCGGGTCTTGATGATCTGCAGCGCCGGTCTGACGGTGGCGGGGTAATAGGCATGCAAACCGGCGATGACCCCGTCGGCGTCGCCTTCGTCGACCATCATCATCGCGAAGTAATTCCGTTGGTTGAGAATGCGGCGTGCGTCGCTGGCGGTGATGCCGCGCCGCCGGCGCAGCTGATAGAAGCGGTGGGCGTACTGATCGAACTTCGGCGACTTGGTGACGTCGATTATGGAGAGCTTCGACCGGTCGATGTTGTGTTTCCGGAGCAGCGGCGCCGCAACCTCCTCCTTGACCAGAAGGATCGGCTCGGCCAGCCCTTCCTCGATGAGGATCTTGGCGGCCCGAATGATCTTCTCCTGATCGCCTTCCGGAAACACGATGCGCTTGGGATCGCGTTTGGCGCGGTCGTACATCGCGTGCATGATTCCGCGCGCACGGCCTAACAATTTCTCGAGCTGCCGGCGGTAGGCGTCGAAGTCGGTGATCGGCTCCTGCGCCACTCCGGTCTCCGCCGCCGCCCGGGCCACCGCCACCGGGACGTTGAGCAGTACCCGATGATCGAACGGCTTGGGGATCAGGTAGTCGCGGCCGAAGGTGAATCGCTCCGTGGCATAGGCCCGAAGAACGGCGTCGGGGACCTCCTCTTTCGCGAGCTCGGCCAGCGCTTTCGAAGCGGCAAGTTTCATCTCGTCGTTGATGGTGGTGGCGCGACAATCGAGCGCGCCGCGGAAGATGAAGGGAAATCCAAGGACGTTGTTGACCTGGTTGGGGAAATCGGAGCGGCCGGTCGCCATGATGAGGTCCGATCGCGCCGAGGTCGCTTCTTCGTAGCCGATCTCGGGATCGGGATTCGCCATCGCGAAGACGATGGGATCCTTGGCCATCGACTGCACCATTTCCTTCGTCACGATGCCGCCCACCGAGAGCCCGATCAAGACATCCGCCCCTTTCATTGCCTCGGCCAGCGTGCGCGCTTTGGTGTCGGCCGCGAATTCTTCCTTGTACGGCGTCATGTCGACCGTCCGACCCTTGAAGATCACGCCGTGGCTGTCGGCGAGGATCACGTTCTCTTTGCGCAGTCCCATCTTGATGTACAGGCGCAGACAGGCCATAGCGGCTGCCCCCGCGCCGCTGATCACGAGCCTCACTTTGTGCATCTTCTTGCCCGCGACCTCCAACGCGTTTTGCAGCGCCGCGGCCGAAATGATGGCCGTGCCGTGCTGGTCGTCATGAAAGACAGGAATCTTCATCTCCTTTTTCAGACGCTCTTCGATTTCGAAGCACGCCGGAGCAGCGATATCCTCGAGGTTGATCCCGCCGAAGGTCGGCTCGAGCAGCTTCACGGCCTTGATGAAATCTTCGGTGTCGCGCGTTTCGAGCTCGAGGTCGAAGACGTCGATGTCGGCGAAGCGCTTGAAGAGAACCGCTTTGCCTTCCATCACCGGCTTCCCGGCGCCCGGTCCGATGTTGCCCAGGCCGAGGACGGCGGTGCCGTTGGTGATGACGGCGACGAGATTCCCTTTGTTGGTGTACTTGTAGACATCGCCTGAATCGCGGGCGATCTCGAGGCAGGGCTTCGCGACCCCCGGCGTATAGGCCAGCGCGAGATCGCGTTGGGTGGCAGTCGGCTTGGTGGGGACGACTTCCGTCTTGCCCGGACGTCCGCTTGAGTGGTAATCGAGGGCGTCGTCGCGGCCATGGTCCGCCATGGCCGCCGATTATAGTTCCCGCCCTCCCGCCCGGTTAGGACGTTGGGACGTTGGCTCAGCGGATCCAGAAGATCGGGTTGGCCTTGTCGGGCACGCCCATCAGATGAGTCTTGCCGTTGATGGTGACCTGAAACTCCGAATAGTCCCCGTGACCCTCGTCGTGGCCGCGAGAGATGGTGTCGGCGATGGCGTACTCGTTGATGGTGGTGTAGAGATCTTTCGCTTTTCGGAACGAATTGAAACCGTTGTACGCGTCCTGGATCTCGTCGCGATCGGGGATGAACATCTTTCCGCGCGACCACATGCACGCGGCAGCCTGCTCGGCGTCGTTGAGCGATGTGCCGCCTTCTTTCCACGTCTGCATGAACACTCGTATCCGAACCTTCGCCTTGTCCTCGGGTTGGCCGCCGCCGAAGAACTTGTGGACCAGCGACGCCACGGCATTTTCGTCGACGGCCGGAGCGGCCGGCTGCGACCCCTGCTGCGACTGGGATTGCGGCTGGGGGATGCTGCCTGGCTGGATGGCCAGCTTAGGCGCGGATGCGCCGGCAGAGTTGGCTTCGCTGGCCATCGCGTCAGGCGACGGCTTGTCGAGAAAATGCTTCTTGGCAAACACCAGTGCCACGATCACAGCAACGAAGCCGACGAACTTGCCAAATAGCTTCACGGTTTAGACCGCCTTTCGCTTACGCGTAGTCGGCTCTTCCTTCGGCGGCGCCGGCTCCACCCGCGGGCGGGCGGCCGGGCCGGCGATATCGTGTTTGCGTCCGGTCAGGTTGTTCCACGCGATCGCGACCGCCGGAACGATGGTCACCGTCGAGTACGTGCCGGCGATGACGCCGACCAGCAGGATCAGCGCGAACTCATGGATCACCTTGCCGCCAAACAGAATCAGCGCGATGAGGACGATCACGACCGAGCCTGAGGTCAGGATCGTTCGCGACAGCGTCTGGTTCATGGCGAGGTTCAGCTGCTCCTCGAGCGTTGCACGCGTCTTGAGCTTGCGACGGTTCTCGCGAACGCGGTCGTAAGTCACGACCGTATCGTTGATCGAATAGCCGACGATCAGGAGCAGTGCCGCCACGATGTTGAGGGAGAACTCGCCGTTAATCATGGCAAGAAAGGCCAGCGACACGCAAACGTCGTGGACGATGCAGACGACCGCCGCGACGCCGAACATCAAGTCGAATCGCAGCCACAGATACACGCCCATCGCGAGAGTGGAGAGAATGACCGCCCAGATGGCTTTCTGCTGCAGCTCGCGCCCGACCTGCGGCCCGACTGTTTCCTGATTCAGGACGTTGAAGGCGCCCAGGTATGTGCGTTCGTTGAGAACACGGGCGATGCCGGTCGTCACGCCCGGAACCGACGTCACCTGCTGCGTGTTCGAGAACAGCCCCAGCTCGGAGCGCCGATTGATGATGTTGTCGGCGACCTTGGCGTAATAGGCACGCGCATCGGCGCGCGTCCCCTTGTTGTCGGGATCGACGGTCGCGAGGAGGTCCGTCAGTTTGTCGCGGCCCCAGTAATTGATGTCGAGTTTGGCCGGATCGGCGCCAGGGTTGAGATCGCGAAGAAGCTTCGCGACGATCTGACCGGCATAGTCGCTCTCACGGCGCTGCTGCGGGAGACGAATCAGCACCGAATTCTGATCGGCCTTGCCATATTGCTGGATGGAAGCATCGGCCAGATCGGCGCGCAGGCGTTCCATCGGAACCGGGCCCTTGAATTTCAGGGCGATGTTCGCACCGCCGGCGAAGTCGATGCCCCAATTCACGCCGTGCTGCCGGAACAGGAACGCGCCGACGAGGATCACTGCCAGCGAGAACGCCACCGCCACGAAGCGGTATTTGACGAAATCGTAGTTTGTATTAACAAAAATCTGCATTGCTAAATCCTCATCATATTAGATGCTGATTTCCTGCGGCCGATCCTGCGGCTTGTAGGTGAAGTCGAAGATGACCCGCGACACGAAGAACGCCGTGAAGACCGACGCGAAGAGGCCGGTGAGCAGTGTCACCGCGAAGCCCTTGATGGGTCCCGTGCCAAACTCGAGGAGAAAGAGGGCCGAGATGATCGTGGTCATGTGCGTATCGATGATCGTTCCGAAGGCGCGCGTAAAGCCGTTTTCAATCGCCGCGCGTACGGTTTTGCCGTCGCGCAACTCTTCCCGGATGCGCTCGAACACCAGCACGTTGGAATCGATGGCCATGCCCAGCGTCAGGATGATGCCGGCGATTCCAGGCAGCGTGAGCGTGGCCTTGAAGATCGCCATCATCCCGAGAATGATCACGAGGTTGAGCAGCAGCGCCAGCACGGCGTTGATGCCCGCCCCGTGGTAGTAAAAGACGACCGCCAGGATCAAGGCAATGAAGCCGATCCCGGCCGCCAGCACGCCGCTGCGAATCGAGTCCTTGCCGAGCGAGGGACCGACGGTGCGCTCTTCCAGCGTGGTCAGCGAAGCGGGAAGAGATCCGCTGCGCAGAACGAGCGCCAGGTCCGCGGCCTGCTGGGTGGTGAAGCTGCCTTCGATGACGCCCTGGTCTTCGATCTTGTTGTTGATCCGCGGCGCCGACATGACTTTGTTGTCGAGCACGATCGCCAGGCGGCGACCGACATTCGGACCGGTGAGGTCTCCGAACTTGCGTCCTCCATCGGGCGTGAGCGAGAAGCCGACATTGGGCTCGCCCAGGCGCCCCTTCTGGACGCGAGCGTTTTTGAGATCGGTGCCGCTGACAGGGACTGTTTTTCGGATCGCATACCACTCGACACCGGCCGCCCGACCGAGCTCGTCGGTCGCTGTTCCCGGCAGGATGTCGACTTCATTCTTCATGTTGGCCGGAACGCTTTCGAGCGTCGCCTTCTGATCCGTGGTCGGATTTCCCTCGACCAGACGGAACTGCAGCTGTGCTGTGGTCTTGATGATGTCCTTCACGCGCGCCGGATCGTCCACGCCCGGAAGCTGAATGACGATGCGATTGCCGCTTTCGGGAGCGATCAGCGGCTCGGTGACGCCCAGGGCGTCTACGCGATTGCGGATGGTCTCGACGGCGTGATCGATCGTGTCGCGCTCGATCGCGGCCGCAGAAGCGGCCTTCATCTTGAACTGCAAGGCGCCCTCCGGCGTGCGGCTCAGGTCGAACGAGGGCAGGTAGTCCTTGGCGAGCCGCTCGTACTCCGCGGTGCTGATGCCCGCGGGGGGGACGGCGATGAAGGTGGTGTCGTTGAGGCGACGCGCGGTCGGTACGGGCAGATTGTTCTTCGCTGCCTGCGACTTCAGCGCCTCCGATGCCTGATCGACTTCCAGGCGCAGCGCATCGCCGACGTTGACGCGCATGACCAGATGCGTGCCTCCCTTGAGGTCGAGGCCGCGACGGATCGGCTCATCCGAGAGGACTCCCGGGATGAGCACGACAATGAAAGCCACCAGGATCACGACGATGGCCGCGATCTTCCACCAAAGACTTCGGTTCAAAATCTCCTCCGGATCAACTCTGCTCCGACTCGCCGCTCTGGACCCCTGTGATGGCGGAGCGGGCTACTTTTACTTTGACGTTGTCAGAAATCTTGAGGTAAACGACTTCCGGCTCAACACCCTGGACCGTCCCGTAAATCCCGCCCGAGGTCACCACGCGGTCGCCCTTTTTGAGCGAGTTCAGCATTTCCTGGGTTTTCCGCTTTTGCTTGTTGGCCGGGCCGATCACGAGGAAGTAAAAAACAAGGAAGATCGCCGCGATGGGCAGGATGTTGATCAGCAGGGCGATCGTCGAATCGGTGGATTGCAGGAGCAAAGCTAGAGTATTCATTCAGTCGTTTTCTCGAGCGAACTGCAACAGGAAGGCTTCGCGGAACGCCGCGAACGAATTGGACGCGATAGCTTGCCGAACCTTCCGCATCAAGTCAAGGTAAAACCAGACGTTATGGATAGTGTTGTATACCAGCCCGGCGATCTCTCCGCTCACAAAAAGATGCCGCAGGTAGGCCCGCGAAACCGTTCGGCAGGTGACGCAATCGCACTCCGGATCGAGCGGACCCTGATCGTCGGCGTACTGCGCATTCTTGATCGCGATCTTCCCCCTGCTGGTGAACAGCGACCCGTTGCGCGCATTCCTGGTCGGCATGACGCAATCGAACATGTCGACGCCGGCGTCCACCGCATTTAGAAGGTCCTCCGGCGTCCCGACGCCCATCAGGTACCGCGGCTTGTCAGGCGGCAGCATTGGCGTCGTGAATCGAATGGTGTCGAACATTTCTTCCTTCGACTCGCCGACTGCGATACCGCCGAGCGCGAGGCCGTCGAAGTCCATTGACGCGATCTCTTCGACACTGCGCTTTCGCAAATCGGGGAAGACTCCGCCCTGGACGATCCCGAATACGGCCAACGGCGAACGGCGAACGGCCAGCGACCGGCGTGCCCAGCGATGCGTGAGCTCCACAGAGCGCTCGAGGTCAGCGTGCGACAGGCCATGACTCGGACACTCGTCGAAGGCCATCGCGATGTCGACGCCCATCCGCGTCTGGTTCTCGATCGACTTTTCGGGAGACAGAAAGTGCAGCGATCCGTCGAGATGGCTGCGAAACTCGACACCCTCTTCGCGAACTTTCCGAATCGCCGCCAGCGAGAAGACCTGATAGCCGCCGGAATCCGAGAGCACCGCGCGATCCCATGACATGAACTCATGCACGCCGCCAAGGCGCTGGAGTTGATCGATGCCGGGACGGAGCATCAGATGGTAGGTATTGTTGAGGATGATCTCGGGGTCAGTCCTGAGTCCTGAGTCCTGAGTCCTGAGCTGTTTCAACTGCTCGGTGGTGAGTGACTTTACGGAGCCTGCCGTCCCCACGGGCATGAACACAGGAGTGCTAACGGGTCCGTGTGCCGTTTGAATTCGGCCTAACCGAGCGGCGCCGTCGCGATTCAGAATCTCGAACGAGAAGTGCTGTGCCACTCAGGACTCAGGACTCAGCACTCGGGACTCACTGGAGCTTCATGGTTTCGACGCGCACGCTCGCGGGCAAATTCAGCGTGAAGCGTTTTTGCTCGATGGGCTCGTTGACGCGCACATTGGTGAACTCGTAACGCGTGATATCGCCGTCGCCTTCGGTGTACTCGAACCTGGTGGTGAGAAAGCTCTTCTTGTCGATCCAGATCCGGATGTGCCGGACGCGCTTGGCGATGCTCTTGGTCTTCGGCTTCAGGTCGAGCTCGTACAGCGGTTGATTGGAAACGTTGGTGAACGTGAAATCGAAATACGCTCCAAGCTCGTCGATCGCTCCGCTCGCGCCCATGTATTTGAAGATGCGATCCTGATAGCGCTTCACTTCGATCTGTTCGGCTTTGTTCAGATCGGGGTAGTACGTCGTCAATATTCCGTTGGCGATGAGCATCTCGACCCGCTTGGGGGCGTCATAGCGCCACAGCACGTTGTTAGGCTTCGAATAGGTGAAGTGGCCCGTCGATACTTCCGGCTTGGCAAGAAGTGCCAGAACTTTTTCCTGCCTGAAGTCGGCTTCCAGCGTGCTGGTCTTTTTCTGTTGCTCCTGCACTTTGCGGATCACTTCGTCGAGCGAATTGGGGTCGACTGTCCGCGCCCCGTAGGCAGGAAGCCCGACCGCAATCGCGCACATCGCGGCCGTGAAAAGCCTCAGGGGTGACATGCCGCAGCACCAACGCGGCCTTCCGGGACCGTATTTCCGTCGAGGCGTGTATACTCAATAAAAACAGAGGTTAACTATGAGACGGGTGTTGGTGGCGATCGCGATCCTGGCGCTGGTTCAGAGTGTATCGGCGGCCGTTCAGTACGAGTTCCGTCAAACGACCCATTCCGACCTCGAATCGATGCCCTCGACCGATATGACGGGCCGAGGAGTGATCGATGGTGATCGATCGCGGGTGGAGTTCATCTCCGGCAACGGCTTCGCGCCCGGCACGTACGTCATCTCCAACAATGGATCGAAAACACTCCAGTTCGTCGATCCGACCAAGAAGACCTACGTTGAAGTCAACGCCGCCGGCGTCGCGACGTCGATCGGCGCCGCCAGAATCACGGTCAGCAACAAAAAGGTGAGCATGGCCCAGATGGACGATCACATGATGATCGCCGGTCTTCCCACCGAACATTACCGCCTGACGCTGGACTACGACATCACGCTCGCGTTCGGCAACATTCCGCTGACGCAAACGGTCCACGAGGTCATCGACAAGTGGGTGACTCAGGCGTTCGGGAGCGTTGCCGAGACTTTCCTCGCCAGCGGCAGCATCCGGACGGGCAATCCTGATCTCGACGACCTCATCTCCACAGAGAACACGAAGATCAAAGGCTTCGCGCTGAAGCAGACGATGCTGGTGTCGACAACGACACGCCGGTCCGAAGTCCCCGGCTCGAAGCTGTCGGACGTTTTCCGTCCGACGCGAACGCAAATTCGCGAGTTGACGATCACGTCCATCGAAGCCAAGGCCAGCGTCCCTGCCGATCTCTTCGTTGTTCCGGCGACGTATCACAAACCCGATCCCTTTCGCGACGACACGCAAAAAGCTCCCCTGCAAATTCTTTCATTCACACCTTCTAACGGCCGTTGACACACGGGTGGGAGGGCGGACGCGACCGTGGTACGATCGGCTAAGTTTCGGTTCATGAAAAGATTGAAGCGACCAGGAGCGTTCCTTGCGGCCGTTGTTCCTGCCTCGTTTCTTCTCGCCTCGATCAAACCGGCATCGTTGATGTTCGATCCTGCGCCGAGCGCTTCGCACCCTCCGCTCCGTTACGCAGACCTGGCC
>DASPZU010000005.1:0-24270 GCA_035636095.1 Thermoanaerobaculia bacterium
CGCGGTCAGTGGTCGAGCTCCGAGCCGCTCTGCGACCCGCGATCGCTGCCGAGGTCGCCCTCGAGGTCGCTCGAACTGCCCTTGTCGTTCTGCATGCCGCCCGAGTCCTTGCGACTCGGCTCGTTGTCCCAACTCTCTGAACCTTTGTCCCCCTGGTCGAAGCTGCTCTCGGATTCAATATCGCTGGACGAGTCAGACGACTTATCGCTGTCCAAGTCTTTGTCTCGGTCACGGTAGTCCATTGCAAACCTCCTCTATTAAGGTTGCGGCCGTTCGCACGACCATAATTATTGAGTGCAACGGCAGTGCCGTTAGCGCATTTCGAAAACGACTGAGATCGTATAAGCGAGCTCACGCGTGCCGCTCTCGACAGGAACCTGACTGATCGCTTCCGCCTTCGCAGCCATCACGCCAACGGGCATCGGACGGATGGGGGGCGGGAGCGTTTCAGCTCCTTCCGTGATCATCATGGCCCGGCCCAAGGCTCGACCGGCGGCCTGAGCGAGCAAGGTGGCCTTGGCGCGGGCGTCGTCAAACGCCGCGCGCAGACCTTGATCGCGGCCGCGAGAGGGATCCGAAACTTCGAAATTGAGCCCCGAGGTCTCATTGACACCGGCGTTGAGCGCGACCTGAAGGAGGCGGCCCGCGGCTCCGATGTCTTTCTTTGTCACGCTGACCGAGTTCGAAGCTTGATAGCCGACCACCCGCGGCGGCTGGCCCTGCTCATAAACCTGCTGCGGATAAATGGAGAAATTCGATGTGCGAAGCTCTTGATCGGTCGCGCCGGCTTTCTTCAGCGCCGCGACAGCGTTGGCCATCTTGGTGTTGTTTTGATTGACTGCCTCTTCGACCGTCGGCGCGGTGGTATGCACGCCGGCCGTGAACGTGAATCGATCGGGAATCAAGGTGGCTTTTCCGGTGCCGGTCACGCTGATCGTTTCCGGCGGCGCAGTTTCGCGCGGCGGTTGGGTCACCGTTTGTGCCGCGATCGGAGTGGCAATGAGCAGGAGCGACAGAAATCTTTTCATGCAACCTCCAGGTTCAGTGACAAGACAGTGGCAGATCCCAACGACAAGGTTCCGGGCCAGGCGGCGGGACGATATTACGTCGATTCACAATGCATCGACTGCGACCTTTGCCGGGAGACCGCGCCCGCGAATTTCATCCGCAATGACGAGCAGGGATTCTCGTACGTCTACAAGCAGCCGGAAACCGGCGAGGAAGAGACTCTTTGCAAGGATGCGATGGACAACTGCCCGGTCGAAGCGATCGGAAATGATGGCTAGTGCGTTTGCTTGTCGACGCTGACCTGATCGTGCCAGTCGTCCGCCAGTAGCACCTCGATCAGCTCCTGCAGTTCTTCCATGTGAAAGGGCTTGGTGAGCGCGGCGGTCATGTTGTTGCCTTTGGTGATGGTCAGGATGTCGCCTTTGCCGGATGCCACCACCACCGGCGTCTGTTTTCCCTGCGCCAGATACCACGTGATCCATTCCTCTCCCGACATTCCCGGAAGATTGAGATCGAGCAGAATCAGGCGCGTATCGGGATGGCTCTGCAGAAGACTCATTCCTTCAACGGCGCCGGCAGCGGACAGCACTTCGTAACCGCGCTTTTGTAAAAAGGCTTTGTAAAGGGAAAGGACTTCGGGATCGTCTTCAATCGCGAGGATCTTGTTGTTCTTCAGCTGGCTCACCTGCAACTGCATGCCGCGATCTCCTTCTGCCGGGCTGATGCGATTTCCATGCTAACCTCCTCGTGGCATGGGCGCTATCTCGTGGTTCCTTTCGGCGCTCGCGGTTTTTTCCATTGCGAGGATCGTTCCGCGCGGCCGGCCCTCAAATTATTTGCTTGAATTGACCGTAGCCATCCTGGCTGCGCTCGTGTTCGGGGCCACCGCGACAGCGCTTGATTTTGGGGGATGGCGTGCTGCCGATTGGCGCGCGGCCGTCTTTGTTCTCCTGGGCGCTGCCTCACTCCTCGGCGGCTATCGCGCAATGCATCTGATGCGCGCCTGATGCTGCGCGCGCTCGTAACAGTTCTGCTTCTCCTTTTGAATCTCATCATCTTCGGCACTCCGGTCGTCATCGTAGGAATCGTCAAATTCGCCGTTCACATGACGGCGCCCCGTTCGCGCCTTCGCACCCGCGTGATCCTGATCCTGAGCGGCATCGCCGAGAAGTGGGTCGGCATGAACGATCGGATCTTCGACTGGTTGCTGCCGACGCGGTGGGACATCGATGGCATTCCCGAAGACATCTCACGCGATCGCCACTACCTCATCATCAGCAATCACGTCTCATGGGTCGACATCTTCACGATTTTCCGCGCCTTTCATCGGCGGGCGGCCTTCGTTCGCTTTTTCCTGAAGCGGCAGCTGATTTTCTTCCCGATCGTCGGCCAGGCGTGCTGGGCGCTCGAGTTTCCATTCATGCGCCGCCGTCCCGAAAAAAGAGAAAAAGATCTCGCCACAGCACGGCGCGCCACTCAACGCTATCGACACATGCCTGTTGCCATTGCGGCCTATCTCGAGGGAACGCGCTTTTCGGAAGAGAAGCGCGTCGATCAGGATTCGCCCTACGCGCATCTCCTTCGTCCGCGTGTCGGCGCGATCTCGTTCGTTCTCGCCAGCCTGTGGGATCAGCTCGACGCGACCATCGATGTCACCCTCGCCTACCCTGGCGGAGACGTCACGATGTGGCAGTTTCTCAGCGGACAAGTCGAACGCATTGTCGTGCGGGCACGCCGGCTCGATGTGCCCCCCGAGTTTTTCACTCCGGAGGTCACCGAGCCGGGCCCTGCGCGCGATCGATTCAAAGTGTGGATCGAATCGATCTGGCGGGAGAAGGACGCCCTTCTCGCTACTTTAATTTGAATCCGGCCGGGAGCGCGAAGGTCAATGTACGAAAAACTTCGTTGACACTACGACAAACTTCGTATAGATTCCGACGTACTACGAGGTGACACATGGTTGACCGCCAACCACCCCGCCCCACCGATGCCGAGCTGGCCATCCTTTCCGTGTTGTGGGAGCGCGGGCCGAGCACCGTTCGCGACGTGCATGACGAGCTGAATCTCCACACCGCGACCGGCTATACAACGGTGTTGAAGCTGTTGCAGATCATGACGGAGAAGGGACTCGTCGTTCGCGACGAGACGCAGCGGGCGCATATTTACGAGGCGCGATACAGCGAGCAGAAAACGCAGCGCCAGCTCCTGTCGGATCTGGTCGATCGCGCCTTCGGGGGTTCGGCGGCCAAACTGGTGATGCAGGCGCTTTCGGGCCGCAGGGCCAATCCCGATGAATTGATGTTGATTCGAAACCTTCTCGATCGGCTCGAAGGAGAGACGAAATGACCGGCATCGAATCGCTCCTGACTGGACCTCTCGTTCAGGCAATCGGCTGGGCGCTGCTGCATTTGCTTTGGCAGGGTGTCCTGGTGGCCGCAATTCTCGCGGCAACGCTGGCGCTGCTTCAGCGACAGAGCGCGAATGCGCGATATCTCGCCTCTTGTGGCGCCCTCGTCCTGCTGGTGGCGTTAGGGGCGGCGACCGGCTATCGAGCCTACGACTCGCACACCTTCGTCGTCACGTCCGGGACTTCGTCTTACGTCCTCGAAGATTCTTCGAGTACGGCGGACGAAGTGACGGCATCGCCGGAGCCGGCCGCGCCGGCGGCAGCCTCGACGACCTGGCGTGACGGTTTCTTTTCCGCGCTGGCCTACGCCGGCGCGCATCTGGCGCAAATCGTCGCGATCTGGCTCGCCGGCGTTTTGATTCTTTCGACGCGCCTGATCATCGGTTGGATCGGCGCGCATCGACTGGCCACCCGGCGTTCCCACGCTGCCGGCGAGCAATGGCATCGCTCGCTCCATGGCATCGCGAATGCGTTGCATCTGCGCCGTTCGATCATGCTTCTCGAGTCGGCAGCCGTGGAAGTGCCCACCGTCGTCGGCTGGCTGCGACCTGTGGTCTTGCTTCCTGTGGCGTCGCTCTCCGGCCTTTCGATGCAGCAGATCGAAATGGTGCTGGCCCATGAGCTGGCGCATATTCGCCGACACGACTTCATCGTCAACCTGATGCAATCGGTCGTCGAGACTCTGCTCTTTTATCACCCTGCTGTTTGGTGGATTTCGCGGCGCATTCGCATCGAGCGCGAACACTGCTGCGACGATCTGGCGGTGGCGGTGTTCGGCGATCCGGTGCAGTACGCGCGTGCGCTGACCCGTTTCGAGGAATTGCGTCTGGGCGCACAGAGCGTGCTGGCCGCCAACGGTGGCTCGCTGATCGCGCGCATTCGGCGTCTCGTCGTTGCGAAAGCGGAATCGGCGAATTGGTCGTCGCGTTGGGCGGCCGGCGCCGCGCTGATCACGGTCGTGGCGGTCGTTCTCATCGCTCCGGCACTTCCTCTCTTCGCCAATCGCGACGCGCAAACGCCGAAACCTGCTCCCGCTCCAACCGCCCCGCCTCGCACTGACGAACTCAAAACCGACTGCAAAGACAAAGCGAAAGAGTGCGACAAAAAATCGGGAGCCGAGGTCGACGTGGAAGCGGATTCCGAGGAATCGAGCGACGAGGCCGACGACGCGAGCATGGAAGTCGATTCGGAAGATCCGCCCACTCCTCCGGCGGCGGCGCCCGTGGTTTCAGTCCGGCCGGTCGTTGCACCGCGCGTTGCGATCGCTGCGCCCGCCATCGCGGTCGCGCCCATGGTGCAGGTCGATATCGAGGCCATGGTCGATCGAGCGATGGAGCGTGTCGAAGCGCAGGAAAATCGCCGTCACCCCAAGATCGGCGAAGGCGGCAAGCTCTCGGTTGATGACCTGATCGAGTTGCGCACGGCCGGCGTCGATCCGAAATACATCGAAGAAATGCGGAGCGTATTCTCCGACCTGTCGCTCGACGACCTCGTCTCGATGAAGTTGCAGGGCGTGACGCCCGCTTACATCAAGGATATGGCAGGTGCCGGCTATTCAAAGCTCACAGCAAAAGAGCTGATCTCGATGCGCATCCAGGGCGTGTCCCCGAAGTACGTTCAGGATCTGGCCAGCGCCGGTTACAAGAATTTGTCGCCGCGCGATCTGATCTCAATGCGGATCCAGGGCGTCGACGCGAACTTTGTGAAGTCTCTGGCCGACGCCGGTTATACAAATCTCACGGCCAAGGAATTGATCCGCTTGCGCGTGAGCGGCGTCGACGCCGATTTCATTCGCGAGCTCTCGAAGTATCGAACCAAGTAAGCAGACAGCGTCGGAGGCTGGTATGCGCCGTTCCCTGCTGGTGGTGTCGCTTTTCTCACTCGCCATTCCCGCCTTTGCATCCGCGCAGATTCGCGGGGCCTGGTCCGCTTTGGTCAAGGGCGACCGCGTTCACTTGAACATGACGCGTGAGCACAGCAATTGGGGGCGCACGTTGCCCCGCACGGATTTGACGATCGCGGATAACGCATTAAATTCGGCGACCGAGACTCCAGTGCACTTCGCGTTCAATCGCGACGCCGGCACGATCGATTTCACAGGCACATTCCTGAATGGCGAAGGCGTCGGCCGCTTCAACTTCACTCCCAGCCGTTCCTACCTCCAGACACTCCAGTCGCTCGCTGTTTCGACCGACTCGAACATGGATGACGACGATCTCTTCTCGCTGGCGATGCACGACGTGTCGACAGCCTTCATTCGCGAGATGCAGTCCCTCGGCTATCGCGAGAACCTCGATGGCTACATTGCCTTCCGCATCCATGGCGTGACCGCCGACTTCGTTCGCGAACTGAAATCGCTGGGCCATGAAAAGCTATCGGCCGATGATCTGGTCGCGTTTGGCATTCACGGTGTCACTCCCCAATTCGTCCGCGAGATGAAAGCTCTCGGATACCGCCTGGAAGCGGATGATCTGGTGGCCTTTCGCATTCACGGCGTCACCGCTGATTTCGCGCGTCTGATGAAAGACTATGGCGTGAAAGATCTGTCCGCGGACCAGCTGGTCGCGATGCGGATCCATGGGGTCTCGACCGATTTCGTGCGCGAGCTTCGCGACCTCGGCTACAACGGCCTTTCCTCCGACGATCTCGTCTCCATGCGGATCCACGGCGTGACAACGCGCTTCATCCGCGAGCTTGCCGATGCCGGCTATCACGGCATTCCCGTGGATAAATTGGTGGAAATGCGGATCCACGGAATTGAAGCGCCACACCCGCGGCGCTGACGGCGGACCAACTTTTGCGGCGAAGGCGCGGTAATTGTGGATAGCGTCTCGCAGTAGAGAGGACGGCCGATTCTCCTGTACAATCGTCTGTCCAAATAACCGCAAATTCTGAAGCTGTCGGCACGGGAGTTCGTGGGGAGAGGGCGACCGCTGGCTTCGAGGAAAGGTTACCGATGCCCGCAGTCGCTCCCGATGTGGTCCAGCCTCGTCGATCCGTTCTCAAACTGTCATTGACCATCACGCTCGCGGCGCTTGGAATTTCGCTGCTGGCGATTTTCGTGGCTGGCGCGCCGACAGCCGACGCTGCGGTTTGCAGCCTGACTGCCGGTGCCGGCCTCAGCTGGAATCAGGCAACGAATTGGAGCTGTGGACATGTTCCCGGCTCGATTGTCGGAGACACGGCGCAAATCTGCACCTCGTCGGTAAACGTCGATACGATCCTGCCCAACGGCGTCATTCTGGACATGTTCTGTACTACCGCCAGTGTGAATATCCCCTCGACAGGCCGGCTACAGATCGAAGCGTCGAGCCTCATCGGCTCGGGCGGCAACACCGTCACCGTCAATGGCGGCACGCTGGTCTTAAACAGTGGCTCAGGTTTGAGCAACATGCAGTACGCGATCGTACTGAACAGCGGAACCGCGTCCAACAGCGGCATATACAGCACCGGCCCTTCGTTCACACAGCCTCTGACGATCGCGGGAGGAACGTTCACGAACACCGGAACGATGAACTTCGCCGGCGCAACCATTTCGCAGAGCGCCGGCACGCTTACAAACAGCAACCTCATCAAGTTGTTGCCCGCATCTCCTGCGACGACGATGAACTGGTCCGGCGGCACGCTGAATGGCGCAGGGGCCTTGCAGGTGCAGACTGGCGCGACGCCGTCGATTCTGAACTTCAATGCCCCCGGCGGTGCGATTCTGAGCCAGCAGGTCATCCCTAACGCCGGCACGATTAACTATGCGCCCTCCGCCGGCGGTCCACTCACGATCAACAGTGGCGGCGGCATCGACAACACTGGGTCATTCTTTCTCGCCAATGACACGGCCATCAATTCCGACGGGACGGGTCTGATCACGAACACCGGCGGCACGATCACGAAGTCCGGTGGCGCCGGGACGTCGAACGTCAACGTCGCTGTCAACAACAACGGGACGATTACTTTCGGGCCGAGCCTCACAAACATCGCATTGAACAACGGCGGAACGCACGGCGGAACGTTTGCGATGCCCCTCTCAAACCAATTCTTGTTTGCCGGAACTCACAATTTTGGGGCCGGATCCGCCTTCACTGGCAGCGGCCCTGTCACCATCGCAGGCGGGATATTCCAGGCGAACACCGGCCTCACAATTCCAGGCGGTCTGACCAACAACGGCTCGCTGAAGTTTGGCGGAGCCACTCAGACGCTGACTGTCAACGGTAACTACACGCAGGGCGGAGCCGCTGCGTTCTCGGTGCGATTGAACGGCGCAGGGACCTTCGATCAGATGTCGGTCAGCGGCGCAGCGAACCTCGCCGGCACGCTCAACGCGACCCTCGGCTTTACGCCAGCCGACGGACAGACGTGGAACATCGTTACCGACTCGTCCGTCAGCGGCGACTTCTCGACGAAGAATCTTCCGCCCTACGCACGCGGCATCATCGTGGAGTCACCGGCGCCCCCCACCGGCCCGGTGACGCTGGTCGCTGTTCCGCAATCGGACATCGCAGTTACGAAAGGCGGACCGGCCTCCGTTCTCAACGGTCAGAACGCGACGTTTACGGTCACCGTCTCTAACCTTGGACCGGCCACCCCCGCCAACGTCAACATCAGCGACTCGTTCAGCGCAGGCTGGACATTCGTATCGGCAACACCGAGCACGGGATCGTGTATCGGCACGGGACCGATCAACTGCAACTTCCCCGCGCTCGCGATGGGTACGCCAGCCACAGTCAGCGTCGTGCTGAAAGCGACGACACCGGGCTCTCAAACCAACACGGCGAGCCTCAGTTCCACCACGCCCCCGGAACCGCCGGCCGCAGGAGGGAACAACACACAAACCGCAACAGTGACCGTCAACCCGGCCGCGGACCTCGCCGTGACAAGCGTCATCGGGGCACCAAACCCGGTGAGCGCTGGTGGAAGCGAGACCTGGTCGATCACGGTCTCGAACCTTGGACCCGATCCTGCGGCATCGGTCACCGTGAATCTCTCCCTCTCCGCAGGCACGTTTACCGGCCCACCCAGTGGTGGAGGATTCACGTGCTCGAACACTCCGACGACCGCCAATTGCACGATCGCCTCCCTGGCATCAGGCGCGAATCCGGCGATTACCGCCAGCACGACCGCGCCCATCGCGTCGGGCACCATGACCATGACCGCGGTCGCCGGCTCTTCGACCGGTGATCCAGTAGCAGGAAACAACAGCAACTCCGGGACTGTCACCGTGAACGCAAGTGCCGACGTCGGCGTTTCGAAGACTGGTCCTGCGTTCATCGATGCCGGTCAGAACATCACCTACACGATCACCGTCGGCAATACGGGCCCATCGACCGCAACGAGCATTACGCTGACCGATCCGACGCCTCCGGGGTTGACGCTTGTTTCGGTGAGCGGAGCCTGCACGACCTTGCCCTGCACGATCGCGTCGATCCCGTCCCCCGGCACCGCGACCATCAACGTCACCTTCTCCGTGCCGTCGAACGCCGCGGCCGGCACGATCACCAACATCGCCACGGTCAGCTCAGCGAACGATCCAAATCCGGCAAACGACAGCTCCACCGCGACGACGACGATCTTTCAGAAGGCCGACCTGTCGGTGACCAAGTCAGGGCCGGCGTCTGCCGCGACGGGCAGCAACATCACGTACACCATCATCGTCACGAACAGTGGGCCGTCGGATGCTGCGGGTGTCAAATTGGACGACTCGTACACGCCCGCCGGTCGCTTGATGTTCGTCTCCTCAACTGGAGGATGCGCGTCGTTCCCGTGCCTCATCGGAACGATGGTGGCCGGAGCGAGTAAAACCTTCACATTAACCTACACCGTCCAACCCGGACCGCCGGGGCCGATTGTCAACACCGCGACCGTTTCGGCGACGACCACGGATCCGAACTCCGGCAACAACTCCGCTTCTGTCACCACATCGACCGGCGGTTGCCCGAGCGGAGCACCGACCAACCTGTCGCCGCCGGACAAGGCGACCAACGTTCCGACAACCGGAACGCTGTCGTGGAGCAACGTGAACGCCGACACCTACACGGTGTCCCTCGATGTCGTGGGCCCCAACGGCTCATGCTCGAAGTTCTTCGTCTCGACGAGTGCGACCTCGGTGCCGTACTCGGGACTGCAGCCCAACACAACGTATCAGTGGCACGTCGACGCCATGTCCGCGGGATGCACGAAGACTTCCACGTCGTGCCAGACGTTCACGACCGCCGGGACTGGCCCGAACTGCCCGCCGCCCCCAACGCTGATCTCGCCCATCAACATGACGGTTACCGGCGCGGCGACGTTCTCGTGGTCAGCAGTTCCGGGCGCGATCGATTACACACTGTTCGTCAACGGCGCTGCGGTCGGGACGACAACGGCTACAAGCCTGGGGCCGATCAACATCGGCACCGGTCCGGTCACCTGGCACGTGGTAGCGCGACTCGCTGATCCGTGCGGACAGTTGACGTCGCAGGACGCGACCTTTGACGAATGCAACATCGCGGATCCGCCGCTGCCCGCGGTCGTCGCCTCGTCGGCATCGGGTCAGGGCTACGACCTCATCATCACCAACGTGATCGGCTCGACGCGAGCGGAGGCCGATGAGTCGACCGATCCGAACTTCACGGCTGCTGCCACCAACACGCAAACGAGCACGAACCTGCGCTTCCACTTCCAGCACACGGTCACTGTGCCGACGGCGTTCTACTATCGCGTTCGCGCCTTCCTGCCGTGCGCCAACCGCTTCACGGCCAACTCGGTGGTTGTGCCGGTGGTGATCGCGCCGGCGATCTCGCCGACCAATCCGAACCTGCCCGTGCCGTTCGGCAACACCGGACTGGTCGACGTCCCGGTCCACATTCCGGGGCTTGTGACCGGTCCGTTTACCGTCAATATCAATCCCCAGTCGAGGTTGAAGAGCGTCCGGCCGTCGAGCGGCTTCCTGGGTTCGGACGGTGTGGACCTCATCGCGTCACTCGACATCACCGGGCTGCCCCCCGGCACATTCAGCCTCACGCTGTTTCTGGACGTGACGACGCCGAGCAGCGGCGCGATCCGCAACCAGGGCGTGACGCCGGTTGGAGCAGCAGTATCGGTCAGCCTTGTCACGCCGGTGATACCCAAGCCGGCCGGGACGCCGCCCCAGAATGCGCTCATCATTCCGTCGGTAGGTCACCTCGACGGGATCAACTCGCACTGGCAGTCCGACATCCGCGTTGCGAACGTGTCGCAGCAAAGCGTGAAATATCAGTTGACCTTCACGCCCGATGACGTGAACAAAGGCGTGAAGCAGACCATCATCGACGTCGCCGCAGGTAATACCACCGCGCTCGATGACATCGTCAAGACGTGGTATGGCATCGGCGCGCTGGGCGAGACCGCCAACGGCGTGCTGGAGATCCGGCCGGTGGATTCCCCCGGCAAAGGAACGCCGGCGAACAACGACGTGAGCGTCACGACAACAGCCGTGGCCTCGAGCCGCGCCTACAACGTCACCTCGCAAGGGACCCTGGGGCAGTTCATCCCCGCGCTCCCCTTCTCGGGCTTCATTGGACGCGCGGTGGACCAGGCCCACGCCGCGACTGTTCTCGGCTTGCAGCAGATCGCGCAGAACGACGCCTTCCGCACCAACGTCGGCGTGGTCGAAGCATCGGGCCAGCCCGTCTCCGTTCTGATCTCGGCCTTCGATTCCAACGGTACCAAGCTTCTCGACTTCCCGCTCGATCTGAAGGCCGGTGAGCAGCGCCAGCTCAACTCGTTCCTAGCACAGAACAGGATCACCCTCAGCGACGGTCGCATTGAAGTCAAGGTCACCGGCGGTGAGGGCAAGATCACCACCTACGCCTCGGTGGTCGACAACAAGAGCGGCGATCCGCTGCTGGTCTCCGGTATTCCGCTGGGACAGAACCCCTTCGATCACTTCGTGCTGCCGGGTGTGGCGGATCTCAATACCGGCTTTGCGGCCTGGCGCACCGACATGCGGATCTTCAACCCCACCACCACGCCGCAGTTTGTAACGCTCAACTTCTACGCGCAGAACAGCAGTGCCGCGCCGCAGATGACCTCCATGACCATCAATCCGGGTGAGGTGAAAAAGCTCGACAACACGCTGGCGTCATTCTTCGGCCTGACAAACGTCGGTGGGGCCGTGCATGTCACGACCAACTCGGCTTCCCCGCTCGTGATCACGGGTCGGACCTACAACCTGACCTCGAACGGTACCTTCGGACAGTTCATCCCGGCGGTGACTTCGGTCGATGCGGTCGGCAAGAGCGATCGCGGATTGCAGATCCTGCAGGTCGAGGACTCGATCCGCTATCGCACCAACCTCGGCATCGCGGAGGTTACCGGCAAGCCGGCGACGGTGGAGGTGCAGGTCGTTCTGCCCGACTCGAAGATCGCGCCGAGCACGCAGATTCCGCTCCCTGCCAACGGCTTCGTGCAAGTGCCGGTGATCCAGAGTCTCGGTCTAAACAATGTGTACAACGCGCGCATCAGCCTGCGCGTGGTCGACGGCGACGGCAAGGTCAGCGCCTACGGCTCGGTGATCGATCAGCGCACGCAGGATCCGACGTACGTTCCGGCGCAGAAGTAGCCCCTTCCCCCGAGCCCCCTCTCCCCGCTACGCGGGGCGAGGGCCCTTCCCCGAGCCCCCTCTCCCCGCTTGCGGGGAGAGGGACGGGGTGAGGGGTCAGCCCGTCCTCACATTGTTGATCAGCGCTTCCATGTGATCGAGATAGCGCTGGAGCGCGCGGCGGCCGGCGGCGGTCAGCGAATATTCCGTGCGCGGCATGCGGCCCTCAAACGATTTCCTGCAGTTGAGGTAATTCGCTTCCTCCAGCTTTCGCGTGTGGACGCTGACATTGCCATCGGTGGTCTTCAGAATTGCTTTCAGCTCGTTGAAGGTGAGCGACGCATTGACCGCCAGCGCACTGACGATCGCCAGCCGCGTCTTCTCGTGGATGAGACGATCGAAGTCGGGAACGTACGCCTCTACGACTTTGCGGGCTATTTTAGCCGCCATAATTCCTCGCGATCATGAGTCCGAAAATAATGTGCAATCCGCCGAAGGCCGCGCCGAGGAGAAGGTTGCCGACGGCTAGCGGGACGAAGGCGGCCAGCATGCCGAAGATCATGAAGCAGAGGCCCATGACCGGAATGACTCGGATCGAGAATGCGCCGCTGCTGACGAATGCCACGCCGTACAGCAGCAGCCACACTGACGGCAGCGGCTCGAGCGTGCCGCCGCGCATGATCGCCACCGTGAGAACTGCGCCGGCAACCAGCGGCGCGAAATAGCTGATGAAAAAGCGGCGCGCGGCACCCGACATGAACGACGTCTCCGCGCGCAATCCCTTGCGCCACATCGTCACCGCGCCGATCGCCGCCGCGATGGCCGCCTCGATCAGCCATGTCACCAGCCACCGCCGCGGATTCCAGGCCGTCATCGGCTCGGCGATGGCGGTGGTCACCAGGGCCGTGATGCCGATGGTGAAGCCTCCCCAACCGGGGATCGATGTGAACGCGCTGGCGCGCTCCATCGTCTCGCGGATGTAGCGGAGGTTGTCGACGGCGTGGTCGCGGAGGGCGTCGGGCATCCGAAAAAGTACTTTACGCCGGTGCGGCAGCTTTGTCGACGAACCACCACGTCTCGACGCCGCGCGTGACGACGCCGATGGGATAGTCCGCTCCCGCCCGCACTTCCTGCAGAATGGGACGTTTCTTCTCGCCTGTCGCCAGAACGATTCGAAGCGCGGCGGCGCGGATGGCCGGCTTGGTGAGCGTCACCCTCCACATGTTGAGTTTCGAGACGAAGACAGCGGTCGCGATGCGGTCTTCAACGTTCATGGCGTCGGTGCCCGGAAAGAGCGAGGCCGTGTGTCCGTCGTCGCCGATGCCCAGCAGCACGATGTCCAACGGATGGAGCGGCCGGAATTCGCGCTCGAATTCTTCGGCCGTCCGCGCCGGATCGCCAAGCTCGGTCTTGAAACGAAGCAGTCGTTGAGGCTTGAGCGTTTTCTCGATCATGCCGGCGTTCGACTGTGGGTCGTCGATCGGCACGTAACGCTCGTCGACGACGACCCACGTGATCGGGAATTCACGCAACCGGTCGGATTTTCCGAGGCTTTCGTAAAGCGGTTTCGGCGTCGAGCCGCCTGACAGTCCGATCGAACGCGCCCCCGCCTCGATCTTCTGCATCAGCGTGCGCTCGGCGGCGCGCAGCAGATCGTCGACCGTGTCGAAGATGCGAAGGTTCATTGGCCCTCACCCGCCGCTTCGCGGCACCCTCTCCCGCAAGCGGGAGAGAGACTTTCGCGCGTGCCCCCTCGCCCCGCGAAGCGGGGAGAGGGTGGTCCTGAGCGTAGCGAAGGACCGGGTGAGGTGCTTCTCATTGCGCGACGCGCATGGCGAGCCGCGACGCGACCGGCAGGACTTTGAGCAGAATGCGATCGCTCTGCGCGCGTTTCAGTTGCCGCACGATGAGCTTGTCGATCTCGCAGGCAACCGCCCGCGTCACCGACTCCGGGCAGGAGAGATTGCCGTCGACGTTGGTCACCAGCACTCCGCGGTCGCGATCGCGCGCGATGCTGGCTGACGATCCGTCGTCGAAGGTGATTTCGGCGAGCGAGATCCCGCCGATGTCGCTCTCCTGCTTGCGTCGCTCGATCCGATAGTCGATCGATCCCAGCGCTCCCTCGACTTTTCCCTGGGCATCGACTTGATGTCCGACCTGGGCGCTGATCCAGGCCGCGTACAGCAACGACTCGACGATCTCGCCGAAATAATCGGATCCTGAAGTTCCGGCAGCCACGCGAATGCTGCGAATGGTGTCGAGGCGTCCGCGCATGTGCGGCGGATCGAAAATCGAAGCCGTCGCCTGCCGCCATTCTTCCAGCCGACCCCAATTGAGATCCGCAGGCATGGTGGTGGTCTTCTCGCCGACGCGATTGATGAGCAGCAGATCGGCCGGTGAATCGAAATGCACCGAGTCGACGATCAGACGATCGGCGGGCTCCAGAAGCGTGAGCACGTAGTCTTCGTTCTCGTTCGGCAGATCGCCGAGCCACCACACCGCCACCGGCATGTCGGGAATCAGCAGCGCATTGACCAGCGGCGGCACGCGGTGCACCCGGTCTCCCCCCGCCACGATGGCAATCTCCTCGGAACACACCTGCTTTCCGCCGCCGACGAGATGGCAATTCGCGCTGATCCACGATGCGATCTCCGGCGGCGCGCTCGGGTTCGCGCGCACGATGATGGTCCGCTGCGGTACCGAGGCGCTGGCCTTTCCGAGTGTTTCACTGGCCTTGGCATGGGCCTCGCTGTTCGATGTATGCGCGACCACGTTCCACAGCGCCGCGCGGGTGAGGGCGTCTTCGGCCACTTCTTTGCTGTTGCGCCACAGCTCGGCGAGGTTTTTTTCGATCGCGGTGACGTCGACGCGGACGTCGGCGGAGAATGGCGAGGCAGTCATGGGCGTCTCCACTTGCGGCCGCCGCGCTCGATCAATTGATCGGCCGATTCCGGTCCCCAGGTGCCGGCAGGATAGAAATCGGGTGGGCGCGGGTCGGCGGCCCAGGCGTTGAGCAGCGGATCGAGCCAGGCCCACGCCGTTTCCACTTCGTCGCGCCGCGCGAAGAGCGTCGAATCGCCGAGCATCGTTTCGAGCAGCAGCCGCTCGTAAGCTTCCGGAGGTTCGGCGCCGAACGAGGTGGCGTAGCGAAACTCCATCGTCACCGGCGCCGTGCGCACCGAGGGTCCCGGCACCTTCGAATCGAACTTCAGCGAGATCCCTTCATCGGGCTGAATGCGGATCGCCAAAACGTTGGGCTGCGTGCTCACGCCGCGAAGTTTTCGCCACATCGGATAAGGCGCCGGCCGGAAATGGATGGAGATGTCCGTGACGCGTTTGGGAAGACGCTTTGCCGCGCGGATGTAGAACGGAACGTCCGCCCACCGCCAGTTGTCGACGAAAACTTTCATGGCCGTGAAGGTCTCGGTCTTCGATTCCGGGCTGACGTTGGGCTCCTTGCGGTACGCGATCGCTTTCTCGCCCAGGACCGAGCCGTCGCTGTACTGGCCACGGATGGCGGTCGCATCCTCCGAGCCGCGCGGAAACTCGCGCAGCGCACGCACAACTTTGACCTTCTCGTCACGGACGGGATCGGCTTCGAAGGCCACCGGCGGCTCCATGGCGATCAGCGACAGGAGCTGCATCATGTGGTTCTGGATGATGTCGCGGGTGATGCCGGCGCCTTCGAAATAACCGCCCCGCTTCTCGACCCCGATCGATTCCGCGACCGTGATCTGCACATGGTCAATATATTGACGATTCCAGAACGGCTCGAAGATCCCGTTGGCGAAGCGCAGCACCAGCAGGTTCTGCACGGTTTCTTTGCCGAGGTAGTGATCGATGCGAAAGACCTGGCGCTCGCGGAAGGTGCTGACCGCGACGCGGTTCAGCTCTTTCGCCGATTGCAGATCGTGACCGAACGGTTTCTCGATGATGACGCGCGTGAACGGACCGCCGCGCTCCGGATCGGTGACCATCTTCTCGGCGCCGAGGAGCTCGGAAATGACGGGAAAGAATTGCGGCGGCACGGCCAGGTAATAGATCCGCCGCCCGCCCGTCCCGCGCGTGCGATCGCATTCCTGCAATTTCTGATTGAGGCGGTAGTAACCCGACGGCTCGCTGAAATCGCCTTGAACGTAAAAGAGGCCCTTCGCGAAGTTTTCCCAGATCGCGTTGTCGACCGGGCGCGTTCGCGCGTACTTGTCGCACGCTTCGCGCATCGCCATGCGGAAGGCATCGTCAGTGTAGTCGGGACGCGCAAAGCCGATGATGGTCTGTCCCGCCGGAAGAAGGCCGTCGTGCGCCAGAGAGTAGAGTGCGGGCAGAAGCTTGCGTCCGGTGAGGTCGCCCGAGGCGCCGAAGATGACCAGACACGAAGAGTCGGGAACGCGTTCCTGCTCCAAGCCTTCGCGGAGCGGATTTGCGGCGGGAGCCTGGGTGGGGGCAGTGACCGACATGCATGGGCAATTGTATGTGAATTAAAAAATTCAAATTTCAAATGAAAAATTAAGAATGAACGGCGGCAAGTCATTTGCCATTTTTCATTTGAAATTTGAAATTTTGAATTTATTGGTATCCTCGCTGGCATGTCTTCCCGAGTCGCCATCGTCCGCGGCCTTCGCACACCTTTCGCAAAGTCGGGCACCTCCTTCGCCCGCCTCTCCGCCCTCGACCTCGGCAAGATGGCTGTCACGGAATTGATCGAGCGCAGCGGCATCGATCCCGCCACAGTTCAGGAAGTCGTCTTCGGCAACGTGATCCCGTCGGTCAAAGCCCCGAATATCGCACGCGAGATCGTCCTGGGCACCGGCCTGCCGCGAAAGATTCCGGGATACACGGTCGGCAAAGCGTGCGCGTCAGCGAATCAGGCCATCGCGTCGGCATCCGACTTGATCACGCGCGGATATGCCGACATCGTCATCGCCGGCGGCGCCGAATCGCTTTCCGACATTCCCATCCTCTTCTCGAAGAACTTTTCCGATGCGCTGGTGACCGCCAGCAAACAGAAAAGCGTCGGCGGAAAGCTCGGCGCATTTCGCCGAATTCGTCCCAAAGACCTCGCGCCCGACGCGCCGGCCATCGCCGAATCGACGACCGGACTCACCATGGGAGAGTCGGCTGAGAAGATGGCCAAGGAGAATCACATCTCCCGCGAGGCGCAGGACAAGTTCGCGCTGCAGAGTCATCAACGCGCCGCGGCCGCGACGGCCAGCGCCAGATTCAAGGAAGAGGTCATGACGGTGATCGTGCCGCCCTCGTATGACACGGTCGTCGAGACCGACAATCTCATTCGCGGGGACAGCACGCTGGAGGCGTTGTCGAAGCTTCGGCCGGTGTTCGACAAGAAATACGGCACCATTACCGCCGGCAATGCATCGCCGCTCACCGATGGCGCGGCGGCGGTGTTGTTGATGTCCGAAGAAAAAGCGAAGGCTGAAGGATTGAAGCCGATCGGCTATCTGCGCAGCTACGCCTTCGCGGCCACCGATCCTTTCGATCAACTTCTGCAGGGCCCGGTGTTCGCATTGCCGGTGGCGCTCGAGCGCGCCAAGATCTCTCTCGAGGACATCGGCGTGATCGAGATGCACGAGGCCTTCGCGGCCCAGGTGCTGTCGAACATTCAGTGGATGGGATCGAAGAAGATCGCGCAGGAAAAGCTCGGCCGAAGCGAGCCGATCGGCGACATCGATCCCGAAAAGATCAATCGCACCGGCGGCTCGATCGCGTTAGGCCATCCCTTCGGCGCGACCGGCGCGCGCATCGTCACGACCGTCTGCAACGAGCTGCAGCGCACCGGCGAGCAATACGGGCTGGTGACGGTGTGCGCGGCAGGCGGGATGGGGGCGGCCATGATCCTGGAGCGGGAGTGACGCCTGCAGTCCTCAGATGCGTGAATGTCGTTTTAGCAGCCATGGTTGTGGGAACGATGTTCGCCATTTGGCTCGCCTTCGATCCGGCAGAGCTGACCGGACCTGCGTACATCGAGGAGCATCAAAACGCGATTCGCGCTCTCAACGTTACCATGCCGATCCTCGGCGCGATCTGCATCGTTCTGACAATTGCGCACGGTTGGCTGGCGCGATCGAGTCCAGCGGCGTTCTACCTGCTCCTGGCTGGAGCTGCCTTCATGATCGTGGCCGGACTCATCACTCGTTTCGCCAATCAACCGATCAACGCGCGGGTCATCACTTGGACGCCAAGCGCACCGCCGCCGGGGTGGATGGAAGTGCGCGACGCGTGGTGGCAGTGGCACGTTGGCCGGACCTTCGCGGGGATCGCGGCGTTCCTCTGTATCGTCGCGGCGTCGGTCAATCCGAACGCTTTCAAAGCGCGATATTTGGAGAGGGAGTAGTGTGTTCGAGGCGTTGACCGGCGTTGCCAGCCGCATTGCCGACGTCGCTCGCCTTCTCATCAGCCGCCGCCAGCGACGCAACATACAGATCGACACGACGGCTTTCGGCCGCACCTTCCACGAAGACGCTACGGCGCTGCGTCTTGCCGACGCCGGCTACGTAACGCTGGTGGTGTCGTATACAGACCGCACGACGGGCGCCGTCCTGCAAGACCCAGCGCGGCAGGCTGCCCTCGAGCACACCGTGTGGCAAGCTCGTGACCGGCTGGCGGCCGAGGCCGGCGTCGATGCCAAGCGCCTCGGCGCGGTCGGCTTCTCGCTCGGGGGCCACTTCGCTCTGGCGCGCGCTTTGGCCGGCGCTGTTCAGGCGGCGGTGGTCTATTACGGCGTCTACCCGTGGCCCGACGCTTCAGCCCGGCAACTGCGCGTCCCTGTCCTCATTCACCAGGGGGACCGCGACGACAGCGCGTTTCGCGCCAATGCGACCGCTTTTGCTGCAACCGCCTCCGACAAACACTGTCGGCTCGTTACGTACAGTGGCGCCGGCCATCAGTTCGATCTCTTCCAACCGCGAGGCGTCGCCGCCCGAGAGGCTTGGAGCCGCACTGTGGCGTTTCTTGCTGACGCGCTGGCTGCACCCCCTTGAGCATCACGACCTCTTTGCCGGCATTGCTCATCATCGACTTTCAGAAGGCGATCGACGACCCAAGCTGGGGTAACGATCGCAACAATCCGGAAGCGGAGAGCAACGTCGCCAGGCTGCTTGCGTTCTGGCGCGAGCGCACGTGGCCCATCTTTCACATTCGCCACGTCTCGCGCGAAGCCGGTTCCACTTATCGGCCGGGACAGCCGGGAGCTGAATTCAAGATCGAAGTCCTTCCTCGCGAGGGCGAGCGCGTCATCGAGAAGCACACCAACAGCGCCTTCATCCACACCGCTCTGGAGCGCAACCTTCGCGAAGCAGGAATCACTGAGGTCGTCATCACAGGCGTCATCACCAACAATTCAGTCGAAGCGACGGCGCGCATGTCGGGAAATCTCGGTTTCAAGACGTATGTCATCACCGACGCAACCGCGACTTTTGGCCGTCGCGATTTCTCGGGACAGTGGCACTCGGCCGAGGAAGTCCACGCGATGTCTCTCGCGAATCTGGACGGGGAATACGCAACGGTGCTTTCCACGAAGGATATGCTGTATCACGCAGGGAAGGAGTCTTAGATGCGAACGAAACTGCGCTGTTCTTTTTGCAACAAGAGCGAAGATGATGTGCAGAAACTCGTCGCTGGCCCGCATGTCTACATCTGCGACGCCTGCGTGAAGATCGCAACCGACATCATGGAGCATGACCATCCGGCGCCTCGACGCCGCGAGTCCCTGCTCGAGCGGCTCTTCCGGCATTTCTCATCCAGCGAGCAGGTCACCTCGGCCTAACGCCGCACGGCGCGGTGGCGTATCGGCGGCGTATTCGCGTTGGGGCCGAGGAATGCCAGAAGCTGCGCGTCAGAGACGGTAGGGAGCGTCAAATCCACGCCAGCCAGTGAGGCAGGAACCTGCGGCCGCGCGAAACGGAAATAGTCGAAGGCGGCGACGAGATCGGGATTGCCGGCGCGAATGACTGTGGAATTGTGCACGAGCGGCGAAACACTCGACGCCGTCGGATAGTCGGTATAGACCGTCATGCCGACCTGCAGCGTCGGCGGCATATCGGGACGATTGAATCGGCGGTGCACCGACCAGACACCGTTGATGCTCTTGAGCGCGATGAAGTACCGCCCGATCCGCGCGTACTGGATGATCGCGTGTCCGGTTCCTCCGGTGAACTCGTATTGCAGGGTTGACACGCTGGACGTTGTCGTCTTGACCTCGAACTGAAAATTGCCGGGATTCCCGGCGGAGCCGATCGACAGAAAGAGATAGTTCTCGCCGCCCGGCTGCCAGGTCGCGGGCGTGATCTGGCGGGGAGTGCGGATCAAGATGCCGCCCAGAGAAAACGCGGAGCGCGGCGGTCCGGTTCCGTTGCGCTGCGTGGCCTCGATGTCGGTCGTGACGACGAAGTCGCCGGTGACTTCCTTGAACGTCAGCTCGCCGCGATAATCGTTGAACCACGTGCTGGTGAACGGAATCATCACCATGTGCCCGGCGCGCGTGGTGTTGATGTCCTGCACCTCGAGCTGGTTCGCTCCCCAGCCCTCGACCACGTAGACGCGTTTCCATTGCGAAAGCGTCGAGGCGTCGTTGAATTCGTCGCTGAGCGGAGCGAGATCATCGGCCGCGACCGCGGCGAACGGCATGAGGGCGACCAGAAATGCTGCGATTCGGATGGCTAGATCATACAATTTGACCGTGGAAGTCGTCCGCGCGGTCTGTCCGCATGACTGCCCCGATACCTGCTCGATGCTGGTGACGGTCGAGGATGGCCGCGCCGTGCGCATCGCCGGCGAGCGCGAACATCCATTCACGCAGGGATTTCTCTGCACCAAGGTCTCGAAGTATCTCGAGCGCACCTACCACGACGGCCGTCTGCTGTTTCCGCAGATCCGCACCGGCGCAAAGGGGGAGGGAAAATTCCGGCGCGCGACCTGGGATGAAGCGATCTCGCTGATCGCGTCGCGGCTGCGATCGATCATCGATTCCGACGGCGCCGAGGCCGTCCTCCCCTACTCGTACGCCGGGACGATGGGACTGATTCAGGGCGAAGCGATGGCCTCGCGATTCTTCCGGCGACTGGGCGCATCGCAGCTCGCTCGCACCATCTGCTCCTCGTGTGGCAGTGAAGCGCTCAATCTCGTCTATGGAACGCGAATGGGAACCGATCCGGAGAGCGTTGGCGAGGCCAGGCTGATCCTGCTGTGGGGTACCAACACTCTGACGTCGAATCCGCATCTGTGGCCGTTCATCCGGCAGGCGAAGAAAAAAGGGGCGACCACCATCTGCATCGACCCGCTCCGCACGCGGACGGCGGCGGCCTGCGACGAACACATCCCCATCCGTCCGGGCACCGATGCCGCCCTGGCCCTCGGCATCATGCACGTCCTTTTTCGTGACCGATTGGTTAATAGTCAATATCTTGACGAGATGACCGTCGGATGGCAAGAGCTGCGCGATCGTGTCCTGCACGATTACCCGCCCCACCGCGTGGCTGCCATCTGTCGCCTGCCCATCGAAACGATCGAGGGGCTGGCGCACCGTTACGGCACGGTGCAGCCGACATTCATCCGATTGAACTACGGCCTGCAGCGTCACGCCGGCGGCGGGTCGGCCGTCCGCGCGATCGCGATTCTGCCTGCGCTCACCGGCGCGTGGGATGACATCGGCGGCGGCTGCCAGCTTTCGTCATCGGGCACCTTTGGACTCAATTTTGGACGGCTCGAGCGCCGCCACATTCCCTGCCCCACGCGCACGATCAACATGTCGCGCCTCGGCGAAGCGCTGACCGAGATCGACGATCCGCCTGTGAAGGCGTTGATGGTCTACAACACCAACCCGGCCGCCGTCGCGCCCGATCGAAAAAACGTCCTGCGCGGATTGCGCCGCGACGACCTCTTCACCGTGGTCCTCGAACATTTCCAGACCGACACCGCCGACCACGCCGACGTGCTGCTGCCGGCGACCACGCAGCTCGAGCATGACGATCTGCATCGCGCGTACGGCCATCTGTACATGATGTACAACCGGCGCGCCATCGAGCCTCTCGGCGAGGCGCTGCCGAACAGCGAGATTTTCCGCCGCATTGCCGCTGCCATGAACCTGCACTGGCCCGAATTGAAGGCGACCGACGAGGAAATGATGCGCGACGCGCTCACCGATGTCGGCGAGCCGTTGCGCGGGATCACGGTGGAGGCGCTGCGCGAGCGCGGTTGGATGCGCCTCAACGTTCCCTCGCCGCATCTGCCCTATCGTCGCGGCGCCAGGGTTCCCACGCCCAGCGGCAAGATCGAGATCGCGACCGATCGCGGTCCGGCGTTTGGCGTCGGCCGCTTGCCGGAATACATTCCGCCTTATGAATCGGAAGAACGCGATCCACACCTCGCCAAAACCTATCCGCTGGCGCTGATCTCCCCGCCGGCGCACGCGTTTCTCAATTCGAGTTTCGTCAACGTTGCATCGCTCAGGCGGGCGGCCGGAAAACCGACGCTCGAAATCCACGAACACGACGCCAGTGCGCGCGGCATCAACGGCGGCCAGCGCGTGACGATCTTCAACAACCGCGGCGCGTTCACGGCTGAGGCGGTCATCAGCGACCGAGTGCGACCGGGAGTGGTCTCCGCGCCGTCGATCTGGTGGGGCAAGCTGACCGACGACGGCACGAACGCGAATGAGACGACCTCGCAGGCGCTGACCGACATCGGCGCAGGCGCGACGTTCTACGACAACCTCGTCGAGGTGCGCGCCACACAATGATGGACAAGGAGTCCCTTCGCCACGCTCTGGCAACCCTGGCCTACCGCGGCGGAAAAGTCCTGCGCGACGCGCCGCCCGATTTCGCCGACTTTTGCGCCGGCGACAAGACACGCACGCCTGTACAGATCGTGGCGCACATCGGCGATCTTCTCGATTGGGGAATCGTGCTCGCGCGCGGTGAAAAGAAGTGGAACGAGGAGAAGCCACAAGCGTGGGATCGCGAAGTCACGCGCTTCTTCGATCGCCTTCGGCAATTCGACGACCTTCTCGCTTCCGATCAACCGCTGGGAACCTCCGCCGAACGGCTGTTTCAAGGTCCGATCGCCGATGCGCTGACCCACGTCGGTCAGCTGGCGATGTTGCGCGGACTGGCCGGCTCGCGCGTCCGTGCGGAAAACTACTTCGGCGCCGACGTGGTGGCGGGTCGAGTCGGCCCTGAGCAGACGCCGCCGAAACGCGAATTCTGATCGACAAACAAGATTTCTCACCACTGAGGCACAGAGATCACAGAGAAGTCTCCTGCTAGACTTCTCGCGTTGAGCCCTTACCTCGCGCCGATGCTGTTCATCGCCTTTCTGTGGATCGGCATCGTCTACATGAACGAGCGGTACGCGCTGCTGTCGGTCGATCAGTTTGCGTCGCAGGCCTCGAAGTGGATCGCGTACGTGTGGCTGGGCGTCTTTCTGCTGATGCCCACATTTCTCATCATCAACTCCTCGCTGCGTCCGCCCACGCCGAAGGATCTGGCCAGGGCGCCCTTTTATTCACTCTTCGCGCTCCACGCGATCCTGCTGATGTTTCTGGTCGGATGGTGGCTGCTGACGCAACGCCCCGACCTCGGCACGTTCCTCAACATTCCGCGCCGGCGACTCGGCGAAGCGGTCATGACAGGCTTCGCGGTCGGCGTGGGCGGCTGGATCGTCACGCTGACGCTGGCCCTGGCCGTCGCGCTGATTCTGCAGGCGGCAGGAATGATTCCGAGGAATCCGCAGCCCTCGCCCATGATCGGCTGGATGGCAGCTCTTCCGCTTTGGAAAAAAGGAACGATCGTCTTCTCGGCCATGACGATCGAGGAGGCCTTTTTCCGCGGCTGGCTGCAGAAGCGAGTTGGGCTGATTCTGTCGACGCTCCTGTTCGCGCTGGCGCACTCCGGACTCGGGCAGCCGCTGCTCCTGATCGGGGTCAGCATCATCTCGCTGATCATCGGCTTCACGTTCTATCGAACGAAGAACCTCATTCCGGGGATCATCGCGCACGGGATCTTTGACGCGGTGCAGCTGTTCGTGCTGATCCCGATAATTTTCAGGATGACCGGCCTGGGCGGATGAGCGGACGGCGCGCTGATCTCTGGTCCGCGCTGCTGCTGGTTGCCATCACCATCTTCCTCTTCGCGGACGTCCTGTTCCTCGGCAACAACTTCTGGTTTCGCGATCTGTTCGTCTACCACTTTCCCATGAAGGCGGTCGTGCGCGACATGATCGCGCGCGGCGAGTTTCCGTGGTGGAACCCGTGGTGGGGCGGCGGGCAACCGATGATCGCGAATCCGGCCTA
>DASPZU010000006.1:0-55619 GCA_035636095.1 Thermoanaerobaculia bacterium
GCGCGGTTGCCACTCTTGGAAGAGGTCTTTCTGGATCACGTTACAGCGATAGCCAAAAAGTGACCGGCCTTCGAATTCACTAAGCCGTGATGGACGACCACAGCAGCTTCGGCAGCTTGAGCCATTCCAGAATCACGTCGGTTCGATCGCCGGGGTGTCTCCACCACGTCTGCGGAAACACTCTCTCGAATCGCGATGGTCGCACGGCCACGTGATACCGGCCGCGGGCAGCCAGCCGGACGTAAAAGCGGGCGCGTCTGGTGTGATAGGCGGAGGTGGCCACGATGACACTTCGCAGGTTGAGCGCATCGGCAGTACGACGGATGAGAGCAGCCTCATCTTCCGTCGAGATGGGCTGACCCGGCAGATCGCGCAGCGATGACTGTGGAACACCCATCTGAAGGAGTGCCGAGCGCTGCAGATCGTAGGCTGTTGGAATCGTCACGCCGAGACCCTTGGCGGTTGCTGTGAAGGACGTCTCGTCTGGATGGCTGAGCAACACGAGGGGGACGTACTTCTCGCGATAGAGCGCTCCCCCCTCGTAAGCTCTGTCCATCCGATTCGATGCCAGGATGACGACGGCGTCAGCGTGCTGCAGCGGATCGGCTGCGATCAGCCACGAGCCCGCGAAGGGGAGCGCGATCCGAACCACGATCACGACCACGACGAGAACGATCAGCGTTCGAAAAAACTTAGCCACGAAATCGTCCGGCAATCGATGCCGCCGTGTGCGAAGCAACGAATGCAACGCGACGGCTCATGCTGTCCATCAGCCAGAACTTTTGCCACAGCTGCCGTGCGCGCGACGGAGTGCCCGGTCGCCCTCCGCGATGCGGTGGAAGAACGAAGCGATCGAGCAGCTCGCGCCGCGGACGTCCCAGCATCGCCGCGAGCGTGCTCTCCGTTTCGTGGTCGCGGAATTCGGGGAAGAGCGTTCCGGCGTAGCGCAGCACCGCGTAAAAGACATGGCGTGCCTGCCACTCATGTGCGAGCACAGCGGCGCGCGCGATGAGGTCCGGCTCAGTGTGCCGAATTTGCCAGAGGTCGACGAAGCGAATCAATGGACTGACGAAGTATTTCAAGCCGATCGAGATCGTCTGGTATACGAAGGCATCGACGTTCGACAGTCGCAAAACCTCAGCGCCCGCTGCGGTCAGCGGCGCTGCGCGATTCCACACCCTGTTGTAATCAATGCGGTAACGCGGCTTCTGCACAAAGCGGTGATGCACTTCGACGGTGACCGCCCGGACGCGGAACGTCGCCTCGTGATGCGATCGAGAACGCGACGCCGGGCCGGCGGGATATTCGCGCTGCAGCCCCCGCTCGGTCAGCAGGCCGGCGATGCGATCCATCTCTCCCTCTCGCACCAGCACATCCACATCGCCCATGGGTCGAAGCTCGGGCCGGTCGTAGAGCCGAAACGCGAAATCGCATCCTTTCAGCACGATCAGAGGCTCGCGCCCCATCATTTTCGAGATAGTCGCGAGTGCCTGGGCGATCATCTCCGTTCGCGCGAGATTCGCTCGCAGCATTGCCGAATGGTTTGATACTGCGGCGCGCACAAGCGGTGGCAAATCGGCGTTCCCTCCGAGCAGCGGCAGGAGCGATTCCTGAGTAACGCGCTCGACGAATCGGGTGGCAGCGGCGTCCGAGGCGGGCGGCCAGCTTTCACCTGTTGCGAGCCAGTGCAGGGTAGGCCACAGTGAAGGTAAGGCTAGGAAGCCCAACGTCCGGCAAGGATACAACGCAACGATGATTGACCTGGCGCGATTCTCGGTGTTCGTCTTTACGATCGCGTTCGCGCTATATGTCGCGTCGACGCCGAGCGCGATGCAGCGCCGCGGCCGCGTCGCGCGCTTCATCGCCTTTTTTTTCACCTTGTACCTCGCCGCAGGTTTGTTGCGCCTCGACGCATGGCCATTCACACGCTATCCGATGCTCATGTACGTCGGCAGCCCGCGCACTGAGCTTTCAGAGATCGTGATTCGGGGCGTCGATGCGCGCGGCGTCGAGCACCCGATCGATCCGTTTTCGTGGTCGCCTCTCTTTCCGACAGCGCTTCAATCGTGGATCGATCGACACCTCGCTCAACTCACTCCCGCACAACGCTCCGATGCTGTCGCGTTTCTGCTGATGGAGGCGGAGGACAGCCGGCGAAGAATCAATCGCGGAGAAGCGATTGGCAGCAGCCGATGGTTAGGGTCTTTTGCCGCCCCTCCAGACTGGGGTCTGTATCGCCGCTACAGAGTCGGTGAAGCGTACAGCGGACTTCGAATCTACCGCGCCCACTGGTCGGTTGCCGACCCGTACAAGCGGATGACGCTGTTGGCGGAGTACCGAAGCAGATGAAGAGGTGGCTCGATTCCTATTTTCTTTCCTCGGGCAATCGGGTCGACTTCCTTGCCGCACGAGCCATTGTCGCCGGCAACACATTGTGGCTTGTTCTCTCTCGTCCCGATCTCCCCGCGCTTGCTTCATGGCCGAGTATTTTCTGGCAAAACGTCGGTCCGTTGCAGCGGGTGCGGTTTCTCGTTGTGCAGATCCCGCCCCTTGCCGAGGCACTCTTGTATTGGGTGCTGGTTGTGGCCCTTCTGATGGTGATGTTCGGGTTCGGTACCAGGATCACAGGAGTGGTTGCAGCGATCCTCTTATACCGTCTCGCAGCAATGGAACCCGTCATTGGAAGCATCGGTCTGCTGTGGTTTCAGGGTTTTACTCCACTGATTCTCGCGTTGATCATCATTGCGGCGGCGTCACCGCGGTCACGAGAGAGCTTCGATGATCGGTGGCCCGTCTCTGCCATCCGAACCTTGTTTGCGTTGTACTATTTTTTCTGCGGCTTCGAGAAGCTCGTGGTCATCGGTCCAGCATGGCTGACGGCGTCGAGTATGCGCACGCTGATCCTGGCACAACAGAGCCGCCAGGTCTTCTTGACTCCGCTGGCATCGACGGTGGCATCGAGCGCCGTTCTTTGCTGGCTCATTTCGATCAGCACGATCTTGATCGAGCTCGGCTTCCCTCTCGTGCTGGTCTCGCGACTTGCACGCCGCATTCTCCTTCCAGCGGCATGGTTAGGTCACATCGGCATTGCGCTGTGCCTGGGATTGGTATTCCCGGACTGGCCCCTACTCTTGCTGTTTGTCAACTGGGACGCATTGGCCGCCCGCTTGCGGCCACATTTTGCGAAGCGGGTCCAGCCAATGCAGCTCGGGACAGCGTAGGATTCGCACTCGTTTGTGCGGGATCAGTTTCGTCCTCGCCCCCGATGGCCGCCGCATTACGGACAAGCTGTTCCGCCTCCACGCGCCGATCCGGCATCGGGGTCCTGACGGCGAGTGCCTGATCGCCTTGACCCGAGCGGGCAGTTTCCAGATCCTCACCGGGCCGGAGGACTCTGTCGACGGCGTGGTTGCCGGCCTCGCATTCCGGCGGCTCAAGATTCTCGACCTGAGCGAGGCTGCCATGCAGCCGATGCTCTCGTCCGACGGCAGGGTGGCACTATTGTTCAATGGGGAGATCTACAACTTCCGCGCGCTCCGGTCGGAGCTGTGCGCGAAAGGGCTCCACTTTCAGACTACCGGCGATACCGAGGTGATACTCGCCGCCTACCAGGAGTGGGATACCGACTGTTTCTCGCGATTCGAAGGAATGTGGGCAATTCTGCTCGTCGACTTGCGCTTGCAACGCGTTGTCGGTTCGCGCGACCGCTTCGGAATCAAACCTCTTTACTGGTCCGTGAAGAATGCCACTTTTATGGCTGCCTCAGAAGCGCGGCAGATTCTGGCGGCATTGGATGCACCGCCGACGGCAAATGCGCGCAACGTCGCTTTACATCTCGAGGGCCGCCGATATCCGGTCACCGAGGAGTCATTCTTCGAAGGGATCGAGTCGGTTCCGCCGGCAACGTGGTTTTCCATCGCGCTCGACCGCGTGGCGACGCCGCAGTTCCGGCCGTATTGGAGACTGGCGGATGTTCGCGCGAACGAGGGAGATCGATACGATGACGGCGTCGAGCGATTTTCAGTATCGCTTCGCGAGGCCGTGCGTTCCCACCATGTCGCCGATGTTCCGATCGGTAGCCTGCTTTCCGGTGGCCTCGATTCGTCGATGATCACGGTGCTCCTCTCCGAAATCGGACGTGAGGAAGGGCACAGATTTCCGACGTTTTCGTTTGGCTTCCGCGATGCGTACCAAGACATGTCGGAGCTGCGCTACGTCGACGCCCTGGTTGCGCAGGAAACATTGCTGAACTATGAAACGTCGTTCGATCCGGCATGGGTTGCTCAGAACGTGGATGCGGTCGTGAACGCAATCGAGGAGCCGCCGCTTGCGTTCCCGGTTCTCGCTCAATTTCGCATCTTCGAGCTCTGCCGGCAAAGAGGGATGACTGTCATTCTCGACGGCCAGGGAGCCGACGAAATTCTGGCCGGATATCCATATCATCAGCGCATCCGCCTCTCGGAGCTCATTCTCGGAAGGCAGCCGAGAAAGTTTCTGAGTGAGCTGTCGGCGATCGCGTCGCGCAATCACGTCAGCACGCTGGCGCAGGGTTTTGATTTCTACGGAGCGCCCGTGATGCGACGTTTCCGCAGGTCCCCCTCCCTGGTGGATTCCGATTACAACATCGCTGCGCGGCGTGACGGCGACCTGCTGGACCGAAGCGAAGACCCTTCCGCGTTGAACCGTCGGCTTCATTACGATGTGCGGTGGGGAAATGTGAAACTCGTTCTGCAATATGCGGATCGCAACGCCATGGCACACTCCATAGAGGCACGCGTGCCCTTCTTCGACCGGGCATTGATCGAGCTGGTTTTTTCGATGCCACCGGAGTTCAAGATCGGACATGGGGATCGCAAGCGGGTCTTGCGCGACGCTGCGCGTCGCCGCCTACCGCGGTCGATCACCGAGCGGGCAGACCGAATGGGTTTTGCCACTCCCGATGCGGAGTTCATCTGCGGTCCGTTGAAACAGCGCATCATGGATGTCATCAGCGACCGTGCATTCGTCAAGCAGCCGTTTCTGAACAGGGCGGTCGTCCAGCGTGAAACTGACGAGTACGTCCGGGGCAAGACAGGCGAACCACGCAGGATCTGGAGACTGTTTACACTGGCGCTCTGGGCACAATCGTTTAATGCGGCGTTTTAACGCTCTCCAAAGGAGGCCTCCGGTGGAACAGACGATACGCGCGAAGCGAATCCTTCTTTGCGCAGCGGGGGGATATCAGTCGTATGCGCTTCCTGGTTTCGTCCTTTCGCTACTGCATCATCTCGCCGACGACGTCCAGGTCGTCCTCTCGCGCGCAGCGTCGAAGCTGGCCTCGCGCTATGCAGTGGAGGTTGCCAGTCGCCATCCCGTCTTCGTCGAGATGGAGGATACGGGCGAAGGGATTTATGTCCCGCACATTGAGCTGGGGCGCGACGTGGACGCGATTCTTGTTTTTCCGGCGACGGTCAACATCATTGGAAAGGTCGCGCAAGGAATCGCTGACGAATTGATTGCCGCCCTGATTCTGGCGACCAAGGCGCCGGTGTTTTTCGTTCCGGTAACGAATGCGGCAATGTGGTCACATCCTGCCGTTCAGCGAAACGTCGATACCCTGCGCCGCGACGGATACGTCATCCTCCCGCCGCTGCCGATCGTCGAAGTCGCCACCCGTGAAGGCCTGGATGAAATCCACGATGTCTTTGCACTTCCCACGTTGCTGGCGCAGGTTTCCGCCGTTCTCCGCGGGACTTCATCGGCCGGAGTCGTGCGTCGGTGATTTGGTATCATCCGCCGTCACCGAACAACGATACGGAGGGCTTCGCAGGAGATGCGCAGGAATCCAGCGGTAGAAGAAGCGCCGTTGCAGAATGAGTTGATGTTGTTCGATCCGAAAACATCCAAGTTCTACGTCCTGAACGGAACGATGGCTTTTTTATGGCGGAATTGGGATGAGGCAAAAACCGCCGGCGATCTCACAGCCTTGATGACCAGCGCATTTGATACTCCCGATCGTTCTTCCGTCGCCGCAGACATTGATGCGGCAATCGCTGACCTCAAGCAACTCGGATTGCTTCTTGACTAACGGTCGTCTGCGACGCTAACCTTGGCAATTCCAAATAGTATTGTGTGAAGGAGAATACAGGCTATGGCAGAAACGAAGACCCAGGCCCGGAATCCTGAGACTAAGCGCCCCACGTATGTGAAGCCCCAGGTACAGGTCATGACCGAGCGTGACATCCTGAACACCTTCCAGATCACGCAGGCGATGGCGACGTGGTGGGGTGCCTGCTAGCCGGCGCATCACGATTCCGAACGGCCCCGAGGAGAACCATTGCTGGCTGGTGCCCAGGGATCTGCGAACGCGTACCTCAGAGCACCCGGCCGGCGGTTGCAGGTTATAGGAATCGAACTCGCTTTCAGCGCTGACGATCAGTCAGTGTTGAACGAGTTCGTTTCTGTTTTTGGGGGACTCGAAGAGTCGACACCATCGAAAGCCCATTTGGCTGTGACAGTCGAGGCCGGAGGTAATGGACCCTACGGGAGTCTGAGCATCTCTGGTCACGACCTCAACGACCCGGCCGCCTTTCTCCTCGGATTTGCCTCGCCGACGGTCCCCATGGTGTCGCTGCCTTCCATCGATAAGACACAACGGATCGGCATGCTCGGCGATCCCGATCCCCTCTTCCTTTTCGACAGCGCAGGATGCCGCTTCCGCAAAGTGTCACGGTGGCAGCGGATCGTTGCTCACGTCATTTTTCTCCATGTCCTTCATTTGCGGCAGGACCTCCTGTTTTTCCATGCTGCATCTGTGGCGATCAAGGGGCGTGGCGTTCTGCTCGTTGGCCCGAAAGGCAGTGGCAAGTCCACGCTCTCTCTGGCTCTCGCTGCGCGCGGCCACGCATTTCTCGGTGACGAGACGGCGGCCTATTGCCGCGCCGACGGAAAGTTGCTTCCCATGCTTCGACCGGTCGGCATCAAACCTGGTCCGCGCTCGCAGCGAATCGACGAACGTGTCGATGCGCTGATGCCGAGTGCCGATGCAGACAACATGCTGCGCATTCCGGTGAGCGCGCTTCTTCCCGAAACCCGCGCCGAGGCCGTGCCGCTGTCCGCGATCATCTTTCTGACCGGCTTCGGGCGGGAGCCGTCGCTTCTCGAATTGCCAGCTGGACGCGAAGAGCTCGCGGCCATGCAGCCGCTCCGCAGTAGTACTTCCGAAACAAATAGCATGCAGGTTGTCTTCGAGATGGTGCGCATGCTGGCCAGCGCGCGATGTTATCGTCTCGAATCCGGTTCGCCCGACGCCACTGCCCAATCGATGGAGGAGAGCCTGAGCAATGTCGCTGACAGTCAATGACCGCGCCAACCGTGTGGCAACGTTCCGTTTCGTCGAGGTGCGGCTGATGGAAATTACCGCGATGTGGACGCCGACCACGCCGGAGATGGAAGTGAAGGTGATGTTCGGAAGGCACATCTGGGATTTTGCGCAGCATGCCGATTTGCTTGGCAAGCGCACCTTCGAGCTGCGCCAGCCCGAGCACTACACGCGCGCACCCGTTGATGCGTATGTGGCTTTGATCGATGATCTGGCGCGCGAGGAGGACACCTCTGCGCGACTGGCAGCTCTTTACGACGGGCTGCTTCCCGCACTTGCCGATCGCTACCGCCGCTACCTCGTGGAAACTGACACGCTGCTCGATCAACCTACCGCAGTCATCATGGAACGAATCCTCACCGACATCACGCGAATGCAGCGCGAAGCGCAGGCGCTTCGTTCGACTGCCGGCGCCCGCTCCGTGCCGGTCGATGACATTCGAGCGCGCGAGCGTGCTGTGGCGGAAATGACCGCGTGAGGGCGACCATGCGAACGATTGGATACAGCGAATTTCAAGGCCTGCGGTTGCGCGGCGATCCAGCGCGCGATGCAGGGTTCAAGGTGGTTCGAACCGACGCCGAGCTTCACGAATACGAAGGCACTTCCGAGATCGCGCGGCGCGAGCTGGTGCACCGTCACATGAGCAATGAAATCACGAGTCTCGACATCGCCGCGGATTGCCTTGCCGCATTTTCCGACACGCCATGGGAGTTGCGGATGGAGCTCGCGCGGCAATGCTGGGACGAAGCGCGTCACATCGCTCTTCTGCATCGCAGGCTTCAGGAACTCGGCGGCTTCAAGGGCGAGTTTCCGATTGCCGTCTTCGAGTGGAGTGTCACCTGTGCGATTGACAATCTCATCGGCCGTCTCGCCAGCCAGAACCGGACATTCGAAGGAGGGGCGATGGACGTGGTGGGAAATTTGATCAGCGAGTTGCGCAAGGCCGGCGATGACGCGACTGCCGACATCCTGGAAGGAATCCTGGCGGACGAGATTCAGCACGTCCGCTTCGGCAATCGATGGATTCGGCGTTGGGCTGATGAAGATCGCCGAACGCTGCTCAAAGTTGCCATGGCCGTCCGCTTCGTCGAAACCGTGAACTCGGTGCTGCAGCCTTCGGCGGGCGTTCGCAACGAGGTCGGGAAGGTCTTCGACGCCGCCGAGACACGAGTGCCGATCGTGAATGTCCAGGATCGGAAGCTCGCCGAGTTCAGCGATGACGAGATTCATGAGATCTTGCGGCAGGCCGGATTCAAGACTCTCCTTCCGACGGCGGAGGCGGCGCGGGCATGACGGTCGACACGCGCTTTTTCGCCGCCGGGCCGGCGCGAGATGCTCGATTCCGCGTTGGAGAAATCCGCGCTGAAATGGAGAATTTCGATGCTGCGCATCCGGAGGCGACGCGCGAATTCCTTCACCGGCAGATGAACGAAGAAATCAACGGGATGGAGATTTCGGCGCGAAATCTCGCCGATTTCCCGGATGCTCCCTGGGAGTTGCGCATGGCAATGGCGCGGCAGTGTTGGGACGAGTCGCGTCACATCGAAATGTTCCGGCGATGCTTTGAGGCCCGCGGGGGCCAAGTCGGTCAATACCCGGTCATGAACTTTCAATACCGGATTCTGATGAACATCGACACTCTCATCGGCCGGCTGACGGTGCAAAACCGGAGTTTCGAAGCGGCCGGCATCGATGCCATTCAGAACGAGATCCTCGAGACCGCTCGCAACGGAGGGCAGCACGATCTGCTCGACCTTTTTGATGCGCAACTGGCTGACGAAGTCCAGCACGTTCGCTATGCGAATCGCTGGATCCCGCGTCTGCGAGAGCTCGGCGGCGCCCGATCTGTTCTGGACATCGCGCGCGCGACTGCGCAAGCTGCCGAAGCCTTGACGATCATCGCCGGCGATGCCCTCCTCACTTACCCGGTCGCCGAAGACGTCCGACGCGAGGCCGGCTTTGACGACGCGGAGATCGCCACCGCCAAGGAGCTCGCCGCCTCTCCGCGGCCGACGTGAGCGGCAGAACACAGTGGATTGAATCGGCGGCGTACGACCTGCCGCTCATTTCGCTGGCACCTCTGCTGGGCCTGCTGATTGCGGCTCTCGCTTACGCGGTCGGCGAGAAGACGCTGCTGGCGGCCTTCTTCGTGGAAGCCAACTTCTTCGTGCTCGGGATGCCACATTACCTCTCGACTTACGTCTTCTATTTCGACGATGAGAACGTTCGATACCACAGCACGCGCAAGTTCGCGTTTTATGGCGGTCCCCTCATCGTTCTGGCGGTTCTCACAGCGGCGATGGCGCTCCATCTGTTTCTGGTGGTCGCAGCGGCGGTGGCAGTGTGGAACGTCTTTCATGTCTCCCGTCAAAGTAGCGGCATCCTGGCCGTGTACCGACATCGCGCAGGCGGAAACCATCCGATCGAGAAGCTGCCCGCCACCATCGGTCTTCTGGCGGCGAACAGTGCCATGTTTCTCATCAATGCCGCACAGCAGAATCTGCGAGGAATTCCTCGACTGATGGGACCACTCATTCAGATGGGCGGCTTCGTTCTGCTGATCGTTGCCGGTGTGTTTTTGGGCCTTCTGGTCGTTCGCATGGGTCGGCGTGGTGCGGCAATGTCCGAGTGGATATTCCTTGTCTCGTCCGTGCTTCTTTTCGCGCCGTACCTGTTCATTCGCGATCTCACGCTCGCCACGACCGCGATGCTCTCCGGCCACTTCGTGCAGTATCTCGGGTTGGTTTGGCTCATTAACCATCGGAAGTATGCGCAGCGGGGCGCGTCGTTCCGCGAGCGGGCGCTCGCTGCCGTGTCTCAGAATGCCGCGACAGTACTCGCGACGGTAGCCGTCTTTGCCATCGTTCCACTGACACTTGACCGATTTGTGCATGCATTTCACCTGATGGCATTTCACGCCTGGTGGTTGAATGCCACTGTGCTGCTGCATTTTTATCTCGACGGCCTCTTCTGGGCATTTCGCGATCCTCATGTTCGCCGCTCGCTCGGTCCCTTCCTGATTCCGCAGCGGCAGTCGCGGGTTCCGTTCGAAACGAATCCGATTGTTGCGGCGTCATGATCGCCCTCGATCCGGCGGTACTCGAAACGGTTGCAGAGTTGTGGCGCCGTCAGCGGCGCACGATCGAAGCGCGATTCGAGGGCGCCAGCATGTGGCCCACCATCGAGCCGGGCGGCGCCGTCCGCATCGCGTGCGACGGCATCTTCGAGGTCGGCGACATCGTGCTCTTCACGTTCGAGGGTCGGGTTGTTCTGCATCGCGTTCTGGAAAAGATGGCTGCAGACCGGATCTGGACGATCGGAGACGCGAATCGCGTTCCTGATTTTCCGGTACCCGCTTCGAAGGTGATCGGCCGGGTGATCGCTGTCGAGCAGGAAGGCGACTGGCGCGTGCCCGCGCGACTCACAGCTCGAAATACGCTGGCCGTCGCCCTCACGCGCCGCGCGTTCGCGCGGAGCGAGCGACAAGGCGTCAGGACAGTCAGTCTGCTGTGGTCGCTACATGCGCTTCGGGCGCGAGCTCGAGCTGCGTGGCGCCGCGTGGAGCGGGTTTTCGCTGGCGGAGATAGAGAAAAAGACCAATGCCCGTCAGCCAGAGCGACATCGACGCCCAATGGAGCGCCTCCGTCAAACTGAAGCCGAGGAGGTTGAACACTCGGTGATATTGAAACGCCCACACCAGCCCGAGGGCAGAGAAGAATAAGGCCGGGAGCGGCGACATGATGCGGCGTGCATACATCGAGAGCACGAGCAGGACGCAACCGGCCGATATCAGTGTCGAGGAGGCCGCCGTCGCGCCGACGTCATACGCGACGAATGCCTCTGCGACAGTTCGGATCATCGCTTTATCGGCGGGAACCCTTGTGCTCATGAACGCGTGTCCGAGAAAGCTGGTCGACGTCGCGTGGATCAGGATCGACAGCGACGCAATGATGAAGCCGCCGCCCATTGACGCGCCGCCGAGCATCGCGATGGGGGAGCGAGGCGTGACGAACGGATAGAAAATCCCGATCATGGCCGCCAGCGCAAAACCGATCATCGCCATCTCGTGGATGCGCACCCACGACTTCATGATCATCGACGCTTCTCCCCATTTTTCCAGCCAATCCGTGCACGTGCCGACCGGATGCAAGAGCGGCACGACGGCGATCAATGCCGCTGAAATCAAAAACAAAGGAAGGAGAAGATCGGAACGGTCCGGGGTGTCAGGCGACATTGAGGCTCCGTCGAGTTTGGATGCGTCGGTCGATGCTATCCCACGGCAAGTAGATCAGCAAACACGGCAGACCGAGAAAGACAATCCCCAGCACCAGTACGATTCCGATGTGCGCGAAGAAGACGAGTGGAACGAGGATCGCGGCCGCGGTTCGCGAGAACGGGACGAGGATGAAGGCAACCTCGGCAACCATGGTGATGATCGCGATGCTCCAGCACGCCGCTGGGCTGGAGAAGACGCTGGAAGCTAGTGGCGGCGGTGTCTCCCACGTCAAACTGGTCGCTGCCATTCCGCGGATGTTCTCGGCGGATACCCACTGCAATCCCGCGGTGTGCAGTTTTGAAATCGCTGCGAAGAAGTAATTAAACGACAACAGAATCTGGATGAGCGCGAGCGGCCATCGAAACTCGGGCGACCATTGGCCGCGGAGTTTCGGAGTCGCTGCAAAACCGAGGATGAGCAGGGCAAGGGTCGGTAAGGTCAACCCACTGAAATACGGACCCATCACGTGCCAGATGATGTTTTCGAACGGCGCGAAGTGATACAGAAGAATTCCGCTCACCAGGCAGGCGACCCTCGGCGTGACTCCGATCATCGCGCTGATCAGCGCGAGATGTAAGAGAAGGTAGAGGCTTCGTTCCACGAAGACAGGCGCACCGAAAAGGAAATAACGCGTCGCCAGAAGACGGTCAACGCGGATCCAGAACTCCGAAGGCCAACCGACGATGGTCGGCAAATCGGGACGCGAAAGAATGATCCACAGCGCGTTGGCCGCAACAATGAAGCGAACTCCGATCAGTCCCAACGGCGAGGCCGGCCGAAACCAGAACCGGTCCCAGGCCGAAATGGCCTGACTATCGGCTGTCATATTGCGCAATCAACTTCCGTTTGAATTTCCTCGAATCCTCGAGTCTTTCGTAAGGCCGCCACGAATCCCGATAAACACGGATGGCGACAAAGGGCTGCGGTGAGGTCGCGGCCGTGCGGCGATAAATCCACCAATCCGACGCGGTGAATGGTCCAAGAATCCGCTCATTTCCGATGCGCCTGCCGGCCACCCTCTCTCTGCGCGCCTCCTCAGCCTTCGAATAGAGAAAGCGCTCGGCGCGCCGTTTCCCCTGATCAGTCAATTGCGGGAAAATCTCGTTGAACCATTCCTGTAGGACCAGAGGGAACACCGGCGACCACGTCATCGGATCGAGATCCCATTCGCGTCCTGTCGCATCAACGCCCACCAACACGGTCTTTGTGTACTCCCACGAGCCGTTCCACACGCCACGCATGAGCGGATACGGCGAGAACGGCCAATCATCGCGTTGGAAGACTCCTACGAAAAAATTGAGAACCAAGAAATAGACGAGAAGAACGTTGATCCGTGCTCTTCGGGTCGGCCCGGCGGGAGTTCGCATCACCGAGACCCCCAGGAGCACGAAGAAGAGAAATGAGGCCAGGCGCAGCCCGTCGATCGAGTAGCGGAGGAGTTCGCGTGTCAAGGACGAATCGACGCAGTATAACCGGCGGTCCTGGCACGCCGCGACCGAAGGCTTTCGGCGAGATTCGCGAAGCGCTGTTTGACAGTCGCCCGCTCGAGCTCGACATAACCGTCCCGCGCGTAAACTCGAATGCCCCCCTTGACCTTCTCGACGGCTCCCGGACGGCGACTGTGCGCCGTCATCGTCCAGAATCGGGCCATGCCGTGGGCCACCGGGAGAAGGTCTTGCCGGCGGGCGGACAGGCCGCGAAGAAAGTGCCACAGCCTCTCAGTATTCCATCGCACAAAGTCGATCTGCCACGCACCGCAGGCAGAGCCAGGGTCGGCGGTGGCCGCTTCTTCGTCCTGGGGTGTTCCCTCGATGCGCCGCCGACGCATCTCCAATGCACTATGCGCCAAAAGACGCGCGCCACGCTCGGACAGCTCCCGATAAAGATCAGTGACTGGAAATGCTCGGGGAAGCGGCACACGCTCCTGGGCGAGAATGGGTCCGCCATCCACTCGATCGGTCAGCCAGTGCACGGTAACTCCAGCGGAGTCGTCGTCATCGAAATACGTCCAAAAGAGAGGATCAGGCCCGCGGTGTCGCGGAAGAAGGGACGGGTGGACGTTCAATGTGCCGAGTCGGGGGATCGAATAGATCGATTTGGGGATTAGCGATGGGAACGTCGCGACACAAAACAGGTCCGCGTTTACTTCCCGTAGCTGATCCTCAGTTCGAGCATCGCCAAAGCGCAACAGCGGCAGGTGATGGGCCTTCGACGCGCGCAGGAGAGCGCGATCGCGGCGCCGAAATCGTCCGAGCAGGCCCGCCGCGGGAGGAACGACGATGGTTGCGATTGCGCACGTGCCGTCGAGCGCGTGCAACGCCGCTAGCGACATCGGGCTGCCCGACCCGAACAGCACGACGCGCAGCGGGTTCGCCTTCTCACTCATCCTGAACGCCGATGGTATTCTGCGGCTGGCGCAGCCGATGAGCAACCATACGACCCTCGATGAGGCGGTTCGCCTCATCGCGCAGCGGCTTCCGCTTCGCGGCTATTCGCGCGAGCAATGGGTCAGCACGTACACCAATCGTCATCTCGAAAGCTATCGTCACATCATCAGCACGATCGAGCGACATCTTCCGAAAGGGGCTGCCATTCTCGACTACGGTGCCGGAATGTGCGACAAGACCGTGCTGGCGCAGCTTCGCGGCTATACGTGCACGGCAGCGGATGATTTCCAAAACCCGCTTCACGCAGAGGCGGACTACTCGGAAGGCATTGTCGAGTTCGCGAAATCGTTCGGCGTGAATGTCTGCAGGGTCGATGGTTCGCTGCCCTTTCAGCGCGAGTCGTTCGACATGGTCATGCTGCACGACGTGATCGAACATTTGCATGACTCGCCGCGCGAGGTTCTGAATGACCTTGTCGAGCTGCTGCGCCCGCGCGGGTATCTGTTCATCACTGTGCCGAGCGCGGTGAATATTCGAAAGCGGTTGGATGTCCTCTTTGGGCGCACAAACCTGCCCCGGTATGACACTTTCTACTGGTACCCCGGGCCATGGAGGGGACATGTCCGCGAGTACACCCGCGGCGATCTGGAAGCACTATCGCGCTACCTGGACGTCGATTGCGTCGAGCTGCACCCGTGTCACCATATGCTGAACGTCGTACCGCGCGGTCTCCGCATCGCGTATCGCGCGGTCACATTCGCGTTTCCATCGTGGCGTGACTCATGGTGCCTGGTGGCAAGGAAGCCGGAAAATTGGAAGCCGCACCGCGAGGTGCCGCCGGCTGTTCTCGAATCCATCCTCCAGCACCTGAACCGATGATTACGGCGTACTTTCACATGGACGGCCGGCAACGGCGACCACGCTGACGCCGTCCAGATAGAACTCGGCGGGTCCGTCATACGACGAAATGCGCGTGTGATTGGCTGGACAGCTGCGGTTTGGCGCTCTGAGGAGCTCCCATTGGCCCGTCTGCGAGGAGACTGCGTCCATCTGTCCCATTCCGAGATCGCCGGATGAAATCATCACGCGTCCTTTGCGAACGAACACCCAGGTTGCCGTCTCGACGCGGTCCGGGCCATGCTTCGAAAGGCCCCAGCTCTGGAGGATTCCGCAGTACGCGCAGTCCGTCGTAATTGCCAAAACGCCGCGCATCGAACCGCTCCGCGTGACCCGCGTCATGGTCGTGGTTGTGTGCCCTGGGCCATTGTTGAAAATGAACCATCCCTCGGCGGCTGATTCCGTGCCCTTCCCCGATCCCAGAAATTCGCGTGTGGCGCCGATGGGCTTCGCTTTCGAGAAATCACCGTTGTCGACAAGGTTTCCGCGTGCGACGTGCTCTTTTTGAAGAAGCGCTTCGGCGTCCTGCCGGAGCAGTCCGTCTTCAATCGAATCGAGGTAAGCAGGGTTGAACGCCACCGCCGTTCGAACGTGCTCGCGCGCGGCGGCAAGCTCGTGCAGCCGCAATTCGACGAGCCCGAGCTGCAGATAGATTTCCGGCCGCCGGTCAACGCGCAATGCAGCGGCGTACATGTCGCGTGCGTCGCTGTAGAGACCGAGAAGCTGATCGTTCGCCGCGATGAGCATCAAAACATTTGTATCGGTCGGGCAGACCTCGAGACAACGCTCCAGGGCGACCAGGTTGCGGCGAGCCATCGTCTTGCTGCGCGGGGAATCTTTCTGATCGAACGCCTGTAGCGTCAGCCGCTCGATGTCGAGCTGTTTGCTACTGCATTGCAACGGAAGCCAGCAATAGCGGTACATGAGCAGTAGACCGGCCGCGACAACCACGACGATGGAAAGCGCGAGGCGAAGGTCTTTCACGAGTCGATAGCGCTCCAGACGCTGCACATCGCAATCAGAAAAAGAACATTGAGTAACGGAGCGACGAGATGCAGCGGAAACTGGCCGAGTGTCAGCACGAGCAATGACACGGTCGTCGGAAATGCAATCAGCTTTGCAAAGGTCGCCCGCTCGTCGACGGCTGTTCGTAAAGGTTCCTCGATTCCCGAGAACGAAAGCGACCCCGCGAACAACAAGGCGGCAAGAAAAATAGCGTACCCCGGCGCGCCACCTTCCGCGAGGACCTGCAGATGGTCATTGTGGGTTTCGCCGAAGTTCAGTTCGGTCGGTTCCTGCCGCAACATCGCGGAGTACTTTTGCTGCACGTCCATGCGATAGGGCAGGAACTCGTAGGGGTAGCAGCCAGGGCCGACTCCTGAAATGGGATGGTGCTGAAACATCTCCCAAGCCGCGAGAAATGCTCCGAGTCGTCCCGCGAAAAGCAGGTCGTATTGTCTGTAACGTGCGAAGGCGAGATGGTCCTGGATGCGAGTTCGAATCGGTGCGTACGCGAGCAGCAGCGCGACGGCGGCGATAGCGCCGCTGACGATGAAAATGCGACGTCGCCGAGCGGCAAGGACGCCGAGGCAGAATAGACCCGCGGCGCATCCGATGATCGCCGTGAATGCCTGCGTGGCGAACAGACCGAGCACCAGCAAGATTCCGGTGCTGACTGCAACCACTCGCATCCACGCACGCGTCGCGACAAGCGCGAGAGCGGCAGCCGCCAGGATTGAAGTGACGAGGTAGATGCCGACGTAATCTGGATTACCGAGCAGTCCGACGACTCTCGCATGTTGCGCGACGTCCGCCGGAAACACAAAAGGGTTCCAAACGCCGACGCGCTGAAGAATCACGACTAGTGCGTTGATCGCGGCGGGAATGAGGATGAGCCACACCGCTGCGATGGAATATGTCTCAGCGATCGTCAACGCATTCAAAAAAAAGAAAGCCAGTGCGGTCACCCATGAAAGCGCTGCCAGACTGAGGCGGGAGTTCGAGCTGCCCAGGCACGCAATTGCCGTCCAGCACACGACGGCGCCGGCCACCATCATTGCGATTCGCCCGGTCCGCTTTCGCCAAGTGCGCCTCACTCTTTCGACGAATGTCGCAAAGCCGAGAACTGCCCCCATCGCGAGCAAAATCACGGCTGCCCGAAAAAGAATCTCTTTCGGAAAGCGAAACGAATCCGGTCCACTCCAGTAGAACAGCGGACTTGCGATGAGGGTCACGGCAGTGACCGCCCGGTTGTAGCGGACCCAGATCGGAGGCCTGTTATTTGTTTTCGATGACGTCGTTGCTGGGCGTTTCCGACTCATGCCGCTGAAGTGTAAACCGCTGCGCGAAAAACGTATCCGGCTCACGGACACGTCGATGTTATTCTCGAATGCGAGCGTCGTCTCAATCGATGAGTATCCCGGCCGTTTCGGTTGTCGTACCGGTTTACAACAGCGAACAGTCCCTCCTCGAGTTGATCGGGCGCTTGGGCAGGGTGCTTTCTGCGCGAGGCGAGTACGAGATCATTCTCGTGGACGACGGCAGCGTGGACGGCAGCAGAGCCGCAATTCGCCGCCTCGCTCGTGATCAAGCGTTCGTGCACGGCATATTTCTGATGCGTAATTTTGGACAGCACAACGCCCTGCTCGCTGGCATACGCGCGGCGCGATTCCCGATGATCGTCACGTTGGACGACGACCTGCAGAATCCACCTGAGGAGATCCCAAAGCTGCTGGCGAAACTAGATGAAGGCTACGACGTGGTCTACGGCGTTCCTTCACGCACGCGCCAGACGTTGTCGCGACGCCTGGCATCGAAGCTCGTTCGGTTCGCGCTTCGAGGGGCTATGGGAAGGGAGCGAGCGGCCATCGTTTCGCAATTTCGCGCCTTCCGGACGCAACTGCGAAGTGCCTTCGAGGACTACGCCGCGCCGTTCGTTTCCATCGATGTTCTCCTCTCCTGGGGCGCAGCGCGATTTGCGGCCCTTCGCGTCGAACATGTGGCCAGACCTCTTGGGCGTTCTCAGTACAGTTTCGTGAAGCTGATGTCGCATGCCATCAGCATGATCACCGGCTTCAGTTCGTGGCCTCTCCGATTCGCCAGCATCGTCGGATTCGTTTTTACATTGTTTGGGATTGGCGTATTCACCTTCGTTGTGGCGCGATATCTGGTCGTTGGCCGGAGCGTGCCCGGCTTCCCATTCCTTGCTTCCATCATCGCCATCTTCTCAGGGGCGCAACTCTTTGCGCTCGGAATCATCGGCGAATATCTGGCCCGTGTGCATTTCCGGATGATGAACCGTCCGCCGTACGTACTCGATTCGTCAGAGAACGAGAGCAAAATGCGATGACATTCGAAACTCTTCCCAAAACGGCGGACAGCACCCTGACGCGCGAGTGTGTCGGCGAGGTGCACGCTCTGATCGCCGCGACCCCGTTTCAGCCGAACCGATTTCTGCGCTCTTCTGAAACCAATCTGACTGGGTACACGCTGAACTGCATCGCGGAAACTTTGAGCGAAAACTCAGGAATCGCTTTCGTCAAGCGCGTTTCTGATCGCATCGTGGGCCTCATCACAGTTTCGACACTTCCGTGGGAGAGCCGCGTGCTTCGCCGGTCAGTGTATGCCGTCAAACACTTATACGTAGATGACGAGAACACTGCGCGCGGACCTCAGGCGGAGGCCCTTGTGCGAACAGCAGGGGAATGGGCAAACAAACGAGCTGTAGATCTGCTGATCTGTAAGGTTTACACCGATGACATGACGGCGATACCGGCGCTCGAGAACAACGGATTCCGTTTGATGGAAACAGGGCTCAACTATGTCTTCGACTGCAAGCAGGCTCTTCCCGCCGGACGACAATGCGGCGAGGCGCTGGTCATCCGAAGAGCCGATGCACGCGACGAAACAGCTCTCGCGGTGGCAGCACGCCTTGCGTTTTCTCATCACTTCGGCCGATTTCATTCCGACCCGCGCATCGATCCCGACGAAGCGACCGCGATTTACGAGGAATGGATCCGCTCCTCATGCCGCGGCTACGCGGACGCAGTGTTCCTGGCTGAGCGCGGCGGTGAAATTGCCGGCTTTTCGGTCTGGAAAAATCCTTCGGCAGTCGAGCTTTCCGCTGGCATCCGGGCCGCCCATTACAGCATCGGCGCGGTTGTCCCTCAGTTTCAAGGCAAGGGACTCTTTCAGGCACTGACACTGGAGGGAATGCGTATGTATCATGCCGGCACGTCGTTGATTGAGGGTCCCACGAATCTGAAAAATCTTGGGGTCCAGCGCGGATACCAGAAGCTGGGATGGCAACTGCGCGATTCTTACTATTCGTTCCACAAGTGGCTGTGACGGGTTTCTCGCAATCAGACCAATGAGGCGATGCGTCCGATGTGGGGGTACGGCCGTCGACGACGACTGGCGTTGCGAGCAGTGCGGCAACTCGCCGTTGATCCACGAGAATGTCTTGCTGTTCGCGCCTGAGGTTGCCTTCGAGAGCGACGCCTTCGATTCGCAAGCCTTTGGAAGTCTCGCCGATCTCGAAGCGGGCAGTTTTTGGTTTCGCGCAAGAAACGCCCTGATACGAATGATGCTCAAGCGATACTTCGCAGAGCTGCGAAGCTTCCTGGAATTAGGGTGCGGTACAGGTTTTATCTTAGCGACCGTTCGCGAAGCATTTCCCAAAGCTGCGATATGGGGAACCGAGATGCTGGCCGCCGGTCTGCCCTGGGCGAAGGCGCGCATCCCTTCGGCTTCCTTGATCCAGGGAGACGGCCGTAATTTGCCGTTTATTGAGGAGTTCGATGTGATCGGCGCTTTCGACGTCCTGGAGCACGTGCAGGAGGACGTCGCGGTCTTGGGCGAGATATTCCGTTCCGTTCGGCGAGGAGGGGGTCTGATTTTAACAGTCCCGCAACATCCCTGGCTGTGGAGCCGAGCCGACGAATTTGCGCATCACAAGAGGAGATACAGCAGACGCGAATTGGTTGAAAAAGTCACGCTTGCGGGTTTTAAAATTTTGCGCCTGACATCGTTCGTCAGTCTTCTAATGCCGGTTCTCGTGACGTCGCGCCTTCAATCGCGGCTGGTCAGGAAGGCGCGAGATCCGTGGGTTGAATTTCAGCTTCCGCCGATCATCGATCGCACGTTCGAACGTGTGATGTCCGTCGAGCGCTGGCTTATCGGGCATGGCATCTCTTTTGGTGTCGGCGGATCGTTGCTGTTGGTGGCCAGAAAGCCGCTTGGGGTTTCCCTTTGATTCCATTCAACCGATCCTTCGTGACGGGAAGGGAAATCGAATACCTTCGCGAGGCTATCGCGTCCGGTCACATTGCCGGTGACGGTCCTTTCACGCAACGATGCCATGAAATCCTCGAACGTGAGCTGTCGGTTCGGCGCGCGCTTCTCACGACCTCATGCACCGATGCCATGGAAATGTCAGCCTTGCTGCTGAACATAGCCGTCGGGGACGAGGTGATCATCCCTTCGTTCACGTTTGTGTCGGTCGGGAATGCTTTCGCGCTGCGTGGGGCGAAGATCGTTTTCGCCGACATAAGACCAGACACCCTGAACATCGATGAGAAGCAGCTCGCGCCTCATCTGACGGATCGGACACGCGCCGTGGTGGTGGTCCACTACGCGGGCGTCGGCTGCGAGATGGAATCCATCATGTCGCTCTCCGAGCGCCGCGGGGTCGAAGTTGTCGAGGACAACGCGCACGGGCTGTTCGGTACGTACAAGAACAGGTTTCTCGGCACGTTCGGTCGCTTTTCAACCTTGAGTTTCCACGAAACGAAGAATTTCAGCGCCGGCGAGGGAGGGGCCCTTCTGATCAATGACGCGAAATTCATCGCGCGTGCCGAGGTGATCCGAGAGAAAGGAACGAATCGCTCACAATTCTTCCGCGGTCAGGTGGACAAGTACACCTGGCTCGATATCGGATCGAGCTTCCTGCCCTCGGAGCTGACGGCTGCGCATCTCACGGCGCAGCTCGAATCGAAAGATCGAATCCAGCGGCGGCGGTGCGAGCTCTGGCAAATCTACTTCAGCGCTCTGGAGGATTGGGCGCGTGAAAATGATGCACGACTTCCATTCGTCCCCGAACACTGCGGACAGGCGTACCACATGTTTTACCTCCTGCTGCCGACGCTCGAGCTGCGCGGCCGCCTGATCGCCCATCTGCGAGCGCATGGGATTCACGCCGTTTTTCATTACCTTCCGCTGCATCGGTCGGAGATGGGAAAGCGCTTCGGGGCCGAGGCGGGCGATTGCCCCGTAAGTAACGACATCAGCGACCGATTAGTACGCCTACCATTCTTCACGGGCTTGGGGCATGACGAGCAGATGCAGGTGATCGACGCGGTGCGGGCCTGGCGATGCTGATCGGCCGCGTCATTCCAGGACGATGGCGGATGGATATTGCCTGCGCCGGCGTACTGTTTCTGGTCGCTTTTTCGATCGGCGACTATTTCGTAACGCACTGGGGAGGCAGAGCTGAATTTGATCAGGCGTCTTTCGGACCTGCTGTTGCCTTTGCCTGCGGTCACGGTTATCAAGATCCTCCTCGCGTCTATCCGTCACTCGATAGGTTTCTGCGAGTAGAGCAGGATCGATATTCATGCAGTGAGATCGCCTTGCTGTGGAAGCCTCAGCCTCTCAACAACGTGCAACTGTCTGAGCGCTATCTCCTTTTGGCAACTGCCTTGATCTGGCGAGTGCGAGGCGTGTCGTGGTCAGTCCTCGGTCCACTTCATGGGCTGTTCTTTGCGATCGTTGTCGTCTGCACGTTCGTAATTCTCCGTGTATCGCTGCGCCTGCCGCTCGCGCTCGCCGGCGGAGTTCTTTTCATGACGTCGCCCACGCACCTGCTGCATTTACCGCGACTGCGGGATTACGGGAAGGCGCCGTTCATCCTTATTCTGATTTTGATCCTGGTTCTGTTGGTTGCTCTGCCATGGCGACCACGCCGCGTCATCACCCTATGCGCTTTGTATGGCGCCATCCTCGGCATCGGACTCGGATTTCGTCATGACCTCATGATCATGGGGATCCCGTTCTTATGCGTGCTTCTGATATTCCTTCCGGTCGGTCTTCGACGCGAGATCGGTGTTCGCGCGAAGGGTCTTGTGGCATTTGTCGCCGCATTCGTAATGGCCGGATTCCCGATCCTTGCCAGTCCGCAGGGGTTGAGCGGCGGCTGGTTCGTCGTGAATCACGGGTTCATGGAGCCGTTCGACGGCGTTCTCGATGTCGGAAACGCACTCTACAGTCGCGGCCATCTGTACCACGATGCTTACCTTGCCATCGAGGTCCAACAATTCTCGCATCGGTCTTACGGGAATTCAGCGCTGGTACTGATGGGCACGGCCGGGGCCGAGAAGGCGAATCTCCGGTACTTTTTTCAGGTCATGCGGACGTTCCCCGCTGACATCTTGATGCGCGCCTACGCTGCCTCCTTAAAGGTTCTCGACCTTCCCTTCTTCCCGTCGACGTACGTGCGTGAGGGATTCTTCTGGCAGTTTGGACAGCCAGAGGACGTCCGGATGGGTACCCCCGCCGTCCGTTGGTTCTACCAGATCCGCGAGCGGTTTTTGACGCTGTTCGCCGGAACGGGCATTTGGTTCGCGATCCTCGCGGTATTTCTCCTTCGATCGCGGCCGAGGGTGGCGGTATTCGTGGCGGTCAGCCTGCTCTATTTCTGCGGTTATCCGGCCCTGCAGTTCCAGCCGCGCCATTTTTTTCATCTCGAGTTCATCGGGTGGTGGTGTGTCGGTTTCACGTTGCAGGAAATGACATTAATGGCGGCTCGAAAACGGGCCATGCCGCCGGCGAGGACGTTCTTGCTGGAGGCGGGGGTATTCGCGACCATCGTCATGATGGGAATTGGATTCCCGCTGGTCGTCACGCGATGGATTCAGCAGCGACGAATGGTAACGACGATCGACCGCTATCTTTCGGTGCCGCGGGCGAAACTTTCAATTCAGCAAATTCCGATCTCGAGCGGCCGTATTCTCATCGTCCCCAGCACTCCATGGCCTGCCAGAAATTACGTCCACTACCGGCCCTTGGAGAGGCCGAAACTCAACTACATTTCCTACGCCCTAATTGATGCCTCGAGCAATGCGTTGTTCCATTCCGAGCTTCTGATTCTCACGTTTGACCCCCGCGCGATTTCTGATTCGTATGCTTCAGTGACCTTCCGTTATGAAGGCACGATTCACACGAACGAAGACGTAGGCTACGACCCAACTCTTCGGGTTGATGTACCTCTGTCGAGGGACCGATCTGCAAATCCAGGGCTCGTTCGAGTCGTCGTGCCGCTACATGAGGTCACGACTTTCTCGCATTTTCGTGGCATCGAGATTTCGGCGCAACACTTAAGGGCGCTCGTAAGTGTCGAGCGGATCCAGACACCGGAAATCTTTCCGCTGCTCTTCCGCGCAGTGCTTCCCGAGGATTGGCATCGACGAGCGTTGTATCAAAAACTGACGCTTTGGGATCCAAATCCATTCAGGACATTGAGCGCAAACAGGGTCCGACCGGCATACGTCACGAATCAGCGAGTGCAAGGATGGAATCTCATCGGCTTCGACGCCGACACTGAAGCTCTGATCAAAGGCGGTGCGACCGATGTCCGGCTTCACTGGCTCGCGCCAGTCGAACGCGAAGTCAGAGCCGGACCACTCCTGGTGAACGCAGGCGGAAACCACTGGATCGAAACGATACCGGGAGTACGCAACATCGTGGTCGATGGTGGATTCGAAAATGAGCGCACACCGCGCGCGTTTCCCATCGACATTTATCACGCTACGCCGCAGGGCAGGTTCCTCGCGCGTAGTCCTGATGCGCTCGACGCCCATTTCGTCGCGTTGGATCATCGACAATCTGCTGAACGGACGAGTCTTGTCTCAGAGCCCATCGGCGTTGAGGAGGACCACTTTTATCTGCAGTCGGCGGATTTGCGGTGCACCACCTGCCGAGTCGTCATAGGACGGCAATGGTTGCCCTCCGGCAAGCCCGCGTACGTCTTGCCCGACGGCAGTCCATCGACGTGGTCGCGCTTCGCTGCAATCACGCGTCCCGCCCCGGGATCTAATGCGACGCAACTGTGGTTGTTGAATGGAGCCGGAATCGGTGAAGCTGATTTCGACAACGTCATGTTTCTCGATCTGGGGCGTCTCAATGTCGGCGACGCTGCCCCCCCAATTATCCCTTATGGCACATCGAGAAAGCCTGCACACAATCCATTGCGGCAGTTCGTTGGCGCATGGCAGCTGACGGGCTATGACGCGGAGGAGGCAATGTCCGCGGGTCGGGGACCCGCCGATATTGTTCTGCATTGGATTGCGCCGCCCGGTGTAAATCCGAAGGCGGATCCGGATCTTCGTCCCTGTGGCGATCATTGCTGGTTACAGACACTCCATGGCGTGAGGAACGCCGTAACGAACGGCAACTTTGTGCACGACGACTTGAGTTTCTTTGCACAAGATATCTATGGTTCGCCCAGGACAGTTCGGCGCATCGTCGACAGTGAGAGGGCTCCGTTTGCAGAGCTTGCGAATGACGCCCGCGTTAGCCGAAGCAGTTTCGTTTCGAATGCCCTGCCAGTTCGCCCCAATCATGTCTATCTACAGGCTGCACGGGTTTGGGGAGATCTAGCGCGCATCGCCTACGGCCGGCAAGCCATGCCCTCCGGGATTTCGACTTTCCTGGTCCACGATGCAGCACCGCTGTATCCCACTACCGTTAATGAGCTTTACTTGCCGCCGGCCGACGCAAACGCCGTGCAGCTCTGGCTTCTCAATGTCGACGCGCAGGGACCTGCGCGATTCACCGACATCATTTTTGCCGATCTCGGCCGCGCGAGACCTCAGGAGGAAGGACCGAGTTCGATGCCGCCGATAGAACCGAATTGGTCAACTGCCGAGCTGGCGTTGCCCGAGCCGCAATGTCCTCTTGAGGCAGTCGTCAACGATTGGCTCTTACTGGGCTATGATCGCGTCGGTCCTGGAACGGTCGCTCTTCACTGGAGCGTTCCCGAACACGCCGCGGTTCCGCGCCCCTCCGAGACATTTCGACAGCTCGGCAGCACACGTCGCTGGGTACAGGTCATTCGCGCGCGGAATCTGATCGGCGATGTCCTCGATCGGGGCGACGGACCCTCCACTTTCCGGTCGGACATCTATGGCGCTCCGACGGATAGTCGTCGCTTTGACACCATCGAGCGTAAGCATCGTCAAATTCACTTCGCATCGATCGCGACATCGCCGTCGAATCCGCGCAGCAGTCTCATTTCCGTTGCGCTACCCGCAGAAGGGGATCATTTGTATCTGCAAGGCGCAATGATTCTGAGTCCTGCGGCGAAGGCATACCTTGGACGTCAATTTGCCGGCGGTGCCGGCCCCTCGTATGTGGCAGCAGGCGTCAGCCCTCAAGCATGGAGGCACTTTGCGTCGGTTGCCGCTTCACCCGTAGAAGCAACAACCATGTCGATTTGGCTTCTGAATCTTGGCAAGGCTGGCGAGGCACAATTCAGCGACCTCGAGCTGTACGATCTCGGCCGAATTAATCACCGAGCGGGAGACTATCCGCTTGCTCCTTTGCCCGAGCGTCGGTGGCCCGAGCATTGGATGGAGCAAAGAATCGGCGCGTGGACCCTCGCTGGTGTTACGGCTGCCAAAGGCTCTAACGACGTGAAGCTCTTCTGGAGGGCTCCCGCCGGTGCGAAAGTCGACCGCAGCGGCGATTTGAAGGTCGCAGGCGGCGGCCTCTGGATGCAGAGCGTTCGCGCGGGCACGAATCTGATGGCTGATGAAGACCTGAGCAATCATTCGTTATCGGAGTTTCCGGGAGACTTGTACGCGCCCGATTGCGCGCAACGTGAGATCGTCGATTCCGGTGGCGCTCGCGGACTGGTTGCGCAGCTGAAAAACTCAGAACAATGCCGACGATCGAGTTTTGTATCCCGTCCGATCACCATTAGCGGTGGTCGCGTCTACTTGCAAAGCGGTGCGATGCGCGCTGTCAACGGTAATGGCTATGTTGGCAGACAGTGGATGCCAAGCGGGGCGAGTAGCTATGCGCTTGCGCAAATTGCAAACGCCGATTGGTCACAGTACTTCGACGTCATTGTCGCGCCTCCAAAATCGCAGAATGTTTTCCTCTGGCTACTCAATGTCGATGCTTCCGGCACAGTGGCCTTCGATGATGTCTCGCTTGTGCTCCTTGGAGATCTGGAAGCGGATGCATGCAGCCAGGGACGCCCCATAGGCCCCTGTCGCGCGCCACTTCGCAGCCTGACGCAGCAGTGAATTCGGCGAGCGCCACGCTCAAAGTGTAGACTTGCGGCAATCTTGAAGCGGGAAGTCATCGCGGTGGTGACTGGGATCGTTGTGGCGTGGGCGGCCGCGGCCCGCACACGCGCGGTCACGCCGGTGCCGGCGCCGCCTACATTTAGCCGCGAAATCGATCGCATCTTTCAGGGGAAGTGCGAGAGTTGTCACTCACCGGGCGGAGTTGCGCCCTTCTCACTCGTCTCGTATCGCGACGCGTTTGCGCATGCACTTCCAATCAAGCTGATGACGGCCACCCGAAAGATGCCGCCATGGAAACCCGCCAAAGGATGCGGCGACTTCCTCGATGCGCGGCAACTATCGGATTCTGAGATCAGAACGATCGGAGCCTGGGTCGATGCCGGCGCGCCTGAAGGTGATCCACGCGAACTTCCACCGCCGGTCGTGATTCGCGATGATTGGAAGATCGGCGTTCCAGATCTCGTCCTGACGCCCACAGAGGCGTTCACACCGCCCAAGGATGCCGACACCTTTCGCTGTTTCGTTCTGCCGGGTCGCTTCTCGACCGACCTGTACGTGAAGGCGGTCGATATCCGGCCGGAGGCACGCGATTACGTGCACCACGCCGAACTGCTGATTGATACGACTGGTCGAGCACAGCAGCTCGACGACGCAGATCCGTTGCCCGGGTTCGACATTTTTGCGGGTGGCCTTGAGATCCCGTTCGGGCTGCTCGGTGCCTGGCTTCCGGATTCAGAACCCTTCATGCTGCCCGACGATGTTGCCACCAAGATCCCGAGCGGTGCTGCGCTCGTACTCGCTGTGCACTATCACCCGCACGACGGAAAAATCGTCACTGACAAGACCGCAGTCGGTCTCTATCTGGCTCACAAGCCGATCGAGAAGATTGCGAAAACCGCTTCGTTTTACGTCGATCAGATTGATTTGCCGGCGGGAGCGAGTGACATCGTGGTTCAGACCACCAAGCCCGTCGAAGAAGCGATGGAAGTCTATGCCGTTCGGGCACACATGCACTACCTCGGCCGTTCCATCTCAGGTGTGGCGGTGCAGCCCGACGGCGCGCGTGATTGCCTGTTGACAGTGAATGATTGGGACATCCACTGGCAGGGAACTTATCGTTACTCGTCGCCACTGTTAATCCCAGCCGGAACGAGGATCGAAGTCACCGGACACTATGACAATTCGGTCTGGAATCCAGCCAATCCCTCTTTTCCTCCGCGCGAGGTCTTTGGAGGCTATCGGGCAAACGACGAAATGTGCGGAATAGAATTGGTCTACGCACCGGCTGACCAGCGAGTTTTCATCTTGCCGTGACGGGAGCCAGCGGGATGACATTTCCGACTTGATTCACGTGCTCGGGGCTGGTGAGCATCATCGGAGCATACTCGGGAACAAGTTGCTGCAGCAGCGCCCGATGGTCGACGCCGCTCGTACCGAATGCGAGGCGCTGCAACATTGCCGCGATCGGGCCGTGCTGCGGCTGGGTTGAATTCATAGTGACGACGATATGAGGATGGATCGTCGGGCGAACAGATTCGCCTTCCAGGTGGATTTCTTCGAAGAGTTTCTCGCCCGGCCGCAATTCGGTGAAAGTGATCGGGATATCGTCCTCGCTATGGTTGGACAGCCGGATGAGATCGCGCGCCAAATCGACGATTTTGATCTGCTCTCCCATGTCCAGCATGAAAATCTGACCGTCGTTACCAAGAGTCGCCGCCTGCAGGATGAGAGAGATCGCTTCCGAGGTTCGAATGAAATAGCGGGTGACGTCGGGATGCGTCACCGTAACAGGTCCGCCGAGCGCAATCTGTTCCATGAAAAGAGGGATGACGCTTCCCGACGATCCGATGACGTTTCCAAAGCGGACGATGGTCACCTTCATTGGACATTCGCGCGCGAGGTCGAGCAAGAGGATCTCGGCCGCGCGTTTCGTCGCCCCCATGATGCTCGATGGATTGATTGCTTTGTCGGTCGAGATGAAAACGAAGCGCTCCACTCCGTAGCGAGCACAGATCTCGCCGATCGAGCGCGTAGCCAGAGTATTGTTCCGGAGGTACTCCGCCGGGTTCTCCTCGCCGAGAGGGACATGCTTGTGCGCCGCGGCGTGGACGACGATCTCGGGCTTCCGCTGGGCAATCATCGCCTCGACGATATCGGCGTCACAAATATCTACTAGGTCAGATGCAATCTTCGACATCGCCCGGGCCATCTCCCGGCACAGCCTTTTCTGAACTTCGTAGAGCGCGTATTCCGATCGCTCCAGGAGCGTCAAGTTTTCCGGCTCGAACTGAAGAATCTGCGAGCAGAGCTCCGAGCCGATCGTGCCGCCCGCGCCCGTGACGAGAACGCGCTTTCCCTTAAAGAGCTGACGCACCGGATCACCGGGTAGCTCGATCTTCTGGCGACGCATGAGGTCTTCGACGTTCACCGGTCGAAGCTGCGAGACGTGGACTCTTCCGGTGACGAGATGATCGATGCCCGGTATGGTCTTGAATTGCAGATCGGCTTCTGACAATTGACGCACGATCTCGCGCATGCGCTTTCCGCTGGCGCTCGGGATCGCGATCAGCGCTTCGTCCGCTCCGAGTGAATCGGCGATCGCGTCGATGTTCGCGATCGGTCCCGTCACCTTAATTCCTCGAATCTGGGCCCCCCACTTCGCGCGCTGATCGTCGACGAATCCGACGACCTTCATCCCGAGTTGTGGGCGATGCTCCAACTCGCGCGCCAGCGTTTCGCCTGCGTCGCCTGCGCCAACGATCAGAACGCGTTTCTTTCCATCGGGGATCTCCTGTGCTCGGAATCGATCGCGACCGAGGCGAATGACAACGCGCGCGCCGAAAAGAGCCAGCAGCGAGAAAGCCCAGTCGATCAACAGCACACCGCGCGGCGAACGGATAAACCGCTCGTGAATGGAGAGCGTCGGCCCCACGTACCACAGCGCAAAAAGGAGGACGGTGGCAGTTGTGATACCGAACATCAGCCGCATAACGTCTGCGATTCCGACGTATCGCCACCATCCGCGATAAAAGCCAAACAGGATTCCGATCAGAAGCTGTACGCCGACCACGACCAGCAAGCTTGATCGAAAGGTTGTGATGTGTTCAGGAGGGACCGCGAATTCGAACCGAACGAGGTACGAGAACGCGTAGGCCGCTGCGAAGACGATGGCGTGGAAGATAAAGAGGATCAGTACGCGCGCTGCCGCCAGACGATTCAGGAGCGCTTCGAGAAACGAACTATCTTCTTTCATTTTCCAAGCGGAAGTTGGGTCATTATAAAGGCGTTATGGAAGAGAATAATAAGTTTTTCTGCGCCGAATGAAAAAGACCACGCCCATCAAGTCCTTTACTCGCGACGAGCTCCTCACCTTCGTCAACGAAAACGTGCGCAATCTTCTCGAGGATGAGGCGCTGGCCGTCCTCGACAACCCCTACGTGACGCCTGCGATCTGCCAGAAGATTGCCCAGACGCAGCGCCTAACGGGCTTTTACTCGGTGCGGCTGAGTCTGGTGGCCAATAAGCAGACGCCGCAGGCCCATGCCGTCAAGCTCATTCACTATCTCTACTGGGCGGACCTGGTCCGGCTTTCCATCGATGTCAAGATTCACGCACCGGTCCGCCGCGCGATGGACACGATCCTCGTCAACCGCGTCGGCGAGCTCACCCTCGGCGAGCGCATTACCTCCGCCAAGCGATGCACTCAGGCATTGATCAAGGCGTTTCTCTTCGATCAGGACCCCAGGGTCTTTGAAGCGTTGCTCGTCAACCAGAGGTTGCGCGAGGAGGATCTCGTGCTGGTCGCTGGGAGCGACCGGGCGACCACCGAACAACTGCGGATCCTGGCCGCCGATCGGAAGTGGTCGTACCGCTATCCAATCCGCAAGGCGCTGGTCATGAACCCCAAGACGCCTCGCGCCACCGCCGCCTCGCTTCTGCGCTCCCTGACCGCCCGCGATCTGCGCATGATCCACGAGCACCCGGCGACCTCGGTGTATCTCCGGCGCTGCATTGAGCGCCTCCGGCCTGCGGATTACAATTTGGCCCTCGATGCCTGAGCAGACGCAGCAGCCGTACTCGGAGCTCGCGTCGTTCGGCGAGGAGCTCCGGCGCGAGCGGGAGATCCGCGGCATCTCGCTCAAGGAAATCGCTGATGCCACCAAGATCAGCAAGCGATTTCTGGAGGCCATCGAACGCAACGATCACCGCACGTTGCCCGCTCCCGTCTTCACGCGCGGCTTCATCCGCGAATACGCCCGCTACCTGGGCCTCAACTGCGACGAGATCGTGAACCGCTACAACTTCGCGGCCGCCGGCGACGATCGGATCGAGAAGTCGCCCCATCTCGAGCGCCTTGCGCATCGCGATGTGCCGCAGAAGAAAGGCATTCCTCCCCCCTATGCCCGCATCGATCGCAACGTCTATGTCCTTCTTCTGATCGTGGCGATTCTGGCCGCCGCGACGTTCGTCGCGATGCGGCACAAAAAGGCAAACGCCGAAGCGGCGAAAATCGAGTCTGCCATTGCAGCGGCGCCGCGGCGGGCGGTGGCGCCCGCCGCCACACTGAAACCCGCAGAAACGCAAGCGCAGCCGATGCGACTGAGCATCGACGTCAGCGACGATTCATTCGTCATCCTCGACGCCGACGGCAAGGAGGTCATCAACACGACGCTCCGCCGAGGAGCGCATCGGACCGTCGAGGCGCAGGATACCTTTCACTTTCGAACGGTCGGAAATGCCGCAGGAATCAAACTTGCCTTGAACGATGTTCCTCTCGCTTCGCTGGGACGTGATGGCGAAGTGATTCACGATCGTTTCTTCGGCCGCGGAGACCTGCGAGCCAATCCATGAGCAGCGCCACGCCGAACACAGAACTGAATTCCGGCGTCGTCATCGCGCGCATTCAGGAGGGCTATTACCCCCGAGAGATCGTCGTGACAATTGCGCGCGGCTTTCTTCCGCTGCCGCAGGAAGACCTCATCACCGTCCTGGCGTATCTGGCAACTTCGGATGATGCCGAGCTCACGCAACTCGCTCACGAGGCGCTGAAGGAAGTTCCGCTTCGAAGCCTGATCGGCTTTGCCTCCAATGAATCGGCATCGTCCGACCATCTCTCGTTGCTGGTTCGCGCGACCGAAGATGCCTCGGTGCTCGAAACGCTGATCCGCAATCGAGCCGTTCCTGATGCCGCGATCATCGATCTGGCCGGACGCGCCGACCCGACTGTGCAGGAAATCATCGTCATCAACCAGCTCCGCATCCTTCGAGCGCCGCAGATCCTGGACGCGCTGCTCGCCAATCCGCTGCTCTCCGCGGAAGCGCGTCGTCGCGCGCTCGAAAACCGGGAAGAGTTCTTCGACAAGAAAGCGCGGCTCGAAAAACTCGCTGAAGAAGAAGTGGCCGAGTTTCTACCCGATGATGAGATCGCGGACTTGCTGGTCAAAGCCGAAGCTGAGCCGACGCCGGCCGCCCCTCCTCCGGAGCTGAGCCAAACCGAGTACCAGGATCCGGCCAAGCAATCGATGTTTACGCAGCTCCTGAACATGAGTGTGGGACAGAAGGTTCAGATGGCCTTCAAAGGCGGAAAGACGTGGCGCACGATTCTGGTCCGCGATCGGAACAAGCTTATTTGCAGCGCGGTCATGCGCAATCCGCGCATGAGTGAAGCCGAAGCCGAGCAAATCGCGGGAATGCGCAACGTCGACGACGAAGTGCTCCGGCTCATTTCCACGCGGCGCGATTGGATGGCGAAATACAACATCCTGATTGCACTCGCACGCAATCCCAAGGTGCCCATCGGAGTTGTCGTCCCCTTGATCAATCGTTTAACCTTACGAGATTTGAAAGGCTTAAAGGACGACAGGGGGGTCAGCGAAGTCGTCCGCGCCACGTCTCGCAAGCTCTACCAGCAGCGGAGCAAGAAATCCTGAAATGAAAATCAACTATTACGAGGTCCTGGGGGTCGAACGCTCCGCCTCAGAGCAGGAGATTCGAGACCGTTTCCGCCAGCTCGCTCGGGAAAATCATCCCGACCGGCACAAGGGCACCGACAAAAGCGAAGCGGAGCGGAAGTTCCAGACGCTCACCGAGGCGGTCAACGTGCTGACCAATCCGGCGCGCCGGAAGCAGCACGACGCCGAGCTGAGCGTCGGCATCAACAGGGGGACAGCCGATCTCACGCAAGTCGCCAAGGTCTACTTGTCGAAGGGCGTGAAGGCTTTCAAGGAAGGTGACATTCGCGCGGCCTACGAAAACTTCGACATGGCCGTCAAACACAATCCGAATGACGCCAAAGCGTTTCACTACCTCGCGCTGGCTGCCAATCGCATTCCCGCCTACACCCGTCAGGCCGTGCAGGCGATCGAAACCGCCGTGCAGCGCGAGCCGGTCAACGCCACCTATCTGAAGGATGCCGGGCTCATTTGCAAACGCGCCGGCCTGGTCGCGAAAGCGGAGCGCTATCTGAACGAAGCGCTGAAGTGGGATCCAACCAGCATCGAGATTCAAAGTGCGCTGGCCGACCTGCGCCAGGGAAAGGGAGCCACAGCCTCTAAGAAGGGCTGATTGCGGATGCAGGTGAAGTCATTCGGACTTACCCACGTTGGGCGGCAGCGACAACATAACGAGGATTCTTTTCTCGTTGAAGACAAAGCCAAGCTCTATCTGGTCGCCGACGGAATGGGCGGACACGCAGCGGGTGAGATCGCATCGCGCATCGCGGTCGATTCGATCTCCGAATTCATCATCCATACGAAAGAAGACGACGGAACCTGGCCGCATGCCTACGACGAGCAATATCGCCGTTCGACCAACCGCCTGATGGCCGCCGTGCGCATGGCCAACACCCGCGTGCTGGAAGCCATGCGCAAAGACGCGCGCCTTCGCGGCATGGGCACGACGGTGGTGGCCGCCCTCGGCGACGACAACACCATGTCGTTCGCGCACGTCGGCGACTCGCGCGCCTATCTGATCCGCGACGGCGCGCTGTCGCGCATCACCAACGATCACTCCTGGGTCTTCGAGCAGGTACAGGCCGGAATGCTGACCGAAGCGGAGGCCGAGAAACATCCTCTCCGCAACGTGATCACCCGCGCCCTCGGCGGCGCGCTGTCGGTCAATCCGGACGCCACCGAGGTCGAGTCGCAGCCCGGCGATGTCTATCTTCTCTGCTCCGACGGCCTCACCGGCATGGTTCCCGAAGATGAGATCCTTCGCGTGGTGACCGAAAACGAAAACGATCTCGAAAAGGCGTGCAAGACGCTCATCGATACCGCCAACGAACGCGGCGGACTCGATAACGTCACCGCCATCCTTGTAAAAACACTATGAAGATTCGTATCGATTATTGCGGCGTTTGAAACTATCTGCCCAGAGCCTCCAGTTTGGCGGCTGAAATCAAGAAAGAATTCGGAGTCGACAGCCAGCTCGTGCGCGGCGGCGGCGGCATTTTCGATGTCTCCGTCGACAACCAGCGGATCTTCTCGAAAAAGGACGAAGGACGCTTTCCGAGCGAGAAGGAAATCCTCGACCAGTTGCGCGCGATGTCATGATGTCATCCCTCGCTCCGCTCGGGATGACAGTACACTCGCGGCGTGAAGATCAGTCGCGAAGAAGCAAAGCGCATCGCCGAGCTCGCGCATCTCGAATTCGATGACGCCGGCCTGCAGCGCATGGCCGACGAGATGACCAAGATCCTTTCGTACATCGACCAGTTAAAAGAAGTCGAAGGCGAGTGGAGCGCCGCCGACCTCGGCGGCGAAACGCCGCTGCGCGAGGATGTCGCGCGCCCCGGCATTCCGCGCGAAGCCGTGGAGCGCAATGCGCCGGCCTGGCGAGACGGACATTTCGTCGTGCCGAAAGTCATCGAATGAAAGTTTCGGAGAGCCTGGCTGCCATCGAGCGGCTGAACCCGAAGCTGAATGCGTTCCTGCGCGTGAGCGACGCCGCTGAGGTCAGCGGCGCTCCACTGGCCGTCAAGGACAACATCGTCACCACCGACATGCCGACCACATGCGGATCGAAGATCCTGCACGGCTTCCTGTCGCCCTACGACGCCACCGTGATCTCGCGATTGCGAAAAGCAGGTCGCACCATCGTCGGCAAAACGAACCTCGACGAGTTCGCGATGGGCTCCTCGACCGAGCATTCGGCATTCGGTCCGACGCGAAATCCGTGGGACGCCACCCGCGTCGCGGGCGGATCGTCAGGCGGTTCTGCGGCAGCGGTTGCGGCGCGAATGGTTCCTGCTGCCTTGGGTTCTGAAACCGGCGGGTCTGTGCGGCAGCCCGCGGCGTTCTGCGGAGTCGTCGGACTCAAACCGACGTACGGCCGCGTGAGTCGCTGGGGCCTGGTGGCATTTGCGTCCGGACTCGATCAGATCGGCATCGTCACCACCACCGCCCGCGAATGCGCCGAGCTTCTCGGCATCATCGCCGGCCACGATCCGCTCGATTCGACCTCCAGCGGAGAGCCGGTCGACGACTACGTCGCGGACGTCGACGCCGGAGTCAAAGGAAAGCGGTTCGGCGTCGTGCGCGAGGCGGTGGAAAAGCTCGAGGGCGATGTCCGCAGGAATTTCGATGACGCGCTGCGCGTGCTGCGCGGGGCCGGCGGCGTCGTCGAAGATGCCAGCGTCCCCACGATTGGCTACGCCATCGCGGTCTACTACATCGTCGCGAATGCCGAAGCGAGCGCCAATCTCGCGCGATTCGATGGCGTCCGTTACGGACATCGCAGCAAGCGCGCGCGCACCGTGCACGACATGTACTTCGAATCGCGCGGCGAAGGCTTCGGCACGGAAGTGAAGAGGCGAATCATGCTGGGCACTTTCGCGCTGTCATCCGGCTACTACGACGCCTACTACGGACGGGCGCAAGCAGTGCGCGCCCGGCTGCGTCACGATTTCGCGGCCGCCTTTCAGAAATTCGATTTTCTCCTCACCCCCACCACACCCGAGCCCGCGTTCAAGATCGGCGCAAAGACCGACGATCCGCTGTCGATGTATTTGTCGGACATTTTCACCGCCCCCGCTAACCTGGTCGGCATTCCGGCCATCGCGATGCCGTCCGGCTTCTCGCCTGAAGGCCTGCCGTTGTCATTGCAGATCATGGCGCCGCATTTTCGGGAGAGGGCGCTGCTGAGGGCGGCGGGAGCGTTCGAGAGGGAGACGGAGTACTGGCGAAGGACGCCCGAAATTTCAAATTTCAAATGAAAAATCAAGAATGAAAAATTGACATAGTAATTCTTCATTTGTCATTTGAAATTTGAAATTTTTCATTTCCTGCCCCGCATTTGGAATCCTGCTAAAATCCCGATGTGCGCTGGTGGGTGTGCGCGGTCCTTGTGGCGGCGAGTCTAAACGCTGCTCCCTCAACGAAAATCCTGGCGGTAGCCCAAATCACGCCCGAACTGCGCGCGTCGCTGGTCAGCGACTACTCCATCGAGGTCGTGGTCGCGCCGCACGAAGGTGATGCCTGGACGCGGCTGGCCAGGCGCGTCACCGGCGACGCCGAAAACTGGCGCGTTCTGGCTGCCATGAACGACGAGAAGCTGACGCCCGAGACGTCCGTCCACGTTCCGTTGCGGCTGTTGCGTCCCGAGCTGCAGCGCCAGATCCTGACCACGCTTTTTCCGAAAGACGCCGCCACCGACGCCGGCTGGAAGCACGTCGTGATCGGCGCGATCGGCAGCGAAGGAGAGTCGCTGTGGAGCATCGCCGAATGGTTCACCGGCAGCGGCGAGAACTACTCCGCGATCCGCAAGGCAAATCCGGCTCAGGGACTCTCCACCCGGCCCGGTGATGTCGTCCTCATTCCGAAGCAATTGCTCGCCCCGGCATTCGGCGGCGAGAGGGAGGGACTGAATGTATCGACGAAGACTGCGGAGGTTCGGAAATCGGAAGACGATCCGATTGAGCATGCGCCAGCGGATGCGCCTGCTGCGGATGTGGCAGTGGAGGCTGTTGCCAGCGGGCAGCCGTCGCTGAGCTATGAGCGCAACACTTCCGAACCGTTCGCCGTCTACCGGCTGCAAAAAGGGGAGGCCCTCTACTCGTCGGTGGCCATCCGCTTCACCGGCCGCGTCTACGCCAAAGACGTCGGCGAAGTCGTCGATCGCATCGTGCACTTCAACGGCATCGATGACGTCGCGAAGATCCCGGTCGGCTATGCCGTGAAGATCCCGATGTCGCTTCTGCTGCCGGAGTATCTGCCCGCCGACGATCCCACTCGCATCGCTGCCGAGGCGGCCAGGCGCGAGAGCGCCAAGCTCGCCAAGCGCACGCGTGCCCGGAATCTCACCGGCGTTCACGTCATCCTCGACGCCGGACACGGCGGAAGCGATCCGGGCGCGTTTTGCGACGGCGTCGCGGAATCGCGTTACGTCTTCGACGTCATGAACCGTCTCAAGGAAATCCTCGAGAAGAAAAGCGCCGCCAAGGTATCAGTCACTCGGAACGCGGACTTCGTGCTCACCACGCCGCACTATGAGCTCGATGATCCGGTCGTGGGCGTGCATCTGCGCTGGTACCTCGCCAATTCGATCTTTCGACGCGCAATGCGCAAGGGCGTTCAGAAGGAGAAAGTCGTATTCATCTCGATCCACGCCGATTCGCTGCATCCCTCGCTGCGCGGCGCGATGGCGTACATTCCGGCCGAGCGTTACGTCACCGGCTCCTATCGCAAGACCGAGAGCGTCTATCTCGCGCGAGCGGAAGTTCGCGAGCACCCTGTGGTCCGGCACTCGGAAGAAGAATCGCTGGCGGCCGAGGGACTGTCGCGCGAGCTGGCGGAATCGATCGTCGATGCCTTCGAGACCCGTCATTTGCACGTGCATCCGTTCAACCCCGTGCGCGACAACGTCGTGCGCGACGGACGCGAATGGGTACCGGCCATCATTCGCTACAACCTCGTTCCCACCCGCCTTCTGCTGGAAGTCTGCAACCTCGGCAACCGCAACGACCGCGACCTGGTGAAGACGCGCAAATACCGGCAACACCTCGCCGAGGCCATGTACGAGGGGCTGGTGAACTTTTTCCTGAACAGCGAGGAGCCCGGTTCGGTGGTCGCGCGCGCGACGCAGTAAAATTCGCATCGATGCCCCGCTCTTTCCAGGGCGATCACAACGCTGGAGGTCTGCGTTTTGGCGTGATCGCCAGCCGATTCAATAGCGACATCGTCGACGGCCTTCTTGGCGGCGCGATCGAATGTCTGATGCAACATGGCTCGGCCGACGAAGCGATCGAGGTTTATCGCGTCCCGGGCGCTTTCGAGATTCCGACCCTCGCGAAGATGCTGGTCGCCCGCTTCGATGCCATCATCGCCCTGGGCTGCATTCTTCGCGGCGACACGCCGCACTTCGAATTCATCGCGCATCAGGTGACCACGGAGTTGTCGCGCCTTTCGTCGGAGGCCCAACTGCCGATGGCCTTCGGCGTGATCACGTGCGATACCCAGCAGCAGGCCATCGAACGCTCGTCGCCCGGCGCCGGCAACAAAGGTTGGGAGGCCGCGCTGGCCGCGATCGAGATGGCGAATCTGTGGCGCGTCATTCGCAGTGGGAAAAAGTAGATGGGCGCGAGAAGAAAAGCGCGCGAGCTCGCGCTGCAGATGCTCTATCAGCACGATGTGTCCGGCAATCCGCCCGACACCATCATCACGACCTTCGAAGATCTGCAGAAGTCGAAGCCCAACACGCGCGAATTCGCGATGCGCGTGTTCAAGGGAACGGTCGACAATCTTCAGAAGATCGACGCCATGATCGTGCAGCAGGCCGAGAACTGGCGCATCGAGCGGATGGCGGTCGTCGACCGAAACATCATCCGGATGTCGATCTACGAATTCTTACATGAAAATGATACACCAAAATTAGTGATAATCGACGAGGCCATCGAGATCGGGAAGAAATTCGGAACGCAGAAGTCCTCGCAGTTCATCAACGGCATCCTCGATGGAATTTTGAAACGGTACAATTTGGCATCGTGAGCCTTCTCGGCCGCCTCGAGGACCTCAGCCTCACCGACATCATCCAGATCGTTTACCTGAGCCGCCGCAGCGGCGTGCTGGAAGTGCTCAATGCCAGCGGGAGAAACACGATCCTGTTCCGGCACGGCCTGGTCGTCAACGCCAGCTCTCCCGATGCCGAGGATCTGGTCACCTGGCTGGTGAAGAGCGGCGCCGCTTCGGCCGACGACGAGCTGACATTGCGCCGGCTGGAAGGGGAGGGCGTGGCCGTCGGCAGCGCGGCAGTCTCGGAAGGCATTCTCACAAAGGAAAAACTTCGCGAGGTCATTCACGATCGCATCATCGACACCATCGCGCCGCTCCTTCAGAGCCGCGCCGGCGAGTTCAATTTCCTTTTGTCGGAGGACCTCGACGTCTCCGACATTGAATACGATCCCGACGACGTCCTTCGCGAGGGTGGATTCACTCCCCAAAGCGTTCTGGCTTTCGAGGGCGACAAGCTGAAGCCGCTCCACGATCTGGAACAAGGCCTGAGCGAGAAGCCGCACCGCACCGGCGCGCAATTCCGCGTTGCCGATGGGCTGCTGGAAGTGGAATCGCCGGAGTCGAAATATCGCAACGTGGTGGTATTTGATCGCGATCCGCTCATCCGGGTGGCCGTCAAGCGCATTTTCGGATCGCGTCAGATGAGAATCGCACACTTCTCGACCATGGAGGCTTCTCGCGAGGCCATCACGGAGTTTTTTCGATCGACGTCGTTCTTCATCACCTTTCTCGAAGTGAGCGACGATTCCCTGCCGCTGCTGCAGCTGGTCAAGCGCAAGAATCCTCGACTGCCCGTCGTGATGATCGACGCCGACACCGATCTGCGTCGCCGGTACGAGCTCCTTCACGCCGGCGCCGATCTCTACCTCACCAAGCCCAGCGCGGCCCGCCTTCGCCCCGATGTGGCCGAGGAGGAGCTGGCTCTTTTTGCCGAGGAGCTGGCGCTGTTTGCCGAGCGCGCATTTGCGCAGTGGGAGGACAACGTCGGCCTCGACTCGCTGGCTGCCCGGCGTTTTTACGAAGAGGGGCAGCGCGAGCACCTCGAGCGCGGTTTCAAGCTGCTCAAGCAACTGATCAACGAGATCTCAGACCCCAACGACATCCGCGAAGTGGCGTCGACGATCCTCCGCCTGACCGCACAGTACGTCGATCGCGGTGTCGTCTTCGTCGTCAATGACAGCGAGTTCGTGGGCGTCGGCGGCTTCGGCGTCACCGGAGGCGACGAACCGATGGACCTGCGCGCGCAAAAGCTGCGCATCCCGCGCGACACCTCCTCGATTCTCTCCGAGGTCGTCGAATCGCGCGAGATGCATCGCGGCAAGTTGCGACGCACTCCCGCCAACGAAGATCTGGTCCAGCGCCTGGGCGGCCCCGCTCCGACCGAGGTCGTGGCATTGCCGATCATGCAGGGCGACCGCACTATCGGTATTCTTTATGGGGATAATGCAGAGCACCGCGGGCCCATCGACGACATGACCGGTCTCGAAATCTTCCTTTCGCAGGCCGGAAATGCGTTCGGCATCGCGGTGGAGACAACGGAAAACTGACGATGAAGGTATTGGTGGTCGAAGATTCGGCGTCGATGCGGTCGTATATCACCAACATCATCGAGACCGGGGCTGATGACGTCGAAATCGTCGAGGCCGAAAACGGATTCGAAGCGCTCAAGACGCTGCCCCATCACAAATTCGACGCCATCCTCACCGACATCAACATGCCCGACATCAACGGCCTGGAGCTGGTGAGCTTTCTCAAGAATCATCCGGTCTACAAGACCATCCCCATCATGGTGATTTCGACGGAATCGACCGACGAGGATCGCAACCGCGCCGCCGCCCTGGGGGCGGAGGAGTACCTGGTGAAGCCCTTCGAGGCCAAGGAGCTGGTCGCGAAGCTGCAGCGCCTGCTGGGATAATGGTGCCGCGCCTACAGTTTTCACCTTTTTCTACCGCTGGTATCTCCACTATTCGTAGAAAAAGGTGAAAACTGTAGGCGCGGCACCATGACCGACGACTTTACCGGCGAGGCGGAGGAGCTCCTCGACGCGCTGTCGCGCGACCTCGCGGACTTCGAGGCCCAGGGGGCGAATGTCCGTCCTGAGCTGATCAACAAAATCTTCCGCGACACCCACTCGCTCAAAGGTCTGGCCGCCATGGTCGGCCAGCGCGAGATCTCCGAGCTGGCGCATGCGCTGGAGGACATGCTCGATCGCCTGCGGATGGGGAAGGTCGCGATCGGAAAGCCGCTCATCGATCTTCTTTACGACGGCATCGACGCGCTGAACCGCCTGGTGGCGGGAACGACCGCCGACGTCTCGGCGCTGATGACGCGCATCGGCAAGATCGTGAAAGCCGAGCCGCAACAGAAGGCCCCCAGCGTCCTGGACGAGCTGACGCTGGAAGAACAGACCCGAAAATCACTGACCGAGTACGAAGAGCATCGGCTGATCGAAAACGTCCGCGCCGGCAAGCAGATCTTCTCGGTCGAGCAGCGTTTCGATTTCTCCGACTTCGATAAGAAGTTGCGCGCGCTGACCGCCAAGCTCACCGAATCGGGTGAAGTGATCTCCACGCTTCCGTCAGCCGATCCGGGCGGCGGCATCGGATTCCGATTGCTTTACGGGAGCACGCTCGAGGCAGCCAAGGTTGCCGCGATTGCGCCGGATGCGAAGATCACGGCCCTTCGAAAGGTGGAAGAAGAAGAGATCTCGCTGCGATCGGTCTCCGCGACCGTCCGCGTCGACATCGGGAAGCTCGATCTGGTGATGAACACCATCGGCGAATTGCTGATCGAAAAAAACCAGATCGAAGTGCTGGCGCGCTCGCTCGACGGCCGGCAGCGGAGCGCGCTGGCAACCGTGGCGCGAAATCTCGATCGCAAGCTGAACGAGCTTCAGAAGACCGCCATCGAGCTCCGCATGGTCCCGGTCGGTCAGATCTACACCAAGATCTCGCGCAATGTCCGCAAGCTGGCGCGCGAGCTCGACAAAAACATCGAGCTCGTTCTCCGCGGCGAGGAGACGGAGCTCGACAAGATGCTGGTCGAGGAGATCAGCGATCCGCTGATGCACATCATCCGCAACGCGCTCGATCACGGCATCGAATCGCCCGAACAGCGCAAAGCGACCGGCAAGGATCCGACCGGACGCATCACAGTGGTGGCATACCAGCAGGGCAATTCGGTGGTCATCGACGTCTCCGACGACGGGCGCGGGATCGATCCTGAAGTCATCCGCGATGCCGCCCTGAAGCGCGGATTGACCGCCGCCGATCCATTCGAGCTCTTGTTCGCTCCCGGGTTCTCGACCGCCGCGGAAGTGAGCGAGATTTCCGGACGGGGCGTGGGTCTGGACGTCGTCAAGAAAAATATTCAGGAGCTGAAGGGATCGATCGACGTCATCTCCACCATCGGCGAAGGGACGACCTTCCGGATCATGCTGCCCATCACGCTGGCGATCATCCAGGCGCTGATCGTCCGAGCCTGCGGCCAGCAATTCGCGATTCCGCTGACCAGCGTCGAGGAATCGCTCCGCATTCAGGCCCGCGAGATCGTCACGGTCGAAGCCCGCGAAGTGCTGGCCCTCCGCAATCTGACGCTTCCCCTGGTGCGCCTGGCCGACGCCTTCTCGCTGGGCAACCCCGACGAAACGCCCGATCAGAAACTCTTTGTGGTCGTGACGCGATGGGGGGAAAAGCTGGCGGGCATCGTCGTCGACGGAATCGTCCGGCAACACGAGATCGTCATCAAATCGATCGGCGAGCGTCTGAAGGGCACTCCGGGGATCGCGGGAGCGACCGAGGTCGGCAAAGGGGAGATCGTGCTGGTGATTGACGTGGCCTCGCTGATCGAGGCCTTCGGCGGTCGCGCGCGTGAGGTGCGCGCCTCGGCACATGTTTGAGAATTTTTTTGGGTTCACCACCAAGCCCTTCGGCAAAACGCCCGATCCGAGTTTTCTTTACGAAAGCCCGCAGCACGCGGAGGCGCTGGCGCGACTGGAGTATGCCGTCGAGGAAAAAGAGCTGGCAGTGCTGGTCGGCGAGATCGGGTCGGGCAAGACCACGCTGTCGCGAGCGCTGGTCGATCGCATCGGCGATTCGCGTCCGGTGATCTGGCTGATCAATCCACGCATGACGCCGACACAGTTACTGCGCTCCATCGCGCAGAATCTCGGCTTCGCTCCTCCACGAATGCGAACGGATCTGGTCGACCAGATTCACACGAAGTTGGTTGAGCTCTACGAGCAACATCGCGAGCCGGTGTTGCTGATCGACGAGGCGCAACTGATCCCGTCCAAGGCCACCTTCGATGAAATCCGCCTGCTCACAAATTTTCAGCTCGACGATCAGAATCTTCTCTCGGTGCTGCTGATCGGGCAGCCGGAGCTCGAGAAGCGTCTCGATCGCCAAAGATATGCCCCACTCCGACAGCGCATCGGCATGCGCTATGACCTCGGTCCGCTCGCACTCGAAGACACCATCGCCTACATCGAACATCGCGTGCGGGTGGCCGGTGCGAATCGCAATCCGTTCAGCCGGGAAGCGATGGAGGAGATCCACACCGTGAGCGGCGGCATTCCGCGATTGATCAACACGCTCGCGACGACGGCGCTGCTGGATGCTTTCGGCGACGATGCCGCCACCATCGATCCTCCGCGCGTCACCTCGGCCGCGCGCGAACATCGGATGGAAGCGCATGGTTAACCTCGCGAAAATCCGGAAGAAGGCCAAGAGTGGGGCGCCGCCGACCCCGGCGGCGCACGCCGGCGAGGTGGCCGGCGCTCCACAAAGTCCGGATCAAAAGCTCCAATCCTTCCTGGCCACCGCCGGCCACAAACGGGCCGGCATCGTCCAGGAAGCCATCGCGCCGCGGCAGGACGCGGTCGAGCTTCTGACCTTCACGCTCGGCGACGAGCGCTACGCCATCGAGATCGGCGACATCGCGGAAATCGTCAGCGCGCAGAGCGCGACTCGCATTCCGAACGTCGAGGCCGGAATCGTCGGTGTCATCTCCGTCCGCGGCTCGATCGTGACGCTGGTCGACGTCCGTTCGCGGCTCAAGCAGCCGGCACGCCTGCCGTCCAAGGACTCCCGCGTGATCGTGGTCCGCAAAGCGGGGGGGCTGGTCGGCTTCCAGGTCGACCGCGTGCTGCGACCGGCGAAAATCGAGCGCGCGACCATCGAGCCGCAGCCGGTGGTGCACCCGGATGAAGAGAGCGAATGCATCCGCGGCGTCATTCGCGGGCCAAATGCGTTGACGATCGTTCTCGATTTGTCCAAGCTAGTCGGCTAGCGTGAGCGCCAATCCCGATCTGGTCCTGCAGGCCCGCTCGTCGGATCCCGACGCGCGTCAGAAGGCGGCCTATCTGGTGTCGCACTCGGCCGACGCGCGCGACTATCCGCTCATGTTCGAGCTGCTGGGCGACAAAGACTGGCGCGTCCGCAAAACCATCGTCGACGGCTTCGTACGCGATCCGCGCCCGGAGGTCATCGAGAGACTCCTGGATGCATTGGCCGACGCCGAGAACGCCGGCCGTCGCAATTCGGCGACCGAAGCGCTGGTGCGGATCGGGGATGGGACGATCGCGTCCATCGTCAATCGTCTGCGCACCAAGCCCGACGTCGACATCCGCCTCCTGCTGGTCAACCTCCTGGGCGACCTTCGCAGTTCGGAAGGATTCGACGTGCTGCGCGAAACGCTGGAGAGCGAGACCGACACCAACGTGGCGTCGTCGATCATCTCATCGCTCGGCAAGTTTCGCGACGCCTCTGCCATTCCCCATCTGATGCGGGTGCTGCAGCGCGAAGACGTGTGGCTGAAATTCCACGCCATCGAGGCCCTGGGCGAGATCGGCGATCGCGCGGCCCTGCCTGCGATTCTGCCGCTGTACGCCGAAAAATCGCTGCGCAAGCCGGTGCTGGAGGCCATCGGCAAAATCGGCGACGTCGGCGCGGCCAGCTTTCTTCTGAAGATCATCGTGGAAGAGGACAAGCTGAATCTGACGGCGTTGCGCGCGCTGGTGCGCATCGCGGAATCGCCCAAGCCGCGCATCGTCGAAAAGAACGAGCGCGATCTGATCCAGCGCAAGTTCCGGGGGGCATTTCCGTCCGAGAAGATTCCACCGCTGCTGGAAACCGTCAAAACGACGTCGAAGCGCGACGTCCGCAACTTCATTCTGAAATTTCTCGGATGGTCGGGCGACCCGCGCGCCTTGCCGGTGTTGCTGGCGCATCTGGATGAGCCGGAAACGGCCGAGGTGGCGGCGCAGGCACTCATTGATTTTGGTCCGCTGGCCATCACGCCCATCCTCGACGCGCTGCAGAACGCGCAGGAAGATGAAGTGATCGCGTTGCTGCTGCGCGTCATCAACGCCGTCGGAAGCGCCGAGTCGATCGGCGCGGTCATTCCGTTCCTCGATCATCAGAATCCGATGATCCGCCGACTGGCCATCGAGACCCTGGGGGAGTTGATGAATCCGGCGCCGGTCGACTACCTGCTCGCCAAGCTCGATGATCCCGACACCGCCTCGCAACAATCGGCGGTCAACGCCGTCTCGGCGCTGGTGGGAGCGTTCCCCGAAATCAAACGCGATGTTCTGTCGAAGATCCGCAGGCTGCTGCAGTCGCCGCACGTGCCGATGAAGCTCAATTCGCTCTCGGTCTACGTGAACATTCAGGGCGAGGGATATCCGGGCGAGCTGCTTCTGGCGTCGAAGGACAGCGATCCGATGATCCGGCAGAAGGCCATCTCGCTGATGGGCAAATTCAGCGAGGGGCGATTCGCCGATCAACTGGTGCTGTCGCTGGCGGATGAATCGGCGGGCGTGCGGCTGGCCGCCATCAACGCCGTGGTGCATCTGCGGCCCGAAAAAGGAATTGAGCCGCTGATCAGCTCGCTCGAAGACAGCGATGTCTGGATCCGCACCGCAGCGGCGCAGGCGCTGGGCGAATATCACCAGCAGCGCGCGGTCGAGCCGCTGATGCGGCATCTCGAAAACGATCTACCGCCGGTGCGCATCGCGGTCATCGAAGCCCTCGGCAAACTCGGACAGGCCTCGGTCCGCAACGTCCTTTTCCGGTGCGCCAGCGATCCCGATGTCGAAATCCGGCGCGCGGCCGTGCTGGCATTGGCGAGAGTTCCGGGCGAGGATGTTTTCCGCCGGTTGCACGATGCACTCGCCGATCATGATTGGCGCATTCGCGCGGCCGCTGCCGCCTCGCTGGGCCTGCGTGGCGACGCCAAAGCGCTGCCGGCGTTGCATCGCGCGCTCGAGGATTCCGACACCTACGTGCAGGAGTCGGCCGTGCTGGCGCTCGACCGCATTCCCGACCGCTCGTCGTTTCCGCATCTCTTCAAGGCGCTCGAGAACCCGGCCACCATCGACGAGGTCTCCGACGTTCTCATTCACCACAAAGATCTGTATCGCGACCTTCTCGAGCAGGCGTGGCGGACGGCCGACAGCCGCCGGGAAGTGATCATCGCGGCCATCTTGTCAGCCATGAAGTCATGATTCCAAGGCAGAAGGCAGAAGGCAGAAGTCAGAAGGGGTGGCGGGACTTCTGCCTTCTGCTTTCTGCCTTCTGACTTTCGGGAATGCCCTCCTTCGACTTCTCGCTCAACCATCATCTCGATCTGCCCGATGATGTTTTCCGCCTGCTGCGCGACACGATCTATCGTCGCACGGGATTGTGGTTCGCCGATTCCTCGAAGTACCTGTTGCAGAAGCGGCTTTCGCCTCGGGCGCGCGAGCTGAATTTCGAATCGTTTCAGAAGTACTACTACTTCCTGCAATACGATCCGCGCGCCGACGCGGAATTCGACGAGATCTACGACCTGGTCACCACCAAGGAAACGTATTTTTTCCGCGAGCCGGCGCAGCTGACGGCCTTCGTCGAAGAAATTGTACCTGATATATTATCACGTAAATCAATACGAAAAATCCGGGTGTGGTCGGCGGGGTGCGCCAGCGGCGAAGAGCCCTACTCGATCGCGATGCTGTTGCAGGAATCGGGAGCGTACAATCGCGCCACCGTCGAGATTTTCGCCAGCGACATCAGCAACGAGGTCCTGGTGCGCGCCCGGAAGGGTCAGTATCGCGAGACCGCCTTCCGCATGACCGATCCAACCATCCGCGACAAATACTTCACGCGCGAGCCCGACGGCTGCTGGCGCATTCACGATGACGTCCGCAATCGCGTGTCGTTCGGCCGCCTCAACCTCTACGACGGGCCCCGCGTCTCGCTCCTCGGCAACATCGATGTCATCTTCTGCCGCAACGTCATCATCTATTTCGACGATTCTTCGAAACGGCTGGTGATCAACAACTTCTACAATCGCCTGGTCGATGGCGGCTATCTGTTGTTAGGCCATGCCGAATCGCTCATCACGCTCTCGACGCAATTCAAACTGAGGCATTTGAAAAACGACATGGTGTATCAGAAATAGCGCTGAGTGCTGAGTGCTGAGTCCTGAGCCCCCTCCCACTCAGGACTCAGGACTCAGGACTTAGGACTCAGGACTTGATCAAAGCGCTGGTCATCGACGACTCCGCGTACAACCGCGTGACGATCTCGCGCATGCTGGAATCGGATTCCAGCATCCAGGTCGTCGCCACTGCCAACAACGGCGAGGACGGCATCAAGCAGGTGATCAAGCATTCGCCGGATGTCATCACGCTCGATCTCGAGATGCCGGTGATGGACGGCTTCTCGTTTTTGCGCTGGCTGATGCAGAGCCGACCCACGCCGGTGATCGCGGTCTCATCGAAGTCGAGCGATCGCAGCGTCTTCAAAGCGCTCGACCTCGGCGCCATCGACTTCATCAGCAAGCCCGGAGGAAATGTCTCGCCGCGCCTGGAGGAGATTCAAAAGGACCTCATCGCCAAGGTGAAGCAGGTTGCCGAGGTGCGGATCGAGAACGTGCGGGCGCGGATGGACAGTGGAGCGCCGCCGAGTGGAGCGCCGCCGAGTGGAGCGCCGCTGACCCCAGCGGCGCACGCCGCGGAGGTCCGCGGCGCCCCACTGCTCATCGAGCTCATCGCCATCGGCTGCTCCACCGGCGGTCCGCCCGCTCTCCAGCAACTTTTTCAATCCCTGCCGCTGATGCCGATTCCGATCGTGGTCGCGCAGCACATGCCGCCGACCTTCACGCGCCTCTTCGCCGAGCGCATCGATCGCCTGACCAAGTACAGCGTGAAGGAAGCTGAGGATGGGGAGAGGCTGGCGAACGGGACCGTCTACGTCGCGCCGGGCGGCATGCAGATGGAGATTCGGCGCCGCGACGGCGGCCTGGGTGTGCGCATCGTCGCGCCCGGCTTGGACGACCTGTATGCCCCTTCGGTGGATCGTCTGTTCGCGTCGGCCAGCGATGCCTGCGGCGAAAAATTGCTGGCCGTGATCATGACCGGCATGGGCGACGACGGTGCGCACGCAATCCGGCGGGTCCGCGATCGCGGCGGAAAAACGATCGCGGAGTCGTCCGACACCGCCATCATCTTCGGCATGCCCAACGAAGCGATCAAGACCGGCGCGGTCGATCAGATTCTGCCGCTCAGCGAAATCGCGGCCGCGATCGAGCGTCTCACGCGTGTAAAATTCGACACCGATGAGCGACGAGTCGAGAGTTGAGAAGTTTCTCGAGCTGTTCAACCAAAGCAAGCACTTCACCGAAGAGCTGCTTCGCGAAAACGAGAGGCTTCGGAAACGCCTGGGCGCGCTGGAAGAACAAAACCGCGACTACACCACGCGCTACACCGAGATCGAGCACCAGAACAACAATCTGGCAGCTCTGTATGTCGGGAGTTACCAGTTGCACTCCACGCTCGATTTTCGCGAAGTCATCCAGATCGTCCAGGACATCATCGTCGACGTCATCGGCGCGACGTCCTTCGCCATTCTTTTGCTCGACGAGAATACCAACGAGCTTCGCACCATCGCCTGTGACGGCGAGGACGTCATGACCGGTATCGAGCGCATCTGGACGCACCTGGGCGAAGGGGTCCTGGGCGGCGTTGCGCGCAGCGGCGAGAGCTTTTATCTGAACGACGGCAAAGCCACACTCGACCGGCCGCTGGCGGCCATTCCGCTTCGGATCAAGGATCAGGTCATCGGCGTTATCGCGATCTACAAGCTGCTCGAGGATAAGCGCGTCTTCACGGCCGTCGATTACGAGCTCTTCGCGCTCCTGGCTGCACACGCAGCCACAGCGATTTTTTCGGCCAAGCTGTATGCGCAATCGGAGCGGAAGCTGAACACCATCCAAAGCTTCCTCGATCTCTTGACGACGACCTCCTAGGTGAAACGCGTCATCGGGATCGCCGCGCTGTTCTTCGTTCCGCGCGTGATCCTTCTCTTCTTGCGACAGCCGTTTTTCGACGAGCTCTTCACGCGATGGATCTCCGGTCAGTCGTTGGCCGGAATTCTTCACGCCCTGCATTACGACTCCGGTCCTCCTCTCTACTACTGCCTCATCCATCTGCTCGGCGATCCGCCGGTGCTGGTGATTCGGGCGGTCTCACTGCTCTTCAGCACGATCGCGTTGATGGCGTTACTGATGTCGCAGCGCTTTACGGCCGCGGCACTGCTGGCAGTCTTTCCGCCGGCGGTTCTGCTGGCGGTGGACGCGCGCGCGTATGCACTCTGCGCGATGTTCGTCGCACTCGGCACCCTGGCGCTCGATCGCGATCGTCCCTATCTGGCCGCCATCGCGTTCGTGGCGGCGGCGTATTCGCATTACTACGGCGCGCTCTTTTTTGTTCTGTTATGGCGGCAGTGGCGCGCGCTGGCAATCGCCATCGTTGTTTTCCTCCCCGGAATCTGGCTGGCGCTGCACCAGCCGCGCGAATCGATGGCCTGGATCGGCGGGTTTCCGCACTATCCCGACGTTCTGTTTGCGCGACCGCCAGTTTGGTTGCTGGTGGTTGCTTTGGGGTTGCTGGTGGTTGCCGGGTATCGACTCAATCGGTACGCCGCGATGACGCTCATTCCGCTGGGGCTCGCGCTCGCCCTGGGCATTTACTTTCCGCTGCGATTCGAATCGGTGATCGCGGTGCCGTTCGTGCTGTGGATCGCGGCATCGGCGCACAAAAAACTGATCCCGCTTTTGGTGGCGGTCGGAGTCGCGATCTGCGCCATCGGAATCATCGATCACGCGCGGCGGCCGCTCGACGATTACCGCGATGCGGCCATGCATTTGCGAGGCATGCAGGGGCCGGTCGTTGCCAGCGGCTACCTCTACCTGGAGGCCATCATGGTCCGTCCGGCGATCGCGTTCCCGGCGGAGCAGGCCTTGCATCCCGGCTGGCGCGCGATGCCCCATCCGGGAAGTAAGCCGCCGGAGGGCGCGTTCATCTGGATCGGCGAGAGCCGCGCGCCGGAGCTCGACATCATTCGGCGCTCACGCCGGATCACTCCGATCTACGTGAACCAGAACGCAGCGATCGTTAAGGTAAACTGAGAGGCCATGCCGCACTTCATAACGGACAAGTGCATCGGATGCAGCGTGTGCGAGGTCAAGTGCCCCACCAATACGATTTGGGGCACGGCCCGCGGGCAGTACTATATCCATCCCGAGCGCTGCATCGACTGCTCGGTGTGCGGCATTTACTGTCCGGTCGATGCCATCCAGAACCAGCACGGCGACTTCATCCCGCGCGTGAAGCCGAAGGACATCCCCAAGGCGGAGGTGATCAAAGAGCTCTGCACCGGATGCGAGTTCTGCGTCGACATCTGCCCCTTCGAGTGCATCGCCATGATCGACGCCCAGGACGAAACGGTGGCCAACCACTACAAGATCGCGTTCGTCGAGAAGAACAAATGCGTCGCCTGCCGCCTGTGCGAGTCGGTGTGCGACAAGGACGCCATCGTGGTGCCGGACGCCCCCACGCAGTTGAAGGGATACCTGCCCGACTTCGTTGTCGCGGGTACGGGAAGATAGAAATTTCAAATTTCAAATTTCAAATGAAAAATTGAGAATGCGCGCGGTCGTTCTTTTCATTTTTCATTTGAAATTTTGAAATTCTTAATTTCGTCTCATGACTGACATCCCGCGCGAATCTCCCCGCAACATCCTCTTCCAATTCGTCCTCTTCCCCCTGGGCATCGTGCTGGTGGCGGTGGGGGTCTTCTTTCTCTTCGGAAAGTTGGCGACCGAAACGCACTCGATCCCGGATTACCTCAACGCCATCCGCTCCGGCAGCTCGCACGAGCGGTGGCAGGCTGCCTATCAACTTTCGAAGTCGCTGAAGCGAGGGGAGGCGGCGCGCTATCCGAATCTCGAGCAACAGGTCGCCGCCATCTACGAGCAATCGAAGAATGACGATCCACGCATCCGCCGCTACCTCAGCATGGTTCTGGGATCGCTCGGCGATCGCCGCGCCACGCCGCTCCTGCTGGACGGCCTCAGCGATCGCGATCCCGACAACCGCATCTATGTCCTCATGGCTCTTGGCGAGCTGAAGGATCCCATCTCGATCCCGCACATCGTGCAGACGACGCGGGAGAGCGACAAAGACGTGCGCAAGACCGCGTATTTCACCCTCGGTGAAATCGGCAATCCGTACGGCGTGCCGGCCCTGGTCGACGGCCTCACCGACGAGGTCGCCGAAGTGCGATGGAACGCCGCCATCTCGCTGTCGCGATTCAACGATCGGCGGGCGGTGCCGGTCCTGCGCGAGATGCTCGATCGGTCGCGCCTGAGCGAGGTGCGCGACATGCGGGAGGATCAAAAAGAGGACGTGATGATCATGGCCATGGCGCCACTGGTGCGCCTGGCCGGCCCGGAGGCGCGCGTCGATCTGCAGCGCGTCGCGGCCACCGATCCCAGCCTTCGGGTGCGGGCGGCGGCAAAATCGCTGTTGCGGTAGTCACCAGGCACCACAGAGAAGTTTTTTCACCACAGAGGCACAGAGATCACAGAGAAAATCTCTGTGGACTCTGTGCCTCTGTGGTGAACACCTTTTACATTGACAGACATCACCGAAATGTCTGATATTAAGGGGCCGGAGCGAGCTTGTTCCGTTTCTTCACAATCTCCTGATGTCGGAAGAAATCACGCCATATCAGGTAGTCCCGAAGACTCCCCTCGCGGGGAGCGCCGCCGCAGACATCCGCGAACAGGGGGAGATGACCCGTCGCAGCTTTCCCTTCGTCATCACCGCCGCCTGGCTCGCCCTCACCGCCGCTCTCGGGGGCCTGGCCTCTGTATTGGGGCGATTCATGTTCCCCAACGTCCTGTTCGAGCCGGTCCAGAAGTTCAAGGCCGGCTTCGTCGCCGACTACTCGGTGGGCGAGGTCGATGAGCGCTGGAAGGACAAGTTCGGCATCTGGCTGGTGAGGACGGAAGAGGTGATGTACGCCCTGATCACGGTCTGCACGCACCTCGGATGTACGCCCAACTGGCTGCCCACGCAGAACAAGTTCAAGTGCCCCTGCCACGGCAGCGGCTACTACAAGTCCGGTGTGAATTTCGAGGGACCGACGCCGCGGCCGCTGGAGCGCGCGAAGATTTCGATCGATCCCTCCGACGGTCAGATCGTCGTCGATAAGGCGAAACAGTTTCATCAGGAGCGGGGAGAATGGACCGACCCGGAATCGTTTATCAAGGTATGAAGTCCTGAGTGCTGAGTCCTGAGTCCTGAGTGGGACTCAGAACTCAGGACTCAGGACTCAGAACTAGGAAAATGGCCAGCGTAAGAGGAATCCAGGAAGGCATCGTCAACTCGCAGATCTGGAAGTCGGTCTTCCGGGTCGGCATCCCGAACACGAACCGGAAGCGCGTCCTGGCGGTTCTTGGATCGCTGATCCTGCACCTGCATCCGGTCAAGGTGCGGCGCTCGGGCGTGCGCATGAGCTACACCTGGTGCATGGGAGGGACGTCATTCTTCCTCTTCCTGGTCGAGACGGTAACAGGACTACTTTTGATGTTCTATTATCGTCCAACGATAGAATACGCATTTACCGACATCATGGACCTGCGCGAGCAGGCGCCGTTCGGGATCATGCGGGAGATGCACCGCTGGGGCGCGCACGCCATGGTCATCGCGGTCTGGCTGCACATGTTCCGCGTCTTCATGACCGGTTCGTACAAGCCGCCTCGCGAATTCAACTGGAACATCGGCGTCATTCTGCTGGTGCTGACGCTTCTGCTTTCGTTCACCGGATATCTGCTGCCGTGGGATCAGCTCGCGATCTGGGCGATCACGGTGGGCTCGTCGATGGCGCGCGCGACACCCGGCGCGGGAAATGAGGGCCCCATGTCGGGGCTCATCAAACTCGGCGAAATACGATTGATCCACGCCGGTGACGACGCGCGGTTCGGTCTCATCGGCGGGCGATCCATCGGCGCCGCCACGCTGCTGCGTTTCTACGTGCTGCATTGCGTCGCGATTCCGCTGGTGGCGGGTTTTCTGATGGCGATCCACTTCTGGCGCGTGCGAAAGGATGGCGGCATTTCGGGTCCGTTATGACGAAGACGACCCCTCACCCGGCCTTCGGCCACCCTCTCCCCACTGGCGTGGGGAGAGGGACTTCGTGTGGACGTTGGCGCGCAGCGCCGGGTGAGGGGCGATGACATTCTTCAAAGATTTCATCAACGTTCTCTCCGCAGCGTCGATATCCTTTCTGCTGCTGTCGTCGACATTCGGCTGCATCGTCTTTTTCAGTCTGCTCGACGGCCGTCTGAAGTCGAAGGGCGGCACCGCCTTCATCGTCCTGGGCGTTCTGTACGCTGGTTTCGGCATCTTCATTCGCCCGCTTCTGTACCTGGCGGTGGCGTACTTCCTCATCCTGTTCGGACTCGCGAATCTGGGCCCGAGGCTTTGGGACAAGAAGACGGGAAAATGGCTGCTCATCGCGGGCATGGGCGGATTCTTCGTTTCGTTCCTCGATCCGAACTTCTACCTGATCGCGGCCAAACCCGACAACGTCCCCATCGGCGCGATGATCTTTCTGCTGGGCATCTTCACGTGGATCGCGCTGCGCAAGGCCTATCTCAACGACAAGCAGATCGAAGCGGGCGGAATCCCGTGGGAAAAGACCGAGACCAACGAGAAGCTCTTCGTGTGGCCGGATCTGGTCTACACCGAGATGCTGTGCATGATCCTGCTGACCATCGTGATGATCGTCTGGTCGGTCGGTCTGCGCGCACCGCTGGAAGAAGCTGCCAATCCGACCTCCTCGCCAAATCCTGCCAAGGCGCCCTGGTACTTCCTCGGGCTGCAGGAGATGCTGGTCTATTTCGACCCCTGGCTGGCGGGGGTAGTGCTGCCGGGATTGATCATCGTCGGCCTCATGGCCATCCCGTACATCGACACCAATCCGAAGGGCAACGGCTACTACGGGTTTCGCGAACGCAAGTGGGAGATCGGCATCTTCCTGTACGGATTCCTGGTGCTGTGGTCGTTTCTCATCATCACCGGCACCTTCTTGCGCGGACCGAACTGGAACTTTTTCGGTCCTTACGAATACTGGGATCCGAACAAACTCGTTCCACTGGTGAACATCGATTTGTCGGAGCTGGTGTGGGTGCAGTGGCTGGGCATGCCGCTTCCGAAGCTGTGGCCGATCCGCGAGATGTTCGGAATCATCCTCGTGGTTGGCTACATGAGTTTGCCGCCGGTGCTGGCGGCCGGCCCGTTCCGCCGCTTCTATTTGAAGATGGGAGCGCCGCGCTACTACGTCGGCTCCTTTCTGTTTCTTGTGATGATGGCGCTGCCCATCAAGATGGTTTTACGGTGGCTCTTTAACTTGAAGTACATCGTTCACATCGGGGAGCTTTTCTTTAACGTATGAGGCGCGGGGGCGCGTGAAGCCGCAAGAGCCGATTCCACACAACTACTCGATTCGAGGATTGAATCAGATCTTCCTCTGGTCGAGCCTCGGCCTTCTGGCAGTCACGGGGTTGATGGTCGGGTACGACTACGTGCGCGGCTGGAAGTGGTTCCAGCGCGAATTCATGCGGATGCAGACGGAGCGTATCGAGCAGGACCTCCGCACCGAACAGGAAACGACGAACAAAGTGCAGCTGGCGGACCTCGATCGGCAATTCAGGCAGAGCGAGGTCGAGATCGCCAACCATCGCTCGCAGTACATGGTCGCGCAGAAAGATCTCGACACCTGGGAAGGCATCCACTACGCCGCCGATCAGGATTACCGCTTCGCGAAGGCGCGTCTCGACGCCCAGCGCTACATCGCGGAAGCCTCGTTCGTTCAGAAGCGAAAGGACGCCGCCGAGCAGCAGGCGGAGTACAAGCGGCAGGAATCGCACGTCACCGATCTCAACGCGCGTTTGCAGGACGTCACCCGCAAGCGCGATGCGGCTAAGGCGCGCGTCGACGTATGGCTCAGCAAGATCAAGGCGGTCGAGGATAAGCGCAAGGCGCTGAACGCGAATATCGATCTGCTCAACAAGCAGCTCACCACCGTCGAGCTCAAAGGACCGAATCTTCTGCTCAATCTCCCCATGCTCGATTTCATCAATCCGACCCTGAAGATCGATCAGGTCGTGATCCCCGACATGCTCATCGAGATGAACTACATGGGCGTGCCGCGCGTCGACCGCTGCATGACCTGCCATCGCGCCATCGATCGTCCGGGGTTCGAATCGAAGAAAGAAGCGGCCCGGCTCGCGCAGGAGCTGCAGCAGAAGCTCGACGCCTTCCAGATTCCGCAGGAAAAAAGAGAAGAAACCGAAAAGCAGATCGCGCAGTTGAAGCGGATTCAGGACGCGCCGCTCGACACGCTCAATCCGTGGCGCACGCATCCGAAGCTCGACACCTTCGTCGGATCGGCCTCCGTGCATCCGCTCCTCGAGTTCGGCTGCACGGGCTGCCATCGCGGACAGGATCGCGCCACGGAGTTCGGCCGCGCCGGTCACGTTCCGCCTAACAAGAAGATGGAGGAGCGCTGGGCTTCCGCGGCCTTCAGTCTCGTTCCCGGCCCGTGGGATTACGCGCAGCGTCATTGGGCGTGGGAAGAGAATCCCTTCAACGAGACGCCGATGTTTCCGCGGCAATACTACGAAGCGGGATGCATCAAGTGTCATTCCGGACAGGTTGGCGTCGACCAGGGCGACGACATCACCAAGGGGACCCTGACCGTCGAAATTTATGGCTGCTACGCCTGCCACAAGATCAACAACTGGCGCTTCACCGATCTGCGGAGGCCCGGCCCCGATCTGAACGGCATCGCGGAGAAGACGACTCCCCAGTGGGCGTTCCGATGGATTTCAGAGCCGCACAACTTCAAGTCGACCACGCGCATGCCGTCGTTCTTCTATCAGCGCAACATGGTCGATCCCGCCATCGTGCCGGCGAATGAGCGCGCCCTGAACATCAAGTACCAGGACGCCGAGATCCACTCCATCGTGACGTACCTGTTCAGCAAATCGACA
>DASPZU010000007.1:0-146791 GCA_035636095.1 Thermoanaerobaculia bacterium
GGCCTGACATCGAATGCCCGATCCGCGTTTTCACACTACGCAATGGACGCTGGTTTTCACAGCCGCAGCGGATGATGCTGCGTCGCGGCCGGCCCTCAACACGTTGTGCGAGATGTACTGGTTTCCGGTGTACGCATTCATTCGGCGGCAGGGCCACGACGCAACGGAGGCCGAGGATCTCACTCAGGCGTTTTATGCGAAGTTGATCGAGAAGGCGTATCTGGCACAGGTCGATCGCAGCCGCGGAAAATTCCGGACGTTCCTGCTGGCGTCCGTGAAACATTTTCTTTCCAACCAGCGCGATCGCACTTTGGCGCAGAAGCGCGGCGGCGGCGCGACGCACGTTCCGATCGATCTCACCGCCGCGGAAGAACGTTACGCCAGCGAAAAAGCGGGCGGATTGAGTCCCGAGGAGATCTTCGAGAAACGCTGTGCGCTTTCGTTGCTCGATACCGCCCTGGGCCGGCTTCGGGAGGAATATGTCGAACGCGACGACCTGCGGGGTTTCGAAGCGCTCGCTCCGCTTCTGACGGGTGATTCTCCCGATTTGTACGAGAAGGTTGCCGACGATCTGGGCATGAGTCGCGGCGCGTTGCGCGTGGCGCTGCATCGCATGCGCGGACGCTTTCGCCTGATTCTTCGCGAGCACGTGGCGTCGCTGGTGGCTGCGCCTGATCAGATCGAGGAAGAGATTCGTCATCTGATGAACGCTGTCACAATCTGACATGCCCTCCTGCCCGCATCGCGAGATCGAGCCGGTGGCGGGACTCTGTCCGCAGTGCCTTTTCGAGCTGGCGCTGAAGTCATCCGACGACTACTCGCGCTTCACGCCCGGCACGATTCTCAACGATCGATTTCAGATCACGGCGCTCATCGGCCGCGGCGGAATGGGCGAGATCTATCGCGCCGACGATCTGAAGCTCGGCCAGCCGGTGGCAGTCAAATTCATTCCGCTCGCGATCGCGCAAAACGGGGAATTGCTCCAGCGGCTCTACAACGAAGTGCGCCACGGCCGGCAAGTCGCACATCCGAATGTGTGCAGACTCTTCGATCTCGCCGATTACGAAGGACATCCATTCATCGTGATGGAGTTCGTCGACGGCGAGAACCTCGAATCCCTGATCCAGCGCCTGGGCCGGCTGCCGCATCGCAAAACGATGGACATGGCACGCGAGATCTGCGCCGGGCTGGCGGCGTCGCACGATCGCCAGGTCGTCCACGGCGATCTCAAACCCGCGAACATCATGATCGACGGCCGCGGTCATGCTCGCGTCGCTGATTTCGGTTTGTCGGCACTGGCCACCGATATGGCGCGGCGCACTCTCATCGCAGGCACGCCGGCATACATGGCACCCGAGCAGCGCAAGGGACAAATTTCGCTGCAAAGCGATGTCTACGCGCTCGGTCTCGTCCTGAGTGAGCTTCTGCAGGGACATCGCAACATTCCTTCCGAGCTGCGGGAAAAGATCGCGCAATGCCTGGCCATCGATCCGGCCAACCGGCCCGCTTCCGCACGCGAAGTGCTGGCAGCGTTTCCGAGCGCCGATCCACTCGATGCCGCCGTGGCCGCCGGCGAGACCCCTTCGCCCGAGTTGGTGGCAGCGGCAGAACCGTCGATTCGACTCTCTTCACGGCTGGTGTGGATCGTGTTTACGTTCGTGTTAGGCGGCGCGCTCGTCATTTTGTTCACCAAGGAGCGCCTGTCGCTCGAGGGACGCACGCCACTTCCGCTTTCGCGGGCGGCATTGACGGATCGCGCCCACAAGATCGCTGGCGGCGCTCCGAAGGATCACGCTGCGTGGTTCGCGGCCGACCCCCACATCCGCTTTTACTACCGCCAAAGCCAGAAGCCACTCATGACGAACGATGTCGACGGACGCGTGACGCTCGATGAGCCGCCGCCGACAGCTCCGGGCATGGTGACGGTTGCGCTGAGCCCTGACGGAGCGCTGCAGCCGCTCCAGCACATCGACGAGAAAGCGCCTCTCTCGTTGATCGTCTACTACATGCTGCTCCTCCCGCTGGTTGTGGCAGGAGCTTTCGTGGCGCGGCGCAATATCCGATCGGGCCGTGGCGACGCACGCGGTGCGCGGCGAATCGCAGGGTGGGTTTTTCTCTGCCGCATGCTGTACTGGATCTTCGCCGCCCATCACACCCGATCATTCGTCGATGAATACCGTCTGTTGACGATCGCCTTCGCGCGAAGCCTCATGTATGCCGCCGAGGTCTGGGTGGGATATCTGGCCGTCGAACCGTACATCCGCCGCCGCCGGCCGGAGACGATCATCGGATGGAAGCGTCTGCTGGAAGGGCGCTGGAGCGATCCGATTGTCGGACGCGACGCGATGCTGGGGGCCGCGTTTGGAATCGCGATGGTGCTGATCGAAGAGCTGCGTCGCGCCCTGCCTGGCGCCGCCCCTTTCGCCAATGCAGTGCCGGCACTCTCGTCATCGACATCGTGGCTCGAGCTTCTTTTTTATTTTCAAACGCGCGCGATCTTCTACTCGCTCTTTGGGCTCTTCCTTCTCCTGATGCTTCGGGCGGTGTTGAAAAAGACGCTGATCTCATGGGTGGTCTGGGTGGGCGCACTGGCCGTCCTTCTGGCACCCGTCGAGCAAAAGCCATTGGATTACATGCTGGGCGCAGCCCTGGCGCTGCTGCTTCTGCTCGTTCTCAACCGGTACGGGCTCCTCACCTGCGCGTTCGCGTTTTTCTGGTACCTGCTTCTCACTTCTGTGCCACTGACGATCGACATCCATCGCTGGTACGCCGGAACGTCGATGGCGGTCATGGTGCTGCTGGCGGCTTCGCTGGTGGCTTCACTGCGAGCGACAGTGACCAGGTAACGCACCGCGACCTTCCCTTCATATGGAGGCATGAAGCCGATGAAGATCCTCGCCGCGTTGCTGATGATCGTTTTTTTGGCCGCCTGCGCATCGCAAACCGAGATTCGCAGGCGAAGCGATCTGATGTCGTACCTCTACCCGGACGCCAGCGATGCGCCGCCGCCCAGTCCGCAGAAGGCGCGAGTGCAACTTCCTCTGCGGCTCGGCATCGCATTCATCCCCTCCGGCGGAGGGACGCCGAGGCAGTCGGCGCCGCAGTGGCTTCCAGCGGCGCGCATTGACAACGGTCCGGTCGTCTCGCGTCAGGACGAGAAAAAACTTCTGGACGTCGTTGGCAAGAGCTTCGCGACGCGCGAGTGGGTCAAAGAGATCGTCATCATTCCTTCGACCTACCTCACGCCGCGCGGAGGCTTCGACAACCTCGATCAAATCGCGCGCATGTACGGAGTTGACGTCATCGCGCTGGCAAGCGTCGATCAAATCCAGTATGTCAACCAGGGCCGCATCGCGTATCTCTCGATCGTGGGACCGTACATTTTGCCGCTCGAGAAAAACGACACGCGCACGATGATCGACGTCGCGGTCTTTCACGTGCCGACACGAACATTTCTCTTACGCGCACCGGGCATCAGCGACGTCCGCGGCAATTCGACAACCATTGACGAGCCGAAGGCGTTGCGCGAGCGCGCGGACACCGGTCTACAAATAGCGACCGTTGATCTCGCGAAGAATCTCAATGAAGAAGTCGAAAACTTCAAGACCAGTCTGATCTCCGGCGAGCGGCAGGAAGTGGAGATCGTGAATCAAAAGGGCATTTCGATTCGCAGCAGCGGAAGCTTTGGACCAGTCGATATGCTGGCTGTGCTGGCCGCTGTCGCGATGGTTGTGCTCCGCGGACGGCGTTCCACACTCACGACGTAACGCGCGCCCAAAATCTCTTCATACCTCGCCAGGATGAAAAGTCTCTTCGCGGTCGCAATGGGGATCCTTCTCATCGTTTGCGCTCACCAGGCCAGGCATCGGCAACCCGCCGCTCATTTCTGTGACTGTCGAAGCACGATCGTTTTCGGCGAGCATCCAGAAGTCGAAATCGTGAATCAACTCATCGCCAATGAAACCGGAGGCGGAGCATGTACGACTACTGGTCGCTGACATCGGCGGCGCTCCATGGTCAGCCGTGGCGATTGTGGACCGGTCACATTGTCCATTACGGCCCATCGCACTTTTTTCCCGACAGTCTCGCCATGGTTCCTCCCCTCCTGCTACTGCACCCGAAAGAGCGCATGCGCACGATCGTGTGGGGTCTCGTGATCGCCCCGCTGATCAGTCTGGCAATTCTGGCGTGCGTTCCAGGGGTGGAGTATCGCGGCAGCTCGGCGCTGGCGGTCACCATCTGGATCCTGGCGCCGCTGCTGTATCTCAACCATCATCCGTACAGCGATCGACGCGTGCCTCCGGCGCCGGCGTACATCCTCCTCGCGTTCTGCCTGGTGAAACTGATCCTGGAGACCTTCACCTCATTTCGAATCGGATTCACCGATGTGCCGCCGCTCGTGCTGGCGCACTGGCTCGGCGCGGTCGCAGGTGCAATGACTTTCATCTCTCTCCGCGCTAAAATTGTCCATACCGTCATTCGCCAGTTCAGCGAGTCTCGTTCGGCGCTCTCCCAGAGGGTTTGCTGAGGCTCCCGTGAGCGGCAAAACCCTTCGGATCGTCCTTCTCTGTCCGCGTGGACCGCTCTATCGACACCGCGGCGGAATCTGGAAGAAGACGATGCGCTACGCGCCGCTGACGCTGACGACGCTGGCATCGCTCGTTCCGCCTGACATTCCAGCCGAGGTTCGCATCATCGACGAAGGTGTCGAGGAGATCCGTCCCGATGGCATCGACGCCGATCTGGTCGGCATCACCGCCATCACGGGCACGGCACCGCGGGCGTACGAGATCTCGGAGCAGCTCCGCCGGCGCGGCATCCCCGTCGTCCTGGGGGGCGTCCATCCGACGCTGATGCCGGATGAGGCCATGCAGCATGCCGACAGCACTGTGGTCGGCTATGCCGAGGAATCGTGGCCGCAACTGCTGCGCGATTTCGTGGGCGGCCGCATGCAGCGGCGCTACGATCAGAGTCCGAATCTCAAGCTCGCGAATCTTCCCTTTCCGAAACGCGAGCTTTACGCCAGCGGCCTGGTCAACGTGGCGCACACCATCGAGGCCACCCGCGGCTGCATCTATCAATGCGAGTTCTGCGTGGTGCCGTCGGCGTGGGGAAAGCCCCTGCAGAAGCCCGTGGCCGACGTGATTGCCGATCTCCGTCAGATGCGCGCGAAACGCGTGATCTTTCTCGATCTCAATCTCATCGCGGATATCGCCTACGCCAAGGAGCTCTTCACGGCCTTGATTCCCCTCGAGATTCAATGGGGCGGTCTGGCGACCACCACCATCGCGTGGGACGACGAGCTGCTCGATCTGGCGGCGCGGAGCGGCTGTCGCGGACTGTTAGTCGGATTCGAGTCCCTCAACCAGGAATCGCTGGTCGAGGCCAAAAAGGCTTTCAACATGCGTCGCGACTACTACGAAGTGGTCGGCAAGATTCGCGAGCGGAAGATCGCCCTGATGGGCTGCTTCGTCTTCGGCTTCGATCACGACACTATCCATACCTTCCAGGAGACCGTCGACTTTGTCCTCGACTCGCACATGGATCTTCCCCGCTACGCCATCGCGGTGCCATTTCCAGGCACCGCGCTTTACAAGCGTTTGAAGAGCGAAGGGCGGATCACAACTGAAAACTGGAGCTTGTACGACGGGCAACACGTCGTGTTCGAGCCGAGGAACATGACCGCTGCCGAGCTTCTCGAGCACACGCGCCGCGCCTGGCGGAAAACCTACAGCTTTCCCTCGATTGTCAGGCGTCTTGCCGGATCGCGAACCCGTCTGCCCATCGCGATTCCCGCCAACATCGGCTATCGCTTCTACGCCTATCACCTCGACAGCTTCTACACCTGCGACTGGTTTTTTCCGGCGGAGGTGCGCTCGTGACGCACGCCCAAGCACGTCACGCGCTGACCATCGGGCTGGAGTCGGAGATGGCGGAGCTTCGCAGACAGCGTCCCGCGCGTCGCATCGCCGAGATCGCGTTTTTTGCGGCGCTGTGGCTGGTCGGGATCGCACTGGGCCTGACAGGCCATCCCTTCCCGGGCATCGTCGCTTCGGCCGCCGCCCTCAATGCTTTTTATCTCCTCTCGCACGAGGGACATCACCACCTGCTCTTTCACAATCGATTCGCGAATCACACCACCAACGTCGTCCTCTGCATTCCGCTTCTCCATTCGCCGTCGGGATATCGCGTTCTCCACGAGCTGCATCACAAATTCCTCGGTGGCCCCGGCGATCCTGACGAATACCGCAACTACACCGACAAGGCGCGTTTCCGCTGGGCGTTGCAGTTCGTTCGACTGACGATGGGCACGCTCGTTTACATGCCGATGATTCCGATCGTGGCCTGGCGGCGGGCCGATCGCATCGACCGCATTCGTCTTTTGCTCGAATGCGGCCTCATCGCCGCAGTGCTGACTCCGATTTTCGCAACGAGCCCGATTCGCATTCTGATGCAGGTGTGGCTGATCCCGGGCGTGGTGGTCGGATACATCTCCGCGGTGCGTGCGCTGGCACAACACGCGCTGACGGCCTCGGAGGATCCGCTCCTGGCCTCACGAACTGTTCACAGCAATCGACTGGTTTCTTTTCTGCTGCTCAACGAGAACTACCATCTCGAGCACCACCTCTTCCCGGAAGTTCCGAGCTACAACCTTCCGCGACTGCGCGCGCTGCTCGAGCCGCGGCTGCCGCGCTCAGTTGAGGCTCCGTCCTACATGCGGTTTCTGGCCGGGTTCGTCGTGCGATTTCTTCGCGGCGACGAATCGCCGTTGGGGCTGGTCACGCCATGAACCGCTTCGCGAATCCGGAAGTCGTCTTCGAAGGCTGGTATCCCATCGGCCGGGCGCGCGCGTTTGGTCGCGGAAAGATCCGGAAGATTGCCATCGGAAAGCGCGACGTGGTCGTCTATCGCGATTTCTCGGGCGAGCTGCGGGCGGTCGAGCGCTCCTGCGGTCACCTCGGCGCCGATCTCTCGCTCGGCAAAGTGGTTGACCAGGGCCTGCAGTGCGCCTTTCACCGATGGTGCTGGAACGCCGACGGAGTTTGCGCGAACGGCGCCCGCATCGCGACGTATGCCGTTCGCGAGCGCTGGGGCGTGGCGTGGGTGTGGGCCGGCGAAACACCGGCGTACGACCTCCCCATGCCGGAGCCCGAGAATCGTGCGCATTTCCTGCGCCTTCCGATGCAGCGCATTGCCTGCCACCCCCACGTCGTCCTCGGCAACGGCCTCGACATTTCGCACGTCGCGGGCGTGCATCGATTTCACTTCGAGGGAGAGCCGAGGATGGAGGCCACGCCGCCCCATCGCGTATCCGTTCAAGTTTGTGCACGTTTTCATCCAACATTAATGCGACATATTCTTGGACTGGCTGGCAAATCGGCGCGCTGGACGTTCACCAATATCGGTCCGAGTCTGGCGTGGGTGAAGGTCGATTCGCCCACGCCGTTCGAGCTCTTGTGGGCAGCGCGACCGCTGCCCGACGGCAGTTGCGCGACGCAGACGCTCTTCTTCCTGCCGTGCTGGCGCTCGTTGACGCGGGCCGTGCCGATGATGATCGCCACCACGTGGGCCGATCGGCGAGTGCTGTCGGGACTGCAGTTCCGCGCGGGGTTCGTGCCGGCAGACGCGATCTTCGAACGCTACGCACATCTGATCGAGGGCCTGCAGCAATGGTGACATTCGCGGATCCCGATCGCGTGAAGCAGGGCTGGTACCTGGTCGGGCGCCACCATCGAGCGCGCATCGCCCCCACCTATCGAACCGAGGAGCGATGGGGCTTTTTGTGGGTCTGGCTCGGCGAGGCGACGCCGTTTCCTCTACCGGATGTCGACGCGCCGCATCAATTGACGCTTCGGCGGCAGCGGGTGCGGGCGCATCCCGACATCATCTTCGCGAACGGCTTCGACCTGGCGCACTTCGCTCCATCGCACCAGATCGATGTCGCAACCGAGTCGCTGGAGATCGCCGCGCCGTGGCGGATCTCGCATCGGATCAAAGGACGATTGCCCTGCCGCCCGGCGCTGATCCTGGCAGGCCTGGAGGGCGCGCCGATCGATGCCACCTTCACGCAGCACGGCGGCGGCATTGTGGTCGTGCACATCCGCCAGCCGATCGAATACTGCATCGTCTTCACGATTTGTCCCGACGCGAACGGACATTCGCGCACCCAGACCATCCTGTTCCTGCGGCGCAAACGCGACGTCATGGGCGCGCTTGCGCTCTTGTGGGCGACGGCGCTCGACGACATCCCGCTGATGGAGAGCATTGTTTGGAGACCACGTTTCACCTCCCACGATGCAGTGCTCGAGCAGTACGTCCGCTTCATCGAAAACATGCCGCAATGGAGGTGACATGACCGAACAAGGGACGACCATTTGGGAAAAGTTAGGCGCGAGCGCAGGAGCGTGGGCGACACTGTGGCTGGCAATTCAGTGGCTGATCCTGCGCGGCGCGCACGCCGATCCGCGAACGGCCGAAGGGGAATTCGTTCGCGTAATGCTCAGCGAGCGGATGGCGTGGGAATGGGCGACGCTTCTCCGCATCGTGGCCGGACTGATGATCATCTGGTTCATGGGGAGTCTGGCCGGACGTCTACGTTTGGCGGAAGGCGAACCGGCGCGGCTCGCATCCATCGCGCAGGGAACGGGCGTGGTGTGGGGGGCAGTGTGGCTGCTGAGCGCTTTCTTCAACTCGGCCTCCATCCTGCTCGGCACGATCTACAACAATCCGATGGGGGCGCGGCTCGCGGGCGTGTTCGGCCGCGAGTCGGCACTCGTGCTCACGCCATCGATCAGCTACACCCTGACCCTGGCGGTCGCTTTCGTCGCATTGCGATACGGCGGATTTCCGAAGTGGTACGCCTACGCCACCATCATTTTGAACAATGTCATTCTCGTTCTGGCGCTCGTTGACTGGTACGGCCCGGGCAATCTCGCGCCGACGATCATGACCATCGCATTGGCATGGCTCGGCGTCACGAGCCTGCTGATCATCCCCGCCTACCACCCCCCCGACATGGTGCGAGGAGCGCGATGAGGCCCCTCATCCGGCCTTCGGCCATATGCGAGATCCCTCGCCCCGCGAAGCGGGAAGAGGGTGCCGCCAAGCGGCGAGTGAGGGCCGCATGAGGCTGACCCTGGTCCATCCCTGCGTCGGGCGGCGGCGTGGGCAGCGATACATCCGCACCTGGCAGATGGAGCCGCTCGCGCCCGCGACGCTGGCCGGCCTGACACCGCGCGACCGCGACACCCAAATCCGCTTCTACGACGATCGCACCGAAGCGATTCCGTTCGATGAGCCGACCGACGTCGTGGCGCTGAGCGTCGAGACCTACACCGCCAAGCGCTCGTATCAGATCGCATCCGAATTTCGGCGGCGCGGCGTCCCGGTCATCATGGGCGGATTTCATCCGACGCTCGTGCCCGACGAAGCGAGCGAATACGCGGAATCGATCGTGATCGGCGAGGCGGAGGGCCTCTGGCCCAAAGTGATCGACGATTTCCGCAACGGTCGATTGCAGAGCGTTTATCGCCAGCCCCAGCGGCCGTCGCTGGGCGGTCTTCGTCCCGATCGATCGATCTTCGAAGGAAAGCGCTACCTGCCGGTCGGACTGGTAGAAGCGGGACGCGGCTGCCATTTCCGCTGCGAGTTCTGCGCGATTCAGACCTACTTCGCGAACACGCAAACGCGCCGGCCGACCGAAGAGATCATCGAGGAGATCCGCCGCGTCAAAAAGCCGCTGATCTTTTTCGTCGACGACAACATCACCTCCAACATGGATCAGGCCAAAGAGTTTTTCGGCGCGCTCATCCCGCTGAAGGTCCGCTGGGTGAGCCAGGCCAGCATCAATGCCGCGCACGACGAAGAATTCCTGCAGCTCATCAAAGCCAGCGGATGTCAGGGCCTGCTGATCGGATTCGAGACCCTCAATCCCGAGAATCTGCGCAAGATGCGCAAGACCTTCAACATGATGGCGGGCGGCTACGAGAAGGCGCTCGCGAATCTGAAGCGCCACGAGATCCGCCTCTACGTGACCTTCATCCTCGGCTACGACGAAGACAACGGCGACACGCTGGAGGAGACGCTGGCCTTCGCCGAGCGCCACAAGTTCTACATCGTGGCTTTCAATCACCTCACTCCGTTTCCCGGAACGCCGCTGTACGACCGGCTGCAACGCGAAGGGCGTCTGCTGTACGACCGCTGGTGGCTCGCTCCGGAATATCGCTACGGGATGGTGCCCTTCGCGCCGCGCGGCATGACCGCCGATGAGGTGAAGCAGCGCTGCATCGAGGCGCGGCAACGCTTCTACGGCATCCCGTCGATCTTCAGACGCAGTCTCGATTTCAAAGTGAACAGCAGGAACTGGTTCATGTGGAGTCATTTCTTTTCCATCAATCTGCTGTTTCGCGCCGAGGTGATGCAGAGGAAGGATTTCCCGCTGGGCGACGAGTCGTACGACGCGCCGCTCATTAAGGCCGATCATGGAAGTGACTGTCGAATTCGCCGCGCCGTCTGACGACGCCGCCATCCGCGCGCTGCTGCAACGGCAGGCCATGCCGGGCCGCGTCCGCATCGCCTTCGCGCGCGAGCCGAACTTCGCGCGGGGATGCGCCGTCACCGGCGACGAGTACAAAATCGTGGTGGCGCGGGCACAAGGTGAGATCGTCGGCGTGGCGTGCCGTTCGGTGCGCAACGTTTTCATCAACGGACACGAACAGCGGCTCGGCTATCTCGGGCAATTACGCGTCGACGATCGATTTCGGGGACGCTGGCTGGTGTCGCGTGGCTTCGCATTGTTAGGCGAGATCGATCGGCACGATCCGCTCATCTATCTCGCCTCGATCGTCGACGGCAACCACGAAGCGACCGGCGTGCTGGTGCGCAAAGGGCGACGGTCGTTCCCCAATTTTCATGAAGTTGCGCGCTATTGCACCTTGGCGATTCCCCTCACCCGGTCCCGCTCAGCGGGACCACCCTCTCCCCGCTTCGCGGGGCGAGGGCCCTCCCGCCGACGGGGTGAGGGGCAAATCACGGCGGGATCCCTCGACCAGGTTCCGGAAATCGTACGGTTTCTGCGAACGGAGGGATCCCGTCGCCAGCTTTTTCCGGTGTGGACTGAAGACGCGCTGCGAAATCTGGATGGACTCGATGTCGAAGACATCCGCGTCGCGCGCCGCGACGGAGGGATCGTGGGCGTGATGGCGCTGTGGGACCAGACCGCGTACAAGCAATCGATCATCCGCGGCTATTCAGGCTGGATGAAAGCGGTCGCGCCGTTTCTGCCGCGCGCCGGCCACCATCTGCGCAGCGCGTACGCCTCGTTGATCTGTGCAACAGACCCGGAAGAGTTCGCGGAATTGCTTCGAGAAATCCACAACCTGGCCAGGGAGCGCCGATTCGACTATCTCCTGGTCGGTCTCGACGCGCGCGATCCACTGCTGAAGGTGGCCCGCGCCTACCGTCACTACTCCTATCCCAGCCGGCTCTATCTCGCGTCGTGGTCTAACGGAGGTTCCATTCATGACCAGCTCGATCATCGCCCCGCTTACGTCGACATCGCCACGCTTTGAAGTCGAACGGCGACTCACCGGGTCGGTTGTGACTCACACGACCGAAGAGGAGCGCGGCCAGATGTACGCACTGTTCGAGACGTATTTTCTCGGCACCGATCGCGCACGATTCGAATCCGATCTGGCAGAAAAGGACGGCGTCATTCTGTTGCGCGACGGCGATCGGATTCGAGGTTTTTCGACATTCCTTTGGATCCGCGAGAAGGAGTTCGTGGCGTTCTTCTCGGGGGACACCATCGTCGATCGCGACTACTGGGGCGAGACGGTCCTCAGTCGGATGTGGGCGCAGATCGCGTTTGCCGAGGCCGATCGCATCGACAGCAGGGTTTACTGGTTCCTGATCTCGTCCGGATACAAGACCTGGCGCTTTCTTCCGGTGTTCTTTCGCGAGTTCTATCCGAATCCGGAGTTAACGATGCCTCCGCACATCCGAAACATCATCGATCACCTCGGCGTGTGCAAATTCGGGGATCAGTACGCCGACGGCATCGTTCGCTTCCGCAATGCCACCCCGCTGCGCCGCGGCGTGGCCGAAATCACCGACGAACGCCTGCGCGATCCGAACATCGCCTTCTTCGCGCGCGCGAATCCCGGACACGCCAATGGCGACGAGCTGGCCTGCCTCACCGAAGTCTCGCGATCGAATCTGACGCGGGCGGGGCAGAGGATGGTCCGTTGATCTGCGGCCTTGCAAACTCGCTGTGGCTCGCCGGCTGTCTACCCGAGCGGGCGCGATTTCGACGTGCGATACGCAATGTTCGCGCGGAACAGGGGAAGATTCTTCGACGCCTCGTTCCGTCCGCCAAAAGCGTCCGCGATTATCAGCAACGCGTCCCGCTCAATGACGAGATCCATACTCCGAAAAACATCAAACTCTTGCAGCCCACCAGCGGATCGTCAGGCCCGACCAAGCTGATCCCGTACACCGACTCGCTGCAGCGCGAGTTTCAGCGCGGAATTCGCGCCTGGATCGCCGATCTCTTTCTCGACGATCCGCAACTGATGTTCGGTCCCGCGTACTGGTCGGTCAGCCCACCCTCATGTGGGACTAACTTCAGTCCGTCCGGCATCCCCATCGGCTTCGACGACGATTCCGCCTACGTCGGCGGATGGCAGCGGCGGCTGGTGCAGTCGGTGATGGTGCGAACGCGGGAAGAGCTCGTCCGCGCGCGCAATCTGCGATTGATCTCCGTTTGGAATCCGACCTTCCTTTCGATTCTGGCCGAGGGCCTCGACACGGAAAAGCTGTGGCCGAATTTGCGCCTGATCAGTTGCTGGACCGATGCCAACGCCGCCGCGCCGGCAGCGCGACTCGCAAAGCTGTTTCCGCAAGCGAGGATTCAGGGCAAGGGATTGATCGCGACGGAGGGCTTCATCTCCTTTCCGCTGACGGGACAGGAAGGATCCGTTCTGGCGATCCGCTCGCATTTTCTCGAATTCATTCCGCTCGGTTCAGAGACGCCGCTGCTGGCGCACGAGCTGGATGAAGGTCAACAGTACGCGGTTGTGATCACGACTGGCGGCGGTTTGTATCGTTATCAATTGAACGATGTGATCGAAGTCGTCGGCCGCATCGGTCAATGTCCGCTGATTCGCTTCGTCGGACGCCAGGGATTGGTCTCGGACTGGTTCGGCGAAAAATTGAACGAGGCGTTTGTTGCCGGCGTCCTGCGCCAGACATTCGAAGAAATGAACATCGCGCCGGCGTTCGCGATGCTGGCGTGCGATCCCGACACTCCGGCGTACGTCCTCACCATCGACGGCGAGGTGCCGGAGCAGCTCGCGGAAAGAATCGAAACACGACTACGCCAAAGCTTCCACTACGATTACGCCCGCTTCCTGGGCCAGCTGCAGATGCTGCGCATCGCACAAGTACCGCACGCCGCCGCGGTCTATCAGCAATTCTGCGTGTGCAACGGGCAGAAAGCCGGCGACGTCAAGCCTCTGGCGCTGGATCGGCGCCCAGCCTCTCAGATCTTTCCCGCTTCGACGTCCTTGATGAACTTGACGATGGCGCGAAAGTAGTTTTCCTGATCGTCGTACATCTCGAGGTGACTGCCCTTGGTGAGCACCACCCGTGAGCGTGGAATCAGCTTGCCCATTTTGCGGATGTCGTCCGGGTTCATCGTCCCTTTTTCACCCGCGATGATGAGCGTCGGCACTTTGATCCTGGGCAGATCGGCGAAGCGGTCCCAGTTCTTGAAATTGCCGGTGATCACGAATTCGTTCGGCCCCTGCATGGTGTTGTAGACCTTGGCGTTGAATTTTTTGAATGCGCGGGCGAGCGGCTCCGGCCATGGATTGAGCCGGATCAGATGCTCGGCGTAGACCTTGCCGATCATGATCTCCTGGTATTCGGGTGCTTCGAAATTCCCGGCCGCGGCGAACTTCGCCAGCGTCTTGCGATCCTCCTCCGATAATTCGGCGAGAAGCTTTTGCGCATACGCCTCGTAGGCAGGGATGCTGGCCGTCATGTCGGAGATGATCAGCGCCTTCAGGTGATCCTGATGCGCGAGGGCATACTCGATTCCAAGCATGCCGCCCCATGAGTGACCGAACAGATAAAACTTGTCGAGGCCGAGGCCCTTGCGAACTTGTTCGACTTCGTCGCGGTAGCGATCCACGGTCCACAGCGAAGCGTCGTCGGGCTGATCGGAGTTTCCAACGCCGAGTTGATCGTAGTAGTAGAACTGAACGCCATGCTGAGGGAGGAAATCCTCGAAACATTCGAAATAGTCGTGCGGAAAACCGGGCCCGCCGTGCAGCGTCAGCATCTTGATCGGCCCGTTGCCGACGCGATCGGTCCACACGTGATACTTGCCGTCGACTTCGATCATCCGGCTGCCGCCGGTTTTCACCTCCGCCGCCGAGAGCGCGAGAGGACAAGCCAGAGCCAATGCAATGAATGTCTTCATCATCCGCAAATCTTACTGTGGCGTGATTGTCGTGACATGTTGCGTCGCATCATGCGTCACGCTGACGAATCCCCACAGATGCAGCGCGGCATACGATTGCGCGCGGATCCAGATCGTGTCGTGACCGGAAAGCTCGGGGATGCTCTGGAGGTCAATCTGCGCGTAGGCAGGTTGCAATGGCAACTCACGCGATCCTTCGCGCCTGTATGGCGCAGGAACCAATCCGCCGATCGAGCCGTTGGAATGCTGCAGTAAAACGTCGCGGCGCGTGAGCTCGTCGCCATTCGGTGAAAGAAATACCACCTGCGTCGCGCAGCAGCCGACGTAATCGGTGATGTAAAGCCGCAGCGTGTTGCGGAAACCCGGCTTCATCGGAACATCGACCAGAGTGATGTTCGATCGAAGATCGCTTTCGCGCACGACCGGAATCTCGGTCCCCCACGTTTCCGCCTGTCGCGACAGGTCGCGGATTCGGAGCTGTGGAGAAACATAAGGCGCGAGCTCTTTCCGAACATAAAACATCGTGGTGGGCGGATTGTCCGAGTCTGCCAGAGGCATGACAACGTTGGGAGCCACGACGTGATTTTTCTGCGCGGGAGCGCCGGCCTCGAGATGGAAAATGTCGATTCCGGGTTCGAGCATGATTGCGCTTTGATTGATGAGGCGAAGCTCCGACTGCCAGAGCGAGCCGAAACTTCCGGGAATCGGATTCCGGGTCCAGACCGGCACCAAAAAGCGCTCATAATCGAGAAGATTGATGTACGTGAATCCTGACGGGATGACGGTGTTGTAGCTGTCGCCGCGAACCGTGAGGTCCACGACGCTGACTTGCGCTTGCGTCGGCGCAACGGCATCGATCTCCGTGGCGCTCACGCGTTCGACAGCCTCGGCAGTTTTGCTTCCAAAGAGCACCGTCGGCAACGCGCCTGGAAACGCGCCGTGAATCTTCACGACGCGATTGCCTGCCGAAGTGTCGAACGCCGATTCGATCGACGTGATGCCTGACGGCTGTCCGCTGATTTCGATTGTCTTTTCGAAGAACGGTCTCGGACCGTCGTAGTCCAGAAGTCGCGCCCCGAGCTGATATGTGCCGGCCGCAAGCGGCGGTACATGGATGGTCGCGCTGTACGCGCTGACCGCGGACAGACAGGCGCCGCCTCCTGAAAGCGAAAATGTTGCGATCAATTTCTTGTCGGCGATGAAGAGCCGTGGATTGGATGGGACACAACTGTCGCGCCAGATACCTTCGACGCGAATGTCGAACGGCTGGCCGGCAGCGGGAGCAGTCGGTGAAACCGTGACCTGCCCGACAAGTGCAACGCATAAGAGATAAAGGATGATGGAGGTGGAAACCGTTTTCATGGCGACGGTTATAGTAAGCTTTCCGTTCACCTTCCCATGAGGAGACCACCATGCCCCGAATCGTGAAATGCGGACTCATCCAGACTTCGCTCGCCGCCAAGACCGACCAGAGCCTCGAGAAGATCCGTGACGCGCAGGTCGAGCGCACCCTCAAATACATCGACCAGGCCGGAAAAGAAGGCGTGCAGATGCTGTGCATGCAGGAAATCTTCACCGGCCCCTATTTCTGCGCCGAGCAGAATCCGCGCTGGTACGACGCCGTCGAAAAAATCCCCGAGGGTCCGACCACGAAGTTGATGCAGGAGTATGCCAAGAAGTACAAGATGGTCATCGTCGTCCCGCTGTACGAGGAAGACGGTGCCGGCGTTTACTACAACACCGCCGCCGTCATCGACGCCGACGGCACCTACCTCGGCAAATACCGAAAGAATCACATTCCCCATACCGCTCCCGGCTTCTGGGAGAAGTACTACTTCCGTCCCGGCAACCTCGGATATCCGGTCTTCAACACCAAGTACGCCCAGGTCGGCGTCTACATCTGCTACGACCGCCATTTCCCCGAAGGCGCGCGCGAGCTCGGTCTCAACGGCGCCGAAGTCGTCTTCAATCCGTCGGCGACCGTCGCGGGCCTTTCAGAATATCTGTGGAAGCTCGAGCAGCCGGCGCATGCTGTTGCCAATGGCTACTTCGTGGGCGCGATCAACCGCGTCGGTTACGAAGCGCCGTGGAACATCGGCGAGTTTTACGGGCAGAGCTACTTCTGCGATCCGCGCGGACAGATCATCGCGATCGCGCGCCGCGATCAGGATGCCCTGGTGACCGCCGACCTCGACCTCGACAAGATCCGCGAGGTGCGGCACACGTGGCAGTTCTATCGCGACCGCCGGCCGGAGACGTACAGCGGATTGTGTCGGCTGTAAGTCTTGCCGGCAAGGTCAAAGTCTTTCGAGCTGTGGGGCAAGGGTCTCGAGCATTGGGAAGCAGGACGCTTGGACGACGCCGCGGCAGCATTCCGCGAAGCGATCACTCACGGTCGAAATGACGTCAACTTCATCGAATACCTGAAGTCTCTCGGCGGAGTGTTGGGGCACCTCGGCAGATACAACGAGGCGCAGGCTGCGCTCGAGCAAGCGCTCGAACAAGCGCTGGATGAATCTCGAGCCGAAGGAAACGGATCGTCAAATGTCGTCTCGGCACGCCACTCTCTGGCTGAGCATTTTCTCTTGGTGCTCAGACCCAGGGAGGCGATCGCCGTGACCGCTCCATCGATCGGCATCGGAGCCAAGCTGGAAGGCATCCTTCGTTATGTCCGTGCATTTGCGTTCGAAGCTCTAGGAGATTCCGCAAAAGCACGGAGTGAGGCTGACGCAGCTCTCGAACTTGCGAGTTCCGACGATCAGAGAGAACGCATGCGGGCGCAGCTAGGGCGCATTCTCCAGCGGCATGACTGAGCGCTCGCGCAACATCAGTCGCATTGACGGCCCCGCGATCGCCGAAGTAACGACCGCCATCACCACCAGAGCCACGAAAAGGCGCGCGTCGATCAAATTCGCTTCGAGAGCGACCGTTGCCAGGACGATCTCGACCGCGCCGCGCGCGTTCATCGCCATGCCCGATGGCGGTCGCCTGACGCCATGGCACGCGGGCAAGTCGTGCGCCGAAGGTCGCGCCGGCGATCTTGCCGATGCACGCGATGGCGATGACGATCGTCACGAGCTGCCAGTCGAAGTTCGACGCGAAGTTGACCTTCAGCCCGATCGAGACGAAGAACAGCGGTGCCAGAACGCGAATCACGAACTGACGCGCGCGTTCGCTCTTTTCGAGGTGGCGCGACAGCAGCGCTCCCGCCATGAAGATGCATGGCGTAAGAACCGACCATGGCACCTTCGCGGCGGTGATGATCGCGAACAGCAGCCAGCCCACGAGGTCATCTATCGTGGCAGAAGCCAGGACGATCGACGCCAGCGGCATCCGCTCGTATCCGAGGTCGAAGATGATGCGAGCGATGACGGGGAGCGCTGAAATCGCAAGCGCGGTGCCCATGAAGAGCGCCAGCTCATCGACAGGCACTCCTTGTTTCCAGATCGACGGCGCAAAGCACACGGCGAGTTGCGCGGCCGCGAACGGGATCAAAATGCCGCCGAGACTGGTGGCCGCGACGGCGCGCGCGTTCCGCCGAACATCGTGGAGGTTGATCTCCAGTCCGGCGACGAACAGGAAGCAGATCAGGCCGAACTTCGCGATGAGGTCGCGGCCGTGCGCCGGAGTCTGAAAAAGGTCAAAGCCGGTCGGACCGAGAAGGATGCCGCCGACAAGCTCGCCGATGACGGCCGGCATCCGCACGCGGCGCGCGAGCTCTCCGAAAGCGAGTCCGGTGGCGAGCATGACCGCCGCCTGCAGCAACACCACGCGCCTCAGGATAAACTCTTGCGGGCAATGCGCGACCACATCCTTTTCGCGATCAACGGGCGCGAGCATCGCGTCGGCGGCCGTGAAATCTTCGCGACGCTCGCGAACTGGCTGCGTTACGACGCAGGCGCGACCGGCACGAAAATCGTGTGCGAGGAAGGTGACTGCGGTGCGTGCACCGTCCTGATCCGGCGTTCGACGAAAGAGGAGTTCGTCCCGGTCAACTCCTGCATCCTTTCGCTCTGTCAGCTCGACGGCGCCAGCATCGTGACCGTCGAGGGAATCCGCATGAACGCCGTGCAACAGTCGATGATCGCGCATCATGGCGCGCAGTGCGGCTACTGCACACCGGGATTCGTGGTCGCGATGTGCGGCCTGTTCGAGACGTGCGATCGCGTGACGGAAAAGCAGGTGCGCGACGGCCTGACGGGAAATCTCTGTCGTTGCACCGGCTACGAGCCAATCATCAAGGCAGCGCTGGCCGTCGACGGAAAGTCGATGTCCAAGCTGCGCGATGTCTACCCCGGCGTTCCCAATGCACGCGATGCCGTCCGCATCGACAATTTCTTCGCGCCGGCGACAATGGAGGACGCGGTCCGATTCAAGGGTGAAAATCCCGGCTGCACGATTCTGCAGGGGGGAACCGATGTCGGAGTGTGGATCAACAAGCGCCACTTCCAAGCGCCGGCCATGCTCCTCCTCGGCAAGATCGCAGGACTCGCTGATATTTCGGAGAAGAAAAATCAAATCAGCGTCGGCGCGAACGTCAGCCTGGCGGCCTTCGAGGCCTTCATCCGCGATCGCATTCCCGAGCTCTATCGCATTCTCAACATCTTCGGCTCGCCCCAGATCAAGTACGCCGGCACGCTGGCCGGCAACATCGCGAATGGCTCGCCGATCGGAGACACGCTGCCGTATCTCCTCGTCGCCGACGCCCAGCTCGAGCTGACCGGCACCGGCGGCACGCGCACCGTTCCGATCAACAGCTTCTATCGCGGATACAAACAATTCGACCTGCGGCCGGACGAGATCATCACGCGCGTCTTCGTCCCTGTCATCGCCGACACGGTCAAACTCTACAAAGTCTCCCGGAGAAAAGATCTCGACATCTCCGCCTTCACGGCTGCCATCCGCCTGCGGATGAACGGACGCATCGAGGACGCGCGCATCGCCTACGGCGGAGTGGCGCCGACCGTGGTCCGTTTGCCGAAAACGGAGTCGTTCCTCAAAGGAAAGGCGCCCTCGCTCGACGTGTTCGAGCGCGCCGGCGAGCTGGCGCGCAGCGAGATCAAGCCGATCTCCGACGTTCGCGGATCGGCCGATTATCGTCTGCAGCTCGCCGAAAACATCCTCAGCAAATTCTGGCACGAGGTCAGCGCGTGACCGCCGTCGGCAAAAACATCCCGCACGACTCGGCGGTCGGATACGTCACCGGCGAGTCGCTGTACGTCGACGACGTGCCCTTCGCGAAGAACGAGCTGATCGTCGATCATTTCTGGTCGCCGGTCGCGCACGGCCGCATTCGCTCGCTCGACACCACCGCCGCCTGCGCCGTTCCCGGCATAGTGGCGCTCTACACCTACCACGATCTGGCGCACAATCTCTTCGGCCCGATCATCAAGGACGAAATCCTGCTGGCCGAGGATGTAGTGACGTTCATCGGGCAGCCGATTGTCGTGATCGCGGCCGAAAATCGCGAAGCAATACGTCTCGCCAAGGCGGCCATCAAGATCGATATCGAGAAACTCGAGCCGGTCTTCACCATCGACGACGCCAAGCGGAAGAAGCTCTTCATCGGACCGACGCGCCGGATCGCGCGCGGCGATTGGGAAGCCGCATTCGCGAATGCCGAACACATCCTCGAGGGAACGTGGACCAACGGCGGGCAGGACCACTTCTATCTCGAGTCGCAGGCCGCCATCGCGTATCCCGGCGAATTCGATCAGCTGCATGTTTTGTCGTCGACCCAGAATCCCTCCGAGGTGCAGGAAGTGATCGCTCACCTCCTCGGCCTTCCCATCAACAAGGTGGTGGTGACCACCAAGCGGATGGGCGGCGCGTTCGGCGGAAAAGAATGTCAGGCCACGCATCCGGCGGCCATGGCGGCGCTGGTCGCGCACAAGACCAAGCGTCCAGCGCGCGTCGCGTACAACAAGGACGACGACATGTGCGTCACCGGCGGACGGCACCCGTTCCAGAACGATTACAAAGTCGCCTTCACCAGCGATGGCGTGATCACCGCGCTGCAGGCCGATCTCTATTCCGACGGCGGCGCGTACGCCGATCTGTCGACGGCCGTCATGGGACGCGCGATGACGCACATCGACAATGCCTATTACCTTCCAAACGTAGAAATTAAAGGCACTATTTGTCGTACAAATTTTCCGCCTAACACGGCCTTTCGCGGCTTCGGCGGTCCGCAGGGCGTGGCGACCATCGAGAACATCCTCGAAGAGATCGCGCATGATCTGAAATGCGATCCACTCGAGATCCGGATCAGGAACTGCTACGGCATCGACGATCGCAACATCACGCCGTACGGCCAGGTCGTCAAAAACAATCTTCTTCCCAAGTTGTTCGACGAGATCTCGCGGCGCGCCGACTATGCCAAGCGCAAGAAGGCCGTGGCCGATTTCAACGCGCGTTCGCGCACGCATCTGCGCGGACTGGCGTGTACGGCCGTCAAATTCGGGATCTCCTTCAATACCAAGTTCCTCAATCAGGCCAATGCGCTCGTCAACGTCTATCTCGACGGCTCGGTACAGGTTTCGACCGGTGCCACCGAGATGGGACAAGGCGTCAACACCAAGATCCGCCAGCTGGTGGCCGACGAATTTGGAATCGACGTCGAACACGTGATCCTCATGCCGACCTCCACCGAGAAAAACAACAACACCTCGGCGACTGCGGCCTCGAGCGGCGCCGATCTCAATGGAAGCGCGGCCGTGGATGCCTGTCGCAAAATCAAGGCGCGGCTCGCGGAGGTCGATGGCGGACGCAATCTGCCCTGGCGGCAGCTCATCAAAGCCGCCTATCACGAGCGCGTTTCCCTCGGCGATAAAGGTTTTTATTCAACGCAGGGAATCGATTGGGACATCGACAAAGGCTGCGGAACGCCCTTCCTCTATTTCACGCAGGGCGTGGCGGTATCGGAGGTCGAGATCGATCGCTTCACGGGCATGATGCGCACCGTGCGCAGCGATGTCCTCATGGACATCGGCAAGTCGATCAATCCCGGCATCGACCGCGGTCAGATGACGGGCGCTTTCATTCAGGGCGTGGGCTGGCTCACCACGGAAGAAAAGCGCTGGACGCCGGACGGCGACTTGCTGACCCATTCGCCAACCACGTACAAGATTCCCAACATTCAGGACGTGCCGGAGATCTTCAACGTCGACACGATCGACAACGACGCCAACACCGTCAACATCCGATCGAGCAAAGCTGTCGGCGAGCCTCCCCTGCTCCTCGGCATCTCGGTTTTCATGGCCATCAAGAACGCGCTGTCGTTCGTCTCCAACGGCGCCATCCCGAAGATCAACGCCCCGGCCACCGGCGAGGAGATCCTCAAGCGGCTCGCGGCGCACCGCGCGGCAGCAGTCGTATAGTTATCCAATTGCAGATCGCTGCCGGCACGCGCATCGGCTCGTACGAGATTGTTGATGCTTTGGGCTCAGGAGGGATGGGGAATGTCTATCGTGCCTCCGACACTCGCCTCGGACGCGAGATTGCGATCAAGACGCTGCCTCCGGCGCTGGCGCGCGATCCGGCCGCCCTTGCGCGATTCGAGCGCGAAGCGCGATTTCTGGCGTCGCTGAATCATCCGAACATCGCAACCATCTACGGGATCGAGGAACACGACGGCGGGCGATTTCTCATTCTGGAGCTCGTCCCAGGCGAAACGCTGGAGGCCGTTCTCGCGCGCGGGCCGCTTTCGCTCGATCAAACGCTCAAGATCGCGCTGGAGGTCGCGACCGCGCTCGAGGCAGCGCACGAAGCGGGCATCATTCACCGCGACCTGAAGCCCTCCAACGTCAAGATCACTCCCGACGGCCGCGTCAAGCTGCTCGATTTCGGCATCGCGAAAAATCTTCCGTCGGCGACTGACGCTTCGAGCGCAGCGACCGTGACGCGCGTGGGCATGCTCATCGGCACGCCGGCCTATATGAGCCCCGAGCAGATCCGCGGCGGCGAGGTCGACCGGCGCTCCGACATCTGGTCATTCGGCTGCCTGCTGTACGAGATGCTCACCGGCCGCCGGGCATTCAAAGGGACAACTTACATCGAGCTCGCCGATGCCATCCGCAACACAGAACCTGATTTCACGGCGCTGCCCGAGCGCGTGCGCCGCGTTGTCATGCACTGTCTGAAGAAGGATCCAACCGACCGCTTCAACAACATCGGCGATGCGCGCCGTGAGCTCCAGGAAGGCGAGCCTTCTGCCGGCCGCAGCGGCATCTTCGCCGCGATCATCTCCGCGTTTCGCAACCCGAGACAGGAACGGCAGCCATCTCCGCCGGTGCTCCGGTTGAAGCAATTCACATTTGCCGCCGGCATCGAGGAATTTCCGGCGTGGTCTCCCGATGGCGGGGCGATCGTCTATTCCCGCGACGTCGGCGGCCTCCGGAAGTTGTTCCTGAAAACTCTCGAGGGCAGCGAACGGCAGTTGACCAGCGGTGATTCTGACGATCTGCATGCATGTTTCGCTGGAGCGCGCCGTGTCCTGTTCGTCCGCGCCCGCGATCCGCGCCGCCGTCTCGAACCCACCGACGTCTTCGGCTTTTACGGCTACGAGACGAGCATGGGCGACGTATGGTCGATCGACACCGACACGGGCCGCGAAACACGAATCATCGACAACGCGTACAGTCCGAGCGTCTCGCCGGATGGAAGGGCGATCGCGATCGACGCATCGTGGGGAGGTCCGCGGCGCATCTGGATCGTCGATGACCGCGGGCGAAATCCGCAGCAGGTGACCACCGAGACCTCGGAAGCGGTGTCGCACATCGGTCCGAGCTGGTCGCCCGATGGAAAAAGGCTGACGTTTCAACAGATCGAGCGCACGAAGTTCAATGTCGCGGTGATCGAGCTCGCGACGCGGCGCTCGGCGACCATCACCGACGACGCCTACCAGAACATCAACCCGGTGTGGTCGTTGTCGGGGCATTTCATCTACTTCTCCACCTATCGCGGCGGCGGCATGAACGTGTGGCGGTTGCCGATCCACGATGACGGCACACCGGCCGGCCCACCGCAGCAACTCACGACCGGAGCCGGACAGGACGTACAGATTGCAATCTCGCCAGACGGTAAACGGCTGGCATATACAACGCTGCGGCAAAACGCCGACGTCTGGCGTTTGCCGCTTCGAGACGACGGGACTGCGGCGGGACCGCCGGAATCCGTCATCGCAACGTCGCGTGAAGACAGCCGCGGCGCGTGGTCACCGGACGGCCAGCAGATCGCCTTCAACTCCGACCGCACCGGCGATATGAACATCTGGATTCACTCGCTTCGCGACCGGAGCGAGCGCCACATCACGCGCAGCTCAGGAGGCGACTTCCAGGCGAACTGGTCGCCCGACGCGCGCCAGTTGGTTTTCTTCTCATCGCGGTCGGGTCACGCCGACATCTGGAAGGTCGATATCGGTAACGGCACGCTGACGCAGCTCACGCACAGCCGGTCGCTCGATATCAATCCATTCTTCTCCCGTGATGGGAGCGAGATCGTCTACCAGTCTGATGCGTCGGGGAGGCTCGAGCTCTGGCTGATGCGCGCGGACGGATCGCTGCCACGTCAGTTGACCAACGTCGGAGTCGCCGGCCACTTCATGCGCTGGCTGCCGGACGGCTTCATTTACTTTCGTTCGCCGGCCTTCGGAATGATGCGCATTTCGCCCGAGGGCGGCGAGCCGCAGATGTTCAGCAAGAATGGCGGCGCACACATTTCCTTCTCGCCCGACGCGTCGCGATTCATCGACGTCGTCGCGCACAAGGTGCTCTGGCTCTACGGCCGTGACGGCTCGGCGCAAAAGCTCTTCGAATTCGACAATGCCGACATCCGCATCGACTATCCGGTCTGGTCGCCGGACGGCAAATGGCTCCTCTTCGATCGCTTCAAGCCCGAGGGGGGCGACATCTGGATGGCCGAGGGAATCGAGTGATTCTTCGCAGCCGCCGCTTTCTCTTCAGCGTGTAGAACTGTTGCCGGATGTCAAGTTCGCCAGTACCCTCGGGTTATGGAAGCCTTACCGACGCTCGAAGACGACGGCCTTACCACTCCCACCGTCGGTGAATGGGGTCAGGAGAAGTACCAGCTCGTCCGCTGCTATGCGCAGGTCTTCGCTACTTCGATGAAGAATGCGTTCGAGTGCCGCGTGTACATCGACTTGTTCGCCGGCTCAGGTCGAGCAAAGCTTCGTGACTCTAACCGGATCGTGCCTGCTTCGCCGATTCTAGTCCTCAGCATAAATGATCCTTTTGACCGGTATGTCTTTTGCGACCTCAGCGAGCACAATTTGGAAGCTTTGCGTTTACGAAAAGAGAGGGGCTTTGCTGCGCGACGAGCTGAATTTGTTCCGGGAGATGTAAACAAAAAGATAGATGAAGTTATCGGCCTGATTCCGCAACACTCAAAATCTTTTCGCGTTCTGACTTTCTGCTTCGTGGATCCATTCAACATAGACGATCTCAAATTCGAGACTATTCGCGCTTTAGCCGTCGGGGGTCGGAAGATCGACTTTCTGATTCTTGTACCGTCCGGCATGGACGCTCAGCGAAACTGGAAGCGCGAAAACGCCCTCTATGCTGACTTCCTAGGGACTGCGAATTGGCGCACAAATTGGGAAAAGGAGCGACACGCAGGTCGCACCTTCGCAAATTTCTTCGTCGATGAGTTCGCCCGCTCGATGGAGCGAAATTGGCTTCAGATGGGAGGGCGTTCAAACGGCCCATCCAATAAAGAACGAAAAAAACTCAAAGATGTACCACTTAACTTTTTTTAGTCGCGAATCCATCGCATCCAGGTTTTGGGACGACTGCAGGAAGTACACAACGCCACAAGGGTCACTCCCTTTCGTAAGCGCACAGAGAAAGTAATGTCTGACAGATCTGAGATCGAATGGACCGACGCCACGTGGAACCCGGTTCGCGGCTGCACAAAGATCAGCCCGGGCTGCAAGCACTGCTACGCAGCGACTTTCGCGGAAAGATTTCGTGGCGTTCCGAATCATCCATACGAACAAGGATTCGACCTTCGACTCGTCCCTGAAAAACTCAACGAACCACTCCGATGGGCTCGGCCACGACAAATCTTCGTTAACTCGATGAGCGATTTGTTTCACGACGACGTGAGCGACGAATATATTGAGCGCGTTGTCGATGTGATGCTTCAGGCCAACTGGCACATCTATCAAGTGTTGACTAAGCGGTCCGAACGGATGCGACACTTGCTCAGTACAAAACTCGTTGCTTCGGCGCGGGCCACTCACATCTGGTGGGGTGTCAGCGTCGAAGATCGAAGGTTTGGCATTCCCCGAATTGAGCATCTCCACGGCGCACCGGCCTCCATTCGGTTTCTTTCAATCGAACCACTACTTGAAGATTTGGGAAGAATCGACTTAGCTGGAATCGATTGGGTAATCGTCGGCGGAGAATCAGGCCCGGGCGCAAGGCCAATGAGAAGTGAGTGGGTTTTGTCGATTTTGCGGCAGTGCGAAGGGCTCGGAATTCCGTTCTTTTTTAAGCAATGGGGTGGCGTTCGAAAGAGCAAGGCGGGCCGCGAGCTGAACGGACAGACCTACAACGGGATGCCGCAGGTCGCGGCAAACCGATGATCCTGAAAAGCCGCCGGGTGGTCACGCCGAACGGTGTTCGCGCAGCGTCCGTGCACATCCGCGGGGAAAAAATCGAGCGCGTCGGCGAGTACGAGGAAAATTTCGACACTGACTTTGGCGATCTCGTCATCATGCCCGGCCTCGTCGATTCGCACGTGCACGTGAATGAGCCGGGGCGGACGGAGTGGGAGGGCTTCGACAGCGCCACGCGCGCCGCGGCCGCCGGCGGCGTGACCACAATCGTCGACATGCCGCTCAACAGCATTCCGCCGACGACGTCCATCGAGGCATTGCTCACCAAAGCGCGAACGATGGAAGGCAAATGCTGGGTCGACGTCGGATTGTGGGGCGGCGCGGTTCCCGGAAATGCCCGCGACCTCCCCACCATGGCCCGCGAGGGCGCCCTCGGATTCAAATGCTTTCTGGTCGATTCCGGCGTGCCCGAGTTCAAGCACCTCGATGCCTCCGGTCTTGCGGAGGCGCTCGACGCACTCCAGGGCACCAACGCGCCCCTTCTCGTGCACGCGGAGCTGCCGCAATTCATCGGCAGTGCGAATGGAGCTTCGTATCGCGCGTATCTGCAATCGCGCCCGCATGAGGCCGAAGATGCCGCCATCGATCTCGTTTTTGAAAAGGCAAAGGGAGGCGGCACGCGCGCACATATCGTCCATCTTTCGTCGGCCGGCGGACTCGACCGGCTGCGCCGGGCGCGCGATGCGCGCGTGCCACTCACCGCCGAAACGACACCGCACTATCTCCATTTCGAAGCTGAGAAGATTCCGGATGCTGCCCCCGAGTTCAAATGTGCGCCCCCGATTCGCGAGCATGCCAATCGCGAAAAGCTCTGGCAGGGCGTGAAAGAAGGCCTGTTGCCGGCGATCGTCAGCGATCACTCGCCGTGCACTCCGGAATTGAAACGCTTGAACGATGGCGACGTCGAGCGGGCATGGGGCGGGATCGCGTCGCTGCAATTTGGATTGCCGATCATGTGGAGCTCCGGCCGCCTCTCGCTCGAACGCATCGCTGCGCTGATGTGCGAAGGTCCGGCGGCGATTGCCGGAATCGCGAAGGGGAAAATCGCGGCCGGTTACGACGCCGACCTCGTGATCTGGTCGCCGGAGGAAACATTCCGCATCACGCCGGAGATCGTGCATCACCGGCACAAAGTCACGCCCTACGCGGGCGAGGAATTGTCGGGCGTGGTGAAATCGACGTATGTGCGCGGGCGGAAGGTGTGGGAGGATGGTCGCGCAATCGGCAAACCGACAGGGAAATGGATACGCGCGTCATCCTGAGCCGCGCAGACGGCGAAGATCTCAAGCTACGATGTTGTGAATGAGATCCTTCCCCCGCTCCGCGGGGTCAGGATGACGATCGTGCAATGAGCGATTTCAAAGAGCTAGTGGACCTGGCCGCCGAACGCCTCGGCGGATCGGTGTTGTACGCCACCGACGATTTCTTCGCGCCCAAAGAGAATCTCCTTCGCGCCGAGAAGCCGGTGTGGAAGGAACATGACTACACCGAGCGCGGGAAATGGATGGACGGATGGGAGAGCCGCCGCAAGCGCGTCCCCGGCCACGATCACGCCATCATTCGCCTCGGACTCCCCGGCGTTCTGCGCGGCGTGGTGGTCGACACCAGCTATTTCCGCGGCAATTTTCCGTCGCACTGCGCGATCGAAGCATGCTACGCGGCGCCCGAGACGCAACATGACGCGCTCGCCGACTGGATCGAAGTGCTTCCGAAGTCGGAATTGAAGGGCGACACCGAAAATCTCTTTCCGATCGAGAATCCGCACGCCTTTACGCATCTTCGATTTCACATTTATCCCGACGGCGGCGTGGCTCGCCTGCGCGTTCATGGCGAGGTCGTTCCGGAATGGCACCGCGAAGGGGGACTTGACGAAGAGCAGGATCTCGCGGCGGTGGAGCACGGTGGTCAGGTCCTCAACTGCAGCGACATGTTCTTCGGTCCGAAACACAACCTGATCATGCCGGGACCTTCGCGCGGGATGAGCGACGGCTGGGAAACGCGCCGCCGGCGGGGCCCGGGCAACGATTGGGTGGAGGTGGAGCTGGGCGCGGAAGCGATCGTCAGGCGCATCGAAGTCGATACCTCTTTTTTCAAAGGCAACCATCCCGACACATGCTCGATCGACGGCGACGGTGAGGAGATTCTTCCGAGCACGAAGCTCCTGCCCGACACGCGACACATGTTCATCGAAGAGCTCAGCGCGGTCGGACCGGTGAAGAAGATCAAGCTGAACGTCTATCCCGATGGCGGCGTTGCCCGACTGCGGGTCTACGGAGTGGCGACCGAGAATGCGCGGTGGACCGAAGTGGCCCGGCGGATCAATACTCGCGTCCGAGCGCTGGCCGAAGGGGAGTTGGGTAGTTGTTGCGGCGCGTCGGAATGGGTGCGACAGATGATGGCATCCCGCCCGTTCGCGGGCGGCAGCGAGCTGCTGGCCGCCGCGGAGACGATTTGGTGGGAGCTCGACTCGCCGGATTGGCGAGAAGCCTTCGGGGCGCATCCGCGAATCGGCGAGACACCGTCGTCGTCGTGGGCGCGCGAGGAGCAGGCCGGTGCCACGGCGGCATCAAAGAATGTGATGCAGTCGCTGGCCCAGGTGAATAACGATTACGAAAAGAAGTTCGGATATATATTCATCATTTGCGCAACGGGGAAAGGCGCCGACGAAATGCTGGCGACCGCCCAGCGCCGCATGCAGAATGCTCCCGATCAGGAATTGCGGATCGCCGCCGAGGAGCAGTTGAAGATCACAAAGTTGCGATTGATGAAATTGGTTTCGTAATGGGCATCACGACGCATGTTCTCGACATCGGACGCGGCAAGCCGGCGTCGGGAGTGCTGGTGACGCTCGAGCGCCGGACCAGCGACGGCGCATGGATTCCGGTCGGCCACGGTGAGACGGACAACGACGGCCGCCTGGGAACCTTGACAGCTGACGGCATTGAGAGCGGCACGTATCGAATGACGTTCGATACTGCAACCTACTTCCGCGAGCGTCACGTCGAGACCTTCTATCCCGAGGCCATCATCATCTTCAACGTCAGTGACGCGGCGCAGAGCTACCACGTGCCGCTGCTGCTCAGCGCGTGGGGGTATTCGACGTATCGCGGGAGCTGATGGCCGCAAACGCAGCCCGCCGGCGCCTCCGCGAATTCGCCGATCGCGAGCGCGCGGTCTTCATTAAGGGCTTCTTCAAAACCGGCCCCGGTCAATACGGCGAAGGCGACAAGTTCCTCGGACTCCGCGTTCCCGATCTGCGCAAAGTTGCGCTGGAGTTTCGGTCGCTTCCATTGCGCGATCTGCGCGATCTGCTGCAATCGAAATGGCACGAGGAGCGTCTGCTCGCTCTGGTGATCCTGGTCGATCAATACGCGTGCGGCGATCAGAAGGAACGCCAGGCGATTTACAAGCTCTATCTGAAGTCGACCGACCGCATCAACAATTGGGACCTCGTCGATTGCTCCGCGCCGCAGATCGTCGGTGGTCATCTGGCGACCCGCAATCGCAAGCCGCTGTATGGCCTCGGAAAATCGAAGAGCGTTTGGAAACGCCGTATCGCACTGCTCGCGACATTGCATTTCATCCGGCGGGGCGAATTCGATGACAGCTTCGCGCTCGCCGAATCGTTGCTCGACGACAAACACGATCTGATTCACAAGGCGGCGGGCTGGATGCTGCGCGAGATTGGAAAACGCGACCGCCCGGCGCTTGAAAATTTTCTACGCAAACACGCGGCCCGGATGCCAAGGACGATGCTGCGCTACGCCATCGAGCGATTCCCGCCCGCGGCGCGACGCCGATATCTGACGAAGTCATCCTGAGCCGCGAAGTCGGCTCAGGATGACACTCTGACCGCGCGACGTCCCTTCAGAATTTTCACGAAGCTTCGGCTCCGCAATTCGTCGAGCGTCAGGCCGGTCGCCAGCGCTTCCTGTTCCGTGATCGCTCCGCAGTTCAAGGCGCGGAGGAAATAGTTGAGAAGTCCCTGCCCGGTGGCCGCGTCGTCGAACACATCGCCGACCAGCGTTGCCTGTCCCGCCTTTTGCATGAAATTGCGTAGCCGTTCGGTGGCGGCGCCGAGGCTTTCGAGAAAGAAAGAGTAGACGGCGGCGTAGCGCGTCGGTAGCTGCGACGGATTGAGATCCCACCCCTGGTAGAAACCATTGACGAGTGAGTGGCGAATGTGATCGACGTGCAGGCGCCAGGCGCGATGGACGGTCGCGCGATCGCCGATCGGCATCACGTTGGTTGCTCCATCCGAGAGCCACAAACCGGTGCCGGCATATGCAACCTGCATCGAGTGGCGCGCGAAGTCGCAGGCTGGATGATCCATGCGCTGATGGGCAGCGGTGATGTTGCAGCTGGCGGTGTAGTCGTACGTTCCGAAATGCGCGGCCACCACGCGACCGCGCGCGGCGTCGAGCATCTGCCACAACATCGGAATCGACTGCGTCGTCTCGATCATGAATTCGAATTTCAAGCTGTTCCTGGCCAGCCGCAGCTTCGGCTCCAGTCGATCGAAGAGGTTCGCGAGAACCGTCACCTGTTCCACGACCTGAATTTTGGGGAGCGTCACCACGAACCACGGCGGCAGCCTGCCGGCGTCGCCGACCAGCGTGCTCAGAAAAATATCGAGCGTCCGGACGGAGCGGCGCGTCAGCTCTTGCGAGAAGGGCTTGATGCGGATCCCGATGAACGGCGAGAGCGTGCCGTTGCGGATTCCGGCGGCCACTTCGCGCGCCGCCGAAGCCGCATGTCCGTCTTCTTCATCATCGGGACGATTGCCGTAACCATCCTCGAAATCGATGCGAAAATCCTCGACCGGCTCACGTTTCAGTTTTTCAACGACGCGTTCGTAAACCGTTGCCGCGATTGAAGGCGACAAACCGATCGCATCCGCGAAGGTGTTTGGGTCGGGCGCATGCTCGCGCAGAGCGCGCTCAGCGAGCGCACCGAGCTTCACCGCGGTGTCGGACTTGAACAGATGGGCGCCGCCGTAAACTGTGTGCACGGGCTGGCGATGCTCGGACTCGCCTGGAAATCGTTTCGCCAGCGCGGCCAGCGGCCCGTCAAGCGGCGCGATCGCGGACCGGACTTCGTCGTCGCTCAGCGTCATCGAGTCCGAATGATTTTCGCCGCCGCCCACCCCACCAGCACCAGGGCCGCGAGAATCTCCCAGTTGTAGCGATTGCCATAGGTCGCGACCGGGAAGTGACTGCTGATCATGATGAAGACGACGGGCAGGACCATGAAGGTGTTCTGTTTGGATCGCTGCTTGGCGCGATCTGCCAGTCGCAAATCGGGTTGGCGTCCTTCCTTCGCCGCTGCGATCAATTGTCGCTGGGCCGGAAGGATGCGCACCCAGACATTTGCAGTCATGAAGGTGCCCAGCATCGCGCCGATCTGCATATAGGCCGCCCGCGCGCTGAAGATTCGCGTGGCAGCGTAGATGGCCCCGACCAACAGCACATACGAGATCACGATGCCTGCGGCCTCGTTGCGCTGCAGCGGTGAGCTCCACATCAGGTCATAGAGGAACCACGCAACGATCAACCAAGCGATGCTCAACCCCGCCGCAGCTCCGACTGACATTCGGCGGACGCTGTCATCGACCATCAATCCGCCGCCGTAGTAGACCAGGCCGAGCAGGAAAAACCCGCTGAGCCACGTGAGAGCGGCTTCCCATTTGAACCAGTGCAGTCTTTGCGGAAGCATCACCCCCGCTCCCTGCTTCTGGACGACGTAAAACCCCCCGCTGTGGACCATCCATACATTCCCCTCTTCATGGAGCCGGTGATCGAGCCACGTGAAAAAATAGGTCTGGCCGATCCACAGGATTCCGGCGAAGACGTGGGTCCAGCGGAAGGCGAGGTTCAGCCATTCTTGAACTTGATAGGGCAAACGCGGCGAATATATCGCGAACAGGTTGTCGGGTTGTCGGGTTGTCAGGATATCGGAGGTATGAAATGCGACCAACAGAGCGGCTGCTCGATCAATTGAATCGCGCCTTTGGCGGCGAGGCGTGGCACGGACCGGCATTGCGCAATCTGCTCGACGGCGTCACGGAGACGCAGGCGAAGGCGAAGGCGAAACCGATTCGCGACGGCCACTCGATCCTCGAGCTGGTCGTGCACATCGAGACATGGATCGATGTCGTCGCCAAGCGCGTCGAAGGCAACGTTGTCGACTCCAACAGCGTCGACGATTGGGCGGACGTTACCAAAACATCCTGGCCGGTGGCGGTCAGGCAGCTCGAGAAAGCAGAAAGCAGACTGTGCGATGCCGTCGCGCGGCTGAACAGCGACGATCTCGACAAGCCGCTCCCGGGAGAAAAAAAACGCTCCGTCTACGGCGAGATCATGGGCGTCCTGCAGCACAACGTCTATCATGCGGGCCAGATCGCGATTCTGAAGAAAGCGAACTAATGACCGCCGACGACATCCGCACACTCTACAAATACAACGACTGGGCGAACCACCGCATCACATCCGCCACTCGCCCTCTCGACAATTCCGCGTTCACGCGCAACCTCGGCAACAGCTTCGGATCGGTGCGCGATACGCTCGCTCACATCTGGTGGGCGGAATGGATCTGGCTGGAGCGATGGCAGGGTCGCTCACCCAGGCAGGCGGCGGTGTTCAGCGATTTTCCGAACGTCGATGCGCTCGAGAAGCGCTGGACCGAGGTCGAACGCAATCGGCAATCGTTTCTGGAGCGGCTCACCGACGACATGCTCAGCCGCCGTATCGCGTATCAAAACCTCGCGGATCAGAGGTGGGAGTATTCACTCGGCCAGATGATGCAGCACCTCATGAATCACTCCACTTATCACCGCGGGCAGATCGTCACGATGCTGCGGCAGCTCGGTGCGAAGAGCGTCAGCACCGACTACTTGCTCTACTTCGACGAAGTGTCAGCTACTTGACCACGACGCTCGTGGCAGTCATTCGATATTCGATCGTAACCTTCGCGCCGACTTTCAGATTGCCGGTGACTTTGGTATTGGCATCGCGCGCGAGCTCCCACTTATCCTTTCCCTTCTGCACCACGATCGCGTCGGAACGGACTTCGAGAACCGGACCGGTCACTTGATAGGTCTTTACGGCCGCGGCCCCTGCGATCACCGCAAACAGCAGAGCCAGAGCGACCAGGCACACCACTATGCGTCGCATCGAAATTCCTCCCGGCGCGACTATACGCTTAGCGTGCCCCGCAGGGCCGCCGTCAAAGGCTGCTATCAGGCGGCGCTGCGCGGATTGAATTCCTAAGATGCCGCTCGCCCGCTGCTCCACTGCGAGTTCCGGGCGATTTCCTCCGCCGGCGCCGACGGCGTCCACGTCCCGCGGTCGTCGCGCGAAAAATGCAGCCGGCGCTGCACTGTCAGCGTTCCATCGCGCTGTCCCTCCGGAGTCGAAAACGTTCCGGTGTACCAGTAGGTGGTCGTCACCGTCCCGTTCGCGGCGTTGATGTCGTTGATGAAGGCGCGCATGTTCTTCAACGTCACCACCGAGTCCATCCCGCTCGGCAGCGCGGCAGTGTTGTGCGAGAGCCAGGCCACCTGTTCGCTTCCGATCTCACGCAACGCCGCCGTTCGCAATGCATCGCCGCGGCCGAGGTTCTTGTAGGTCGCGCATCCCACCGCCAACAACATCACAAAAATCGTTACAGCTCGTTTCATGAATTCCCTCCTTGATGTCGTTGACGGAATTGAAGAGCCGTGGTTTGTTAGTGGCAGCTACGTTCTGGAAAACACGAAAGAGTGAGTGTGTGTATGCATGACCCACGATATCCAATCGGAAAATTCGAACCACGCGATCGATTGACGAGCGAGGAGCGACGCACGATGATCGAGCAGATCGCGACCGCGCCGCTGCACATGCGCGACGCTGCAAGCGGCCTAACACCGGCGCAGCTCGATACGCCCTATCGCGAGGGCGGCTGGACCATCCGCCAGGTCGTGCATCACGTTCCCGACAGTCACGTCAACGCCTACTGCCGCTTCAAGCTGGCGCTGACGGAAGACACGCCTACCATCCGCCCCTATGACGAAACCCGCTGGGCGGAGCTGGCCGACTCGCACGACACGCCCATCAAGACGTCTCTAACGATGCTCGAATCCCTGCACTCTCGATGGGTCTGTCTGCTGCGCTCGATGAAACCTGACGATTTTCAGCGAAAGCTGAAACATCCGGAGAGCGGAGTGATGACAGTCGACAATCTGCTGGCGCTGTACGCCTGGCATGGCCGGCATCACACCGCGCACATCACCTCGACGCGCGAGCGGCACGGCTGGTGAAAAACCAGTCCTGAGTCCTGAGTTCTGAGTGCTGAGTCACGCCCACCCTCTCAGGACTCAGGACTCAGCACTCAGGACTTACAATCTTCTCGTGGCCACATTCTTCGAGGCCCTCAACGACCTGATGGCGGCCGGCACGCCGCTGGTGACCGTGACGGTCGTCGACGTGACCGGCAGCGTTCCGCAGGATCGCGGCGCGAAGATGATCGTCACGCGCAACGGTCTGGCGTTCGGAACGGTGGGCGGCGGAAGAGTCGAGACCAAAGCGATCGCTGAAGCGCAGAGCATGCTGAACGGGGCGACGACTGAGAACACACAATTCGCGCAGTGGAACCTCAACAAAGACGTCGGCATGACCTGCGGCGGCATCGTCAAGCTCTATTTCGAGTCGCACAACGTCGGCCGCTGGCGCATCGTGATCTTCGGCGCAGGGCACGTCTCGAATGCGCTGATCACGCTGCTCCAGCACTTCGACTGCACCATCACCTGCATCGATCCGCGCGAGGAATGGATCGCGAAGCTTCCGAAGTCACCAAAAGTGACGGCCATCCAGGCCGCCGACATGCCCTCGATGGTCAAGACTCTTCCCGACGACGCGTACGTCATCCTAATGAGCATGGGACACGCCACCGACAAGCCGGTGCTGGTCGAAATCCTCCGCACTCGCAAATTTCCCTACCTGGGCGTCATCGGCAGTGAAGCGAAGGCCAACATCCTGCGCCGCGACGTCGCCGAAGCGGGGCTGCCCATCGCGGCGCAGGGCGAGTTTCATTGTCCGATCGGAATCGAGATCGGCACCAATCATCCGTACGAGATCGCGCTCAGCGTGATCGCACAGCTCATTCAGACGCGGGACGCTCGATCGAAAAAAGAGACGCTTCGATCGGCGGATTCACGATCGTCTTCGTGAAGCGGATCACGGCGTCGAAGCGCGGATCGCCCGTGGAGCGATGCAGCTCTTTCTCGAATTTGATGCCGTCGATGGTCTCGTACGCCGCGAAGGTGACCGTAATGGTTCGATTGTTCTCCATATGCACCATCGTTTTCGGCAGCGACGTCTCCGGATCGAGCGTGACACGCCAATCGATTCCGCCCTGCGGCTTGAGCACGATCGTGCCGTCGCTTTCCGTGACGACCGTGCCGTGATGACGCCCGGCGTCGAACGCGAAGAGAATCGCGTTCGCATTCGCCCATGCTTTCGACATCGCGACTTCCAGCTCATGCCCGCTCATCGGGCGCGCCGGCGCGGCCCCTTGCTTCACCGTGCCGTTCGTGCCGTCGAATGTTTCGATGCTCGAGAACGTCGCTACCTGTTCTTCCTTTCGATACTTCCCTTCCGCGGTGTGCCAGACCTTGATTGTTCCCGTCATACCGCTGATCTCGATGGTTGCCTCGCGATAGATCGATCGAATCGCGGCGACTTTGTCGCGCCCTCCAACCGCGTTCGCCCAGCGGTCGAGCGGAGTCAGACTGCGCTTGAAATCGAGCGGTCCGACGAATGGCGGCTGCGTCCACGTGCCGGCGATCGTCCCATCGTCCTGCAGCGTTCCCGAATACGAGCCTCCGACGTTTTTCACATCGAGCGTGATGCTGTTTCCTTTTTGCACGATGGTGTTGATCGCGATCTGCATCCCGTCGGAGGTGAGCGTGCCGGTCGATGATCCGTCCGGATAATTTGTCAATGTGATGCCGACTTGTTTCTGCTTCCCTTCGACTTCGAGCGTACCGCTCCACTTCCCTTCCAGCTCTTTTCCGATCGGCGCGCTCTTGGGCGCCTCTTCAATCCTGGCGTCGCCGGTCCGCTTCAGGCTGAACGGCATCTCCATCGATTGGGATGGATCGGGCCCGCGCATGGCAAACGTGCCTTCGATCGACTGGCCATCGGCGCTGAGCGTTCCCTCGAATGTGCCACCGCCCGCGCCTTTGATCTCGAAGGTGACCTTGCCGTCATGGACCACGACGTTCGAAAGCGGAAGAGCTTTCAAATTCCTGGCGGGAAGGTTGAACGTTCCGCCGTTTTTGGTGAGATCGAACTCGATCTTCACGTCTTTCTCCGCCGCGCGAATTGTTCCTTCCCAATGTCCGCTCTGCGCGCACAGCGAAAAGGCGAGGAAAAAAGACAGCAGGAGCATGGAGAGTTTGGAAGACATGACAATTTCCTTTCGTTGAATTTAGAAGTCGCGGCGTTGAATGTTCACGACTGCTCCGTAGCAAAGCGCCGCCGAAGCAGCCGCGGTGGTGAGGAGGCCTAACCACGGCACGTGGCCGGTTCGGAAGTATGTCTCCGCGCTCATCACGCGGTAGACCTTGAAAGATGGACTGCGAAGAATCTGCTCCAGGAGGCCGAGCGCGATCGCAATCGCGAGCGCAATCAGGAGTGGCGGCCAGAGATCGTCGAAGACCGTGGAGAGCAGAAAGGCCAGGCTGAAGAACACCGACGCGGCCACGAAGAGACACACGCTATGCACCAGCGCGTTGCCGACGCCGTAGCTCTCCCGAATCGCAGGCGAGAGCATCGGAATCAACAGCGAAGGGACGAATGCCAGTAGCAACAACTCCGACAGACCGGTCGCCGCGCGGATGCCGAGGAGTCGCGCGCGCGAGACGGGCAGAGAAAGCGTAAACAGCGCGCCGTTGGACTGCGAGAGAAGTCCGGCCGTTCCGAGAAGGATCGCGAACAGCGTCGCCCACTGACTGCCGTTCTTCTGGAACCATTGCGACCACACGTAGCCGCGATAGTCGCGCGCCAGCTCCGCGGCCTCGCGAATTCGCTCTCCCAGCGGTCCGCTGACGTTGGTGGGGACCATCGGTAGCAGCTTCATCACCTGCGGATACGTGAAGACGGTGGCGGCAGCGGAGCAGAGGAGTAACGCCAAGCCGATCAAAAATCGCCAGCGAGTTTCCAGCCATGATTTGTACCAGAGCATGTCAGTCCTCCGCGCTCACGGTCTCGAGAAAAATCTCTTTGAAGGTCACCGGCACGACGTCCACCGACACCGGATGGAGCGCGCGCGCCTCATCGAGGATCGAGTCGGTGCCGCCGCTGGCCAGCAAAGTGATCACGCGTCCTTTGCGCTGCACGCGTGCAACGCCCGGCGCACGAAACGTCATCTGCGGCGCGTCACCTTCGAACACCAGTTGGATGCGTCGAAAGTTTTCGCGGATCTCGTCGAGCGCGCCCGACATCACGATGCGTCCGCGGTCGATGATCGCGACGCCATCGGCGATCTGCTCCACCTCCGCGATCTGGTGCGAGGAGAAGAACACCGTCATGTTCTCGTCCGCCACCTGTCCCACCACCGCCTGCAGCGCCTCCTCGGCCATGGCGGGGTCGAGCCCGGAGGTCGGCTCGTCGACGATGAGCACCTCGGCGCCGCGACAGAGAGCGAGGAGCAGAGCGAGCTTCGTGCGCATGCCGCGCGAGAGCGCTTTGATTTTCCGGTCAGGCGGCAAATCGAAGTTGCGGAGATATTTTTTCTCCAGGTCGGCGCGCCATCGCGGAAAGAATGGCGCGGTGAATCGGATCATCTCCTCCACCGTCATGTAGCTGTAGAGATCTTTTTCCTCGCTGACAAAGCCGACCCGCCGTCGGACTTCCACGTCGGGAGTGAGACCGAACACGCGAGCCTCGCCGCTGGTCGGCCTGACCATGCCAAGGAGGATCTTCATGGTGGTGGTCTTGCCGGCGCCGTTGCGTCCGAGGAAGCCGCAGATCGAGCCGGCGGGGACTTGAAGGTTCAGGCCGCGGAGCGCTTCCACGCCGGGATAGCTCTTTCGAAGATCGGAGGTCTCGATGACAAATCGCTCAGCCACGTCGGCCTCCCGCTTTCGTCAACCCAGCCAGCGCCGCTTCGAAAAGACGCCGGATCTCGTCGTCGGTGATGCCCCGATCGTGCAGACGTCCGACTGTTCCCGCGACCAGGGTCTGGGCCTCGCGCAGCGTGTTGGCCCATTTCCGCGCGCGCACGTTCTGCGAGACGAACGCGCCCGCGCCTTGTCGCAGCTCGATGACGCCTTCGCGTTCGAGATCCCGATATGCCTTCGCGACCGTGTTCGGGTTCATGACCAGCTCCTCGGCCAAAGGCCGGATTCCCGGCAACTGATCTCCTGGACGTAGGGCGCCTGTTTCGATGGCATGTTTCACCTGTTCCATCAACTGCAGATAGATCGGAACTCCGAGAGATGGGTTCGGCTTAAAGAGCATCCCGCTTAACTGTACTACTGAACTAGCACAGTTGGGAGATACGGAGGCCTACGGCCAAGGTTTCAGACTTGCATCGGGCTTCAGAGGAGGATCGAGATGAGGAGAGTGATACTGCACGAATTCGTCAGTCTGGACGCCCTGGCTGCCGGGCCGATCGACAGCGTCGACTTCATTCCCGCTTCGACCAGAGGCGACGAGAGCTTCGGACCTGAGCAGATGGTGCTCATCAACTCCATCGACACTTTGCTGCTGGGGAGCGTTACCTATCGGCTGTTCGCCGGTTATTGGCCGAATGTGAAGGAAGGGAAAGAGAAAGCCTTTGCCGACAAGTTCAACGCCGCGCACAAGATTGTTTTCTCAAAGACACTCGACAAAGCGCCCTGGGGAACGTGGGAGCCCGCGACCATCGTCAGAAACAGCGCAGCCGATGAAGTGCCGAAGTTGAAGCGCAAGAGCGGCAAAGACATGGTGATCTTTGGCAGCATCTCCGTCGCGCAGGCCCTCATGGCCGAGCGAATGATCGACGAGTATCGGCTGGTCGTGTGTCCGGTCGTTCTCGGCAGCGGACGGCCGCTGTTTGCGGACAACAGCCGTCCACTCAACATGCAACTGATGAGCGGCAAAGTACTGGACCGTGGAGGAGTGCTGCTCAAATACAGCGACCGCGACGCGAAGAGCTAGGCGTCACACGCCGAACTGCCGCAGGTGATGGCAGAAGTGTTTGTAAGACAGGGCCGCCCAATCGTCGCCTGAAAGTTTCCCGAAGAGCGGATGCTCCGGCCACTTCTGCTCCTCTTTTTTCGCGCAGAAGCGATCGATGAGACCGACCAGCGTCTCGCGATCGGAATCCCACGTACTCGGCTTGGTGGTGAAGGCTTCGAACGGTCCTTTTGCGCCGTGCGGCCAGGGGATGAGGTAGATCATCAGATAGTTCATGGGCCAGACGCTCATCATTCCCGAGCCGGGTCGGGCCGGCACTTCGCCGAGGGCCATGCGAAGTTGATCGGAGAGGTGCGCGATCATCCGCGGCGCGTTCATCCTTCCCCAATTCGGTTTGCGATCGGCCGGAACAGCCCTGATGCGCACGAGGATTTCGTCGCGGGCGTCGGTTTGCCAGAGCGGTTTCATGGAACGCCAGCGAGTCTACACCCGAGACAGAGAGTGTTTCACCACGGCACTAGCGCGATTTCGGCTTCTTCTTCGCCGCGCGATTCTTCACGCTCTGCGCTAGCCGCTCGAGATTCATCGCCTCGGTCACCATCGCGCGCACGGTCTCCGACACATTCTTCTTCGTCTTCAGCCACGCCACCTGCTCAGGCGTGAGCCACACGTTGACGCGCTCCGTCTTTCGCTCGGCCATCCACGTCCTCCGCGATCACTCGCAACAACTCGGCAACGCTCCACGCCTGCGCGATGCAGCCGCGCGGGGTGTGAGGCGGATCGCCGTCGAACACTTCCGAAATGGTGCCCACGCCCGCCTCATGAAGATGCGCCTCCATATTGTCGATCAGTTTGCGGGCCTGCTCGCGCCCGGCCTCTCCCCGCACGCGGATGACGGCTGTCATCCACGGCCCGAGCAGCCAGGGCCACACCGTGCCCTGATGGTAGGCGCTGTCGCGCTCCCACTGGTTGCCCTCGATGCGCCCGCGATATCGCGGGTCATCGGGCGAGAGCGTGCGCAAGCCGACCGGCGTCAGGAGTTTCGACTCGCAGATCCGCAAAACCGATTCGGCGCGATCGCCCAGCAGCAGCGGAAATGGCAGTGAGATCGAAAAAATCTGATTGGGCCGGATGGAGCTGTCATCGGGATCGATGACGTCGAAGCAGCATTCGGCGCGCGCGTTCCAGAATCGCTCTCGGAATTTGTCACGCACGCTGTCCGCTCGGCGCGAGAGATCGGCGTCATCGCTCAATGCCGCAGCGATGCGCAGTGCGTTGTACCAAAGCGCGTTGATCTCCACCGCTTTTCCTGCTCGCGGCGTAATGCTGATACCGCCGACCTTTGCGTCCATCCAGGTGAGCTGCTCGCCGGCACGCAGCAAGCCGTCGTCGACTCGCACGTCATAGCGCGTACCGCGCTCGAACCAGGCAATCGCGTCGAGCAGTTGCGGAAGCGCTTCCTCGCGAACGAAGGTGTGATCGCGCGTCGCTTCGAGATACTTCCAGACCGCGACGAAGAGCCAGAGCGCGGCGTCGATCGAGTTGTACTCCGGCTCTCCATGCTCCACGAAGCGACACGGAATCAGTCCATTGTTGAAGGACCGCAGCCATCGCCGCAGGATTCTCTTCGCGTCGCTGAAGCGATGCGTCGCATGACAGAGGCCGGGCAGCGAGATCATGGTGTCGCGCCCCCACTCCGCGAACCAGTGGTAGCCGGCGATGACGCCGCGATCGTCGCCCTCGCGATCGACGATGAATTGATCGGCAGCCAGCGTGAGCGGGCCGCGGATCGCAAACCGCTCCCGCCGCGCGCGCTCTTTGTCGAGCGATCCGCGCGGCTTGGCCTCAGTGGTAAGGATCACGTCGAGGGTCGCGCCCGGGGCGAGCTGCACGACGTACGACCCGGGCGTGAAGAGGTCCTCGAGGCAATCGAGTCCGCGCTGGCGTTCGCGGTCGTACTCGAAGTTGTAGAACCAGTCGGCCGCTGCCTCGAAGCTCGCGCCGGGGATGATGATCTTCGCATCCGGCGGCGAGCCATCATGCCTGCGAATCAGATGATGCGAGTCACGGCCGGCCAGAAAGGGACGCAGGCGGAGCTCGAGTGCAGAATCGAGCGCTTCATATCGAATGATGGTGGTGTTTTCCCCGCGCGGGCAGCCGACGGTCTTGCGCAGACGCACGTTGCCGACCGCGTACTCCCACGCTGGAAAAATCCCGCGATCGAATCGCTTGAGAAATTCGAAGCCGCGCGGATGGATCGCACCGAGGTAGCGATTGCTTCCCAGCTCCGCGCCGTTGACTGTCTCGTCGAGTTTGGCGACCACGACCGTTCGTTCGGCGCGCGTTCGCGAGGCCGTCACCAGCATCCCGTGATAGCGCCGCGTGTTGGCGAAGCAAAGACTCGAGCTGGCCCAGCCACCGAGGCCGTTGGTGTCGAGGAATTCGAGAGAGGTCGCGCGCTCGAAATCGCGCAACACCTCGGCGGCGATCGTGATACTCATGGTTGCTGAGTTGCTGGGTTACCGGGTTGCTGAGCAACTCAGCAACCGAGCAACCTTTCTTCTGGCGGACTTTATGCTATCGCGCTCTTGTGCACGTTCTGGTGGTAGAAGATGACGACACCGAGCGCCGGCTCCTGCGCGAGTTTCTTCGGAACGACCGCCGGTGCGAACGACGTCATGATGCCGGGCATGAGCGGCGTCGACTTCCTCGACTCGCTGCGCGCTCTGACCGATGATCCGTCCGTGATGAGTGTCGAGAAGCCGCCGGCCGTCATCGTGATCACGGCTGCCACGGACACTGCACTCCCGAACGCTGCCATCGAGCACCGTTATCCCGATGTCGTCCGCGGCATTTTTCGGAAACCGCTCGACATCGAGCGCCTGGGTGCCTGCCTGGATCAGCAGTTGCGTTAGCATCGCCCCAGCGTGCGCGTTCGCTTCATCTGCATCCACGGTCATTTTTATCAGCCGCCGCGGGAGAACCCGTGGCTGGAGGCGGTGGAGACTCACGATTCGGCGCATCCGTATCACGACTGGAACGAGCGGATCACGGCCGAGTGCTATGAGCCGAACGCTACGTCGCGCATTCTCGACGCGCACGACCGCATCATCAAGATCGTCAACAACTACGCCTCCATCAGCTTCAACTTCGGACCGACGCTTCTGAGCTGGCTGGAGCAGCGAGAGCCGTCGACGTATGCCGCGATCCTCGACGCCGATCGTCTGAGCCGCGAGCGCTTGGGCGGTCACGGATCGGCGATCGCGCAGGCGTACAACCACGTGATCCTTCCGCTGGCCAACGAACGCGACAAGCGAACGCAGGTCCGATGGGGCATCCGCGATTTCGAAAAGCGATTCGGCCGCCTTCCGCAGGGAATGTGGCTTCCCGAAACGGCGGTCGATGTCGCGTCGCTGGAAGCGCTGGCGGCGGAAGGGATTGCATTCACGATCCTGGAACCGCGCCAGGCCAGGAAAGCGGACGGACCGATCGATCGCACGCGCCCGTATCTCTGCAAGCTGCCGTCCGGCCGCTCGATTGCGATTTTTTTCTACGACGGACCGATTTCCCGCGCCGTGGCCTTCGAGAATCTCCTGGCCCGCGGCGAGAATCTTGCGCATCGCCTTCTGGGCGCGTTTTCCGAATCGCGCAATCAGCCCCAGCTCGTCAACATTGCCACCGACGGCGAGACCTACGGACATCATCATCGCTACGGCGATATGGCGCTGGCCTACGCGCTCGACTACATCAACGAGCGCAAACTGGCCCGCTTGTCCAACTACGCCCAGTTCCTCGCCGAAAATCCGCCGCAGGACACGGTCGAGATCATCGAACGCACGTCGTGGAGTTGCACCCACGGCGTCGGACGCTGGCAACTCGACTGCGGATGCAACAGCGGCGCGCCATCGGGTTGGACGCAGCAGTGGCGCGGCCCGCTGCGCGAATCGCTCGATTGGCTTCGCGACGCCTTCGCCACCATCTTCGAGGAAGCAGGAAAACGTCTGCTGCGCGATCCATGGGCCGCGCGCGACGACTACATCGATGTGATCCTCGATCGATCGGATGAAAACCTGGAGCGGTTCATGGCGAAGTGGGGCGCCGGCGACTCGCCGGCGGGGTCGCCGGCGCTCCACAGAACCCTCATCCTCGAGCTGCTCGAGATGCAGCGCAACGCCATGCTGATGTACACCAGCTGCGGCTGGTTCTTCAACGACATCTCCGGCATCGAAGCGGTACAGGTACTCCGCTACGCCGGCCGTGCCATTCAAATCGCGGAGAAGTTTTCGGGACGCACTCTGGAAATCGAATTCACGCAGCGCCTCGCGAATGCGCGCAGCAACCTTGCCCATCACGGAGACGGGCGGCAGATTTACGAGCGCGAAGTGAGGCCCATGCGCCTCGATCTTCGCCGCGTGGCCAGTCACTATGCCGTGGCTTCGCTGTTCGACAACTTTTCGTCTGAAGAGCGGATCTACTGTTATCTCGCCCGGCAGAACGACTTCGAGACCTATCGCGCCGGCCGGGCCAAGATGGCCATCGGCTCGATCACCGTGACCTCGCAGATCACGCGCGAAGAAGCACAATTCGAATTCGTCGTCATTCACCTCGGCGAGACCGAGCTCACCGGCGGCGTGCGCCCCGGAACCGACAGCCAGCACTACGAGGCCATGAAACACAAGCTCAGCGACGATATGCGCATCAACGGAGTCTCGTCCGTCATCCGAGTCCTCGACGAATCTTTCGCGGAGCCGCTCCTTTCGATTCGTGCCCTCTTCCGCGACGAGCAGCGTCGCATCCTCAATGTGCTTTGTGACACCACGCTCAATGAGGCCGAGAGCGCATTCCGGCAACTGCATGAGCGCTACGATCCGCTGATGCGCTTCCACTCCACCCTCGGCGTCCCGCTTCCCAAAGTGTTGCGCACCGCGGCCGAGTTCGACGTCAACATGCAACTGCGACGGTTACTCGATCGCGAAGAGATGCCGCTTTCGGAAATCGAGAATCTCCTGCGCGAGTCGCGCGATGAGGGCGTCGCGCTCGATGAGACGACCTCGATGGCCCTGAAACGCGCCGTCGAGCGCACGGCCATCGAGTTCGCTGCCAAACCGGAAGAGTTCGAGCGGCTGGAGCGATGGGAGCAGATCGTCTCGCTGATGCGCGAGGCGCAAGTCAAAGTCGATCTGCGCAAGCCCCAGAACGAGTACTACCGGATGCGCAGGCTGGTGCGGCCGGTGGTGGCCGCCACGGCCGGCAATGGATCGACGACCGCGACGCGCTGGCTGCAGCATTTCGACGCGCTGGGCGAAAAGCTCGCCATCAGTCCGGAGATCCGCGCATGACGACGCGAAACGCCGGCGTCCTCATGCATCCGACATCGCTTCCCGGCCGGTACGGCATCGGCGATCTCGGCGATGAGCTGATCGCATTTTTCGATTGGGCGCGCAGCGCGGGCATGCAGATCTGGCAGCTCCTTCCGCTCAATCCGCCGGGCTACGGAAACTCGCCGTACGGTTGCCATTCCTCGTATGCCGGAAATCCGCTGGTGATCTCTCCCGATCGCCTGGTGCGCGACGGACTTCTGCCGGACGAGGCGCTGACCGGCATTCCGAAGTTTCCGGATGATCATGTCGACTTCGATCGCGTGGCGCCGTTCAAGAACGACTTGCTGCGGCGATCGTGGGAGTACTTCAACGGACACGCGCGCGAGGATCATCGCCACGCACAACGGCGATTCGAGGAGGACAACAAGTGGCTCGACGACTGGGCGATGTACGCCGCACTCAAAAAGCGTCATGACGACGCACGCTGGACGGAATGGCCGCGTCCGGTCGCCATGCGCGATCCGGCCACGATGTCGGCCACCAGGCGCGAGCTCGCCGCAGAAATTAGTTATCATAAATATATACAATTCGTCTTCTTTCGCCAGTGGGCCGCCGTGCGTGAAGCCGCCGATGCACGCGAAATCGACATCCTGGGCGACGTCCCCATCTACGTCGCGGGCGACAGCGCCGACGTGTGGGCGAATCGCGAGCTCTTTCAACTCGACGAAAACGGCGAACCGACCGTCGTGGCCGGGGTTCCGCCCGACTATTTCAGCGAGACCGGGCAGCGCTGGGGAAACCCGCTGTATCGATGGGATGTCATGCGCGAGAGAAAGTATCGATGGTGGATTTCCCGTTTTCGCGCCGCGCTGCGGTTCGCCGACATCGTCCGCATTGATCATTTCCGCGGATTCGCGGCCTACTGGGAAATTCCAGCGACCGAACCGACCGCAATCAACGGCCGCTGGATGCCGGGCCCGGGCCGCCTGATGTTCGACGCCATTCGCAAAGCGCTCGGCGATTTTCCACTGGTCGCGGAAGATCTCGGATTCATCACCCCGGAAGTGAACGAGCTGCGAAAAGCGATCGGCATCCCGGGGATGAAGATTCTGCAGTTCGCGTTCGCCAAGGTCGACAGCCCGCATCTTCCGCATGCCTACGATCCGATGACGGTTGTTTACACCGGCACGCACGACAACGACACCGCCCGCGGCTGGTTCGCGACCGCAACGCCGCAGGAACGCCAACTGGCCGAGCTTTACCTCGGCATCAACGGTCAGGGACCGATCGAGTGGGCGCTCATTCGCGCGGCATTCACGTCGGTCGCGCAAACCGCCATCGTCCCCGCACAAGACATCCTCGGCCTCGGCTCGGAGGCGCGGATGAATCGACCGGGCGACGGCGATGAGAATTGGTCATGGCGATCACTCCCCGGCGCACTGACCGCCGATCACGCCGAACGCCTGCGCAAGCTCGCCGAGATTACGGGAAGGTAATGGGGTCAGACCTTTACTTTTGCTTTTCTCTACGACCTGTAGCCGAACAACGGTCGACGCAAGATCGAAGGGCCGCGTTTCGGTCCAGTTCACCCTCGCATTGCCGCACGAGTCTCGAAATCTGACCTTCACTTCGCAGACGCAAACCTGCGGCAATCTGACGGTTAATCAGTCCTGCTTCGTGCCACGCGATCCACGCCGCGACCATCCGCGCAACGCCGCCGCGTCCGTTTCGGATGCAGCTCTCGTCAATTGAAAGAGCGTTGGCGACGCGTGTGATGACATCCGCCATCGTCGCTCCGAAGGCGCGTTGAGGTCGTGGATGTTCGTCGGCTCGCGGCTTGAGTGCGACTCGAGCGCGGACTTCGTCAAGCCAGGCGTCGCTGCCCAGGTAGATCTGCCCGACGAGATCGTCCCACGGTTTTCGGACCCGTCCGATGCCCGCGTGAACAAACCTGGGATAGTGATCCTCTGCGATCTGCCGCGTCGGGCCGAACTGGATGAGCACATCATCGACCGCAAGCCACTTCGGCGGCTCCTCAGCTCCGATGATCGCGCGATAGCTCGTCCAGGCATAGTCCTCTGGTCGCGCGACAATGTGAGCTCTAACCGGATTCAGCACGACATAGCGCAGCACTTCCAGAGAATAGGAATCCTTATCGACGAGGATTCCATGGAAGCGACCTTGAAAGAGATGACCAACCCGTCTGAATCGGCGGTTGAAGTCCTGCGCATAACTGCCATTGAGCCACTGCATTCCACGCGAGAGAGTTTCGGCGGTCAACTGAATCATCAGATGAAAGTGATTCGGCATCAGCGCATATGTAGTGAGGATCCAGTCGAATCGATTGACACATTGGCCGAGGAGTTCGAGGAAATGATGGCGGTCCCGACGGTCGCGAAAGATTTCGCGTCGCTCATTGCCGCGAACGGTGACATGCCAGAGTGAACCGGGAAATTCGAGTCGTAACGGTCTTGCCATAGCACCACCGAGGCTACCTCGGAGGCGCTGCGATCAAGCTAAGTTCTACAAAGGGTGGAGAAACGCAAAAGTAAAGGTCTGACCCTATTTCCCCAATACTCTGTTCTTGAAGTCCCCACCCGGCCCCGGCTTCGGGCCGATCCATGTTGCGAGGATGGCGTCGGCGGTCGCCTTGCCGGTCAGCGTGCCTTTGCTGTGACCGTTGACTTCAACCGTCGTGCCGGTGCCGGGCACGTAGGTCAGCACAATCCGCTGGCCGTCCTTCATGTCTTCCATCCACGAGGCCAACGTCTTGAAGTTCGCCTTCACCTCGGCGGGCGGGTTGGGCGTATTCGCCTCCAGGCCTTCGTCCCACGCTTCAGCGATCTTTCCCTTGCCGACGTTGAAGACGAAGTGCATCACCAAGCGCCGAGGTGTGTCGGAAGCGAGAATCTCTGCTGCATTCGTCGTTTTTGCTGGAAGGTACAGCGCGCCGACGTAGACCTTGATGAACAACTTCTTGCGGATCCCGGCGCCGTTCAAAACGAGATTCTGGCCGTTGACATTGACGGTGTCCTCGAGCTTGACGCCGGCGACAGTGCTGAACAGCAGGAAAGCAGACAGGACGAGTCGTGAAGTCATCGTTCCCCCTTTGGTGTGGATATGACGAAAACCAGCACGATGATTACAACCGCGCCGATGAGCGGCAACATCATACCCGCTCTCAGTCCGAACTGCTCCGAGGTCTGGCCGATGACCCACGGAAACGCCATCGCGCCTAACAGGCCGACCGCAAAGAGAAGTCCGAAAATCGTTCCCGCCAGGCGCTGATAGCGATCGGCGGCCATGGCCAGCGCGGTCGGATAAATGGCCGCGAACGAGAGCCCGACGATCACGGCACCGATCCAGGACTTCAACGCCACGAGAATGACGGTCCCGACCGCCGATCCGATCCCACTGGCGAGAATGAGCCGCTCTTTTCGGATGAACGCCAACAGTTTCGCGCCTAACACGCGCCCGACCATCAGGCCGCCCCAGTAGGCCGCCAGGATCGAGTTCGAGCCGGTGTACGTCGACGTCCACGATCCGATCGCCGACTCGTTCCCCGACTCACAAAAAAGAAGCGCCGCGAAGACCAGGACCATCGGATACTTCGCGGCCCGCACCGAGGCGAAGAGCGAGAATCCTACCGGCTCCAGCGCGCGCGGAAATGGCAGCACCAGATACGCAATCGCGCAGACGGTCGCAAGCGCGATCCCGACCGGCAACAGGACCTTCGAGGCCACCACAATCAGCACCGCGCCGCATCCATAGAAGACGCCGAGGAGATTGAGCATCGCGCCGCGCCGATCGGGATAAAGATCCGCGACCAGTGCGTTGGCCGCAGTGTTCAAGCCTCCTCCTCCAAACCCGAGAACGAATGACGACGACAAGGCCGAGACAAACGACCCAGCCACCAGGAAACCCAGCAACCCAGCAACCACGAGTGCCGCCGAAATCGCCAGCACGATCTTGTTGCCGAAGCTGTCGATGATCGGCCCGACGATGATGGTGGAGACGAAGACACCGAGATACAGCGTGAGGAAGATGTCGCCCTGCTGCGCGAGATCGACATGCAGCCGGTCGCGCGTTTCGGGCAGGCCGAACAGCGCGCCGAGGGCGGCCAGGGTGATGCCGAAGACGAACATTGCGGCGCCGGAGGCAAGAAAAAGAGGACGACGGGCGTCGCTCAGGCGCGCTCCAGCACCGCGACCGGAAATCGCTTGAAGACCCCACTGAGCGGCAGCGGGTCGCCTTCGATCGTGTCGCCGGTGAAGACATTCTTCCAGCGGCCAGCACAGCCGCTGAGGTCAGCGGCGCCCCACACTTCGCCTAACGGAAAGACGCCCGGCTTCACCAGCGATGTCAAGAGTCGCGGAGCGGCGACGATGACGTCCACGCCTCGCATGAATGCGCAGACGTTCGGCCCCCCGTCAAGCGCCTCGTATTTCCCATCTCGAAAGCTGTCGCGCATCTCGAGCAGCTTCCAGATCACGAACATCTTCACGCGTCCGCTGGGCCACGATCGAAGCAAGCTGTCGAGATCCAGCGATCGCCTACTGAATGCCTCTTTGAGGTTTCGCAGCATGGCCGAGCGGCGCTCGTAATCGACGGAACGCCGATTATCGGGATCGACGAGACTGAAATCCCACAACTCCGTGCCCTGATAGAAATCGGGAACGCCGGGCGCGCACAGCTTCAGCACCGTTTGCGACAGCGCGTTCAGTGCTCCGTAGAACGCCACGCGTTTCTGAAAACGCATGAAGTCTTCGCAGAACTGCGCGTGACTCAACACCGATTCGCCAAAAGCGATCAGCGCCTCTTCATACGCCCCATTTGGCGCAATCCAACTCGAATACGTCTTTGCTTCGCGTGCGGATTTTTCGAGGTTCTGCCGCAATCGGTCGCGTACGACCGGCAATTCCTCGTCGTTGAGCGGCCACATTCCAATCAATGTCTGATAGAGCGCGAGCTCTTCGTTCGGATGCGGAATGCCGTTAGGCCGCAGGTGGGCGTTCATCTTCGACCAGCGCCGCACTTGCCGCGTCCACACCTCCGGGATTTCGGACAGAACGTTGATGCGCGCGCGCACGTCCTCGCTGCGTTTCGTGTCATGCGTCGACGTCGCGTTGAGGGTGTGCGGCCATTGCCGCTGTCGCCGGCAGTTGTGTTGATGAAATTCCGCCAGGCCGTCGAAGTCATGGCGACCGGGATCGCCCCCGACGTCGTTGAGCGAAATCAGCCGGTTGTAGTTGTAGAACGCCGTGTCCTCGACACCTTTCGCCATGACGCGGCCGGTGAACTGCTGCCATCGCATGACGAACGCCAGCCAGGCCTCGCGCTCCGACTCGATGTACGAAGGCGGATCGACCAGCAGCACGCGCTCGAGAAAAACGAACAGCCGCTCATCGAGCGTCGTGCCCGCTCGCGTGCGCGCGCATGCGATCCCTTTGCGAATGCACTGACGATCGGATTCGGAAGCCTGCGTTTCGCGAATGTAGGTTCGATAGACGGGCAGACATGCCGTGACCTCGGTGAGCGCAGCGGTCAATTCGACCGGCGCGAAATCGCGAGCGTTGCGGTCGGCCATGGCGATCGCCGACAGTTTCTTCCCCAGCGACCGCATCTCACCTGAGAAAAGCTCCTGAATGACCTGCTTCTTGCGCTCGTAGACGATGTCGTCGAATGCGTCAGTCACTCCAGTGAAGGATCGATAAAAGGCATCGAGTTGCTGCAGTCCGTTGCTGTCGACGAACACAGCGTTGACGGCATCGAGGAAGTCGTAACCGGTCGTGCCGCTCACTGGGAAATCGCCTGGCAACTCTTCGCCGCGCTCGAGAATTTTCTCGAGGACAATGTAGAAGTTCTCGCCCAGACGCATTTGCAGCTTGCGCATGTGGCCGATCGGATCGTAAAGACCGTCGATATGATCGATCCTCAACCCGGTCACCTTCCCCTCGGCGATCAATTCCAGCGTGCGACGATTGCGGGCCTCGAAGACTTCCGGATTCTCGACGCGCACGCCGACGAGGTCGGTGACATCGAAAAATCGGCGGTAGTTGATCTTCTGACTCGCGATGCGCCAGTACGCCAGGCGGTACCACTGACGATCGAGCAGGTCGTCGAGCGCGTCGACGGATTCATTGCGACGCACAATCGCGCGATCAAGGGCCTTCCGAAAGGTTTCATCCTGTTCGTCAATGCGCCAAAGGGTCTCTTTGAGAAACTTGCTATTAGGCACTGCCTGATCGCCTTCAACCAGCTCGCGCAATTCGATGGCCACGCCTTCGTTGGGCAGTGAGTCGACGCATTCGCGCAGCACCTGCGCATACGAGTGTGGCGCGAGCGGCAGACGCGTTTCGTAATAGCGGAAGAAAAATCCGTCGGCATCGAATCCGAGCTGGATCTCGTGTGACTCCAATGCTTCGCCATACGGTTTGCCGAGGATGGGCAGGAGGACTTTGTTGACGGTCTGACCGCGCGTGGTGACCGGACTCCAGTCGATGTCGAAGTAGTGGAGAAATCGCGAGTGCGGTCCGTTTTCGAGAACGCTCATCCACCATGCGTTCTCAGGGCTGGCGGCCATGTGATTCGGAACGACATCGAGCAGAAGACCGAGATCGCGCTGCTGCAGCGTATGGTGGAGCGCCGAAAAGTCGTCCTCGGTTCCCAGCTCCGGATTCAGGGCGACCGCGTCGACGACGTCGTAGCCGTGCGCGCTCCCTTTCCGAGCCTTTAAAATCGGCGACAGATAGAGGTCGCTGATGCCCAGCTCCGAAAAATAGGGCGCAATCCGCTTCGCGTCATTGAACGTGAAGGCGGCATTGAGCTGCAGGCGGTACGTGGCGCGCGGGACGCGGTACATAATCGGTTGCCGGTTACCGGTTCCCGGTTGCCAAATTCATTCCTTCGCCCGCTCGACCGCAAAATCCCACGGTGGCACAGCCACCCCCTCCACACACTGCGGAGAATCGCTGAAATTGAAGGCCACCAGAACATGGCCACGGCGCACGGTCACGAGGCGACGGGTATCGTCGGCCCACGTCTCCACTTTGCCGAGATCGAGGTCGCGGAATAGCTCGCGCCGAAGTCGAAGCAGGTCACGATACAGATCGCGCAGAGGACCATCCTCGCGCCAATTGAGCTTCGATCGCCGGAACGTCTCGTGGTCGTGCGGATCGGGGGCCTCACCCACCCACTCGAAATCTTCGAATTCCTCGCGCCGCCCGCGACGGACGGCCTCGATGAGACCGGGGTCAGAATGCGACGTGAAATATTGAAATGGCGCGGTCTCGCCGTATTCCTCTCCCATGAAAAGCATCGGCAGAAACGGCGACAGAACGACCACCGCCGCCGCGAGCCGCAATTTTTCCGGCGATACCAACGTCGAGAGTCGCTCGCCATGCATGCGATTGCCGACTTGATCGTGATTCTGTGCGAAAACGACGAACTGAGCACCATCGGTCGTGTTCGGCTTCACGCCGTACTTGCGGCCGCGATAGACGGAGTGCTGGCCGACATAGAGATAACCGGTCGACATCACGCGCGCCAGATCGCTGGCAGCGCCGTATCCGATGTAGTAGCCCGCTTTTTCGCCGGTGAGGAGCGTGTGCAAGGCATGATGCACATCGTCGCTCCACTGCGTATCGAATCCGAGGCCGTACGCGGCCTTCGGCGTGATGACGCGCGGATCATTCAGATTGCTCTCCGCGATGGAGTAGGCGGGACGGCCGGCCTGACGCACCGCCGTAGTCAGATCCTGCAGAAACGGCTCGGCGGAATGATCGACGATCGCGTGCACGGCGTCGACGCGCAAGGCGTCGACGTGAAACTCGTCGATCCACATCAGCGCGTTGTGAATGAAGAACCATCGGACATCGTCGCTGTGCGCTCCGTCGAAGTTCAGCGCCTCACCCCACGCCGTCTTGTAGCGGTCGGTGAAGTACGGTCCAAATTCGCGAAGGTAGTTGCCTTCCGGACCGAGGTGGTTGTAGACAGCGTCGAGGACAACCGCGAGACCGCGTTGGTGCGCAGCGTCGATCAGACGCTTGAGCGCGCGCGGACCGCCGTATGAATTCTGCACGGCGCTGATGTAGGTTCCGTCATATCCCCAATTGCGATCACCCGGAAATTGCCCAATCGGCATCAGAGCAATCGCGGTAATTCCCAAATTCTCGAGCGCATCGAGGCGCGGAATGATGGCGTCGAGCGTTCCTTGCGGCGTAAATGTGCCGACGTGCAGCTCGTAGATGACGAAGTCCTGGAGCGCCAATCCCTTCCAATGCGCGTCGTGCCAGTCGAACGTCGAATCGACGACTTCCGACGCGCCATGGACGCCCACGGGCTGGAATCGCGACGCCGGATCGGGACGCTGGACGCCGTCGAGCACGTAGTAATAGCGAGCGCCTTCGCCGGCATCGACTACAGCCTCGTGATAGCCGCCGGCATCCCGCGACATCGCGATTGTGCGCTGGCGCGGCGCAACGATGCGCAGCTCGACCCGCTCGCGACTGGGCGACCAGACGCGGAACTCGCACCGGCCGGGCGCGACCACGCGCGCGCCGAGGCTAGGTCGCTTCAGATTCATTGAGGAGGAAGACGGCGCCGAGCGGTGGCAGAGTCAGAGTCACCGACCAGCGGCGGCCGTGCAGCGGAATCGGCGCCGCGTCGACGCCTCCCATGTTTCCCTGTCCGCTTCCGCCGTAGAGCGGCGCATCGCTGTTCAGAATTTCGCGCCAATGGCCGCCGGACGGAACGCCGACTGCGTAGTTGTGCCGTGGCTTGGGGGTGAAGTTCAGCGCCACCGCCACGATCTGGTCCGGATTGGAGCGCGACTTGCGGATCAGTGAGATCACGCTGTGCTCCGTGTCGCAGCAATCAATCCACTCGAATCCATCGCCGGAAGTGTCGAGCTCGTGCAGGGCCGGGATATCGCGATAGGTGCGATTGAGGTCCTCGACCCACCGCTGCAGCGTGGCGTGGGAGAGAAAATCGAGCAGGTTCCAGTCGAGCGCGGTGTCGTGGTTCCACTCGCGCCATTGTCCGAATTCGCCGCCCATGAACAAAAGCTTTTTCCCGGGTTGGGAATACATGTGCGCGAAAAGCAGACGTAGATTCGCAAACTTCTGCCATTCGTCGCCCGGCATTTTCCCGATCAGCGATCCCTTGCCGTACACGACCTCATCGTGCGACAGCGGCAACGCGAAGTTCTCCGTGAAGGCGTACATCATCCGAAAAGTCAGGTCGTTATGATGAAACTTGCGGTGGACCGGATCCTTAGAAAAGTAGCGAAGGGTGTCGTGCATCCAACCCATGTCCCACTTCAATCCGAATCCGAGACCGCCGATCCAGGTCGGCCGCGACACCATCGGCCAGGCCGTCGACTCCTCGGCGATCACCTGAACATCGGGATGGACTTTGTAGACGTCTTCATTGAGCCGGCGCAGGAAGGTGATGGCGTCAATGTTCTCGCGGCCGCCATATTCGTTTGGAATCCATTCGCCGTGCTTGCGCGAATAATCGAGATACAGCATGGATGCAACGGCATCGACGCGCAATCCGTCGGCGTGATACATGTCCAGCCAGTAAAGAGCGCTGCTGAGCAGGAAGCTGCGCACTTCGTTGCGGCCATAATTGAAGATCAGCGACTGCCAATCGGGATGAAAACCTCTTCTCGGATCGGCGTGCTCATAGAGATGTGTGCCGTCGAAGTAAGAAAGGCCATGCTGGTCGGTCGGAAAATGCGATGGCACCCAATCGAGAATGACGCCGATCCCGTTCTGGTGCAGAACATCGATCATGTGCATCAGGTCCTGCGGCGTGCCATATCGGCTGGTCGGCGCAAAAAACCCGGTGACCTGATATCCCCACGAGCCATAGAAAGGATGCTCCATGACCGGCATCAGCTCGACATGCGTGAAGTTCATCTTGCGCACGTACTCGGCGAGTGGGCCGGCGAGCTCGCGATAACTGTGAAATCGATTTTCGTCCCACGGCCTGCGCCACGATCCGAGGTGCAACTCGTAAATCGCGAGGGGCGCTGTTAGGCTATTGCGCGAAGCGCGCGTGCGCATCCACTCGTCGTCGTTCCATTCGTAATCGAGGTCCCAGACGATCGACGCTGTATGGGGCGGCGTCTCATTGTGCAGCGCGACCGGATCGGCTTTTTCCACTTCGTAGCCATTGTGCCGGGATCGGATGTGGTACTTGTACTTCATCCCCTTGTGCACTTCGGGAATGAACCCTTCCCAGATCCCGGAGGGACCGCGCGACTCGAGAAAATGCGAGCGGTCGTCCCAACCGTTCCAGTCGCCGACGACGCTGACCGATTCGGCGTTGGGCGCCCACACCGCGAACATCGTGCCCGCCACGCCGTCGCGCTCCATGGGATGCGATCCGAGTTTTTCCCAAAGGCGGTTATGACTCCCCTCGTTGAAGAGGTGGTAGTCCCAATCGGAGAGGCGCGTCGCCGGTTGCCGGTTCTCGGTCGTGGGAGCGGTCGTGATTGCAACGGTGGGGACAATGTCCAGGCCGAGAATCTGATCTTCAGTTTCGACGCCCCGCTGGGCTCGCTTTCGCGCGCTGGGCGGTTGCTCGCTCCCCTTTTTACTTCGACTCGCCATCGTGCCTCCGCGCTTCACTCAGCAAGGCGCGCGCCGCCCGGTGGCGATCACCCGCTCGACGTGGAGCTGCCGTGAGTATGAGCCGAGATGACCGTAGTGACCTTCGGGCGAGAGCGTGCCGCGAACGCGGACTGGCCACTGTCCCCAACCGCGGATATTGTCGGCCGCCAACGTCTGCTGCGCTTCCGGCGAAAAATCGATCCACCACGCTTCGTTCTGGCCGCACGGTTCAAATGCGTCGCGCTCATCGGGGGTACACGCGAAAAGCAGCAGGATCGCTACAAAGACTCGCACGGAAACTTGTATCATCCGCCCCCGGACTCATTCCAACAAGGAGAAATCGATGCGAAAAGCGCTGATGATCATGATCTCGCTGCTCGCGCTCCCTCTGTGCGCGCAGACCGCGGACGAGATCGTCTCGAAATACATCAAGACCATCGGCGGCAAGGACAAAATCGAGGCCGTGAAGACTTACCGCCGCAGCGGCAAATTCACCGGCGGCGGCGGATTCGAAGCGCGCATCGTGGAAGAGAGGAAGCGCCCCAACATGATCCGTCAGGAGTACCTGCTTCAGGGCATGACGGGCGTGACGGCTTACGACGGCAGCAAGGGATGGAAGATCGACCCGTTTGAAGGGAAGAAAGACGCCGAGCCGCTGGGCGAAGCGGAGTTGAAGCGAATCGTCGATGACTCCGACTTCGAAGGACCGCTGGTCAACTATCAGGCCAAAGGAAACAAAGTCGAATACGTCGGCACCGAGCCGGTCGAAGGGACCGATGCCTACAAGCTCAAAGTGACGCTGAAGAACGGCGACATCTTCTACTACTACATGGACACCGACTACTACGTGCCGATCAAAATCGACACCAGGCGATTCGTCCGCGGCGAGGAGCGCGAATTCGAGACCTCCCTCGGCGACTACAAGGAAGTCGGCGGCTGGTATCAACCCTATGCGTTCGAGACCAACGCCAAGGGCAGCCCCAACAAGCAGAAAATCACGATCGAAAAAATCGAATTGAACGTGCCCCTCGATGACGCTCTGTTCGTCGAGCCGCCACTGAAGGGTAAGACGCCAGCGCCGGCGCCGCATGGTGGAACGCCGGCGACCTCGCCGGCCGCCGCTGTGGTCAGCGGCGCCCCACTCGGAGGCTCGCGATGAAAACAGCACCATTGATCATCACTATTTTTGCCACGGCTGCCCTGGCGCAGACCCCGGTCAGAGTCGATTCCGACACAATTTCGGGCCTCGGCGCGCGCAACATCGGATCGGCCGCCATGAGCGGCCGTATCGCAGCCATCGATGCCGTTTGGGAAGGTCCGCGGCTCACGGTTTACATCGGATCGGCGAGCGGCGGCGTGTGGAAATCGCAGAACAGCGGAACGACGTTCAAACCGGTCTTCGATAAGCAGCCGGTACAGTCGATCGGGGCCGTGACCGTCGATCCCAAAAATCCCAGGGTGGTGTGGGTCGGCACGGGCGAGGCGTGGACGCGCAACAGCACATCCATCGGCGACGGCGTGTACAAATCGACAGACGGTGGCGAGAACTGGACCAACCTAGGGCTCAGGGAGTCGGAGCGCATCGCGAAAATCCTCGTCGATCCGACCGATACCAACACGGTCTTCGTGTGCGTGCCGGGAAAATTGTGGAGCGACAGCGCCGATCGCGGCGTCTACAAGACCACCGACGGCGGCAAGACGTGGAACCAGGTTCTGAAAGGATCGAATCTCTCCACCGGCTGCTCGATGATGTCGATGGATAAGTCGAATCCAAAGACACTCTATGCCGGCCTGTGGGATTTCCGCCGCAGAGGGTGGACATTCCGATCGGGCGGCGAAGGCTCCAATGCACCGAGCGGCAGCGGTCTTTACAAGTCCGCCGATGGCGGCGCGACCTGGAACGAGATCTCGAGCGCGCAAGGCCTGCCCACCAAGCCGTGGGGCCGCGTGGCGGTGACGATTGCGCAGTCGAAGCCGAGCGTCGTCTACGCATTCGTCGAAGCGGAGCCGCCGAAAAATGCGCTCTATCGCTCTGATGACGCCGGCGCGTCCTGGCAGAAGCTCGATCGCAGCCAGGCCATGATCTGGCGGCCTTTTTACTTCGCGAACCTAATCGTCGACCCGAAAAACGAAAACAAAATCTACAAGCCGGATGGTCCGCTCATCGCCAGTAACGACGGCGGTAAGAGCTTCAGCGTCATCACCGGCGGTGCACACGGCGACTTCCATGACGTCTGGATCGATCCGTCCAATACCGAGCACATCATTACCGGGGACGACGGCGGCGTCTGGTACTCGTTCGACTCCGGAAATCGGTGGTGGAAGGGCGACAACCTGCCGGTCTCGCAGTTCTACCACGTCAGCGTCGACATGGACCGCCCTTACCACGTCTATGGCGGCTTGCAGGACAACAGCTCATGGGTCGGCGATTCGCAATACCCCGGCGGCATTACAAACGACCGCTGGGAAAACATGTACGGCGGCGACGGCTTCTGGATGTTCGTCGATACATCCGATCCCGACTACATCTATTCCGAAGCACAAGGCGGCGAGATCGGACGCACAAACCGCAAGACACACGAGTCGCGAAGCCTGAAGCCGCTGCCGCAATACAAGGAAGGGAAGCAGCGATTCAACTGGAACAGTCCGATTCATATGAGCCCGACGCAAAAAGGCGTCGTTTACATCGGATCGCAGTTCCTCTATCGCTCGCGCGATCACGGCGAAACATGGGACCGCATCTCGCCCGATCTGACCACCAACGATCCGGAAAAGCAGAAACAGGAACAGTCGGGCGGCGTGACGGTCGACAATTCGTCGGCCGAGATGCACTGCACGATCTACGCGATCGCGGAATCGCCGAAGAATTCGAGCGTCATCTGGGCCGGCACGGACGATGGCAACGTCAATGTCACCCGCGACGGCGGCAAGACGTGGACGAATGTTGTTGCGAATGTTCCGGGCCTCGCGAAGAACGCGTGGGTCTCCTACATCGATGCCGGTCACTTCGACGAAGGCACGGCGTACGCGACATTTGATCTCCACACATTCGGCGACATGCGGCCCTATGCGTACAAGACGACCGACTTCGGCAAGACGTGGTCGCCCCTGGTGGCATCCGATGTTCCCATCCGCGGGTACGCCCACGTCATCCGCGAAGATCTCATCAATCAGAATCTTCTCTTCCTGGGGACGGAATTGGGATTGTGGATATCGGTCGACGGCGGCAAGCAGTGGGCACAGTACAAAGGCGGCGACATGCCGAATGCCGCCGTGCGCGATCTGCAAATCCATCCTCGCGACAACGACCTCGTCATCGCGACGCATGGCCGAGGGATCTGGATTGTGGACGACATCACGGCACTGCGCGCGCTCTCGTCCGACACACTCACCAAGGAAGCGGTGTTTCTACAGTTCACGCCGGCCGTCGAGCGAGTCCCGGCTCAGGGCGGATGGGTCAACGGCGACGCAAAGTTCGAGGGACCCAATCCTCCAGGCGACGCGGTCATCACGTATTACCAGAAAAAGCGGCACATCTTCGGCGACCTGACCATGGAGGTCTTCGGCCCCGATGGCAAGTCCCTCGGCACAATTCCCACCAGCAAACGCCGAGGATTGAGCCGCGTGACCTGGTCGATGCGCCTCAAACCGCCGCGCGTTCCGACGGCCGCCACTGCGATGTTCGGCGCGAACTTCGGTCCACGAGTGCTTCCCAGCGCGTACACCGTGAAGATGACGAAGGACAAGAACGTCTACACCACACAATTGCGGCTGGTGGCCGATCCGCGCACGACCGCGACTGCCGATGATCTCCGCACGCAATTCGACTTGTCGATGAAGCTGTACGACCTGCTCAACAACATGACTTACGCCGTCGATCGCATCAACGGCGTGCGCATGGCGCTCGATGATCGCGCCGCGAAGCTTCCGACTAACGATGCCGTCGCAAAGCGCCTGCGGACCGCGTCGGCGCAGGTCGATGAGCTCCGCAGGAAAATCGTGGCCACCAAAGAGGGCGGCATGATCACCGGCGAAGAACGTCTCCGCGAAAACCTCGGCGATCTGTACAGCAGCGTCATTTTCTACCAGGGGCGCCCGACGCAGATGCAGCAGATGCGGACCGATGCCTTGACGCGCGAGCTCGACGACGTCGTAAAAGACTTCGACGCCTGGAGCACGAAGGAGCTGGCTCGGATCAACGCCGATCTCGCAAAGAAGAAACTGGCTGTCATTCAGCCCCTGACGCGCGAGCAGTGGGAAAAACCGGCGGCCGCGGAATAACCTTCGATGACGTACGGCGTCTGGCCGCCGCGCTGCCGCGCGCGGTGGAGGGGACCTCGTACGGCACGCCTGCCTTTCACATCGGCAAAAAATTCTGGCTGCGGATGAAGGAGGACGGCGTCACGCTCGTCCTCCGGATCAGCTTCGACGAGCGCGAAATTCTGATGCAGGCCAAGCCGCAGACATTCTTCATCACCGATCACTACCGCGACTATCCGGCGATATTGATTCGCCTCTCAAAAATCAGCGAGGGCGAAATGAAGGACCTGCTTACGCGATCGTACGAATTTACGTCGAGGCGTAAATGATCACTTCGACTTCGGCCGCACGGACATCTTCGGCAACGGTTGCAGAATGCTGGCGCGGTTGCCTTCGGTGTCGTAGAACGAGACGTACTGTCCGATGCCGGGAATCTCCATCGGTTCGCCCAGGACTTTGCCGCCTGCCTGGGTGACCTTGTTGATCGACTCTTTAATGCTATCGACCGCGATCACCACCGCCGGATATTGAGCCGGCCAATCGTCTTTCTTCGGATAGAAGCCGCCGTTGATCGCGCCGGGCTTCTTGGGACCGTTCTCATCAGTCTCAGTCGTCGTCACAACGACGTAGTCGCCCATGTCAGGCCCAAGCATTTGAGTCTGCCAGCCAAACGCTTTTGAATAAAAACTCGCAATGCGTTTCCGATCGGTGGCTGGCATTTCGAAATGGACTACCGGATTCATCTGATTGCTCATTGCGTCCTCCTAAACGGTCAGAGCTTGCAGAAACGGCGCCGCTCCGGGCTAAGGGCTCAGTTTGCCGAAGCGCCGTTCGACAATCTGTTTCAGATATTGCTGCTTGGTGCGAACGAACCATCGCATGTGATGCTTCAAAAGAAATCCGAACGGCGCGTCCCAATCGAGGACGTCACGCATGAGCGTGCCGCCGCCGTGCGGATGAAACTCATGAACGTGACGCAGGCGCTTGAACGCGCCGCGGACCATTTCATCGACGAAGAGGCGGGGGCGATCGATTGCAACGATCCTGGCCGTGAATCGTTGACGCAATCCGAAATGCCGCCCTTCGAACGTCACCATCTCGCCCAGTTGCAGTACCCCTGAAGTGCGTCCGGGCTCGACCACCCGCTCGCCTGAAAATGCGGCGCTCTCGGAATGGGCATCGACATCGAGCGCGAGATCAAAACAAACCTCGGCCGGCGCGTTGATGAGTGTCTCCACAGTGATGGTGGTGGTCAGACGGACTTCTCCGCGCGCTCTTTGATCGCGCGCAGCCAGCTGCGCCGGATGATGTCGCTGCCGGGATGGATGATGCGCCAGTAAAGAGCAAAACGTCGCCGGGCGCTGTCGCTATTGGCGTAGACGCGAGTCTCCGTCGACAGCAGGCTTCCGTTGCCTTCCGGCGTCACCAGAAAATTCATGGTGGCCACTACCGCATGCGGGCGCACTACGATCGTCTCGACCACGATTTCGTGAGGCCGATCGTCCGCGACATAGCGAAACGACGTTCGCGTCGCGAGATCGAGAAGCGGCTCGTTCTCGGGGGCATTCAAGATACTCGGCGGCAATGGCCGCCCAAGCCGGCGGATTGCGATCAGCGTCCGAAAGTAGCGGATCTCGCCCGCGGTGACGGGACGGATTGAATCGAAGACTTTCTGCGGAGGCGCGTTGACATGCATCTCGTGCCGCTCGTTGAACTGCCAGGCCGGCATGGCCTCATCGAGATGCGTTGCGCGCACGGGCGCGTAATGGACCGGCGCAGGCCAGAACGCGGCCACCAGGATCATCGCGATGCCGATTGTCGTCAGTCGAAGAAAAAAACGGCGCGTGCGCCGTGGAATCGCGAGAATGACAGCCAGAGCGATCAGCAGCAAACCGATGTACAAGACAAAAGACAGCGGCATCACTGTCTCAAGTGAGCAGGTCCAACGCACCGCGAATCGGGATGCGGACCCAATTCGGCCGATTGTTCAATTCGTAGCCGATCTCGTACAGCGCTTTTTCGAGGAGATAGGCGTCTAACAGAACGCGCAATGCATCGCGGTCGGCCGGCAGGTGCGATGCCGATCCTGATTCTTCGAGATACGCGCGCAGAAAAGCAGCGCTGACCCAGCGATGCCAGAAGCGGCTTCCCGCTTCGAGCGCCGCGACATCTTCCGGGCGAATCACCGAGCCTTCCGATTGACCGTAGACCACCGCGTACGGCGCGTAATGGAACGATCGCAACATTCCCGCAACGTCGCGAAGCGCGCCGCGCTTGATGCGGCGCTCGCTGAGCGGCCGGGCCGGCTCGCCTTCGAAGTCGATGATGATGAAATCGTTGCCCGTGAAAAGGACCTGGCCGAGGTGATAGTCGCCGTGGATGCGGATGCGAGATCCGCCGATGCGCCCCTCGATGACTTTTCGGAGGCGTTGAAGAATTTCGGATTCGTGGGAAAGCAGGGTCTCGGCCTCGGGGACCTGTTTCGCGCGTCGCCGCAGGAGTTGCATGGTCTGGACTGTCAATGAGCGGATCGATTGATAGATCGAGCGCTGATAATGCGGCGTGAACGGCTCGGGCTTGAAGGCCGGGATGTCGTCGCGCGAAGCGAGCGCGAGATGCATCTGCGCCGTGCGCCGTCCCAGGAGATCGGCTTCGGCGAGATAGCCGGCGATGAGCTCCTGCGCGACGTTGGAGGGCGTTTTGTCAGCGAGCGACACCAGTGGATCGGGAGGCGTCGCTTTGGCGAAAGTCTCGACCGCGCTTTTGTCGCTGACGACGCGCTCAAAGAAACGATTGATGACGTCGAGCGTGTAACGCCAGGCGTCGCCCGAGTTGGGGGTGTAACCCTGCAGGATCGCGACCGTGGTCGGCTCGGTGCCGTCGTTGGCATACTCGATCGCGCCGGCAAGGGGCGGGGTGTTGCGGAACGAAGTCTCTTCGTTCAGAAATCTTCCGATCTCGAGATCGGTGTTGATCCCCGGCTCGATTTTTCGAAACAGCTTCAGGAAAAATCGCTCTCCATAGACGATGGCGGTATTGCTCTGCTCCGCCTTCAACGCTTGCGCATGCAGCTCGCCGCCGTCGCGAAGCTCACGAAACGCACGCGACGGCGATCCGCTGAGCAGACCGCCGCGGCCCTTCAGGCGTTTGCGGCGGCCGATGATGTCGAGCAGTGCGTTGCCGAATTTTTCGTCGGCAACCGGCTCGTACAACAGACAACCGTCCTTCAAACGCGCGATCAAGGTGGTGGTGCGCTCGGGCTCGTCGGCGCGTCGCGCCTGCGTGATCGCGAGCGGCAGAAGATAACGATCGGGTTCGCCTTCGGCGTATTCCATCTCCAGGATCACCAGCGATCCGGCATCGCGAGCGATCGGTATTGTCTCTGCGATCCTCAGCGCATGGATGTTCTTCGCCTTCGCTCCGAACCAGCGTCGTGACTTGACGTAGCGGACCAGCGCGGCCGAAAGAACGCCCCGATTGCGTTCCGCGAATACTTCGCCCCACGACTTGGCAGCCACGAAGGGCAGCTCCTCGCCGCCGGCCGCAACCTCCGCCCGCACGCGCTCGAGGGAGAACCAGTAAAACGCGAACGGGCTGAGATTGAGAAAGTACGGACGATCGGTGACCTCCGGAAAGTGGGTGCCGCCCGAAAGCTCGATCGGAACCATTCCGTGAAATTCGGACAGATCGAGCTCGAAGCACTGCACGAGCCGCGACAGATTCGCAACCACAAGAATCGTTTCTTCCTGATAGCGCCTGACAAATGCGAGGATTTTGCGATTTTCGGGATAGAGAAACTCCATGGTGCCGCGGCCGAACGCCTGGAACCTTCGGCGCATTGCGATGAGCCGCTTCGTCCACCATAAGAGTGAATAGGGACTGCTCTGCTGGACTTCGACATTGACCTGCTCGTAGTGATATTGCGGATCGATGATCGCAGGCAGATAGAGCTGCTGCGGATTGGCGCGCGAGAATCCGGCATTGCGGTCGGCGCTCCATTGCATCGGCGTGCGCACGCCATTGCGGTCGCCGAGGTAAATGTTGTCGCCCATGCCGATTTCGTCGCCGTAATACACAATCGGCGTCCCCGGAAACGAGAACAGCAGTCCATTCATCAAATGGATCCGCGCGCGGTTGTTCTGCATCAGCGGTGCGAGCCGCCGCCGAATTCCGAGGTTGATGCGCGCCTGACGATCGGCGGCGTACGTGCGCCACATGTAGTCGCGGTCTTCGTCGGTCACCATTTCGAGCGTCAGCTCGTCGTGGTTGCGAAGGAATAAGGCCCACTGACAATTGTCCGGGATCGCCGGCGTCTGCGCCATGATGTCGATGATCGGGAATCGATCTTCCTGCGCCAGCGACATGTACATTCGAGGCATGACCGGAAAGTTGAATCCCATGTGGCATTCATCGCCGTCGCCGAAGTAAGGCCGCGAATCCTCCGGCCATTGATTCGCCTCCGCCAGCAGCATCTTTCCGGGATAGAGCGCATCGAGCCGCGCCCGAAGCTTTTTCAGGAACACGTGTGTCTCGGGCAGGTTCTCGCAAGTCGTGCCTTCGCGCTCGTAGAGATAAGGAATGGCATCGAGGCGAAAGGCGTCGACGCCGAGGTTGACCCAGAATTCGAGCGCCTTGAAAAGCGCGTCGTGGACGGCGGGATTGTCGAAATTGAGGTCGGGTTGATGCGAATAGAAGCGATGCCAGTAGTACGCGTGGGCAACCGGATCCCACGCCCAGTTGGAAGTCTCGAAGTCCTTGAAGATGATGCGGGCGTCTTTGTATTTTTCGGGAGTGTCGCTCCAGACGTAGTAGTCGCGCCACGGAGTTCCAGGACGCGCGCGCCGTGATTTCTGAAACCAGGGATGCTGATCGCTGGTGTGATTGATGACCAGCTCGGTAATGACGCGAATTCCGCGATGGTGCGCTTCGCGCAGAAAAGCCTTGAAATCCGCGAGCGTCCCGTAGTTCGGATGGACAGCGGTGTAATTGGCGATGTCGTAGCCGTCGTCGCGCAACGGCGAGGGATAGAAGGGCAGCAGCCACAGAATGTTGATGCCGAGGTCCTGGAGATAGTCGAGCTTGCGTGTGAGGCCCTGAAAATCGCCGATGCCGTCCGCGTTCGTATCGAAGAACGCCTTGACGTGCGTCTGATAGATGATCCCGTCCTTGTACCAAAGCTCGTTCATGGTGCCGGGTGCCGCGTGCCGCGTGCTGCGTCACAGGAAGTATTCAAAGTCACGTTCAGTGCGTACCTTTCTGCGGATCCGGAATATATGCGCCGGAACGACATGCGGATTCAATTGGACGTAGTTTCGCGAGCCATGCCAGGTGTAGCGTGCGCCCGAGAGCAGCTCATGGACCTGGAACGGGCGGTTGGCATCGACGCCCAGGGCGGCCAGATCGAGCTCGAGCCACGCCGACTGCGCGTTGTGCGGATCGACATTGACGACTGTCACCACCACGTTATCGCCTGCTGATTTGCTGTAGCAGAGGATCTCGTCGTTGGTGGTGTTGTGAAATTTCAGTGTGGCGTTCTGCTGCAATGCCGGATTCTCGCGGCGGACGCGGTTGACGACCGCGATCATCTCCGACAAATCCTCGCTGGTCTGCGGCCATTGCTTGATCTCGTATTTTTCGGAATCGCGATATTCCTCGCTGCCCGGCTCGCGCGCTTCGCTCACCAGGCGTTCGAAGGCCGGGCCGTAGATTCCGTAGTTCGCGCTGAGGGTGCCGGACAGGATCAGGCGGATGACGAACGCAGGCCGGCCTCCGTACTGCAGGTACTCGGTCAGGATGTCGGGAGTGTTCGGCCACGCGTTAGGCCGGAGGAAGTCGCTGATGGGCGGCTTGGTGATGGCGTTGAAGTACTCCGTCAATTCGTACTTCGTATTGCGCCACGCGAAATAGGTGTACGACTGCGTGAAGCCCGCCTTGGCAAGCCAATACATGATTTTGGGCCGCGTAAACGCTTCCGCAAGAAAAATGATGTCGGGATGATCTTTCTTGATGGCATTGATCGACCAATACCAGAACGGCAGCGGTTTGGTGTGCGGATTGTCGACGCGGAAGATGCGCACGCCATTGTCAATCCAGAAGAGGAAGACGTCGCGCAGCTCCGTCCACAACTCGTGCCACCCCGCAGATTCAAAATAGAATGGATAGATATCCTGATACTTTTTGGGAGGGTTCTCGGCGTACTGAATTGTTCCGTCGGGACGTTTCAGAAACCACTCCTGGTGCTGCTCGACGTACGGATGATCGGGCGAAGTTTGAAACGCGATGTCGAGCGCGACCTCGATCCCGTTTGCGCCGGCCGCTTCGACGAGACGCCGGAAGTCGGCGAGAGTCCCCAGCTGCGGATGCAACGCTTTGTGTCCACCCTTGTCGGATCCGATGGCCCACGGACTGCCGACATCCTGCGGACCGGCGTTGACGATATTGTTGCGTCCCTTGCGAAATTTCCGGCCGATCGGATGGATCGGCGGCAGGTACAGCACATCGAATCCCATCTTTGCGATCCGCGGGAGCTCCGCTTCGACATTGCGCAGCGATCCGAATGAGCGCGGGAAGAGCTCGTACCAGGTGCTGAAGGCCGCCTTGGGCCGATCGACTTCGATGGCGTATTCGCATTCATGTCGCGTGGCATTGGCGCGATCGGAGTTGCGCCACATCAGATCGAGGAGCTCGTCGCTGCGCATGTCGTGCAATTTGTCCGACATCTCCTCATCGCCTTCGACGGTGGCCAGGTAGTGCTCGAGCCGTTTTCGGTCGCGCGCTTTTGAACGCGACGCGGCCGCGCGGATCATGGCGGCGCCGATGCGGAGCTGCATCTCCAGCTCCGACGGTTCGCGTTTCTGCAAATCGCGATGCCACCCCAGGAAGTGATCGATCCAAGCCTCGATGGTGAAGAAGTAGTGACCGAGCTTTTCGACCGGCAACTCTGCGCGCCAGCGATCGTTCACCAGCGGCGTCATACGCAATTCGCGATGTTTCGACTCGCTCTGATGGCGATGCAGCATCACCGCAGAGATCACATCTTGCCCGTCGGCGAAGACGTCGGCCTCGATCTGGACGACGTCGCCGACGACGCGTTTGGCGGGAAAACGCCCGGCATCCACAGTGGGAGAGACACCTTCAATGATGACGCGACGGCGTCCGTCAAAAGGGGTTTCGAGCACGAGCTCGCTTGGTGCGAACTACATGCCTCCGCTCAGCGCGCGCTGTGCGGTCATCGGATCGTGCAGCTTGAAAAGAAGCTGCTTGTCGCCGCGGAGCGCGAGCACGTGCTCGTTTCCGGGGGCCTCTTTTTCGGCCCGTTCGAGGAACTGGAGGACAACCCCCTTCGGCTTTCCGAGGTGCATCGCCGCCAATGCCCGATAGTAGGCAATTGACGAAACTGCCCGATTCTCCCGGATGGGCCGATAGCCGTCGGCCTCGAGCTGTTGAAGAAGTGCCTCGGCTTCCCCCCACCGCCCACCCTGCTCGAGCGCGATGGCCTGGTCGAATTTGTTGCGCACGCCCAACCACCCGGCGGCATCCTCGCGCTGGGGAGGTCCGTCGATGCCGAGAAGAATGGAGATGAGGATCGCGACGGCGAGTGTGGGAGCGGCCGCCCTCGGCCGCTCAGCGGCGGGCGAAGGCGCCCGCCGCCACACTGCAATCTCCGCGATCCCCGCCGCCGCCAGAACGACCAGTGGCGGAAGCAGCGCGTTACGCTGCCTGGCTGTCACGTAGAAAATGACCAGCGGAACAGCAGCCGCGCATGTGAAGACGACCAAAGGTGCGATGCCGCGGCTGCGCAGGAGAATGGCTGCGATCGCGAGCGCGACCATCGCGCCGAACGGAATGAAGAGCCGCGGCGCCAGAAGAAAATTCTTTCGCGCCATCGTGACGAGATCGTAAGCATCGTAGCTGTGCACAGCGAAGTAGAACTTGCGGGCGGTCAATCGAAGCGCCGCCATCGGATAAGTCTGCATGAACGCGAAAGCCTTGCCGGTCCAATAACGATTCGATTCCGCCCGCGTCACAGGATGGCCGAGCGCTCGAGCCGCGACGATCCGATAAGCCACGTGCAGATAGTCGGGATCGCTCGATTGCCGCTCCAGATCGTTGACGATGCGCGGCTGCACGCCCTCGTAACCGGTGGCGTTCGGATTCATCCCTTCGTAGAAAACGGTGCCGGGATCCATCAGCGCGAACTCGCGCGTCAAAGAATAGTTAACGATTAATAGTACTGTAATTGGTACGATTGCGCCGGCGATGATGCGCCACGATCGGCACGCGATGGCCAGACCGATGGCGGCCAGAATCGCGACCGGACGACAGGTGGCAGAGAGACCGAGAAAAAGACCCGAGAGGTAGCGCAGTCTCGCGGTTTCGCGGTCTCGCAGCGCATCACCGTCGAGACCACGAGACCCCGAGACCTCGAGACCCAGGCAAGCGAGCGCTGCGGAATTGAAAACCAGGATCAGCGTCTCCGGCTCGAGATCGGTCGCACACACCAGAGCAGCGCGACTGCCGAGGAGAAGAATCGGTGCGGCCATGACCGCGATCGTTCCGAAGCGGCGGGCCGCGATCGCGACCAGCACCGCCGCAACGCTCACCAGCACGATCTGCACTGCGCGAAAATCAATGTGCATGGCGCGGAGTGCAACCACGAACCACAAATACAGCGGACTGAAATCGAGCAGCCGCTGACGGGGAATCTTGCCGGCCAGAATCTGGTCGGCGGTCATGGAGTACTTTCCGAAATAGCCCTGATCGGGAAGGGCATTGACCATGCGAATTCTCGCGATGGTGAGAAGAGCGATGATGAGAATGCCGCCGATGATGAGGAGGCGGTCTCGCTTCACAAAAGCTTCCGCACGAACGGACGCACCACCAAACCGAAAACGCTCCCGGTCGGGCCGCGCTGAAACGCGATCATCCTCGCGATCTGCTCGACCGCGATCAGCGCCGCCACGATGGCGGGAACGACTTTCCCGCTTCGATACGATGCTACGGCACCAATCACGGCAAAGATGAGAATGACGATGGCGACCTTCGCGGAATCACGGCGGTAGTCGTAGTCGTACCGCTGCGCCACCCGCGCCTGATCCGCTGCCCGCAGCAGCGTAACGAATGCCGAGCGCGTTCGGAACGCGTCGCGCGCCGCAACTTCGGGCGCCGATTCGACGATCTTGACCTTCCAGCCCTTCTCCTCCGCGAACGGCGATGGCCCGCGCCGCGTGATCGCGTAGAAAAGAGCGTAGACAATGAATCCGACCGTCGATCCGATCGGTCGCGACTGCGTCCAGTTGATGAAAAAACGAATGGTGTTTTCGATTCCGAGGTAGACCGCCGGGATGATGGCGGCCATCGGCGGCGGTTCCTGGGCCATGATTCGCGAGACGCAGTAGAGAACGAGCAGGCCGATCACCAACAGCGTGCCGAGGATTGAAATGAATGTCAGGCGGGGGGGAAGAACGCCGATCTCGCGGCCGAGCTCATTCTGCACGACGGCGGGAAGATGGCCGGTCAGAAGTCCGAGGAGATTGGCGGAGACGCGCGCCTTTTCGCGTCGGATGTCCTTTCGGTTCTCCTCGATGCGCGTCGCTTCGGTGCCGGCGTCGTAGCGATCGACGAAGCGCATCATATGATGCTCGCGCCACGGCTCGAGCACATAGCGCACGCCGCCTTGCGGCAGCGCATCAGCGATCACGACCTCGAAATATTGCTCCTCCCAAAAAACGGCTGTGCCTGGAAACTCAGCGGTCGTCAGCGTTTTCTCCACACGCGGCGTCCACCCTTTGGAAATTCGCGAGAAGAGAGTGATCTGCTCGCCGTCGCCTTTGCGAACGCGATCAGATCCGAATGCCTGCATCTCTCGATTTTATAGGCTCTGTGCCGTGATGCACGCGCGCACGCGCATGACGAGGTCCTGGAGGTCGAACGGTTTCGGCAGAGTATCGAACGGCTTACCGCGCATTCTCTCGGTGATGGTCTGTGGAGACGCGGCGCTGGTCACGATGATCTTCTTCAGGCGCGATGCGTCGTGCGCGGCAAGAGTGCTCATGAACGCGAAGCCATCGAGATTCGGCATCATGAGATCGAGGACGATGACGTCGTATTCGCCAAGGCCGAGCTTCGACACGGCCTCGACGCCGTCGGCCGCCTCCTGCACGTGATAGCCCTCGCGTTCGAGAACCATCTTGAAGAGGCGCCGAATGGCCCGGTCGTCCTCAACAACAAGGATCTCGCGCGGTTGCTCCATGCCTCATGACCCGCCGCTGGAACAGCAAGAAGCGGTCCGAAACCCGTTGGATTATGACAAATAACTATTACCGGCTGCCGGCCGGCAGCTGGGAAGCGGGAACCGGCAACCTCACGACATGGACGACGTCGTTGAGGATCCACAGAGGGCCGACCAGCAGATGCAGCGCGTTGGTCAGGAATGCGGGCTGACGCTTTTCAAAGACGCTGTGCCCGACGAATTGCAGAATCCAGCCCACGACAAAGAGCGTGACATTGATCCAGAACGGCAGCGCGGCGCCGGCGAGATAAAAAGCAATCGAGACGATCACCATCATCGCGGCCAGACGCCAGTCGAGAATGCAATAGACGACCGCGGCAATCGCGATCAGCAGCGTCCCGGCGTCGACATACGGAGCGAGCGCCAGACGCGCGAGCATCCCCAGACCACCCAACATGATCAGCGGGATGCCGAAGCGATGGAACCACTTGTTACCGGTCGTCCGATGGTAGGTGGCGTAGTCGGCGAATAGCGTCCCGATGTCCTGCATGGCGCCATTCTAATGCCCCGAGGTTTGCGATAGGCTAGCGCGACTTCGGAAAGGGACCACTTTCGCATGCGCAAACTTTCACTTGTAGTTATCTGCTTCATCGCGACAGCGGCTTTTGCTCAAAACGGCAACACCAGAAAAGATCCAACCTGGTGGGACAAATATCAGTTCATTCTCAACAACGGTCCCACCGCCGATCCGGGCCCGACCTCCTCGGTCGCGGCCGCAACGAATGTCGACGTCTCGAATGAGTGCGGACCGCAGAGCGAGACATACATCACTCTGAATCCCGCCAACACCAGGAATCTGGCCGGCGGATCGAATGAGATCTTCCGCCTCCCGATGCGCGGGTATTTCTCCACCGACGGAGGCAAGAGCTGGGGCGGAGTCGATGCGCCCCTGCCGCCTGCGATCGGAGCAAATGGCTTCGATTTCGGCTCCGATCCCACGCTGGCTTTCGATTCGCGCGGCAATCTCTTCTACGGCTATATCGTCGTCTTCTTCTCGAGAGGCCAGGGTTTTGGTTCCATCAACGGAACGCAGATGGCCGTCGCGAAATCGACTGACGGCGGAAAGACCTATCCGACCGCGACATTTTTCGAATTCCAGGGTGGAGAAAATCACTTCAACGACAAACCGATGATCACGGCCGACGCCAATCCGGCATCGCCGTTCCGAGACAACGTCTACATCGCGTGGGATGCAGCGAGCGGCGGATCGGCCACCAGCGGCGGCATCCGCGTCGCGACATCGAATGATCGTGGAGCGACCTTCACCGCCACCCGCGCCGACGATCCTCATGGGCCAGGACGTGGGATCGGCGCCATTCCATTTGTCGGAACCAGTGGCGAGCTGTACGTCGCATGGAACGATTACGGCTCGAACACCATCGCGTTCAATCGTTCGTTCGACAGCGGCGCTACTTGGGACACGCAGACGGTCATCGCGAGCAAGGTCATTCCATTCGACATCCGAATTCCAGCCGAAAGTTTCCGCGGCGCGCTCGTCTATCCGACCTGTGACGTCGACCGCAGCGGCAGCGCACATCGCGGACGTCTCGTGTGCTCGTGGATGGACCTTGCCGGCAACGGCACGACCGATATCTTTACATCGTTTTCCGACGACAAGGGCACGACCTGGTCTCTGCCGCGCACGGCCACCGATGCGCTGGCATTCGCAGTCGACCGCTTCTATCCGTGGATTTCGATCGATCCGACAAATGGTGTCGTCAACATCTCGTTCTACGACACGCGCAACGACACGACCGGTTTTCGCTTCATGACCGACACCTACCTGTCGCGCTCGAGCAACGGCGGCGCGTCATTCGGCGCGAACGTTCGCGTTTCAACGGAGAGCTCCAACGAGCACGATTGCAACGGTCTCTTTCCATGCCCCTCGATCAACTACGGCAATCAGCAGGGCGATTACGAAGGCCTGGTGGCGTACGGCGGGGTAGCACATCCGATCTGGACCGACAGCCGCCGCAATCAGGAACCGGCGCCCGGCTGCATGACCCGCGGTTTGATGGAAGAGGTCTTCACCGCCAGCGTCAAGTAAAGTTGCTCAGTGGCTTGAGGTTGCTGGGTTGCCAAAGCCCAGCAACCGAGCAACTCAGCAACCGAGCAACCATGAAAGCCACTGTCGTCGTTGAGCTCAAGTCGTCGGTCCTCGATCCGCAGGGAAAAGCGATCCAGCACTCCCTGGCCTCCCTGGGATTTCCCGGTGTGGAAGATGTGCGGGCCGGGAAGTTGTTTCGAATAACGCTTGCGGATAGTGGGCAGCCACGACCGGAAGTCGAACGGCAAGTACGTCAGATGTGTGAGAAGCTCCTCGCAAATACGGTTATCGAAAACTTCTCCTACACACTCGAGGAGTGATCACACCGCCGCGATCGTGCTGCTCACTTTATCCGCGGCGATCTCGCTCAACGCACAATCTTTCCTCAAATCCGTTCCGACTCACGATCAGAAGATCGTGCGCCGCTGGCTGCTGGCCGGCGACCCGCACGGCATCGCGCTCGGGCCTGACGGCACGGTTTATGTCGGGCTGGCGCAACCCCAAGGCGTGGTCGCGATCGATCCGACCAGCGGCGAGGTGAAGCAGAAGGTCATCCTCGATTCCGCCGAAATCGCCGCCACCAAAGAACTGGTCACACTTCGAACGAACGCCGAACGCAATCGTCTCTATATCGCGAATGGCAGCGACGAAAGCGCGATGATCCTCAACCTGCCCGATCTCAACGTCGTCCGCGAGATCACCATCGAAGGAGAGGCCATCCGCGACGCGCTTCCCGATCCGAAAGGCCGCTACCTTTTCATTCTCGGCCGTCGCGTGCACGTGTACGACGTCAATGGACGCAATGAGTTGCGATCCATCGGCTTCCAGGATCCGACCGCCCTCGCGATCAGCAGCAACGGCGCGAAGCTGGCGGTATTCGGCAACGGCGGAGTGTCCCTCTACGACACGTCGACTTTTGAAGAGCTCGAGCACAATCAGTTCGGCGGGTCGAAACCGGTGGAGGCGGCGCTGTTCGCCGGCAGCGACCGCGTCCTGATCGCGTTCCATCGCGATTCTCTGGTCGAGATGGCGGCCAAGCGCATCATTCGCGGGCCGATCTGCCTGCCGGAAGGAAGCGGACCGCAAATCGCCGCGCTCGCTTCGCCCGATCTTCTCCTTTTCGCTGAGCGGCGCTGCACCAGCAGCGGCGGCTTCGCGATGACCGATCGCGCTGTGGTACCCGCATCGCTGGTCGGCGTCGACGCCTACGCGGTGGCGTTCGATCGCCAGAACAATTTTCTCTACACGACTGAACGCGCCGGATACCTTACAATTTACAGAGTACCGAGAGCTGCAGTCGCGCACTAGTTCTCACTCTGTGTTCTCTGGGGCTCTGTGGTGAAAACACGGCAGTTCACCACAGAGGCCCAGAGCACACAGAGATCAGAGGAAAGCATGAAATTCGGCATCGTCGTTCTTCCCGGTTCCAACTGCGATCACGACGCGCTCCACGTCACGCGCGACATTCTCGGCGCCCAGGCGGAAGTGCTGTGGCACAAGGAAACGGAGCTGAAGGGCGTCGACTGCGTGATCATTCCGGGCGGTTTCGCCTACGGCGACTACCTCCGCGCGGGCGCGCTCGCGAAGTTTGCGCCGATCATGGAGCCGATTCGGCGCCATGCCGCCGGCGGCGGACTCGTTTTCGGCATCTGCAACGGCTTCCAGGTCCTCACCGAGGTCGGCCTTCTTCCCGGAGCGCTGATGCGGAACGCGCATCTGCGTTTCGCAAGCCGCGACATCCATGTGCGGACCGAAGAGACAGACACGCCCTTTACTTCGGAGCTGACAGCAGGTCAGGCGCTGCGAATGCCGATCGCGCACGGCGAGGGCAATTACTTCGCCGACGACGCGATGCTCGACGAGCTGGAGAGAAATCGTCAGATCGTCTTCCGCTACTGCGATCGCGAAGGACGCATCACTTCCGAAGCGAATCCCAACGGATCGGCGCGCAACATCGCCGGCATCTGCAACCGCGAGCGCAACGTCCTCGGCATGATGCCGCACCCGGAACGCTGCTCCGAAGCGCTGCTCGGCAATGCCGACGGAGTGGGACTTTTCAAGTCGATCGCGGCATCGCTCGCCCGCGTCTAGTGCAATGCCCAAGACCGTCCTCATCACCGGCGGCGCTCGAGGTATCGGGCGCGTAACGGCAATGCGTCTTCTGGCCGACGGTTACACTGTCGCGTTCACGTATTCGACATCGAAAACTGCGGCCGATGAATTCGTGTCGACAGCACGAACCCGGCTGCGCGCGTATGACGGTGATGTTCGCGACGCGTCTCGTAACCACGCCATCGTCGAGGACATCGTCTCGCGATTCGGTTCCATCGACGGGCTCGTCAACAATGCCGGCATTCGACGCGACGCTTTGATGTACAACATGACCGATGCGAGCTGGACAGAGGTGCTGGAGACAAACTTGAACGGCGCCGTCTCGATGATGCACGCCGTCCTTCCCCCCATGATGAAGCAGCGCGCCGGCGCCATCGTCAATGTCGCGTCGCTCTCCGGCCTTCACGGCGTGGTCGGTCAGACCAATTACTCCGCCGCCAAAGGTGGTTTGATCGCGGCGACGCGGTCGCTGGCGCGCGAGGTTGCCCGCAGCGGCATTCGCGTCAACTGCGTTGCGCCCGGGCTGGTGGAAACTGACATGATCTCGGGCCTTGACGCGAATGTCAGACGCGACATGATCCACGAAATCCCGATGCGACGCGCAATACGAGCGGACGAGGTGGCCGCCGGAATCGCATTTCTTCTTTCCGACGACGCCAGCGGAGTCACCGGCCAGGTTTTGTGCATCGATGGCGGAGTCTCGGCGTGAAATACTCGCTGGTCATTCCGACCCATAACCGCCTGGCGATGTTGCTGCGCGTCCTCGATGCGCTCGAGCGGCAGGAGAATGCGCCGCAGTTCGAGATCGTCATCATCAATGACGGCTCGACCGACGACACCGAACGCGTCCTGGCCAAGCGCGATGACATCGTTTTTCGCTCGCAACCGAACTCCGGACCCGGACGCGCAAGAAACCTCGGGGTCTCGCTGGCTACCGGAAGATTCGTGGTCTTCATCGGTGACGACACCGTTCCGGAGCCGCGCTTTCTCGCCGAACACGCGCGCATGCACTCCGAATCCGGAAACGATTCACTGGTCGCGTGTCTCGGATACACCGGCTGGCCATCGGACGAGCGCGTGACCGCCTTCATGGACTACATCAACGACTATGGACTGCAGTTCGGATATCGGCTGATCGAGGATGGCGGCATGGTGCCGTTCAATTTCTTCTACACCTCCAACATCTCGATCGATCGGCAGCTCCTGGCCGACAATCCTTTCGACACGACCTTCCCTTCCGCAGCCTGGGAAGACATCGAGCTCGCGTATCGCCTCGAGCGGCGCGGCTTGAAAATCCGGTACAACGCCAAGGCGGTCACGCGCCACTACCACCACATGAACATCGACTCGTTCGCGCGCCGGCAGTACACGGTTGGAAAATCAGGTGCGATTTTTTATCGCAAGCATCCCGAGCTCGGACATTTCCTCGGCGTCCACGAGCTCGACTCGCGGCGACTGGCCGATGAGCGCCAGCTGGCGCGGCTTCGTCGTCGTGCACGCCTGGGCGAGCGGTTTCGATTTCTGGCCAGCAATGATGTTTTCGAGCGATTGATGCGCGAGCATTATTTGAAGGGGTTGCGGGATGGGTTGCGTGGTCTCGCGGTCTCGGAGTGACACACCGCGAGACCGCGTAACTGCGAGACCACGAGACCATGTTCATCACTTTCGAAGGCATTGAAGGGTCGGGAAAATCAACTCAAATGCGCAGGCTCGCCGAACGCATTCCGAACGCTCTCGCCACCAAGGAGCCCGGCGGAACGCCGACCGCCGATCGCATTCGGGCGATCCTTCTCGACACGGCATCGACAATCGATCCGGTGGCAGAAGTTCTTCTCTTTGCCGCCTCGCGACGCCAGCATGTGACCGAGGTCATCCGGCCGGCGCTGGAAGCGGGACGCGTCGTCCTGTGCGATCGGTTCGCCGACGCAACGCTGGCGTATCAGGGTTTCGGCCGGCTGCTCGATCTGGACCGGCTTCGCTGGCTGAATGATTGGGCAACCGGTTCGCTCTATCCCGATCTGACGCTGATCTTCGACTTGCCCGAGGAGGTCGGACTGGCGCGTGCGCGCTCGCGGAATTCCGCGGCGCCTGTCGACGAGGGACGATTTGAAACGGAAGATCTCCGCTTCTTTCGCCGCGTGCGTGAGGGCTATCTGGCCCTCGCGGTCGCCGAGCCGAACCGTTACGTCGTCGTCGATGCCAGTGGAGCTACGGATGAAGTCTTCGAAAAAACACTCGATGTTGTGCGCAAGCGCGCGCCGCAAATCCTGGCATGAATGACACCGTCACGCTCCTGGCTGACACCGCCAAGCGCGGCGAGCTGCATCACGCGATCATCCTGCACGGCCCATCGCCCGATGCGCTCCGGCGAGCGGCCATCCGAATTGCCAAAGCCTTGAACTGCGTGAATGGAACATGGGGCGATGATTGCCTGGCCTGCCAGCGCATCGAACGCAACATCCATCCCGATGTCCACATCATCGAGGTGGGCAGCGAGCGCAAGATGATCAGCGTCGAGCAAATCCGCGATCTCCTCTCCTCGGCTGCCTTCCGGCCTTACGAAGGACGCAACAAAGTCTTCATCATCGATCCTGCCGACGCGCTGAGCCAAGGCGGCTCGAACTCATTGCTGAAAACGCTCGAGGAACCCACGCGCGATACGACGTTCATCCTGCTGACCCGATCGCCGGAGCTGCTGTTGCCGACGATTCGCTCGCGCTCGCAATCGATTTACGTCGGCGGCGAGGTGACGCGCGATGAGGAGCTCGCGGCGGAGATGGTGGCGCTGCTGCAGGACTTCGCCAGGAAAAAAGAAAGCGCGGCTTTGCTGGCTCTCGCGACCGCCATCGCAGACCAGGACGACGTCAACGCTGCAATGGCGCTTCTAGCTGAAATCTTGTGCGACGTCGCGGCCGGTCGCATCGACGTTCCGATTCCACGCCAGAAATTGCTGGCCGCCGCGGATGCCATCGTCTTCAACACGCGCTGGCTGGTCGTGAACGCCGATCCGCGCATGCTCGTCGAACAAGGTCTCGCACAGATCGTGTAAGATCGCGTCACTCGTCACATTGGGCATCTCAGGGGGACGTGGATGTTCGGCCCTGGCACGCGATCTCTTTTCGTTGCGGCTGCCATGATCCTCAGCAGCGCGGCGCACGTGCGCGCGCAGATCATTCCCACTGCGACCGTGACAGGAACGGTCACCGATGGATTCACAGGCCTGCCGGTGGCTGGTGCGACGGTTTCCTATGCCGGCAAGACGGCGATCACCAACGCTGCCGGCACGTACACGATTACAGTGATCGCGTGCAGTTTCTCGGGGCCGTTTACGGTCACGGCTGTCAACTATCAACAGTTCTCGCAGACCTACGCTCCGCCGGTCTGCGGCGTGAACATGAAGAATGTGGCTCTCGCTCCGCTGACGAATTTTTCAGGCACTGTCACCGATGCGCGCAACGCATCGCCGATAGCCGGTGCATTGGTGAGCTGGGGAAGTTACAGCACGACCACTGATGCATCGGGGAACTACGCATTCACCAACGTGCTGTGCGGCACGGCCAACCTCAACGTCTCGAAGGCCAATTACTTCCCGTCGTCACAGCCTTACGGAACGCTCTGTCGCACGAACCAGACGAAGAATGTCGCCCTGACGCCGAGCGCTAACATCACGGGAACCGTTCGCGACTCATATGGAAACTTTCCGATCTTCAACGCCCTTGTCACCTTCCAGGGCGTCAGCGACACCACCGACAGCCTCGGCCGATACTTCATCTCGGGTCTCCCGTGCGGTGCGGGGACGCTCTCGGCAACAGCGGCGTCGTATCAGAGTTTCTCGACGCCGTTCTCGCCGACCTGCGCCGGATCGGACGTGAAGGACATCCAGCTTCAGCCGCTGACTGACTTCTCCGGCACAGTGACCGATTCCGTGAGCGGCGCAGCGATCGCCGGCGCAACCGTGACTTGGGCGTCGTACACCACCGCGACGGACTCGACGGGTCGGTACAGACTGTTCAACGTCCTCTGTCAGACAGCGACGCTCACGGTTTCGAAGAGCGGCTATCAGAATTCCTCCCAATCGTACACGCCCGACTGTTATCCGCCGCCAACCGGTGGGCCGCCCAAGAACGTTCAGCTTCGGCCTCTCGTCACGGTCAACGGGACTGTAAAAGACGTTCAGACCGGCTTCGCGATCTCTGGTGCGACGGTGACGTGGGGGACCAACTCGACGACTACGGGTCAACTCGGCGGATACGCGTTCACGAACGTCATCTGTCAGACCGCCACGCTCACTGCCGCGAAGACGGGCTATCAGACTTCGACGCAGACCTACACCCCGACGTGCTTAATTACGAACACGAAAGACATTCAGCTCCAGGGACTGACCAGCTTCTCAGGCGTCGTGAGAGACGCTGCGACAAGCGCACCGATCGTGGGAGCGACGATCAGCTGGGGAACACTCAACACGACCACGAGCCAGACGGGAACATACGCTTTCGCGAATGTGCCGTGCGGAACATCGACGCTCAAAGTCACCAAGAGCGGCTACGTGCCGTTCTCTCAGTCGTACACGCCGACGTGTCTGAGCACATCGGCCAAAGACATCACGCTGTCGGCGGCGGTGACCACGGGAACAATCCTCGGAACGATTCGCGACGCGGTATCGAATAGCGCGATCAATGGAGCGGCGGTCGACTTCGCCGGTATTGTCGCTACGACGGATTCGTCGGGAAAATATTCGCTGGCCAACGTCCCGTGTGTCGCCGACACCCTCGCCGCCACCGCGAACGGCTACCAGAATTATTCCTCCCCTTACACGCCGGCGACCTGCCCTGGCAGCAGTACCAAGGACATCCAGCTTCAGCCTAACGCGGTCAGTTTTTCCGGCATTGTCGCCGACGCGGCCAACAGATCGCCAGTCGCCGGGGCTTCAGTGACCTGGGGAAGTTTCAGCACCACCACCAACGTCATCGGCGCTTATGCTTTCAACAACGTGGCCTGTCAGACCGCGACGCTCACGATCACGAAGAGCGGCTATCAGACGTTCTCGCAAAGCTACACGCCTTCCTGCTTCGGCAATTCGATCAAAGACGTCCCGCTGGCTTCGGCCTCGACGGCGACCTGCACCGTGTCGATGAGTGCGCCTGCAGTTTCGCAGTCAGGCATCGAATACGTGGTGAGCTGGACCGCGTCGGCCAATCCGAACACCCCCTACACGCTCGACGAGGCGACGAGCAGAGACTTCACGACCGGCCTGATCACACAGACCGTCAGCGGACTTTCCCGAATCTTCACTCACGATGTCACGGCCACGACCACCTATTACTACCGTGCCAAACCATTGACCTGCACCGGCACGCCGATTACGTTCTCCTCCACGATTTCGACAGTGGTCCAGAGTCCGCCGCCGCCGCAGCGGCGCAACGTCGACACCGTGGTGCCGCTGGGCAGCACGACGCCGGTGCGCGCGAGCATCTTCATTCCTGCTCCGGCAGGAAAAAATGCCCTCGATACCGGCTTCACCGCGTCGACAGACCAGCCTTATCTCGCCGTCTCTCCATCGTCCGGGACAATTCCTCCCCAAGGCATGACGTTCACAGTGACTGCCAGTCCGGCCGGTCTGCCGGTCGGCGCGAATACTGGCACGGTCAACGTTGTGTCGACGCTGGGCGAGAAAGTCGGAAGCGTTCCGGTCTCGATCACTCTGTCGACATCGGTGACGAACGAACCCAAGAATTTCCCGCCACAGAACGCGCTCATCATCCCGGTCGTCACGCACGTCAACGGCGCGACCGGCCCGTTCCTGTCCGATGTTCGTTTGACGAACATGCACGGCATCGCCGTCAACTACGAGCTGACCTTCACGCCGACAGGGACCAACGGAACGCAAGCAGGCAAGAAGACAACGATCGCCGCAAATTCGACGCAGACGATCGCGTTGAACGACATCGCCAGAGACTTTTTCGGTCTGGGCGCTTCCGGCAACGCATCCGATTTCGGATTCGGCGCGCTGGAGATTCGTCCGGTCAACGTCGCGACGTTGCTGACGTTTGCATCGAGCCGCACCTATGCCAGCGCGGCCCAGGGAACATTCGGTCAGTTCATCGCCGCGATCCCGTTCAGCCGGTTCGCTACGCGGCTCCTCAGCTCCGCCGGCACCACTCCGGTGCTGAGCCTGCAGCAAGTCGCCGAGTCGGCGAAGTTCCGCACGAACCTCGGCATCGTCGAAGGCGCAGGGCAACCGGTCAACGGACGCCTGCGCATCTTCAACGATCTGGGCGTGCTGTTGAAGGAAATCCCTTACAACCTCCAGCCGGCTGAACACCGTCAGATGAATCGCTTTATTTCGGCAAACGGCGTCGCCAACCTCGAGGATGGACGGATCGAGATCACCGTCGACTCCGATACCGGCGCGATCAGTGCCTATGCGTCCGTGCTCGACAACATCACATCAGATCCACTGGCCGTGATGCCGGTCCAGGTTTCCGGCGTGAGCGCATCGAGCTACACGCTTCCGGGAATTGCAGATCTCCCAACCGGCGCGAACAATTTTCATTCCGACATCCGCATCTACAACGGCGGAAATATCAGCGTGCCGGTGACGCTCACGTTTTACCCGCAATCGAATCCCGGAGCGAAGGTCGCGATTCCTGCGTTTACGATCGGTTCGGCACAGGTTGCCGCGATCGACAACGTCCTGCCGGCGCTCTTCGGCGCCACACCGCCCGGCGGGCGCGCGGGTTCGATCGTCGTCACGACGGTGGAAAGCGCGTCACTGGTCGTGACCGGCCGCACATACAGTATCGATTCGGCCGGCGGAACTTTCGGTCAGTTCATCCCGGGAGTCACACCTGCGGAAGGGATCGCGGTCGGCAGTCCACCGTTGCAGCTTCTCCAGCTCGAGCAGTCGCAGAGTTTCCGGACCAACCTCGGAATGGCGGAGCTGAGCGGAAATCCGGCACACGTACGCATTAACGTGATCCGTCCGGAGTCGAAAGTCGCGGGTATCGTGGAGTGGGATCTGCGGCCGAACGAGTTCGTGCAGCTCGGACGCATCATCGAGTCCGTGTACGGTTCCGGATCGAATACTTACAACGCCCGCATCAGCGTCGAGGTGACGGGCGGCACGGGTCGGGTGGCGGCGTATGGCTCGGTGATTGACAACGCGACGCAGGATCCGACATACGTGCCCGCGCAATAGCCCGCTCTGCGGTGCTTTCGATGTATAAACATCGCATGAACAAGAACCGCATCTTCGCCGCCATCCTCGTTGCGTCGGCTGCCATCGCCGTCTACGGCCGCGGCAACCGAACGGACATGATCGTGACGCTGAGGTTCACACCGCAGGAGGGCGTGACTTCGACCACGGTCGATCTCTCGCCCGCGTTGCTACGACAGTCGATCGCGATTCGCGTGCAAGACGCGCGACAGCTCCCCGATCCGCTCGTCATCGGGCACGGCACGGGTGGAAACGACAAAGTCTTTCCGATCCACGCCGACCGCGATGTCGTCGCATTCATTCAGGAGACAGTTGCCGACATCGCAAGCCAGTGGTCGGTGAAGCAGGAGAAATCGGCAAATCGAATCCTGACACTCCAGTTGATCCGCTTCGACGTCGACGAGAGCAACAAAGCCGTCGGCTCGGTGTACACCAGCGACGTGAAGCTCGCGTTCGTGCTGAAGGACGCTCAGGGGAAAACGCTGGCGGAAGGCAACGGATCGGGTGGAACACACCGATACGGCAAGGGTCACAGCGGAGAGAATTGCAATGAAGTCCTGAGCGATGCTTTGAAGGAAGCGTTCGCGAACGTGATCTCGAACGGTGAGCTGCAGGCGGCGTGGGCGTCGAAGTAGCCGAAAAAATTTGCCCCGCCTTTGCGGCGGGGCAAGTTAATTACTGGATGTGGCGCGGCGCGAACGCTCAGGGGCGAGACTTCATAGATCGGTAAGATTCAAAGAAGACTTCAAGAGGGTAAAACTCTGAGGCAGGCTCTTAAAACAGAAAGCAGATTCTCGCCTGCCCATCCAGTAAATCCTTACTATTCAATACGGCCGGATTATCGCACACATTGTGAAAATTTTCTCAATGTAACAGCAATGTGACAAGTTGCTTATATTTCAGCAAGATAACTGATACCGAGCGCGACGGGCCAAAACTACTACAGAACAGGCGTTCGGTCAACGGCCGCCGTTCAGCGGGCAACGACCGAAGGCACTGGTGAGAACGCGCGGGACAGACTGACATGCCCGCCCAGGGTCTCGGCAGGCTCGCCGTTGACGAGCATCCGGACGCGTTTCACTTCCGGAAAGTTGACCGTTACTGTTTCTACGACGGAATAGACGGCCATAAGTTCCTGATGGCTTCCGGTGGCCCATCCCTGCGTAAGCGTCGGGCCGCCGAGGTCGACGAACGCGGTGCCGTCCGGAAGAAGGTAGGCGCCCCGAACGATGGTGTCGGCGGGAAGCAGCCGTGGAACCGCACTGTTGGCCGAGCCTTTGACCAGCTCGCGCACGACCAGACCGAGCGCGCCCGCCGGGTTCTCGGGAAGCGGAAGATCACGACGCTCGGGCGCAAGCAGAAGGTCTTGCCCTTCGTAGTAGAGCGACACTGTCCGCATCGCGACTTTGTTCGCCACATTGAGATTCGGCGAGAGCGGCTGCTGTTTGCTTCTACAACCAGTAGAGGCGATGAGCAGCGCGATCAGGACCAACCGCCTCACGTACCGGCCTTTTTGTCGGTGGGCGACGCAGGGGCGGGCGCGGGCGGACGGATGACGCCGATGCGCGTTTCGTAATCGATCTTGTATCGCTCCACCGCCGTCGTGAGCGCGTCGACGACGAGCTTCTGAAAGTCATTGTTCTGAAGTTTCGATTCTTCGTCGGGATTCGTGATGAACGCGACCTCGACCAGCGCTGCCGGCATCGTGGCGCCGACCAGCACTTTGAAGGGCGCCTGCTTCACCCCGCGATTCTGAACGTGCGTCGCGCGATTCATCTCTTCCTGCACCGCCTGCGCGAAGCGGCTCGACTCGTTGAGATACTCCTGTTGCGCGAGGTCCCAGAGAATCATTTTCAAATCAGCAGTCTCGGCCGCCGACGTCTTGGCCGCGGCATTCTCCACCTCGGCTGCCTTCTTCGCGAGCTCGTCGGAAGCTTCCAGCGAAAGGAAATATGTCTCCGATCCGTGCGCGCCCTTGACGACGGCGGCATTCATGTGAACGGAGAGAAAAAGATCGGCATGATACTGATTCGCAATCGACGTGCGTTGATCGAGCGGCACGAGGCTGTCGTCCGTGCGCGTCAGGATCACGCGCGTCTTGAGCTTGTTCTCGAGATTGTCCGCCAGGCGGCGGCATAGCGCGAGGGTGGCGTCCTTTTCCATCAGCCCGCGAGGACCAACCGCGCCGACTTCTTTTCCGCCGTGACCTGGATCGATCACGATGGTGTGAATGCCTGGCGCCTCGACGGGACGCCTGGGAGTGACAATCGTCGGCAGCATGCCCGGGCCGGCCGCGACTTTGTGAAAGTCGAGGACGATGCGAAAAGGATTCTCGAGTTTGTAGGCATCCGCTCCGACATCGGCCGCCTTCAGGTCGAGCCGCAGATCATTGCCGCTGAAGGTCGCCTTGGAGATGTAGGGATCGTCGTACGACTGGTCCGCAAAGGGTGCGCGAATGGGGGTCTTGAATCGGATGATGTAGGCTGCCTGGTCCTTGATGATCGCGTAGTCGCTTGACGCCGTCAGACTGACGACGACTTTCGAGATTCCCTGAACATTCGCGACCGACAACTGAACGCCGAGGACGGTGTGTTGCGCGGGACGAACCGAGAGGATACGCGCGCCGGGATCCCACGCGACATCCATATCGATGGTCCTGCTCAGAAAGCCCTGAAAGAACTGCCACGGAACGTAGGGGCGTCCTGCCACCACCACCGGAGCAACCGGCATCTCGATCAGCTCGTCGCGAACCACGCCGTATCGGCTGTCCGGACCGAATGCCGCGAGATTGTTGTTGAGAGTCGCCTTGAAGCCGGTGCCATCGGGCGAAACAGTGCCTCCCAGGGCTGCCACCACGTCATCGGCGGCGAAGAAGGTCAACCCTTCGACGTGCGTGATGGCGACGGAGCGATCGCCGTTCGGCGTGCGGAGCGTCGCCTGATTTGGCGCCTGCGCAGAGAGAATCGTGGCGGCAGCGAGAATGAACAGCGGAAGGAACCGCTTCATAGGAGCTTTCTCTTATTATCGCATGCAGGATGATGAAGCTCGCCGCGGTCACGCCGATGCTCGTTCTCATCGCGTGCGGTCCGGCGCAACCGGCAGGACAAACGCTGAGCAAGGAGCCGATCAGCGTTCGGGGCTGGATCGCCGATGTCGAAGCGCCGCCGGACGCGCGATTTCAAACTGCGGAATCCGACGCGCTTCGCCGCATGCAGATTTACCAGTCGGCCAACGTCTGGGTTGACAACGCGCCGTACGTTTCGGGCGGCGTCGCGGAAAACGGCGCATTCCTTCTTCTCGACGTCCCGCCCGGAAACACCACCATCACATTCACCGCATCCGGCGCGCCCGCGGCCAAGCTCGTCATGCAGGGTGTGCCCGGCAACGCGGACGTCTTCGTCCCTGCGCTGCTGCTCCGCCGCGACTCGGTCGCGCTGCTCGATCCGAAGAGCGTGAAAGTCCGAGTGGCCGCCGGCGTCGATCGCGCAAAGCCTTCGGGAATCACCTGCACGATAGCCGGCGTAGCCGTGCCGGTGATGACAACGCCGATCGGCGAGATGGTTGATCGCCACGACTTTCCGAATCGCCCCACAGTCCGCCCGCTGGCCATCGTCAAGTAAGGAGAAAGAATATGGAGCGACGCAATCGCAACCGCGGCAATCTTCCGTCGCGCTTCGCAACCGCTGCAACGCAGTGGACCGGCTCGACCGTCGGATTCATTCTGGCCGCGCTCGTGATCGTGGTTTGGGCGGCGACCGGTCCGATGTTCCGCTGGTCGGACACATGGCAGCTGGTCATCAATACCAGCACCACCATCGTCACGTTCTTGATGGTCTTCCTCATTCAGCGCTCGCAGAACAAAGACTCGCTCGCGATTCAGCTCAAGCTCAACGAGCTCGTCGCGGCGCTGGAGGGAGCGAGCAATCGACTGATCTCGGTCGAGGACTTGTCGGAACAGGAGCTCCACGTCCTGCACATCCACTTTCAGCGACTGGCCGAGATGGCGCGGCACGAAGAGCACGTCACCGAGTCGCATTCGATCGAAGAGGCGGAAGCGCGACACGCCTTCAAGCGCGATCGGCGGAAGAAGAAGCCGGCGCGCTAAATGTCATCCCGACCCTGAGCGCAGCGAAGGGGAGGGATCTCTGCTGACGAGATCCTTCGCCGTCTACGCGGCTCAGGATGACGTGAGAATCAGCTCCGCAAATTTTTTCAGGTCGATGTTCCCGCCCGACACCACCGCCACGATCGGCCCCTCCCCCGCCCGCCCGCTGAGCGCGGCCGCGACTGCCAGCGCCCCCGCCCCTTCCGCGATCACGCGAGTCTTCTCGGCGACCAGCCGCATCGCGCGTCGTGTTTCGTCCAGCGACACGACGATGGATCCGTCCACGATGCCCTGCATCCGCTCCCACATGCGCGGAAAAATGCTCTTGCCGCCGGCGCCGTCGACGAAGGATGCCTGCCAGTTCGCGAACTGTTGCGGCGAATGCTTCTCGAATGAAAGCGCGCCCGGCGCGGCAGTTTCAGGCTCGGCGCCGAGAATGCGGACTTTCGGCGCGATCTGACGGATCGCGCTCCCGATGCCGGAGATCAGTCCGCCTCCGCCGATGGCGGCGATCACGGTTTTGACAGTCGGCAGATCTTCCAGGATCTCGACACCGAGGGTGGCGTTGCCGGCGACGAAGTCGTGATCATCGAATGGATGGATGAAGGTTCCTTCGACGCCCGGAAACTCGCGGACCTCCATTGCACGCCAGCACGCGTCGAAGGGCGCCTTGACGATGCGCGCGCCGAGGTTGCGCATGCGCTCCAGTTTGGTTTCGGGAGCGGTATCGATTGCCACCACCGTGCACGCGATGCCGGCCTCACGTGCCGCATAGGCGACGCCTTGTCCCGCATTCCCGGCGCTGATCGTCCAGACCCCCTTCTTTCGCGCCTCGGGCGCAAGCATCGCGACGGCGTTGGCCGCGCCTCGAATTTTGAAGGCATTGATCGGTTGCAGGTTCTCGAGCTTCAGCCAGACCTCCGGGGCAGCCGCGTCGTGTCGCAACTTGATCAGCGGAGTACGGACCGCCAGGTTCTTGATCCGCTCGCGCGCGGCGCGGATCTCATCGAGTGAAACCGGACGAACGGGAGGTGCTGCCACAGCCATGCGGCGAATTCTATCGCGGGCTGATCGATTGCCAGGCTCATCGTCGCGTGCGTCAAGGCCGTGATGCGGCCATAATGGCCGCATGGCGCGGCGACGACCGAAGCCGCCGCATCGGGCGGCGGCTCTGCCTTCGTCCACAATCGACAAAACGGCGATTGCCATCTCGGCTGCGTTGATCCTCAGCGTGGTCATCGTCTACGGCCAGCTCATCTCCCACGACTTCCTCGACTACGACGACAACACCTACGTCACGCAAAACGCGCACGTCTCGACGGGGCTGTCCGCGCAAAACATCCAATGGGCCTTCACCGCGTTTCATTCCGCGAACTGGCATCCCATGACGTGGATCTCGCACATGCTCGATGTGCAGATCTTCGGCATGAACGCCGGACGTCATCTGATGACGAACCTTGCGCTCCATGCGATCAACTCGGTGCTGCTCTTTCTGTTGCTGCTGCGCGCGACGCGGATGACGTGGCGCAGCGCGATGGTCGCAGCGCTTTTCGCGCTGCATCCGCTGCATGTCGAATCGGTGGCGTGGGTTTCTGAGCGAAAGGATGTTCTCAGCACATTCTTTTTCATGATCACGCTGTGGCTTTACGTGCTGTGGGTCGAGAAACACACCCCGAGTCGCTATGCGTTGTTGATCGTTGCGTTCGCGCTCGGCCTGATGTCGAAGCCGATGCTGATCACGCTTCCGTTCGTGCTGATGCTTCTCGATTGGTGGCCGCTCAATCGCTTCACAAATATCAGAGGCTTGATCGTCGAGAAGCTGCCGATGTTCGCGCTGCTCATTCCCTCGGCGATTCTGACGGTGAAAGCGCAGCAGACGGCGCTGGGATCAATCTCGATGTACGAGCGATTCGCAAATGCCGCGCTGTCGTACATCATCTATCTGCGGAAGATGGTTTGGCCGAGCGATCTCGCAGTGATCTATCCATTCCCGAGGTCGATTTCTGTGGCCGAGGCGGTCGGTGCGATCACACTTTTACTCGCGATCACGATCGTGGCAATCACCTTCGCGCGCCGATGGCGATTTCTACCCGTCGGTTGGTTCTGGTATCTCGGTACATTGGTACCAGTCATCGGCATCATGCAGGTCGGCCGCCAATCGATGGCCGATCGCTATGCGTACATTCCGCTGATCGGAATCTTCATCGCGATCGTCTGGCTGGCCAGCGAGATCAAATTCGCGGGGGTGGCAGCCGCAATCGCGCTGGTCGGCTGCAGCGCCGCCTCATACGCACAGATCGCAAATTGGAAAAACAGTGTGACGCTTTCGCAACACGCGCTGCGCGTCACACGCAACAACGCCGTCGCTGAGGCGATCCTTGGGGTCGCTCTCGCGAAACGCGGCGAGCGCGCGGCGGCCGAACAGCATCTTCAGGTGGCGATCAGAATCAATCCCGAAAATGACGAAGCGCTCCGCGCGTTAGGCCGACTAAAACTCGCATCGGGGCATCCGGAAGAGGCGATTCCGCTTCTCGAGAAAGCGAGCAAGCTCAAACCCGACGCGCCCACGCGCGCCGCCCTGGCCGCCGCCCGAGGGGACAACGCCGCGGCCGTTACGCTGTATAAGCAGACGATCGCCGAAGGCGAAGAGGCCGTAGACGCGCACAACGATTTTGCGGCGCTGCTGGCGAGGATGGGACGCGATCAGGAAGCGCTCGCGCATTACGAGGAAGCGCTCCGCCTCATGCCCAACCACTACGATGCCCGCATGAACCTCGGCGCCCTTCTCAGCCGGATGGGACGCGATGGTGAGGCCATCGACCAATTCGAAGCCGCCGCGATGACGCGGCCCGAATCATCGGAGCCGCACGTCTATCTCGCATTGGTTTACGCAAACCGCGGGCAACTCGCCGCCGCCATCAACGAAGTGAATAACGCGATGGCTGTCGATCCGGTCGGCAGCAATCGCGAATTCACGAATGCTGTGCGCATTCCCTTCAAAGAATCGAATCTCCGCGACTATCTCACCTTCTTGCAGCAAAAAGCAGCAGGTCGAGGCTGAGAGTGACTCGCTGCGGACGTGCGTCTCGCGGTCGATACGTCGCGCGCAGGATGTCGTTGGCATCCTGCGCGTTCAATTCCACGATCGTCGTGGCGCGATCGCGTTTCATCAATTCGAAATCCGCGAAGGTTTCGATCGTTCGCGGAACGCGATCGCGCCCCCGTCCGCGCAATTCGATCAGATCGTCGGGCGCAGCGACTGCCACCAGAAGGCATCCGTCATCGCGAAGCACGCGGCCGAATTCGCTCGCGTGCATGCGCCCGGTGATGGAGAGGACGACATCGAAGGCAGCTTCGGCGTAAGGAATGAAGCGATCGGCATTCGCGACCACCCACTGGCAATGCGGATAGCGCCGCGCGGCGAGATCGATCGCGACCGTCGAAATGTCGACGCCGCAACCCCGCCCGAGAGACCCGAGGTAGTACCCTTCGCCACAACCGGCATCGAGGATCTCTCCTTGACCCGGCAACATCGCGCCAATCTTGTCGAGCAGCGGCGCCGCGTGACCGCGATCGAGAAACCGTCTGCGCGCCGCCACCGCCCCGACGGAATCGCCGGGCCTTTTCGATCGTCGCTCCTGTGGCTGCAGCAGATTGATGTAGCCGCTGCGCGCGATGTCGAACGCATGGCCGCGCGGACAAACGACCCGGTGCTCTTCGCGCGTCAGCGGCAGATGGCAGGAGCGAACAGTGCACAAAAGCTGTGGCACGCGGGCCTACAATCATCGCATGCACCGTTCGCAACGACGGCTCATCGCGCTCGCGATCGGACTGACTGCGTTCGTGATCGGCTCGGCGCTGCTCTATCAGGTCGGCATGGCGCGCCTGGAAGGAAAACCGCGAACGTTCTGGGAAGCGATCGAGTGGGCCGCCGAGACGCTCAGCACCACCGGCTACGGCTACGACAGCCACTGGAATCATCCCGCCATGGTGATCCTGGTGGTGGCCGTCGAATTCGTGGGCGTCTTCCTCTTTTTCCTGATTGTTCCGATTTTCATGATCCCGTTTCTGGAAGAGCGTTTCGAAGAAAAACTGCCCCGCGAGGCCGGCAACATCGCGAACCACATCATCATCTATCGATTCGGTCCGGCGGTCGAAACGCTGTTGCAGCGATTGAAACATGATGCCGTTCCGTCGCTGGTCGTCGAAACCGACGAAGCGGCCGCACGGGCCGTGCTCGAGCAGCAACAGCGCGTCGTCTTCACGCGTGCCGAGGAGGATGCCCTCGACGCGGGTAGGCTGCGTCATGCCAAAGCGCTCGTCGCGAACGGGCGCGACGAGGAAAATGCCGCCATCGTTCTTCGCGCACGGCAGATGGGATTCCGCGGCGAGATCTTCGCGTTCGTGGAAGAGCCGGCACATCGCCGGCCGATTGAGCTCGCCGGCGCGACCTCCGCTTACACGCCGCGACACATCATCGCGGCCGCACTGGCGGCCCACGCCAGCGATCGCATCAGCCCGCGCGTTCCGGGCGCTGACGCCATCGACGGCCTGGAACGGCGCGAGGTCCGCATTGCACTGTCGAATCCGATGGCCGGCAAGACCCTGGCCGAGGCAGAAATCGGAGTGCGCAGCGGGGCGGTGGTGGTGGGAATGTGGTCGCGCAATCGATTGCATGCGAACTGTAACGGCGCGTCGCGCATCGAAGGCGGCTCCTTGCTGGAGCTGGTCGGCGATCGCGAGAGCCTCGATCGCGCCGCAACTCTCTTCGGAAGTCCGTATCTGCGCACGACCGGTCCGTACATCATCGCTGGATTCGGCGAAGTCGGCCGAAAAGTCCACGAGCTGCTCACCGATGCCGGCGAAGATGTACGCGTGATCGTGAGACAATCGGTGCCCGGCGTCGATTTCGTCGGCAACGTGCTCGATCCGTCCGTTCTCGAACGCGCCGGTCTCCGCGAATCGCAAGGCATCGTGCTGGCGCTGAACACCGACGACGCGACCCTCTTTGGAACCGTGATCTGCCGTGACGCCGCCGCGGACGTGCCGGTGATTGCCCGCGTCAATCACGCCCGCAACATCGAGAATATCTACCGCGCCGGCGCCGACTACGCGCTCTCCATCAGCGACATCTCCGGCGAAATGCTCTCCGCCCGCCTCCTCGGCCGTGCCGTTCGCACTCGGGAAGAGCATCGCAAGGTCGTGCGCGTGCCGGCCGGCGTTTCGGTCGGAAAAGCTCTCGCCCAGCTTCCGATCCGACAACACGGCTGCTCGGTCATCGCGATCTATCGGAAGGGATCATTCGTGACGCGGATGGATCCTTCCATGAAAATCGAGGCCGGCGACGAGGTCTTCATCTGCGGAAACGGCGAGGCTTTGCGCGCGATCGCGCTGTGACGGGCGCGTCAATTGCACAAATGTCCGGGCATGGAGAACCCGAAAAGCCATCGCCTCATCAAGGGGCTCATTGCTCCGCTGGCGGTATTTGTCGTGGGAAAGTTGCTGGAAAGCCCGCGGGCGAGGGGAGCGCTGCAAGAAATCGATTCACGTGCCTACGTTCAGAAGCGAAAAGTCGAGCGCTCGATCAAACGCGCGCGCCAAAACGCGGTTTCGAGTCCGGCGTGGCTGGCAGCGGGAGCGGCGGCGATCGCGGTCGGGATCGGATTGATGGCCAGGGCGGCGCGGGGAAAATAATGTGGGACGGCCCTCCGGCCGTCCATGGCAGCGCGTTGGCGTGCCTTCTCGATCCGGCTGCTTTTGAGCCCATGCCCAGGCCCGGACCGAACGACTGGCTCGCGAATCACCCGGAAAAGGGACAAACGGTCGACGAATTCGTCCACTCCCGGCCTAACAAGTCTGACCCGCAGCACCGTACCATCTATCTCCAGCCCCTCGGCACCTTCGAACTCGGACCGTTGAAAGAATTCACGGAGGCGTTTTTCATGATGCCGGTGATGGTGCGACCGCCGATCGACTTGAAGAGGGCGCGCATCACGTCCAGGAACAATCCATACAGCGGTCAGCAGCAACTGCTGACGACTGACATTCTTGCCTTTCTACATCGTCAGCTTCCGGCGGATGCTTTCTGCATGCTGGGAATCACGACCATCGATCTCTATCCCGATCCATCGTGGAACTTCGTCTTCGGTCAGGCGGCGCTGCGCGATCGCGTAGGCGTTTATTCCTTCGCGCGCTATGGCGGCGATGGTCCGAAAATATTCTCCCAGCGGAGCTGCAAAGTCATCGCACACGAAACGTCGCACATGTTCGGCATCGAGCATTGCGTCTTCTATCGATGCGCGCTGAACGGGTCGAATCATCTGGCCGAGTCCGATGCGCGTCCGATGCATCTTTGTCCGGTTGACCTGCGCAAGCTGCAATGGAGTGTCGACTTCGATGCCATCGAACGCTATCGCCGCCTGCGCGCGGTGTGTGAGCGTGCGGGATTCACCGAAGAGGCGAATTGGTACGCCGCCGAGATCCGACGATGCGGCAAATGACTTGCCCCCTAGTCCCTCGCCCCGCGCAGCGGGGAGAGGGTGGCGCGGAGCGCCGGGTGACCTTCTCCCCGCACGCGGGGAGAAGGAATGCATATGCAGCTAGCCGAGATAATCGGAACTTTGGCCGGAACAATCGGTGAACGCAATGCGACGCGGCCGCGCGCGTACGCCGATGCGGCGGCCTTCATCGAGCAGTCGCTTCCATCGGCATCGCGGCACACATTCGATTCCGGCGTGAACATCGAGTGCCAGATTCGCGGCAACGACGAAATCATCATCGTCGGCGCGCATTACGACACCGTCCCCGGATCACCGGGCGCGGATGACAATGGCAGCGGCGTCGCGGCCATGATCACGATTGCGAAACATTTCGCCGCCGGGGTCGGCGGCGCTCCACCGAGGCGCACGATCCGTTTCGTAGCCTTCGCGAACGAGGAGCCGCCCTTCTTCGCCACACCGCAGATGGGGAGCTTGCGCTATGCAGAGAGATGTCGCGAGCGGAACGAAAGAGTCGTCGCGATGTTCAGCCTCGAGACGATCGGCTATTTCAGCGACGCGCCAAGCTCGCAGCAGTATCCGTCGATGCTGCATCTGATCTATCCGTCGTCCGCGAATTTCATCGCCTTCGTCTCGAATCTCAAATCGCGGGCGCTGCTGCGGCAGTCTGTCCGCGAATTCCGCAAAGTTAGCGACGTTCCGGCGGAGAGCGGCGCACTGCCGGAATTCATTGCGGGAGTCTCCTGGTCCGATCAATGGGCGTTCTGGCAATGCGGTTATCCGGCGGTGATGGTCACCGACACCGCGCTGTTTCGAAATCCGCATTACCACACTGCCACCGACCGGCCGCAAACGCTCGACTACCACCGCCTGACACGCGTCGTGGACGGCCTCACCGGCGTTGTGCGGGAGCTGGCGAGATAAAAAGCGCGGTGGCGTCATCCTCGATGCGTACGCCAGGCACGGCGCGGACGCTCGACAGAAGCTCGTCGATTGATTTTGCGCCGGCAGCGAATTGCTCGACGCGTTCGTATCCGATCGGTTCCTCGCCCACCAATGCCTCGGGGAGCCCGTCCGAAAAAAGCAGAAGGCGCGCGCCGTTTCGGAGATCGACCGACATTTTCTCGTAGCCGCGGTCGCGCCGGATGCCGAGCGGAAGCCGATCGCCACCGCACACGATGGGCTGACACGCGCCGTTGTTGATCAGCAGCGGATCGGGCATTCCGGCGTTCACGATCTCGACGCGACCTCGAGAATCGCAATGCGCGTAGACCATGGCAACGAATTCTCGCTTCTCCAATTCATCACAAAGCTTGGCGTTCAGCGCGCGCATGACGGCGATGGCGTCGCGCGATGAAGTCGCCAGCAGCGACACCGCCGCCTTGCACGATGCCATGATCAGGCTGGCGGCCATTCCCTTGCCCGAAACGTCTGCCACCAGAACCGCGAGCGACCCGTCGTCGAGCCGCATGACGTCGTAGAAGTCGCCGCCGATGATGTGGGCGGCCTCGGTGCGAGCGCTGACATGAAATCCGTTCGCGTCGATCTCCGGCGGCGGAAGGAGACGCCGCTGCACCGCACGGGCGATCTCCAGCTCTTTCTCGGCGAATTCGTGTTCCTTCAGCCGGGCCTGCGCGGCCGCGAGCCGATCCTGGCGCTTCTGGTTGTGATGCAGAAGGAATCCGACCACGCATGAGATCAGGACCGCGGCAGTGATCGCGTAAATGAAATGAAACGAATGAAAGCGAAAATCAGTCTCTTCCGCTCCGTACAGTGAAGCGACGATCACCAGTCCGAGAAAGAATCCCAGCCAGGTGCCGAGGGCGTACAGGATCGTGCGGAAGATGAGGGGGATTCGACTCTGCTCGATCGCCCAGCTCGACATTGTCTCCAGACCGCGCGAGAGCAGCAGAATCGAAACAGCAAGAATCGAGTTCCTGACAAGGGTGTGCACCGAAGGCAGCGCGTTCCTGGCGCCGCTGTCGAGCAGCGAGAACGCACACCCGATCGCGATCCCCAGCAGCGCCTCGCGCAACGGATCGCGCCACGAGCGCCAGCCGTAAGTTCGATTCATTGTTGGTGATACGAGTGTACCCTTGCGCGGTTGCGCACCCTTTTCTTCACCGGTTATCCCGGCTTTCTCGGATCGGCGCTGTTGCCGCGAGTGCTGGCGCGCGATCCGAAATCGGTTGCAGTCTGCCTGGTGCAACCGAAATTCGCTTCCCTGGCGCGCGACCGCGCTCGCGGCCTGGGCGATCGCGTTCACATCCTGGAAGGCGATCTCACCGCTCCGATCAACGTTTCACCGGCCGACGTCGCGGAGATCTACCATCTGGCGGCCATCTACGATCTCTCGGTGTCGCGCGACCGCGGAATGTGCGTGAACGTGGATGGCACGCGCAACGTCCTCGATTTCGCGGAGCGCTGCACCTCGCTGCAGCGATTGCATTACATCTCGACGTGCTACGTCAGCGGCCGCTACGACGGAGTCTTTCGCGAGGACGACCTCGATTTCGGGCAGCGCTTCAACAATTACTACGAGGAGACGAAGTTTCTCGCCGAAGTTCAGGTCCGAAAACGTATACAAATACCATCAACGATTTATCGCCCGGCGGTGGTCGTCGGTGACAGCCAAAGCGGCGCGACGCAAAAGTACGACGGGCCCTACTACGTCATGCAGTGGATTCTGCGGCAGCCGCGCATCGCGGTCTTGCCGGTGGTCGGAAGACCGAAGAAGCATCGCTTCAACGTCGTGCCCCGCGATTTCATCATCGACGCAATCGACTACCTGAGCTCTCATGGAAAAGCGCAGTGCTATCAGCTCGCCGATCCCGCGCCGCTGACCGTCAACGAAATCCTCACCGCAATCGCCTCGGCGACACAGCACAAGATCATTCGCGTGCCGCTGCCGCTGGCAGTGGCGAAGCTGGGCGCGCCGCTCTTGCGCATTCCGCCGGCAGCCGTGAACTATTTCACGCAGTCGACCGTCTACGACACCACCAACGCGCAGCGCGATCTCGCCGGATCCAGCATCTCAGTTCCGCGTTTCAGCGACTACGCCGCGCGGCTGGTCGAGTTCGTTCGAACGCACCCCGACATTCCGGCTGCGGGGATGGCCTAACAGCGGAATCACCTCCCCTGCGAAACGGTCCATCTCCTCCGCCTGCGGGCTGAATTGCAGGAGCGTGAGATCGAGTCCGGCATGCTGTAACGCGTCGAGACGCTCGGCGATGAGATCGGGAGTCCCGATCAGCCCTGTCCGCAGTCCGCGATTGGAGACCGAATATTCCTCGACCGACATCGCCTGCTCGAGCTGCGTGCCGGCAAGCCACTGTTGATAGTTCGCGAAACCGGCCGCCGATGCCCGAACGTCGGTGATGCGCGCCAGCTCCCGATTCGCCTGCTCCACCGACGGCCGGCAGATCACGAATCCCGCCACGCCGAAGATCAGCGGCGGCGCCTGAGGCGCGAGCCGTTCGCGGCGTGCGCGCATGTCGGCGATCTTGGCAGCCAGTCGTTCGGGCGGATCGCCGTGCATGACGTAGGCGTCAGCGTCACGCGCGATCAGATTCTTCGCGGCATCGGACTCACCTCCGGCGTAAACCGGGGGAATCCGGACCGGCTTCGGCTCGACGATGGCGTTCTCGATCCGATAGAACTCGCCGCGATGCGTGAACCGCCGCTCGCGCCACAGCCCTCGAATGACGCGCAACCACTCTTCCGTCCGCGCGTAACGCGCGTCGTGCACATCGAATGGCAGTCCCTGCTGCTCGGCCTCGTCGCGCCACCACGATGAGACGACATTGAGCGCCACGCGGCCGCCGCTGATGTGATCGATATTGGCGGCTTCCTTGGCCAGGAGTCCGGGATGATGAAAATTCGGCCTGACCGCAACCATCAGCTCCAGCCGGCGCGTGACCGCCGCCAGCGCCGCCGCCGTCGACCAGGCGTCGAGGCTGGGAGCGTCGACGCCCTTGATGTCGTTCAGATTCAGCTCGGCAATCAGCGTGATATCGAATCCGATCTGCTCGCTGCGCACGGCCAGATCGCGCACGTAGCGCCACGACGCTTCCATCCCCTCGTCTTCGACGTTGCGCAGCCATCCCCCGAAGACCGGCAGCCAGTATCCGAATCTCATGCGACCGCCCTTCGCACCATCACATCTTCCAGCGCGTCGACGAGCTTCACGGTCGGATCGAAGCCGATCACCTGCACCGGATCGGCGACGAAGTTCGACAGCGCGTTGATGTCGTAGAAGTAGACCGCACCATCGCGGCTGCTCTCCAGGTATTCGATTCCGCCAACGTCGATCTGCGCGTCCGACGCAATCCGTTCGGCGGCCTCGATCAATTCCGGCGAGGGCGTGAACGGCTCGACGCTCAGGCCGGCATTGGCAGCTCCCACCGGGCAGGCGATGCTGGTCAGCTCGCGTCCGTCGACGGTTTTGCAGACGTCGGCCGGGCAGAGATTGAAGTCTTCGGTGTCGCCGAGGTGAATGCGGATGCCGTAGAGGTATTCGCCGTTGAGCGTCTCGATCCGGACGATGCTGTTGCCGCGCGGCTTGTGATACTCCTGCGCCAGCAGCACGCCATCGAGTCCGGCCGCGATCGATTTGTCGTAGACCGCTTTCACCAGATCGATGGGGTGATCGAAGCGCACGATGCCCGCCCCGCTTCCGCCGATGTTCGGCTTCACCACGATCGGAAACTCGAGCGACTCGGCGGCCTGGGGCAGCGAATCGATCTCAGCGACCACGCGCGTTCTGGGCGCACGAATTCCGAGCCGCGCCAGAAGCGCGATCTGCAAGGCCTTGCTGGTCTCGATGCGAAAAGCGGCCGCGCCGTTGAAGACGTCGATGCCGTGCGATTCCAGCCACGCCAGATAGTCGTGGGTCGCGAAGATCGCTCCCCCCCGCCCGCGCCGCCACGCCGATGGGCTCATCCGGTTGAAGGCCGCCGACAGCAGAGGCGGCTGTCCGGCCGGGTCGAACGCGTGACCATCGGCGTGCAGGCGCACGTACGGGGTGCCGCGGCGATCGAGCTCCGCAAAAAGCGGGCGGAACCAGTCGGGGTGTTCGTAGAAGATCAGAAGGGGTCGCGTGAGGGTCATGCGTGCATCTCCTTTTCGGGTGCACGACGCGACGTCGACGGGAGCAAAAAAGAAAAAACCCGCAACGGCGCGCCGTGCGGGTTTCTGTGATCGATGTGCTCTCTGTCAGGTCAGCGACACTTCACCCGCATGCGTGTTCGGACAAGGACACATGCATCCGATGAAGTGCGTCATTCGCGAGCCGTTATACCGCGCGTCGCCTGGCCGCGTCAACCGGTGTGGCAGAAACAGACGGAAGTGAAACCGTTCTGTGCTGGTTGTTCCACCACGGCCGTAAACGACGAAAGGGCCCTGCACGGGCGCGGCGCCGAATTCATTGAAGCCTGTCGTCGCGACATTCGCGTATCCCAGCAATGCACCCGTGCGGGAGACGCGCGCGCCGCGAATGTCATCGTCGTGGCCATTCCAGTCAGGCCAGGTGACGAAAAATTCGTTTCCGTTTGCGGCGATGGCGGGCCCGCCGCCAACGAGGCCGACTCGCGCGATCTCAAAAAGAGGACCGGCGCCTGTTGAATTCAGCACCGCTCCTGCGATCGAGAAGCCGGGAAGCGGGAGGTGATACCACGCCGCGAGACACGTTCCCTCGCTGCAGACGAGCGCCGGATCGACGGGACTTCCGGGACGTGCATCGAGAAGCATCACATCCCCGGTCTCAAATCCGCTGCGCGAGATTCGGCGCGCCACCAGGCCGCGCTGATCCTGGAGATTCACGATCCAGTAACTGGTGCCGTCGAATCCGATCGCCGGTGTAAATCCGAGTCCGTAATCGAACGGGACTGAATTGATGAGAAGTCCATCGCGATTGACGCGTGCGCCGCGCAACCGCCGCAGATAATCGCCATCGTCGCCGTCGTCCCAAACGACGAAATAGTTTTCTCCATCGAAAGCAACGTGAGGGAGCGAAAGCCCCTTTTCACTGTAGAGAATCTGGATCGGACCGACGCTGCCGTCGGCGCGCACCAGCGCGGCGCGGACGAGCCGCACGCGGTCGCGAGGCTTGCCGGCGTCGCGTCAAACGACCAGGAAATCGCGTCCATCGCTCGCGATGCCCGAAGGGATACCGGTCGCTGCGATCTCGATTCCGCGCGAATCGAGAATCGATCCATCAGCCAAAAAGCGCGCGGCTACGACGCGCGAGGGCTCATCGACTGTCGTTTCGCCCCACGCCACCAAGCCGATCGCACCATTGAAGATTGCGTTCGGCGCGAACTGGTCCGCGCGGCTGAACACAATCGGGAATTCTCGTAGGCCACTCAGACGCGAGACCGGAATCAAAGCGCCCCAAACTTGCTGCGTCAGATAGAACGGCGTCCGCCGCCCATCGCTCCATGTCAGGAGATAGGAATCTCCATTCGAAGCTCCACGGAAGTTCCCCGCGTATGGCACCGTCGAAATCCGAAAGGAGACAGAGTCGATCGCTTCGCCGGCCGAATCGAGGCGTACGCCGAACGCGCCGCCTTCGTTCGCCGACGTAAAGAGAAATCCATTTGCGCTCGCGGTCAGCGTGATATTGCTCCCCCCGGAGCCGGGAACGTGATGGAGCGATCCATTCGTGAGATTCACGATCGTGCCATCCAGCGCCGCGACCAGAATGTTGCTGCTGTTAGATGCCGCTGCGCCGATCGAAATGATGCCGGCCACCGTCACCGATGGCTTGACCGTGCCGTCGTTGAGAATCGGAGTCGCCTTGTTGCCGGAGAAGACCAGATAACCATCGGATGTAGCGACGGCCGCTGTCATGCGGATGTCGATCGTTGCCAATACGCGATCAAGGTCCGCATTGAGAAGCGAAACGTGGGACACAAAGTCTCGGCCAAGCGGTGCGCACCACGAAAACAGCACGTTGCGGCCATTCCAGCTGACGCCGTCGGTATAGAACGCACGGATTGCGAAGTCCACGTCGCGCTGGAGCACTTCCCCGTTTGCGCTGACTCGCGCGTAGAAACCCTCACAGACGATGAGGTAGGTGGACCCCGTCCAGACAATCTGGGCGAAATCGCTCGGCCGATCCGAGATCACGAATTCGCCGTCGATCAGCTCGCCCGATGCGCTTATGCGCTGGCCGCGGACGCCATCGCGACTCCACACCGCGAGATAGTCGCGGCCATCCGTCGCGACTTCGGGATCGAACTGGGCGTAGACCGACGGCACGATGGCCGGCTCCGGCAGCGGAATGTCCTTCGCGAGAAGCAGACATGCGTAGGCGATCAGCACGAGGATATTTCGCATCAAGAGTTAGTACGGTTATGGATTCAGGCGCGTTTGAGGTCGATGAGCGTGATCTCGCCCCCCACGCCGAGCCGCGATGGCGGCCCCCAGTAGCCGGTGCCGCGGCTGACGTACAACATCGTGTTGCCGATGCGATGCAAGCCGGCCACGACGGGCTGGAACCAGCGGATCAGCAAATTGAACGGAAAGAACTGTCCGCCGTGCGTGTGTCCGGAGAGCTGCAGATCGACGCCGTTGCGCGACGCAGCCTTCGCGACCTGAGGACGATGCGCCAGCAGAATCTTGAAGGCATCGCTTGGCGCACCGTTCAGAGCAGCCGTCAGATCGCTCTTGTGCGAGTCGCGGCCGGCCGGATCGGTCACGCCTGCGATCACGAGTCCATCGCGAACGACGCGATGCTCGTTCTTCAGAAACGTCATGCCCAGGCTCGCGAACTCCCTGACCCACTCGCCGGCTCGCCAGTAGTACTCATGATTTCCGGTCACCACGAAGACGCCGTCGCGCGCGCGCAGATTGCGGAGCGGTTCGATGGCATCGCGAAGATCGTCGACAGAGCCGTCGATCAGATCGCCGGTGATGACGATGGCATCGGCGTCCAGCTCATTCGTGCGGCGAACCAGCGATTCGACAAAGCAGCGCTGGATCGTCGGCCCGATGTGCACGTCGCTCCACTGCACGATGCGGTACGGTTCGACATCGGCCGGAATCTGAATCGACACAACGCGCGGCCGCCGCGCCTGCACAAATCCGATGAACGCCAGCAAGCCGGCGGCAGCCAGCGTCGCCAAACTGAGGACGCGCGGGCTTATCGTTGCCCGGAAAATCAGGAGTCCGATGCGGAGCAGGTCGGACGTCAGGACGACGATGAGCAGCATCGCGAACACGCTCATCGTCCCGTAGCCGATGCTCTGGGCAAACGGACGCCGCGAAAGCAGCGGCAGGACGGTGATGCACGGCGCGAGCAGCACGACGCTCCATGCCACCAGGGGTGCGATTCCTGCCGCGGCCGCCGCGACCAGAAGTGGCCGGGCAGCATAGACATGCAGAGCGATCCAGATCGCCAGGACGGCCGCACCGCGGATCAGCTCGGTCGGCTGCGAAGCCAATGCACGAATTCGTTTCATGGATTCTCCTCAACAGATCCTGTAACCAAAACCCTCCCGTGGCATCCAAAGGGGTGAAACTTTTCAGCCGCGCGCGCCGTTCGGATGCGCAGGAGGTCTCCCGTGAGTAAGTTCTACGCGACGTTAATTGCTGCCCTTGCTGTCTTCGCGATGGCAGCCGCAGGAGGTTGGATGAATTTCAAGAAACCCGCCGATCCCGAGCTCAAGAAGAAGCTCACTCCGCTGCAGTACGAAGTCACGCAAAACGAGGGCACCGAACCCGCCTTTCGCAATGAGTATTGGGACAATCACCGAGCCGGCATCTACGTCGATGTCGTCTCCGGCGAGCCGCTATTCAGCTCGCTCGACAAATTCGAATCGGGCACCGGCTGGCCCAGCTTCACCAAGCCGCTCGAGCCTGCAAATGTAGTGACGAAGACGGACCGAAAATATTTCATGGTTCGCACCGAAGTCCGCTCCAAGCACGCCGACTCGCACCTCGGCCACCTCTTCAACGACGGCCCCGGGCCGACCTATCAGCGCTACTGCATGAATTCCGCGTCGCTGCGATTCATCCCCGTCGAAAAGCTGGAGGCCGAGGGCTACGGCAAGTACCTGCCGCTGTTCCAGAAAGTCGAGGCGCACAAATGACCGAGAAGGCCACCCTTGCGGGCGGATGCTTCTGGGGAGTCGAGGATCTGATCCGGAAACTCGACGGCGTGATCGACACGACCGTCGGGTACACCGGTGGCACGCTTCCCAATCCGCGGTACGAGGATGTCAAGACCGGCCGCACCGGACATGCGGAGTCGATCCAGATCGAATTCGATCCGAAGAAGATCAGCTACGAGCAGATCCTGGAGTTTTTCTTCCGCCTGCACGACCCGACGACGGTCAATCAGCAGGGGAACGATCGCGGCACGCAGTACCGTTCCGCGATCTTCTATCACGACGAGAAGCAGCGCGAGATCGCCGATCGCGCGATCCAGAAAGCGCAGCCCAAGTGGCCTCGGCCGATCGTCACGCAAATCGTTCCAGCGTCGGACTTCTGGCCTGCCGAGGAGTATCACCAGGATTACCTGCAGCGGACTCCGTGGGGATACACCTGCCACTACATTAGACCGTAGGTTGTTGAGGGTTGCTGGGTTGCTGCGGGGACGCCGACGACGGCGTAATATGCGATAAAGGCCGTCGTCGCGATCGTGCCGACGATCGACGGCAGCAACTGGCTGTACGGCTGCCACCTCTCGAAGACCGTTCCCGAAAAGGCCGATACCACCGCGATGTAGGCAGCCATCATCTTGAAGAGGTGTTCGTACAACCAGCTCCTGGCGACAAAGTTTTTCGGAAGCACGAATCGGATGAGGTCGTAGTTAGCAACCGCCGCCAGCGCGCCGAGTGTGGGATAGATCACCACTGGCGCCCACGGCAGCTGGACGCTGTGCAGATAGACGACGAACAGCACCGCGGCCGCCAGCGCCGCGACGGCGATCAGAGCGTCGTGAAATCGCAAACCGGTCGAGCGGACTGTGAGGACGCGATAACCCGACCAGGCCTCGTACGCCGCCAGCATCGTGATTACGGCGAGGAACGCGCGGAATCCGAATGCGATGATCCCACCGACTGCAGTGACCGTCACGACGATGAGACAGATCAGAAACCATCGGCCGAACCGGACGTGGGTGCTCCTTTGCGGGTGAGAAGCGGAATCAGTCCGAGGATGAGACAGAGGCTGCCGAACAGAACATGGATGGCGACGTTAAGCGTGTGCGGGAGCGATTCCTGAACGATCGATGCGCCTCTGGACATGGTGTCACCTCCTGATCATCGGCACGACGGCGACGATCCGCAGCGGCCCGCCCGACCCACCGGCGATCTTCATCGGCAGCGCGATGACCCACGCTCCCCTCTCCGGCAGCCGGTCGAGATTCGCGATGTTCTCGAGACCGGGAACGTTGGCGCCGTTTGCGATCTGGTGGACGATGAAGTCCTTCGACTGGCCGTAGTCGATGCTGGCGGTGTCGACGCCGATCGCGCCGACGTGGCGGTTGCTCACCAGGTAGCGCGCCGAGTCCTCGCTGTACGAGGGAAAATGCAGCTTGTCGGTGGCGCCGGGCGTGTCGTCGCCCAAGTATTTCTTGCGATCGGGATATCGCGATCCCCAGCCGGTGCGGAGCAGCACGATCGTTCCAGCCTGAATCACGCCGTTGCGCTTCTCCCAGTCCGCGACATCGGCCACGGTCAGGCGGTAGTCGGGATCGTTGGCAGCCCTGGCAGTCACATCGATGACTGCCGCCGGCGCAATGAGCTGACGCACTGGAATCTGATCGACGCTGAGCGCGCCCTGCGAGAAGTGAATGGGCGCATCGAGATGCGTTCCGCCATGCTCCGGCGCGCAAAACGAATTCGCGGAGTAGAAGTAGCCGCCTTCGGTCTTCCCGAACGCCAGGCGCTTCAACTCGAATCCGCCCGGCGCGTTAGGCCAGTACAACGTCTTCTGATCGAACGCGTAGGTGAGGTCGACGACATCGGCAGCGGACAAATCGATCGGCGGCCGCGGCGCGCTGGCGCAGGCGGCCAGGAGTAGCGAGGCGAGAAAAGTAAATCGACGCATGGGGATAATGTATTACGGTTGTCATTCCGAGCGTAGCGAGGAATCGGTGTGGGTGGGTGGTGCGAAGATCGAACATGGTCGCACCGCCCAACCCACACCGATCCCTCCCCCGTTCTGCGGGGTCGGGATGACATAGGAGCCTGCATGAAGATCCGAATCTTTGCTCTGCTCGTTCTCGCGACCTCCCTCGACGCCCAACCGCTCGTTCTCGCCGGCGGGCGGCTCATCGACGGCTTCGGCGGACCGCCCATCGAAAACGCGGTCGTGGTCATCGAAGGCAACACCATTCGCGCCGTCGGCCCCGAATCGGCCGTCAAGATCCCCGCCGGCGCCAAGGTGATCGACACCAACGGTTACACGATGATGCCCGGCCTGATGGACATGCACGTCCATCTGATGATCCTCGGCCACGGCGATTACAACCACTGGTTCCAGACGTATGCCAACCAGTATCGCGACGTGGTGATGCCGATTTCCGCGAAAGAGCTGCTGATGGCCGGCGTGACCACCGCGCGCGACCTCGGCGCGCCGCTCGACGACATCATGGCGGTCAAGAAACGCATCGAGCGCGGCGAGATCCCCGGTCCGCGCTTGTTCGTGGCCGGACCGTTTCTGCAAAAAGTAGCGCCGCCGCTGGAGGCGAAGTTTCGATGGGAAGTGCATGGCGCCGACGACGCCCGCAAGAAAGTCGACGTCGTGGCCGACGCCGGCGCCGACATCATCAAGATGATCGATCAGGATCAGATGACGCAGGACGAAGTCGACGCCATCGTCGATGAGGCCCACAAGCGCGGCAAAACCGTCGCGGCGCACGCGCATCGCTCCGACGAAATCCGCAAAGGTCTCAAAGCGGGCGTCGACTGCTTCGAGCACACCGGCCTGGCGACCAAGCCCGGCTACGAAGAAGACGTCCTGCAGATGATGCGCGATCGCAACGCGACGCTGTTCTGGTGTCCGACCATCGAAGGCTTATTTCTGTACGACTACACGCTCCGATTCCCGGAACGCGTCGATGATCAGCGATTGAAGAACGATTTGCCGCCCGAGATGTACAGGGATGTGCACGATTCGATCAAGGACGTCTCGCATCTCGATTACTTCCGACTCGTGCCGCGGCGGCTCCCCACGCTGGCCAACAAGTTCCGGCAATTGCGGGAGTCGGGCGTGACGATCATCGTCGGCACCGATTCCGGAATCCCGCTCAACTTTCACTTCGACTCCACCTGGCGCGAGCTCAAGACCATGGTCGACCTCGGAATGCCGCCCATGGACGCGATCCGCGCCGCGACGTACTGGCCCGCGCAGCTCCTCAAGCAACCCAACCTCGGAACCGTTGCGGCGGGAAAGCTCGCGGACATCATCGTCGTCGACGGCGATCCCCTCACGGACATGACCGCGCTGCGGCACGTTGTCCACGTGGTGAAGGACGGGCGGGTCTACAAATAGCGCCCTCACGCGAGCGCCCTCGCCCTGCGCAGCGGGGAGAGGGTGGCCCGAAGGGCCGGGTGAGGGGCGTCAGCGCAGGTCGTGGACCGTTGCCGCGGTGATGGCGAGCGTGGCGCGATTCTGTACAAACGCGACCACGCCGAGGCGTTTCCAGGATGGATCGGCGTCGAAGCTGAAGGATTGGCCGCGCACTCGGACGAGTCGTCGGACGATGGCGTTTTCGGTCGGGGTGCGGCCTTGGTTTTCGCCGCCGGCGATATGCGTCGTCACGCCATCTTCGAACAGCACGACCACGACATCGCTGTTAGGCGGTGCGTCGGCGCGCACGGAGCCTTCGATCCTCGATCCCTTTCGCGTTACATCGAGTGTGAGGCTGCCGGCATCTTTGGCTTCCTCGATCGCTCGCTTCATCGCCGAAGCATTCGATCCAACAAACTGCCGCGATCCGTTGACGACTGCCTGCGGGGTGAAAGCGCCATTCAGCGCAAAGCTGCGCACGTACATCATCTGACGCGCCGTCCAGTCGCGCGATGAAAACGGATCGCGCCAGCCCAGGCGGTCCCAATAGTCGACGTGGAATGCCAGCGGAATGACCTGCCCGCGATCCTGCGCGAGCTTCGAGATCAACGCGTCCGCCGGCGGACAGCTCGAGCATCCTTGCGAAGTGAACAGCTCCACAACGACCAGCGCGGCCAAAATCATCGGGGTGATTCTACGCCGCTGTCTCCTCGCGAACCGGGATCTCCACCGTTCTGTTACTTAAACGGCCGTCCGTCTGCACCAGCGCCACCCCGCCCAGGATGATGCCCATCGCGACGATCGAGACCCACGTCAGCTCCTCGTGAAGAATCAGCCATCCGAGGAGAACGGCCACCAGCGGGTTGATGTAGGCGTACATCGACATGTTCGTCATGCGAAGTTTCTTCAGCGCATAGACATACGACGTGTACGCCAGAAGCGAGCCGAACGTCGCCAGATAGACGAGCCCGATGATCCCGTCGCGCGTCCACGTCAGGTGTCGCGCCTCGCCGATGGAGAGACCGACGATGCCCACTGCCAGGCCGCCGGTCAGCATCTGCAACGCCGACGACATGAACGGCGTGACCGCGGTCAGGTTGTACTTTCCGCGCATCGTGCCGTACTGCCAGCACATCGATCCGACCTGAATGGCCAGCGCGCCGAGAACGAAGTGGACATCGAACGCCCCCGAAGCGCCGGGCGTGACCAGGAGCGCCACGCCCACGAAGCCGATCAGCATGCCGATGGCGCGACGCACGCCGATCCGCTCGCCGTTCGGACGAAGGCGTTCGAGCAGAGCCGCCCAGAATGGCGCCGTCGCGACCAGAAGCGCAGCGATCCCGCTCGGAACCCACTGCTCGGCCCACACCACCGCCAGGTTTCCGACGCCGACCATCAGCAGGCCCACCACAGCCAGCTCCGCCAGCAGGCGTTTGCTGCGCGGAAGGATCTCGTCGCGCAGTCGCGCGATGACGAACAGCGCCGACCCGGCGAAGATGAAACGCATCGCCGTCAGCAGAAATGGGGGAATGCTGCGGACCGCAACGCGAATGGCGAGGTAAGTCGTGCCCCACACGATGCAGACGATTGCGAATGCGACGTACGCCAGGACGCGATCGCGTTTCACGCGTCTTCTCCGAGCACGACGCCGCCGACTTTCTCGCAATGCGTCCGCATCACGATGGTGGTTCGCGTGGAGAAGCCCAGCGGCGGCGCCGTCAGACGCGAGACCAGATCGTTCAAAGAGGCAATCGAGCCGGTGCGCACCTTGATCAGGTAGCAATCATCGCCCGCAACGGTGTGCGCTTCCAACACCTCATCGGACTTCAGAACGCGCTGAAACGCCTTCCACACCTGCGGCGTCAACTGCCCGTTCGTTCTGCAGGAAACGAACGCGGTGATGTTGCGTCCGAGGGCTGATGGGTCGATGACGGTGGTGGTGCCGCGGATCACGCCGTGGCGTTCCAGCCGCTCGATTCGATCGGCAACCGCGGGGCGGGATAAGCCGATCCGCTCCGCAATCTGCGCCGCCGGAGAGCGGCCATCCTTAGCGAGAAGCGTCAGGATTTCGAGGTCCAGTGCGTCCAGATCGTCGGACACGGTACTATTGTACCATCGATTCGACGGTAAGAATAGTAGATAACCTTCGATTCGTCAGACCGCAGCTTCGATGGCCGGCTCCGGGTCACGGGCGCGCCAGGCGGCCGCGTGCGGGTAGCGGTATTCGATGCGGTGCATGGCGGCGCGGACCAGATCGCGCTTGAGGTACTCGATCTTCACGTCGCCGGCCGGGTCGGTGAGCAGGCGCCGCAATGCGTCACGCCGAAGCAGAATGCTGCGGAGTTTCAGCGACTTTCCACGAACGGCGTATCGGATCGCGTCGCGCACTTCGGAACAAACCCGCACAACTGCCGGATCGAGAACTCCGACGATCTCCGCCGCCAGCTTCGTTTCATCCATTTTGGTGATCGTCGTCTTCATCGTTCCTCCCACGGTTGTTTGATCTAATAGACGACGAGGAGTCGAGAAAGTTGCGATGCGGGTCAGCTTTTCACCGTTAGGAAACAGCGGTGTTGCAAAACCCAACGAGACGCTTTTGGATGTCGCGCGCCGGGCCGGCGCCCCCATCGGCAACTCCTGCGGCGGCATCGGCATCTGCAACCGCTGCCGTGTGCGCGTCGTAGAAGGAGTGGAGAACCTCACCCCGCCGACGCGATTCGAAAAAGATCCCGACTCGCGACTGGCATGTCAGGCCGTGGTCCTCGGCGACTGCACCATCACGACGAGCTATTGGTGACCGCTGAGTTGAGGCCGTTCGAACCGCAACACTCGGCCGCGTACGTCCACGCCTTTCAGAAAATCGTGTACGACGTTCTGAACGTCCGTCATCGGCAATGTGTCATGGAAAGCATTCTCCACCACGATGTGGGGCGCATCGCTCATTCGCCAGCGGACCGCTTCGGCCTGAAACGGCGGAGCCACCGGATCGAGAGTTCCGCTGAGCATCAGCGTCGGCGTCGCCATCACTCGCGGTAACGATTCAGGACGCCGGTCGGCGGGCACGTACAGGCGGCAAATCTCCGGACGCATCTGCAGGTTGACATCGCCCACCATCGAACCGTTGGCCTGTTCCGCGACTCGCGCGCGTCGTTGCGGCGATGCGCCGTCGGCACATGAAGTCGCCACCGGAAAGATCGCCGTGCCCGAAATGCTGTTGTACAAACCCTCGGCACGTTTGGCGAGCGATTCGTAATCGCCTTTGGCAATATTGGAAAAAAGATCCATGGTCGACGTCGCTGCTCGCCCGTCGCCGATTCCCTGGAGAATGGTCTGGAGCGCAATCCTGCCGATCCGAACCTTGACCGTCGATCGTCGAAGGCGATCGTTCACCGTCAACTCGAGCGGTTTCTTCTCGACCGCATCGAGGACTCGCATCACCGTGCCGGTGAAATCAGACCCGGTCAGGCGTGAAAGTTTCTCGATTTGCACGTCCCACGTGTCGGGGAGTGTCAGAGCGTTGTCAGGACCGATGACTGCGGCCAGCACCGCGTTGTAGGCGCTGACGTCTACACCTTCCGCGCGCCAGCGATTCACGCACCTCTGATTGACATTCGCCATATAGTCGGCAGCCTTCTTTGCCGATTCGATGACGTCGACAGGCGCCGATTCCGCCGCAGGACAATCGAGCGCTGGTTTTGACATGCCGGTGCCGCGCTGATCGAGGAGAATCACGTCGCCGATGTCGCGCAGCCGGTCGAAGAGTTTGAAGAATGGCGGGATGCGACCCATGACGGCGCCAGGCACACCCGGACCGCCCGCGATAAAAACGATCGGACTACCGGGCGTGGACGCGGTGGTGCGTAGTCGGACAAAGTCGATCTCGATGGTCCGTTTGGACGTCGAGGCGCGATTCTCGACGACGGTCAGTTGGCCGAGCTCGGCCTGGTGATCGGTTCCATCGAAGGTCTTCAATTGATAAGGCTGGAAGCGCAGCTCGGCGGCCGCGGCGCTGAGGCTAAGGATTGATGAACATGCAATCGCCGTAGCTGTAGAAGAGATATCTCTCACGAATCGCCTCCTGATAAGCGCGGCGAATGGTCTCCACTCCTGCGAAGGCCGAGACTAGCATCAGCAGCGTCGATTCCGGCAGATGAAAATTGGTCAGGAGTTTGTCGACCGCCCGGAATTGATAGCCGGGCGTGATGAAGATGTTCGTCTCTTTTTTCCCCGCTTCAAAATGGCCGCTTTGCTTTGCACTTTCCAGGGCGCGCATGGTCGTCGTTCCAACCGCGACGATCGACTTCGCGGCGTTCAGCCTGGCGGCGGCCGCCTCGCCGATCTGGTAGCGTTCGCTGTGCATCACGTGGTCGCTGATGTCATCGACCTTCACCGGCTCGAAGGTTCCGATCCCGACATGCAGCGTGACGCGGACGATCTCGATTCCGCGAGCGGCGATGCGATCGAGAATCTCTTGCGTGAAGTGCAGGCCGGCGGTCGGCGCGGCGATCGCGCCCCGCTCGCGCGCGTAGATCGTCTGATACGACTCCCGATCACCCGCGGTGGATGGACGCGTGATGTACGGCGGCAGCGGGGCGACGCCGATGCGCTCGACTTCGTCGATGTGGCCTTCGAATCGAATCACGATCGTCCCTTCGCTCTTGTCGAGCACACGAGCGGTCAGGCGATCGGAAAAGCGCAGGACGTCGCCGGCGCGCACTCTTCGAGCCGGTTTGCACCACGCCTCCCAGGTGGTCGGATCGTGCTGTTCCACCAGCAAAACCTCGATGGGACGCCGCATGGCCCCCTTGGGCTCGGCGAAAAGGCGGGCGGGAATCACGCGCGTGTCGTTGATCACCAGCGTGTCCGACGGTTCGAGACGCTCTGCGAAATGTACAAAATTATCGTGAATAATTTTGTCAGGCGGCGTCACGACCATCATGCGCGATCGTCCGCGTTCGCGCGGCGTTTGTGCGATGAGCTCGGACGGAAGTTCGTAATGGAAGTCGCTACGTTTCAAGGTTGCTGGGTTGCTCGGTTGCTGGGGTTGCTCAGTAACTCAGAAACTCAGCAACCAAGCAACCATACAATACGCAGTCGTGATCAAAGCACGAGTGATCACCTGCTCCGACAGCGCTGCCGAAGGCACGCGCGAAGATCGTTCCGGACCGGCTGTGCGCGACATCCTGGAGAAGAACGGATACGACGTCGACGCGGTTGTCATCGTTCACGATGATTGCGACGCCATCGCCACCGCCATCGAAAACGGCACCGGCGACGGCGCGCGACTGGTGGTCACGACCGGCGGCACCGGCATCGCGCCGCGGGACGTCACTCCGGAGGCCACCATGCGCGTGTGCGAACGCCTGGTTCCGGGATTCGGTGAGCTGATGCGCAGCACCTCGCTCGCCAAAACGCCCATGGCGTCGCTCTCGCGCGCGCAGGCGGCCACGCGCGGCTCGGCCCTGGTCGTGAATCTTCCCGGCTCACCGAACGGCGCGCGCGAAAATCTGGAAGCGATACTGCATTTGCTGCCCCATGCTCTCGAATTGTTGTCGGGGAATCGCGTGGATCACGAAGGGATGAGGGCGGAGGGATGAGGGATGAATAAGGTCCGCGCCACCTCAGCCCTCAGCCCTCATCCCTCATCCCTTGGAGCGACGCAATGAGCGTTCGTCCCGGCCTCGAAGTTCTGCTCGATGATCCTCGCCCGATCGCCGGCAAAAAAATCGGCCTGGTCACGAATCAGAGCGCGGTCACCACCGATCTGCGCCACGCCGTCCGCCTGCTTCATGCCGGCCGCGGATGGAAGTTGATTGCGCTGTTCGGTCCCGAGCACGGCATCTGGGGCGAAGCCCAGGACATGGAGGGAGTCGAGCAGTCGGTCGATCCCCTCACCGGGCTGACCGTCTATTCGCTGTACGGACGCAGCGAGAAAGATCTGGCACCGCGACGCGAGGTCCTCAGGACGCTCGATGCTTTGGTGATCGATCTGCAGGACATCGGATCGCGTTACTACACCTTCATTTACACCATGGCGCTGTGCATGCGCGAGGCCGCGCCGATCGGATTGCCGGTGATCGTCCTCGACCGGCCTAATCCGATCGACGGCGTGCATCTGGAAGGAAACATCCGAGAGGAGAAGTACTCCAGCTTCGTCGGGATGTTCCCGCTCCCCACCCGTCACGGCATGACGCCCGGCGAGCTGGCGCGCTACTTCAACAACGTCTTCAAGCTCAATTCCAATCTGATCGTCATTCCGATGCGCGGATGGCGGCGGGGAATGTGGTGGGGCGATACCGGTCTGCCATGGGTGATCCCCTCGCCCAACATGCCGACTGTTTTCACGGCAACGGTTTATCCCGGCATGTGTCTGGTCGAAGGAACTAACCTCAGCGAAGGGCGCGGCACGACCCATCCCTTCGAATTCCTCGGTGCGCCGTGGCTGGAGCCCTTCAAGCTGGCCGAAAGACTCAACGCCGTCGGCTTGCCGGGCGTGCGATTCCGGCCGCACTACTTTCTGCCGAAATTTCAGAAGCACAGCGGAAAAGTGTGCGGCGGCGTGGAGCTGCACGTCACCAATCGCTGGGCCTTCGAGCCTTATCGCACCGGACTGTGGTGCGTCAAAGTCGCCCGCGACGCCAATCCAGAAAAATTCGACTGGCGGCGCGAGACCTACGAGTTCGTCTCCGATCGCCTGGCCATCGACCTTCTCGCCGGAAGCGATCGCTATCGAAAATTAGTCGAAGACGGCGGCAGCCCCGATGAGTGGGTGGCGGAGTGGGAGGAAGGACTGCGCGATTTCGCGGGCACGCGGGAGGAGTTTCTGTTGTACCGCGCGACCGATCCCCACTGGGCGTAGCGCAGTTGCGCAGTCTCGCGGTCTCGTGGTCTATACACCGCGAGACCTCGCAACTGCGAGACCGCGATACCTAATGCTCGAAATACTCTACGAGGATGATGCCCTCCTGTTCATCAACAAACCTCCCGACATCGTCGTGCAACGCTCGTACGATCAGAACGAGCCTGTCCTTCTCGAGCTCGCGGAAACGCATGCCGGCAAGCTTTTTCTGATGCAGCGGCTCGATCGCGGAACGAGCGGTGTGATCTTTTTTTCCAGGCTCGCCGAGATCAACTCGAAGCTCACGCGCCAATTCGAGACCAGGCGCATTCGCAAGCGCTATCTGGCTCTGTGCGAGGGTCCACTGGCCGAAAGGCAGATCGTCGACGCAGCGCTCGCGCGCATCGGTCCGATTGCATTTGGTGTTCGCGAGGGAGGCCGAACTGCCAAAACATCGATCCAGCCGCTGCGCCCGACTCGAAACGGATCGCTCGTGGCCGTCGAGTTACAGACCGGGCGGACACATCAAATCCGGGTGCATCTGGCAGCGATCGGGCATCCGATCATCGGTGACTGGCTCTACGGTATGAGGAATGCGCCACGACCCATGTTGCATGCCGCCGAGCTCGCTATGGTGCATCCACTGACAAACGAGCCACTTCGCGTCTCCGCACCCCCACCCCGCGACTTTTGGAAGGTCGCCGAAGAGCGCGAAATCGTGTCTAGGGGCGAGGACATAATGACCCTTGCGGAGTGCAGCTAAAGTATTGAATCCGCTAGAATAAACGTGCACGGACGGTCGTTACCGAATGCATAGGAGATCGCCATGAGACTCTGGAGCAAGATCGCAATCGTCCTTGCATTCGTGCCGCTGATCGCGTCAGCGCAATACAAGGACCTCGACACCGCGCTTTCGAATTTGACACGCGGCTTCGGAAGTGGTGAGCCGCAGGCGGTGGTCTCTGGAATCGGCGATGGAGACCAGGTGATCCTGCAGTTTCCGGGGTTGATCGAGCAGAGCGGCTCGAATGCCTACGGCCGCGATCAGGCTGCCTACCTGCTGGACGGGCTCTTCGGACGCGTGCATCCAAGCGGATTCGAGCAGCAGAGCGCGCGCAAGTTCAGCTCGGAAGCGCAGTATCAGATCAAGGGCACCTGGACGATTCAGAACGCCGGCAAGACCGAAGGTCGCGAGCTTTACATTACTCTGCACAACAAGAATGACCGCTGGTCCATCCTCTCCGTCAGGTCCGCGGGCAAGTAACAACCGGTTCGGTCGCGTCGTTTCTTCGATCGCCGTCGCGCTTGCGACGGCGATTTGTCTTTTCGCGCAACTCCATCGCCCCGCGACGTCTGCCATCGTGCTGTTGCTGGCGATCGCGGCGTTGGTCCTGGCGCGCGACCGCATCGTCGCGACGGCGGCCTTGTTTCTGATCGGAGTGGCCGCCATCGATGCCGTCACATTTGTGGTGGCGGCGCGCGTCAGCCGCAACTTCGCTGAGCGGTCGGCCTCGCACGTCGACCGCGAGATGCAGCGGGTCGGTCGCGATATCGCGGGCATCGAGGCGCAGCTGCAGGCCAGCGCCGATCGCGTGGCATCCGCCATTGCGGCGCGGCCTGACCTCACCCGGCCGCAGATGTTTCGCCTCCTCGAGATGCAGCCGCGCCACGCGACGCGTGGAATGCGGATTGTCGGTCCCAATGGAAATGTGCTGGCGTGGTGGGGTGACGAGCTCCGCGTGACCGGCAACCTCATCTACCAGTTCGACGTCAGCAATTTGTACATCACGCGATCGCATGCGCTGGTCAACGCGCCGCTGGTCGTCCAGGCGTTCCAGCGCATTCCGAATCAGGCGCGAGCGCACTCGTTTCTCGACCAGGACGACGACTGGATCGTGAGCACGATCTTTCACGCCGGAGTGCTGAAGCAGGAACCGGGCACGAGGCGCTACGCGATCGCGAAGCATTCCGATGCGTCGCTGTTCATCGACGTCCTCCCCCACACGCGGCCGGAGATCGTGGCAAATACGCAAATCGTCGGCCGCGATGCCGCCGCGATTCTCCTGGCGCTGGCGGCGCTGGTGATCGCATGGCGGACGCGCCAATCGACGATTCTCACGGCGATTCTGATTGCCGTGGCCCGGGTCGCGCTGCTGCCGCTGCGATTCGAAGCCGATCCGTGGCACATCTTCGGTTTCGACATCTACGCATCGCGCATGCTCGATGGGTTCAGCCGGTCGCCATTCGATCTGTTGTTGACCGCTGCTGCCGTCCTCGCCATCGTCACCGTCTTCAATCGACGGGTGCCCAGCCCGCGCGTGCAGGTCGCGCGCGGCCTTCTGACGGTGGCGGCCGGGGCCGGCTTCGTGCTCTTTCTTCGCAACCTGGTCGACAACTCCCGCGTATCGCCCATCCCCGATCACATCGTCCCGCTGTCCGTCGCCCAGGGCGTGCTGCTGCTGGCAATGTTGTGCTTCGGATTTGCGGTGGTCGGACTGGCACCGCGATTCGGAGTGCGTCATCGCGTCTTGCGCCTGTTCACGTCCGCCTTCGCGGTGGTGCTGCTGAGTTACATCCCGCTCACCATCTTCGAAACGTCGAGCGCGCGGAAATTCGTCGCGGAAACCTATGCGCCCCTGGTGATCGGCGAGGCCGGTCAGCTGCGCACGATGATCGAGGACATGTTGACCAACCAGTTTTCGCGCGTCGACCTGAGCACGATCCTGGCCGACGACTACACCCGGATGGATCTGCAAGACCTCGCCTACGCCTTATGGTTGCACTCCGATCTCTCCAGGCTGCGCATTCCGGCCGTCATCACCGTCAACGACATCTTCGATCATCCGCTGAGTCGATTCGGCGTCGGGCTGCCGCAGTTCAGCGAGCGGCGTTCGGAGAGGGGCGCGGAGGTCTTGCAAGTCGGAACGCTGCGCCGAGTCCTCATGCATCACGATTTCGACGTTGCCACCTTCGGGATTCCGATCGGCGAAGGGAGCGTCCACGTCGTCAATCCCGCCGACCCCGGCGCGACCGCCACCTACTCCGACATCTACCGCGACTTTTTCGAGCCGGCATTTGCCGATACGACCAGCGGCTTGCGCGCCCAACCTGCGCCGACGGTGTACGAGAAGAACGGCAATGCCCGCGGACCCTCGACCGTGAAGCTGCCGCAGAGTCCGGAGCGATATTTCTCGATGCTCAAAAGCCGGCAAGGCTTGTGGGTCAGCGCCGCGCAAGGTTCGTCGGTCTATCTTCGGCGAAGCGATGACGTGCTGTACGCATTTCCGCTGCAGGTCCCCACGCGCGTCGAGCAAGTGCGGCGTGTGGGCAGCGTCGCGATCTGGGCGATCGCGTTTGTCCTGGTCGCGATCGCGATCGGCTCTCTTCCGCTCATCGCGGCGATCGTCCGCGGTTTCCCGCGCAGTCTCGATTTCCGTACGCGCACCTCGGTTTACTTCACGGCAGTCGTGCTTCTGCCGTTGATTCTGTTCGTGATTTTTGTCCGCGCCTATCTGGGCGATCGTTTGAAATCGGAATACAACGACCGCGCCCAGACGGCTCTCAACACCGCCGAGCGGGTGATCGAAGACTATCTCGCGTCGACCAACTCCGCGCGGCCGGAGCAGGTCCTGGACGACGACGTGCTGAGCTGGCTGGCGCTGGTGATCGGTCACGATCTGCATCTCTATCGCGACGAACAGCTCATCGCGTCGAGCCGGCGCGATCTCTTTGCGGCGCACGTCGATTCCGAGAGGTTGCCGGGCGAAGTCTATTCGGCGATCGTGATTCGCGGCCGGCAGATCTCGCGCGCGCAACACACCTCGGGCTCTGCGCAGTTCATCGAGATCTACAGCCCGATCACGCTGGCATCGGGACAGAATTACACGCTGGCACTTCCGTTCATCGTCCAGGCGCGGCAGATTCAGGCGCAGGTCAACGATCTCGCCACCACCATCTACATGCTGCTGGTCTTCATCGTCCTGGCGGCCATCGGAGTTGCCTATCGCGCCGCACGCACCGTCACACGACCGGTGCAGGCGCTGGTGGGAGGAGCGCGCGCGGTCGCGCGGGGCGAGTTCGATATCGATGTCCGCGTCCCTCACGATCCCGACCTGGGCCTCCTGGTCACGACCTTTCGCGATATGGCGCAATCGATTCGCAGGCAGCAGAACGATCTGCGCCACGAGCGCGATCGGCTGCAGACGCTGCTCGAGAACATCAACGCGGCTGTGGTTGTGCTCGACGGACAGATGCAAGTCGTCGCCACGAACCTGGCCGCGCGCAAGCTTTTCGGCGCGGCCATCCGATTGCATCCGCCGGTCCGCGATTTTCTTGCCAATCACCGGCAGCGGCGCGTGGAATCGGCAGAACTCGAGCTGAACGTCGAGGCAGCCGCGCGCACGTTCCGCGTTTCGATCGTTCCGCTGCCCGACACCGACGAAGAGATGTTGATCGCCGAGGATGTGACGGAGATTCTGAGGTCGGAGAGGCTCGAGGCATGGGGCGAGATGGCGCGCCAGGTTGCGCATGAAATCAAGAATCCGCTCACCCCAATTCAACTGACCGCCGAGCATCTGCGCGCCGTCGCCGAGCGCAATGATGCCGAGCTGCCGACGCTGGTGAAATCTGCCGTCGACAACATCCTGCGGCAAGTGGTGATGCTGCGCGAGACGTCGAAGGAGTTCAGCGACTACGCGTCGCTGCGCCAGGTGCAGAAGAGGCCGCTGAATCTGCGCCGGCTGTTGGAAGAAATCGCTTCGAGCTACGCCAACAGCCGCCAGCGTGGCATCGACTTCCGGGCCGAGATCGCGACTTCCACGCCGGCGCAGTTCGCAGGAGACTCGCGAATGCTGCGCGGCGCCATCGCGAACCTGATCGAGAACGCCTTCCAGGCCGCTCCCGGGGGCATTGTTCGCCTCGGCAGCCACGTCCTTGACTCGAAAGTGGTCGTTTCCGTCGAGGACAACGGGCCGGGCGTCCCGCCCGAAGTTCTGCCTCGCATATTTGATCCATACTTCTCGACAAAATCCGCCGGTACCGGCCTCGGCCTCGCCATTACCCGAAAGGCCGTCGAGGAGCATGGGGGCTCAATCCGCGCCGAGAATCTCAACCCGGGGTTCCGTGTTTCGATTGAGTTACCGGTGAAATAGAATCATTGCTTCCGATGAAACGACTGCTTCTGGCAATCCTGCTCGTGGTCTCTGCGCCTCTGGCACAAGGCGAAGGCCCGATCGACGAAACGCGCTTCACGCTGCGCGAGGAGCTCCTGCGCCTGATCAACCGCGATCGGAAGCAGTTCGGCCTGCAGCCGGTGAAACTCGACCCATTGGCGTCCGTGGTCGCCGATGCGTACTGCCGCGATCAAATTCGCAACGGCACCACCGGCCATTACACGACCGACGGGCAGGCTCCGTACATGCGCTACTCATTTGCGGGCGGCAACGATGGTGTCAGCGAAAACGCGGCGGCATGGTCGGCCAATTACAACTTCTCCGACCGCGCGCTGTACGAAATGATGCGGCGTTCCGAGGATGCCATGATGCGGGAGGTGGCACCGCATGATGGCCATCGCCGCACCATCCTCGACCCGTTCGCAACGCACGTCGGAATCGGCCTGGCATGGGACCGCGGCGAGTTTCGTCTGACCCAGGAGTTCATCCGCCGCTACGTCGATTGGGTCCGGCCGCTGCCGCGAAGCGCATCCGTCGGTGACCAGATTTTGTGCAGCGGGCGGCCGGCGACGGGATATGCGATCGAAGCGATCACCGTACATCACGAGCCGTTTCCGCAGCCGATCGCGCCGGTGACCGCGAACGCCATGACGACCTACTCGCTGCCCGACGCGCGGCGCGAGTACCTGCCTCGCCTTCGCAATCGTGTCAGCATGACGTCGGCCGGATCGATCCAGGAAGTGCGCGAGGTTTACAGCGACGGGCGTCGCGGAGATTTTCCGGTCAAGGATGACGGGGGCTTCGCGTTCGTCGTTCCTCTTCCGGACGGCCCGGGCATTTACACCATCGTGGTGTGGGTCAAGGTGCAAGGCGCGCGGGACGCGATCGCGGCCAGCAACGTTTCGCTGCGCGTCTACGGTGCCGGCGACGGTGCCGCCATCAGCGCTTTTTCGCAGCGCTAGTGGGGTCAGGCCTACCCTGACCCCACTACCCCACGATCCACAAGGCCTGACGGCGCGCGACCGCCTGTCGCGCCGAGAGCATGAGCTGCACGTAGGTCTGCACGTCGAGGTCGGCTTCGATCAGCGCATCATCCTCGAGGTATTTGGCGGCCAGTTGCATGAGCTCGACGTCGTCGGTCGGAAGCGAGCTGAGGGCGGCGAACTTCTGAAGCGTGTCGACCAGCGCCGAGAGGCTGGCGACATGAAAAGGATCGGCAACATTCGGCAGCACAATTTCCTCGATGCCCTTCACCGGCGCATCGACGAATACGGCCTGATAGGCGTCGATGCCTGCGATCTGCGGAATGCGCCGCTGTAGCGCGACCCAGCCGCGGACGTCGACTTCATCGGAGCGATAGGGCTCGTCGACCTGACCGTCCTTGATGGCGAAGCGCTGGCGCAACGCTCCCTCCACCGCTCGCGCGAGATCGGGTCCTAAAACGTCGTGCGCGGAGCCCGCAACAAAGGTGAGCGGCACGGCGTGTCAGCTTACCACGGCACTTTGCATACAATCGCGAAGGTGTTCGAACGCCTGAAACGGATCGCGCCGTTTCTCAAGCCGCTGTTGATCCTGGGTCTGTTCGCGATCGCGCTGCGCGTGCTGGCCACCACCCTGGCGCAGTATCGCTATCGCGACATCGTCCACTACATCAGCTCGCTGGACGCCGACCAGATCGTCCTGGCTGTCGTTCTCACCTTGCTGGGCTATCTGGTGATGACGGGCTACGACACGCTGGCATTCGAGTACATCCGCCATCCGCTGCCCTATCGCAAGATCGCGCTGGCGTCGTTCATCGGCTACGCCTTCAACAACAACGTGGGGCTGTCGGGTCTGGTCGGTGGATCGCTGCGCTACCGCTTGTACACGGCGTGGCGCTTGAGCGCGGTCGAGATCGCGAAAGTCATCGCGTTTTGCACCATCAGCTTCTGGCTCGGCTTCATCGTGTTAGGCGGAACGTTCTTCATCATCCTTCCTCCCCAGATCCCGTCGGCGGTGCATTTGCCGATCAACTCCATCCGCCTGCTGGGCATCATCCTGTTGCTTCCTGCTCTGGCCTATCTGGGCTGGATCGCGTTCCGACGCGAGCCGGTGCGCATGCGGCAATGGGAATTCGAGCTGCCGACCTTCGGGCTCTTTGTGGCGCAGGTGACGATCTCCGCGATCGACTGGATCATTGCGGCGGGCGTCCTCTACATCCTGCTCCCCGATTCACTTCCGCTGACCTTCACGCGATTTCTGGGCATCTTCCTTCTGGCGCAGATTTCGGGCGTGGCCTCGAATGTTCCCGGCGGCTTCGGAATCTTCGAAGCGGTCATCCTGATTTTTCTCGCTCCGTTCTACTCCGCTTCCTCGATCCTCGGCGCTCTGGTGGCATTCCGCGTCATCTACTATCTGCTGCCGCTTTTCATCGCGACCATTCTTTTGTCGACGCACGAGATCGTCGAGAAGCGCGAGGGCGTGGCGCGGGCCTGGAAAATTTTCGGACGATGGGCGCCCGGCATCGCGCCCAACCTGCTGGCCTTCACGACCTTCGTCGGCGGCACGGTTCTGCTTTTCTCAGGCGCCACACCGACGCTGCCCAGCCGTCTGCAATGGCTGCGGCGACTCGTTCCGCTGCCCATCGTCGAGATCTCGCATTTCTTCGGCAGCATCGCCGGGGCGCTTCTGCTGTTGCTCGCGCGCGGCCTGCAGCGCCGTCTCGATGCCGCCTACCAGCTCGCGCTGGTGATTCTGACCGCGGGCATCTTTCTCCAGATCTTCAAGGGCGGCGATTACGAAGAGGCGGTCATCCTCGGGATCATGTTGTTCGCGCTGATCTCATCGCGGCGCCACTTCCATCGCAAAGCGTCGCTGGTCAACGAGAGCTTCGGACCGGGATGGATCATCGCGATCCTGCTGGTGCTGATGTCGTCGGCCTGGCTGGGTTTTTTCAGCTACAAGCACGTCGAGTACTCGAACGATCTGTGGTGGCGATTCGGATTTCGAGGCGATGCGCCGCGATTTCTGCGCGCCTCGGTCGGCGTCATCGCCGCCATGTTGATCGTGGCCGTGCGCCATCTGCTCCGTCCCGCGATTCCCGAGCCCGATCCGCCCAGCTTCTCGGATCTCGAGCGCGCAGCGGAGATCGTCCGCCATGATCCTCACAGTGCGGCAGCGCTGGCCGTGCTGGGCGATAAGCCGCTGTTGTGGAGCGAGTCGAGACGCGCCTTCATCATGTACGGCGTGGAAGGGCGCAGTTGGATCACCATGGGCGACCCGGTCGGACCGGACGAAGAAAAATCGGAGCTGATCTGGAAGTTTCGCGAGCTTTGCGATCTGCATGCCGGCTGGCCGGTGTTCTACGAAATCAAGCGCCAGCATCTCCACCACTACCTCGACCTCGGCTTGACGCTGCAGAAGATCGGCGAAGAGGCGCGCGTGCCGCTGCACGACTTCTCGCTCGAGGGCGGCACGCGCAAATGGATGCGCAAGATGCAGCGGAAAGTCGAGTCGGAACACTGCTGGTTCGAGATTGTGGAGGATGCCACTCCCATTCTTGCCGAGCTGCGCGAGATTTCCGATTCGTGGCTGACGGAAAAGCGAACGCGCGAGAAAGGCTTCTCGCTCGGTTTCTTTGCAGAGGACTACGTCCGCCGGTTTCCGGTTGCCGTGGTGCGGCGCGGCACCAACCGCATCGTGGCATTCGCGAATGTGTGGGCCAGTGCCACCAAGGAGGAAGCCTCGGTCGATCTGATGCGGCATCGCGCCGACGCGCCTAACGGCGTGATGGATTTCATGTTCCTGCAGCTCATTCTGTGGGGCCAGCAGCAGGGCTACCAGTTCTTCAACCTGGGCATGGCGCCGCTCTCGGGCCTCGAGAATCGGTCGCTGGGCACGGTCTGGAACCGCGTCGGCGCGTTGGCCTATCGCTTCGGCGAGAACTTTTACAACTTCCAGGGACTGCGGCAGTACAAGGAAAAATTCGATCCGATCTGGGAGCCGATGTATCTCGCCTCCCCGGGCGGGCTGGCGCTGCCGAGGATTTTGACGAATCTGGCGGCGCTCATTTCGGGAGGTCTGCGCGGCGTTGTTGCGAAATGAAAAATTTCAAATTTCAAATGGAAAATTGAAAAGGAGGCCGTACGGCGATTTTCCATTTTTCATTTGAAATTTGAAATTTGAAATTTACTGTTGTAGCGCACGGCCCGATGCTCGCTCTCCTCCTCGCCGCGACCGTCACCACCTCGAAGCTCCCGCTCGTCGAAGTTCCAGCGACCAGCGGCGCTTCGGACACGCTGGTCGTTTTTGTGTCGGGGGACGGTGGCTGGGCAAAGATCGACAAGGCCATTTCGAAGATTCTCGCGGACCACGGAATGCCGGTCGTCGGCCTCAATGCGCTGCAGTATTTCTGGACGAAGCGCACGCCCGATTCGGCATCGCGCGACCTGCAGACGATCCTGGAGCGTTACCTGAGGCTCTGGAAAAAGCAGCGCGTGCTGTTCGTTGGGTACTCGCGCGGTGCCGATGTGCTGCCGTTCATGATCAGCCGTCTGCCGCCGGATTTGCGCGACCGAACCCGGCTGCTGGCGCTCCTCGGTCCAAGTCCCAAAGTCGAATTCGAATTTCACATCGGCGACTGGATGCGGACCAGCTCCAAAACCGGATACGATGTCAAACCGGAAGTTGACAAATTAATGTCACATAATATCGTGTGCCTTTTTGGAGAGGACGACAAAGACTCCCTCTGTCCGATGCTCTCCGCAGCGCGGATCAGCTCGGTCATGCTCAAGGGCGCGCATCACTTCGACGGCGGCTATGACAAGCTGGCCCACATCATCCTCGCGAATCTCCAATGATGAGCATCCTCTTCGCGCTGGCCACGACCTGCCAGGCCCCGATCATCGAGCTGCCGGCAACCGGCCGCCCGGGCGATCGTTTCGCGGTCATGCTGACCGGCGATGGCGGATGGCGGCGGATCGACAAGCGCGTGACGGACGGACTCCGTGCCGAAGGAATTCCGATCGTCGGATTCCTCGCCTCGAGTTACTTCCGAACGCGCCGCACTCCCGAAGAGAGTTCTTGCGCACTCGCGCACATCGTTCGGTCCTATAAAGAGCGATGGAACAAGGCCAAGGTCATTCTGATCGGCTATTCACGCGGCGCCGATGTTCTGCCGTTCATGATCAATCGCCTGTCACGCGACGTCCGCGACTCCATCCAGCTGGTCGCGCTGCTGGGGCTGGAGCCGTCCATCGACTTCGAATACGAACCGACGTGGACGTTCGGCCACTACATGCATCACCACGTTCAGTATCCAGTCCTTCCGGAGGCGCAAAAGATGCGGGGCATGAACGTTCTTTGCATCTATGGTGTCAAAGAAAAAGACACGCTGTGCACGCATCTCGACCCGTTGCAGTTCAAGATTCTTCGCGAGCCGGGCGGACACCATTTTGCCGGACGCTATTCCGAGGTCACCGAGGCGATTCTGAATGCGGCGCGCTGATGCATTGTTAGTGATGTTGGCGCTGCTCGGATGTCACAGTCCGACTGCGCCCACCGAAAACATCGCGAAGGTTTACGGCCGGCTTTCGGGTGTGGTGAAGATCGGACCCAACTGTCCGGTCGAGCAAGCCGGAAATCCGTGTCCGACGCCGCCGGGTGCGTACGCGCTCCGCAAGATCCTCGTGTTTGACGAGAAGCGCACGAATCTTCTCTTCACGGTCGATATCGACTCGCAGGGCTTGTACCTCATCGATCTCGTGGCGGGAAAATATCTGGTCGATGCCAAGCTGGTTGGGATCGATCGCACCAGCGATTTGCCGAAACTGGTCGAAATTCACACTAACAGCGTCACCAAGCTCGACGTGAACATCGACACCGGCTTGCGCTGATCGCGCATCCCGTTTGCACACAAAAGATGTTGAAAGGAGGACAGAGTTTATGGCCGAGTTACGCAATCAGGAGCGCAGTGAAAAGGTTGACCGGGAGCAGCCTCAACGCACCGAACGGGAGAAGTCGCAGCAGATTTCGAGACGGGAACCTTCACGCGGCCTGATCAATTACTACGATCCGTTCAGGATGTTGACTGGTTTCCAGCGGGAGATGGAACGGCTCTTCGACAACCTCGGATTCGGATCGCTCCCCGCCGGATGGTCGCCTCAAATCGAATTGTACGAGCGCGACAACAAGCTGGTAGTAAGCGCCGACCTTCCCGGACTCAACAAGGACGACGTCAAAGTCGAGATCAATGACAACGTCCTGACCATCGAAGGTGATCGCAAGAATGAACGCCGCGACGAGCAAGCGGGATGGAGCGAGCGCACTTACGGACGTTTCGTCCGCTCGATCGCCCTCCCTGAAGGCATCAACGGCGAAAATGCAAACGCCACCTTCAAGAACGGCGTTCTCGAGATCACTCTCGACGCGCCGCGTCAGGCGCAACCGCGCGGACGCCGCATCGAAGTGAAGTGACGCGTGTAGGGGCCGGCTTCAGCCGGCCCCCCCTGGGCGGGCTGAAGCCCGCCTCCACACAAGCGCGCCTCAGCTCAGGTGCTTGTTGACCAGAGCAGTCATCTCGAACATCGAGACCTGCTTCTTGCCGCCGAAGATCTTTTTCAGATTGTCATCGGCGTTGATCATGCGCTTGTTCTGCTGATCCTGAAGGCCGTTGGCTTTGATGTAATCCCAGACCTTCTTGGTGACCTCGCTCCGCGGAATAGGTTTGCTTCCGACAATCGGTGCCAGATCTGCACTGGGCTGCACCTCGGCCGCCAATCCCTTGCCGCCCCCTTTTGAGCTCGATCCCTTCTTTGTCGCCATCATTTTTCTCCGTTCGTTTTTGAGCGATTGTGTCGTAGCGTAACGCAGAGGTCAAACAATTGCTCGCTTTTCAAGATAACGGCCAGGGGCGGCCGGTCGTATGGATCCACGGTTTTCCGCACGCCTCGGCGATCTTTCAACCGCAGGTAACCCTCAGCGGACTGAGGCACATTCGCGTCGATCTCCCCGGCTTCGGAGCGTCTCCGCCGGCATCCAAAGAACTCTCGATCGCCGATTATTCGCGAGAAATTCTTTCCGTCCTGGACCATGTGCACATCGACAAAGCGATCGCGGCGGGCATTTCGATGGGTGGATACATTCTGATGCAGATCCTGCGCGACGCGCCGCATCGCATGGAGGGAGTCATTCTCATCAACACGCGCTGATTCCGACCAGGCGCGCGAGGATCGACTCAAAACGATCGCCGGGATCGAGAAGGACGGAGCGGCACGCATCGTCGACGAGATGCTCCCCAAGATGATCTGGAATGACGCGCGCAGAAAAGCCTTCCGCGACATCATGATGACGGCCACCGCGCAGGGGATGATGGCCGCGCAGCGCGCGATGGCCGGACGTCCCGATTCGACATCGACGTTGCGCGCGTTGAAGGTGCCCGCACTCGTCATCGGGAGCGATCACGATCCGATTACATCCACCGACGATGCGCGGCGGATGGCGGCGTTGATCAAGGGATCGAAATGCGTGGTGATCGAAAACGCGGCCCACGCATCGAATTTCGATCAGCCGGAAGCATTCAATCGCGCCGTCACCGAATTCCTCGGCACGCGTTTCGGATCGAAATGATCGAGCGCTTCCTGGAGCGACGTCGCCTCCATTCCTAGAACGCGGATCGCGGCGGACAGGGTATTGGGGACGTCGAGTGACGCGAGTGGCAGTGCACCGTCGCGTTTGCCGAGCTTCGATCCGTCAGCACCGACGACCAGCGGAAGATGCGCGTACTCGGGAGTGGGCAGGCCGAGCGCGCGCTGCAAGGCGATCTGCCGTGCGGTCGACGGAAGCAAATCACCGCCGCGGACAACCTGCGTCACTCCCTGCTCGGCGTCGTCGACAACAACCGCGAGCTGATACGCGAATGGACCATCGGCGCGCTTCACGACGAAGTCGCCGGTCTGTCGCGCAATATTTTCTTCAATGTGGCCCACCACGATGTCGTCGAATGCGATGACAACGTCAGGCGAACGGAAACGGATCGCATGCGCGACGCGGCCCGGCGGCAGGCCATTGCTACAAGTTCCCGGATAGACCGGCTCACTGCCCAGAGGTGCCGATGCGGCGCGTTGGATGTCGGCGCGGCTGCACGCGCATTCGTAAACGAATCCCAGGGCGCGAAGCTTCGCCAGGGCCGCCTCGTAGAAATGTGTGCGCTCGGATTGACGCACGACCTCGCCGTCCCACTCCAAACCGTATCGCCGCAAAGTCCCGAGGATTTCTTCGGCCGATCCGGGAACGACTCGAGGGGCGTCGAGATCTTCGATCCGCACCAGCCACCGCCCTCCCGCCGCACGTGCGAACAGCCACGAGCCGACGGCGGCCACCAGGCTGCCGAAGTGCAACGGCCCGGTCGGCGACGGAGCGAATCGGCCTGTCAGCGTGGAAGCGAGCCCTGAATCTGCCTGGCGCGCGCAAGGTGCTTGTCGAGAAGCTTTCGCAACTCGGTCAATTGTTCCTTGACCGCCTTTTTTTTCGCGCTCGGCATCAACTTGGTGTCGATCATTGACAGGAGTGACTGGTGCGCGTCGACCTGACGCTCGATGTACGCGCGATCGAACGCGGCGCCCGACAGCGGACGGAGACGATCGGCGGCCGCGCCGGAAGCGGCGTCGAGCTCGCGGCTGAGAGTCGTGTCCGACGAGGCCACGTCGGCGCGCGACAGTTCCGATTCCGCCTTGTTGTTCTGCGATGTGTGTTCGGTCACCATCATGGTCGCGAAGTCGCGGACGCCGGTGTTGGTGGCTTTCGTCCGTGCGACCTCGCCTTCGCGTACTTCGCCGATGTTGGCCACCCGCATGATCATGGCGATGTCGGAGTCACTCAGATTTTGTTGAACCGACGTGGCGCAACCGGGAAGCAGCGTCAAGGCCATAAGGATTCGGAATTTCATCGTCCATCACTCCGCGTTATTCTCTTCGCATGGCCCGCGCCAACCCTGAATTGATCGGCGCGTTGCGGCAGACCGCCGAGCGCCTCTCGGGCGACGTATCCTACCAGTGGGGCCACATGGGCATGTGCAACTGCGGCCACCTGGCCCAGTCCATCACCGGACTGGCGAGCGCGGAGATCCATCAGTCGGCGCTGATCCGCGAAGGCGATTGGGAGCAACAGGCGCGCGATTATTGTCCGACCAGCGGCAACCTCATCGACGTCGTCCTGGCAGCCATGTTCGAGTTCGGCCTCACCCGCGAGGATGTTCGTCATCTGGAAAAATTGTCCGATCCCGAAGTCGTCCGCCGAATCGGTCGCTACCTTCGGTTCAACAATCGTGACGACCTTGTCCTCTACATGCGAACGTGGCCGGATATGCTGGAAGAATCCGTTTTGCAGCTCGAATGCGCGTTCGCGTAATCCTGGTCGAGCCCCACGAAGCCGGCAACGTCGGCGCGGCCGCGCGCGCAATGAAGAATTTCGGCTTCAGCGAGCTTGCCATTGTCGGATCGCGGCCGCAGGTCACGCGCGATGCTGCCGAGTGGTGGGCGAAGGGCGGCACGGACGTCGTGCAATCGGCGCGACACTTCGAAACCTTGATGCAAGCGCTTGCCGATGTGCATCTCAGCGTCGCGACGACCGCCATCCGCGGCCGTCATGTTCACGAGCAACTAACGCCGTCCGAGGTGGCGCGGCTGGCCGAGGAGACGCTCGGCGATGCGCACACGCTCGCATTGGTGTTCGGGCGGGAGGAGTGGGGGCTGTCCGGCGCGGAGATCGCGATGTGCCAGCGAACGGCGTCGATTCCGACGGCGCCCGATTGTCCGACCATGAACCTGGCGCTCTCCGTCGCGATCTTCTGTTATGAGCTCGCGAAAGGTCTTCGTCCGACGCCGGCGGTGAAAGATCCCGCGCCGGGCGATCTCATTCAGAATCTCAACTCCCGCGCCCGCCAGCTCCTCCTCGACCTCGGTTTTTTTGCCGACAAGACACCCGATGGCATGTGTGCCGAGCTGCAGGCGCTGGCGGCCAAGCGAACGCTCACGACGCGCGAAGCATCGCTGCTGCTGTCGTTCGTGGCCCATGTGGAGCGCGCAGTGCATCCTGATAAGCGACGGTCCTCGCCCAAAGAATGATCTGAACCATGACCGGGATCAGAGCGCGTCCGTGCGGGGTCAGGCGGTATTCGACCTTGGGCGGAACGACCGGATATTGCTTGCGCTGAATGAAGCCGCGTCGCTCCAGCTCCTTCAGCTCCCGGCTGAGGACGCGGGGCGTGATCGGCTTGCCTAACGTACCCACCAGCAGCGCGTTTCGAATCTCGCCGTAACGCTTGGCACCTCGGATGAGCACCCACAAAATCCGCAGCTTGTACTTTCCGCCCGCGATCTGATCGAAGGCGATCAGCGGACAGATCTTTCCGGGCTTTCCTCTTTCATCTCCGATGATCATACAGCGCATACTATCATTTTCGTCCCTACTTGCGAAAGCGTACTATATGACCTACGTTGCAACCCATGGACATTCAAGAGATCGCCGACGCCTACATGGCCGCCTGGAAGAACAAAGACATCGCGCGTATCGCGAAGCATCTCCATCCCGACGTTCACTACAAGGGCCCCATGGCCGAGCGCACCGGACGGGAGGGACTGGTGGCGGGGATGCACAGGCTGCTTCCGATGCTGATCGATGTGAACGTCCGGTCGAAGTTCGCCTCCGGCAACCAGACGCTTTACACGTACGATTTCGTGTGCCGGGAGCCGCTGGGCCTTTGTCGGATCGCGGAGCTATTGACGTTCGAGGGTGAGCAGATCAAATCGATCGAGTTGTTTTTCGATGCGCGCCCGTGGGAAAGGCTGGCGGCTGCCTGATGTTGACGTTCGAGGCGCTCTGGCTCTTCTACGCCGGTCACATGATGCGGGCGGCGGCCGCGTTCATCGCGGGCGTCATCCTGAGCCGCGCAGACGGCGAAGGATCTCGTCAGCAGAGATCCTTCCCCCGCTCCGCGTGGTCAGGATGACGGCTTAGGCAAACGCTTCTTCTCGATCTTGACCAGCACCGTGTACTCCGGATCGACCATCTCGATCACGGGAGTCCGCGCGTTCTGCGACACGAATTCGTAGGCGTCCATCTCCGACAGTCCGCTGACATCCTGGACCCAGCGCAACATCTCGCGGAACGCGATCCGGGCGGCATCCTCGAGCGGGCGCGCCGCGCCTAACGTCATCATCCACTCGCTGTTCTCGATGCGCGGCCACGGCGTGTCGCGATGTTTGATCAGGTCGACGGTCAGATCGACGTTCATCGCTCCTTCGACGGCCGTGCCGATGATCTCTCCCTCCCCCATGGCGTAGTGCCCATCGCCGAATGACAACAGCGCACCCGGGACACGGACGCCGAGGTAGACGGTGTTGCCGGCGCGGACCTCGGGGCAGTCCATGTTGCCGCCGAAGGAATCGGGAACGACCGTCGAGCGCGCTTCGCCGAACGGCGAGACGCCCAGACAGCCGAGAAAGGGAGCGAGCGGAACTTCCCACGATTTCCTGCCGTCCAGCGATCGCGTGCGCACGACGTTCTTCTCGCGATCGACGGCGTAGAACCAGACTTTTTCGGGCAGATCGCCGCCTAACACCGCCGTGCGATCGGTGGCGTTGAGCGCGCCGAAACCGGGAAAGAAAGACGAGATCCCGTGGTCGCGCGCCGGCTCCAGCTTGTTGATGTGAATGACGATGGTGTCGCCCGGCTCCGCGCCGTCGATGTAGAACGGACCGGTCTGCGGGTTGTCATGGCCGGCCGGGACCACTTTCGTCGGAAGCTGATCGGACTTCGTCACAGCGCCGTCATAACAGTCCTCGGTCCACGACACGATCCGCGTTCCCGGCTTGAGATGCATCCGCGCAGGGGCGCCGCCAAATGTATACGTTAATTCTTCATGTTTTGGAATGTAGGTGACCACCGGCTGATCGGCCAGCGCGAGTAGCAAGGGAATCACTGCGGACCTCCTTCAAACAGCAGTTGGAGAAACTCCGGCATGGCGTGGAATTGGTCGATGTGATCGGGCGCGCTGTTGCCGGCGAATCCGAGGATGGTGAGGCTGCCGACGCGCAGCTCGCTGAGCTGCTGCATGCCGCGCGGACCAAAACGCGCGACCGGCGTCGCTTTCAATCCGAGCTGTTGGATCAGATAGTCGGCGGTTTCGGTGGTGCTCGCGAACGTGCCCGGAAAAATCTCGGAGTGCGTGAAGACGAATCGCTTGCGGTCCTCGATCGCGGCGTGCGCGTAATCGAGAAACGGCTGCATCGCGATGGGATCGACTTTGCGTTCGGCGACATAACCGGTGTGCAATCCGTCCAGCAAAAGGATTCCTTCGATCATCTCGGAACGGTTGCGCAGGATCGCGCGAACCGCGCCGTATCCGGCGCTGAATCCGCTCAGATACAACCGGCGAATTCGGATGCGCGCACGCAGCGGCGCGATGAGTTTTTCGAACGTGGCCGGATCGCTGAAGGCCTGGTCGTATGCATTCCCGCCTTGCCCCACGTTGACCGCGATGACGACCAGCGGACGTCGGGTCGCGGCCGCGGCCTGAAACGGCAGCCACGACGACCCATGAAAGTGAATGAGGAAATCGGCCTCGCCCGCCGCCGCCGCCCCGGGCGTGATGAGCACCTCGGCGCGGTCGAGCTTGATCTGTTCGCCGTTGACCACAGCCTTCTGCAGCCGCTCGTGCGCGCGCGTGAACTCCACCATCGGCGACGGATTCTGCGGGGCGGGTTTGGGCGGGTGGGCGCAGCTAGCGATCAAGAGAAACGGGAACAGGCTCGACGCCCCAAATTTCGCGCGCGTATTCGCGAATGGTGCGGTCCGACGAAAACGTCCCGCTGCGGGCGGTGTTGAGGATGGAGCGGCGCGCCCAATCGTCGCGTTGCAGCCAGCCGTCGGCGGCGCGCTTCTGCGCGTCGACGTAAGGCGCGAAATCGATGCAATGGAAGTAACGATCGCGCCCGGTGAGCGCCTCGACGATCGCGCCGTACTCTCCCCACGATGCGATCCGCTCGATGACACGTCGCAGCTCGTCATTCGATCCGATAACACCACGCGGATCGTATCCCTCCGCCTGCAATTTCGCGATCTGGTCGGCGGTCTGGCCAAAGGTGAAAATGTTTTCCGATCGCACCGCATCGCGGATCTCGATGTTCGCACCGTCGAGCGTGCCCACGATCACGCCGCCGTTCATGACCGCCTTCATGCAGCCGGTCCCGGAGGCCTCGGTGCCGGCGGTCGAGATCTGCTCCGACAATTCGGTGGCCGGGAACAGCAGCTCCGCCGATGAGACGCCGTAGTTCGGAACGAAGACAACCTCGAGGCGCGCCGCCATGCGTTTGCTGGAGCGAACAAATGCCGCCACCGAGTGGATGAGCCGGATGATCAGCTTGGCCATGGCGTATCCCGGCGCGGCCTTGCCGCCGAAGATGATCGCGCGCGGCACGATGGAATCGTCGCCGTCGGCGATGCGGTGCGCCAGCGCAATGGCGTGCATGGCATTCAGGAGTTGCCGCTTGTATTCGTGAATGCGCTTGATCTGAATGTCGAACAGGAATTCGGGATCGATCTCGATGGCATACGCGCTCTGCAACCACTGTGCGACTTTCGTTTTCCGGGCGTGCTTCACCGAGTTCCAACGCTCGCGAAATGTGGGGTCGCCGGCGTAATCCTCGAGCTCGCGTAGATGATCCACATCGCCCTTCCAATGCTCGTCCAGCACCTCGGTGATCAATTCCGAAAGCTCCGGATTGGCCTGCAGCAGCCATCGCCGCGGCGTCACGCCGTTGGTCTTATTGTTGAACTTCCCGGGAAAGACCTTCTGAAAATCGGGGAAGACGCGCGACTTGAGAATCTCCGTGTGCAGCTTCGCGACGCCGTTGACGGAGTGACTCCCCACGATGGCCAGATTCGCCATGCGAACCGCCTGGCGCCCATCGTCGATCACCGACATCTGCGCGACCGCCTTTTCGTTCGCGCCGGAGGAAGCAGCCTGCAATCGAAAGCGCCGGTCGATCTCCTCGATGATCTGCAAGTGTCGCGGAAGAAGCCTGCCGATCAGCTCTTTCGACCACGTCTCGAGCGCTTCCGGCAGAACGGTGTGGTTGGTGTAGCCGAATACGCTCTGCGCGATCCTCCATGCGACATCCCATTCCAGCATCTCCTGATCGACGAGGACGCGTATCAGTTCCGGGATCGCGATGGCGGGATGCGTGTCGTTGAGCTGAATCGCGACTTTGTCGGGGAGATCGTCCCATCGCCGGCCCGCGCGCTTTTTGAACCTGCGGATCACATCCTGAATGGTGGCGGAGACGAAGAAGTACTGCTGCTTGAGCCGCAGCTCGCGTCCGGCCGATTGATCGTCGGCCGGATACAAAACCTTGGAGATGTTCTCGGTGCTGGTCTTGTCTTCAACCGCCGAGACGTATGCGCCTTCGTTGAACTTCTCGAGATCGAACTCGCGCGACGATTTTGCGGCCCATAATCGTAGTGAATTAACAGTACTATTTTTGTAGCCGGGCACGCCAAAATCGTACGCCATGGCGTAGACCTCCTGCGTGTCGGACCATCGAAAGCGTGGGACGCCGTTGTCGAGGTAGTACTCCGAGCGCCCATAGAACTTCACGGGAAAAAGAACGTCGGGGCGCGGAATCTCCCACGGCGTTCCGTAGCGCAGCCAGGGATCGGGCTGCTCGATCTGCTGGCCGTCGACGATGCGCTGCCGAAAGATTCCGAACTCGTAGCGAATGCCATATCCGTAAAACGGCAGCGCCAGCGTCGACGCCGACTCGAGAAAACAGGCCGCCAGCCGACCGAGTCCGCCATTGCCGAGGCCCGCGTCGTTTTCGCAGGCGGCCAGATTTTCGAGATCGAGTCCCAGACTTCGCACCGCGTCGGAGTACGCGTCCTGCGCGCCGAGGTTGATGATGCTGCTGGCCAGGAGACGGCCCAGGAGAAACTCGAGCGAGAGGTAGTAGACGCGCTTGACGTCGAGCCGGTAATAGGCGTCCTGAGTCGCGAACCAGCGTTCCATGATCCGGTCGCGCACCGCGTAGGCCAGGGCGTGATACGAATCGAGACTGGTGGCGTTGTACTGATCGCGCGCGACCGAGTACATCATCCGGAAGGCAAACGACTCCAGGATGGATGCCGTATTGAGGCCGGCCGGGCGCGGTTTCGGTATGAGTTGGGGCATGGACGCCGGATTTTGGCACAATGGGACATGGCGCCGACTTACCGGCCCACCGACTTTCGGCGCATCGCGCTACGCTCGACCGGCGGCAAGGTCAAAGCAATCTTCTGGCACCTAGGGGTGCGATGCGCACTCGAAGCGCGTGGTTTTACCTTCACATCGGGATTCGGCCCCCGCACCGAGCCCCAACCGGGGGAGATCAGCCTGCTGGTCGGCTCTTCCGCAGGCGCAATCTATTCGCTGCTCGCGGCCGCCGGCTACGAGGTTCAGGAGGTCCTCGAATCGTTTCTCGGACGCAAGTCGCGCCTTCCGAGAATTCAGACATCGACCGTCTTTCGGCGCCATGTCCGCGGAATCCGCGGGTACGTTCGACGCGTGCGGAACGCGGTGAACCTGCGCGCGGGCGAGGAGATTTTCCCGGGCAGCGGCGTAGGGTCCGTTCCCGATCCCGGCGACGGCGAGAATCAGGACATCGAAGCCGAGTATCGACTCACGCTGCGCAAGTTTCTGCACTATTTCAAACTCAGAGATCTGCTCGTTCTCCGGTCGCGTTATTCGACTTCCGGGATGGAGGGTTGGTTCCGGCAACTTCTGGAGGGACACGAATCCTTCGAGGAGCTGCGCACGCGACTCTTCATCCTGGCTTCGAACCTCGACATGCCGCAGACGGCGGTCTTCGGCGCGGACAGCGGCGATCATGTCTGGTATCGCTACGTTTCAGGTGTTCCGATCGCGCGCGCCTGCGCGTGCTCGATGGCGATTCCATCGATTTTCAATCCTGTCTCGGTGCCCATGGATGGACGGAAGCATTACTTCATCGACGGCGACGTCTACAACGCCACCGAGACGATGATCGAGAATGATCACGGCTGCGATCTCGCGATCATCTCGACATTCGAGGCGCCCTATCGCTTTCACCCCGCCATCGGATCGCTGCATCACCTGGGATTGCCGTTCGAGATCGCGCAGACCATCGCGCTCACCATCTATTCGCGATTCATGCACGCGCGGAACGCCGCGCGCGCGAAATGGGCGGGATTGCAAGCGGCGCGCGACGCGCTCGCGCCTTATGTCGATGAGGAGACGCTGGAGCGCGAATCGAAACGCATTGCGGCGGCCCTCGACATGTCGCTGGGGATGAAAATCATCCACGTGCACCCGTACAAGAATCCCTTGCTGTTCTTCGGCAACGCCTTCGATCTCTCGCCACGGAGCCTGGGAAAAATGCTGGTCGAAGCGTCGCTGCAGGCGAGCGATCTGCTCGATCGCGAGGGCTTTCCGATGCCGTAGTAGCGCCATGTAGGTCGGGCTTCAGCCCGACCGGACGGACTGAAGTCCGTCCCACATCAATGCCGCGCTGAGCGACGTCGCGACGAGGTCACGGTCCCGCAGCTCGCTGGCACGCGTGAGCTGTCCCAATCGGCGCAGCCGATGCCGAGCGAGCCGGTGGCCGGATAGGTGATTGTCGCGCCGCTCGAGTCGACGAACGCGAAGTAGTACCGATGGCAGCCGGCGCCGACGTTCGTGACGTTCGCCGTCCACGCGCCGTTTTGCGGCGTGCCGCGCCTGAGCGTCAGCGGCATGCAGCGGCCGTCGACGATCGCGTTCGCGCTTCGAGGCGCTGCGCTGTCATACCAATTCGCCCAGAGGTCGACTGCAGCGGCCTGTTGGGGGTAGTGCGCCGCGGATGGAATCTTGTAAGGTGTTCCGCCGCTGCCGAAGTCGCCGACCACCTGGGTCGTCACGCCAACTCCGATCGCGCCCGCCGAAGTGAGAATGAGATATCGATGGCCGTTCTCCGTTCCGAACGCGCAGTCCGATCCGGTCGACGGCTCATTGAGCCACAGGTAGAAGGCGAAATTCGGATCGCCGGTGCCGGCGATGATCTCGCCCGACGGCGCAGCGCCGAACAGTCCGACGCGTCCGTACCATGGTGTGCATCCTGGGCCGGCACAGGTGGCACTGCCGCCGACACAGCCGCACGACGCGGCGCCGTCGCAGCCGGACGGAAAGAGAAGATCGATGTTGTTGACGACCGTGCATTTCGAGTCATGCCCGAAGTACTGCTGCTTCGCCATTTCGGCGGCGTGGAATCGCGAGGAACGATTGAGCTGCTCACTCCACATCAGCGGCGCCGTGGCGGCGTAACACGCACGTTCACTGCACGCAGCGCCGCATGCATTCATCTCGACCTGCGGGTCGACACGCGCGCGGTTGATCCACTCCAGAACGACGCGCTCCGCCCAGTTCGGGAAATCGCTCTGCGCACGCGCAGCGACCGATGTGAACAGCATCACAACGAGTAGCCGCTTCATGCTTCCCATTAGGCCGGCGATTGCCGAAAACAGTGCGTGAGGCGAGTCACTGGCCATCCCGATGGACGGTATCGATCGAGAAGGCCGGGACGCAAACTGCAATGTATTCAGCACCTTCGGCGGAGGGCGTGCTGTACTGCACCCATGTCCCACGCGGGGCGATGACCGCCTGACCAGCACGCACATCGAGCTGTCCATCGCGGGTGGTGACGCGCAATGTTCCCGCGAGTACCAGCGTGTATTCGTCGAATTCAGGTGTCTGTCCCGGCTCGATCCACCCGGAGGGACTGCGCATCCGCGCGACGCTGACCGAAGGCGTGGCGGTGGCGACGCGGCCGACGAACTCCTCGATGCGTTTCGGCTTGTTTCCGGCGGCTTCGATCACGCGCGGCTGGTCGACGAGTTTTGCCATCGAGACGTGAGTATATGCTTCGCGCATGAAACGACTGACCACACTCGCGCTGCTGCTCATTGCCGCTCCGATCGCGGCGCAATTCGAATCGAATCCGTTCGCGAAACCGAGCGCGCTCCAATTCGAGGCGCCGGCGTTCAACAAAATCTCGGACGCCGACTATCAGCCCGCGATCGAGGAGGGCATGAAACGCGAGCTCGCCGAAATCGAGGCCATCGCGAACATCGCCGAGGCGCCGACGTTCGCCAACACCATCGAGGCGATGGAGCGGTCCGGCGCCCTGCTGCGGCGCGTGCAGCGCGTGTTCGGCGCCATGACGCAAGCCAACACCAATCCGACCTTGCAGAACATTCAAGCCGACGAAGCGCCCAAGCTGTCCGCCCATCGCGATGCGATCTATCTCAATCCGAAACTCTTTGCGCGCGTGAAGGCGATTTACGATCAGCGCGCCGCTGTGAATCTCGATGCCGAATCAAAACGACTGGTCGAGCGCGCCTATCGCGATTTCGTCCGCGCGGGCGCTCTGCTCGCCGACGCCGACAAGGCCGCCCTCACAGCGCTGAATACCGAACAGTCCAAGCTGACCACCGACTACCGTAAACGCGTGCTGGCGGCAACGAACTCCGGAGCGCTGGTCCTCGACGACAAAGCGGAGCTCGACGGATTGCCGGAGGCCGACATCGCTGCCGCCGCGGAAGCCGCGAAGAGCCGCAACCTGGCCGGCAAATTCGTGCTCACGCTGCAAAACACGACGCAGCAGCCGCCCCAGACTTACCTGAAGAATCGCGCGCTGCGCGAGCGGCTCTTCCACACCTCGGCCGACCGGTGCAACGGCGGCCCGAACGACACCCGCACTGTCGTCAGCCGCCTCGCCCAGATCCGCGCGCAACGCGCCAGGCTCCTCGGATATCCAAACTACGCCACCTTCGGTCTCGACGATCAGATGGCCAAGGCCCCCGACAATGCCATCAAGCTGATGACCGACATGGTTCCGGCAGCAACCGGGAAGGCGCGCGGCGAAGCGGCGAAAATGCAACAGCTCATCGACAAGCAAGGCGGCGGCTTCAAACTGCAGCCGTGGGACTGGCAGTACTACGCCGAGCAGGTGCGCAAGGCGGAATACGATCTCGATGAATCGCAGGTCCGGCCGTACTTCGAGCTCGATCGCGTGCTGCGGGACGGCGTCTTCTTCGCCGCCAACAAGTTGTACGGCATCACCTTCAAGGAGCGCAGGGACATTCCGGTCTATCAATCCGACGTTCGCGCTTTTGAGGTGTTCGACGCCGATGGAAAGCCGCTGGCGCTGTTCTACGGAGACTTTTTCACGCGCGACAACAAGAGCGGCGGCGCGTGGACCGGCGGCTTCGTCGGAGAAAGCCGCCTCCTCGGGACGCATCCGGTCGTCTACAACGTCGAGAACTTCACCAAGCCGGCGCCCGGCCAGCCTGCGCTGCTGAGCTTCAGCGACGTCACGACGATGTTCCACGAGTTCGGTCACGCGCTGCACGCGATTTTCTCGACCGTCAAGTACCCGACCTTGTCGGGCACGCCGCGCGATTTCGTCGAATTTCCGTCGCAGTTCAACGAACACTGGGCGCTGGAGCCGTCGGTGTTCGCGAATTACGCAAAGCACTACCAGAGCGGCAAGCCGATGCCGTCAGAGCTCGTCGACAAGATCAAAAAGTCGCGCACGTTCAACCAGGGATTCGCAACCACGGAATATCTCGGGGCCGCGCTCCTCGACATGACCTGGCATAGCCTGCCCTCAGATGCGCCGATGCTGGAAGTGAACGGCTTCGAACCGGAAGCGCTCAAGCGTTATCAGGTCGACATGCCGGAAGTTCCGCCGCGATACCGCACCACCTACTTCTCGCACATCTGGGGCGGCGGATATTCCGCCGGCTACTACGCGTATCTGTGGAGCGAAGTGCTCGACGACGATGCCTACTACTGGTTCCGCGAAAACGGCGGGATGACTCGCGCCAATGGTCAGCGGTTCCGCGAAATGATTCTCTCGCGCGGCGGCACGCAGGACCCGGCGGCCATGTATCGGGCCTTCCGCGGACGCGATCCGGTCGTGCAGCCGCTGCTCGAGCAGCGGGGACTCATCGCGAAGTAGCGGGCCCCCCCGCTCCGCGGGGCGAAGGACACTCGCGCGAGACCCCTCGCCCCGCGTTAGCGGGGAGAGGGTGGCCCGAGCGAATGCGAGGGCCGGGTGAGGGGCGCTATTTGGCCGGTGAGACCACAACGAGATCGCTGAGCTCCGTTCCGGAGTGCGCGAGGTAGACCGTCCCGTTCTTCGTGACCACGCCGTTCCGTGCGCCGGCATGCGTCGGCACCTGCTCGCTGATCGCGAGCTTGCCGCTGCCATCGACTTTCGCGATCGTCAGCTTGGCAGCCCGCGCCGCGCCGGCGTAAACGGTGTGCGTCGTCGGCGAGTAGTCGATGTCATCAACGCCATCACCCGTTTCGATCGACGAGATGACTTTTCCATCGCGCGCGGCATCGAGATCTTCCACGCGAGCGCTGCAGGCAACGAAAAGAAATCCCGACTTCTCGTCGAGTCGAATGCCGTGCGGTCCTTCGCTGCCGCAATTCGGATTCCATGTTGCGACCGTCCGGTGCGTCTTGAGATCGATCGCCAGCGTTTTGTCTTTGTCTTCCAGGTTGGTGTAAAAGCGACCGCGCCTGGTGTCGACCGCGAATCCCTCCGGGTTGCCCTCGTAGGTCAGCTTCGTCTTCTGATGCAGCGTGTCGGCGTCGAGAATGCGCAATGAATTGTCGCGCGGCGCGGTGACCCACACTTCGTTTGTCACCGACGAATACGCCAGCCCGTCGGGCATGGAATCGATCTCGCCGCAATTGCGCCGCTGCAGCGTCCGCGCGTCGAAGGCGCAGATCTTGTTGTCGGCGCGATTTCCGACGTACACCACCCCTTTCCCGATGGTGGCGGAGGTGGGACCGAATGTCCGCTTGCCGTTGCGGACCTGAACTTCTTTCGTCGCGAAGTCGCCGATCCGGGTCACTTTTCCGGTCGCGGTATCGACCACGTCGACGGCACCGGTGTTGCCGGCCGGTGCCCAGACGAAGCCGGTCCGCGGGTCGTAAGCGAGGTAGTCCATATAGATGCCGCCGGCCGCCGGGGCCGGCAGCGGCAGCATGTGGACGGTGTAAGCCGGGGCGGCCATGAGGAGGGCGAAAAACATCTCTGGCAGTCGCATGGCGGGGATTCTAGACTAGCCGCCCCATGCTGTTCGAGAAGACCCCGGCCGACGTTCGGGACCTGTTGCCCATCCCGATCAAGCAGCTCGGTCTCAAGCTGGAAGGCTCGCAGATCGAGCGCTTCGTCGAACAGCTTTTCAAAGAGCTGGAGGCGAAGGGCCTGCAGCATTTTCGCCCGGCGTTTTATCTGACCAGCGAGTGGGGCTGCCCGTCCGAAGAGCCGATCATCGGCGTCCCGTTCTATCTCGCCGATCCGCGCCTGGGCGCGATCGAGAGCGCGGTCAACGACATCGAGAACGAACGCGAAATCATGATGTACATGCGCCACGAGTCGGGTCACGCCTTCAACTACGCCTATGAGTTGTACAAGACCGATGAATGGCGCGAGACGTTCGGTCCATTTCGGCGTCCGTATCGCGATCACTATCGCTTCGTTCCCTTCTCGCGAAATTTCGTGCGTCACATCGCGGGGTGGTATGCGCAAAAACATCCCGACGAGGATTTCGCGGAGACCTTCGCGGTCTGGCTGACGCCACGATCGAACTGGCGCGAGAAGTACAAGAACTGGCCGGCCATCAAGAAGCTCCGCTACATCGATCGCGTCGCGCACGATCTGGGCGCCACGCCGCCTGTCCGTCCGTTAGGCGAAAAAGACTTCACGGTTGAAGACATGAAGGAGACCATCGAGGAGTTTTACCGTGGCAACACCGCCGATGAATCGCAGGTGATCTCCGATCTGGCGCTGGACGTCGATCTGGACGATATTTTTCTGGCCGCCGACGCCGTCCCCGAGGATCGCCGCCGCAAAGCATCGGAAGTGGTGACCGAGCACCGAAAAGAAATCGTCGACAAGGTCAGCTACTGGACGGGAGGGCGGCGCTCGCTGGTCAAGACTCTGGTGGAGGCGATCGCGCAGAAGGTCGACGAGCTGGGACTGGTGGTCGACAAGAAGAGCGAGAGCGAACAAATCGTCGAGCTCACTGTTTACGTCACGACGCTGATGACGAATTTCTTCTCCGCGCGTCACTTTCGCCATCGCGACCAGCGCGAATAACGGATTCGCGCACATTGTCGTAAAATATAACGATACAAATTTGTCGCCATGAAGATCGGCGTCCTGTATGAATTGTGGGGTGAGACCGAGTCCTACCCGGGCGCGAAGGATGACGATGACGACACCACGCCGCGTCGCCGCCGCAGACGGCCGAAGTTAGACCGCGAAGAGGTCTTCGACGCGCTCACCAAGCTCGGTCACGAGCCGTCGTACATCGAGCTCGATGGACGCGATGTCACACTGTTTGCGCTCGCAAAAGCGAAAGTCGATCTGGTCTTCAACCTCGTGGAGTCGTACGCCGGCGACGATACCAAGGACCTGAACATTCCCGCCTTCATGGACCTGGTTGGGGTGAAGTACACCGGATCGGGACCCCATGGCTTGCTGCTGGCGCAGGACAAGGCCCTCGCGAAAAAGATCGTCGAGTTCCACGGACTGAAGACACCGTTTTCGGCGGTCTCGCATCGGGGCCGTGTCGACTACGCGCACGACGTGAAATTTCCGCTGATCGTGAAACCGGTGTCCGAGGATGGGTCGATTGGGATCGATATGGGGTCGGTGGTCGACTCCGTCAAAGAATTGATCGAGCGCATCCATCATCTGCACGAAGAGCTCGATGTTCCGATCCTCATCGAGGAGTACATCGAAGGCCGCGAAATCTACGCCGCGGTCCTCGGCAACCGCCCCCCCGAGGCGCTTCCGCTGGTCGAGCTCGACCTGTCGAAGCTTCCCGCCGATACGCCCAAGATCGCGGGCCGCGAAGTGAAATTCGATCGCGAGAGCGAAGCGTACAAGCTCACCAAGTCGGCGGTTGCGAAAGATCTCGACGAGGAGACGGTCGAGAAGCTGCAGGAAGCGGCCAAGACGACCTACCGCGCGCTCAAGTTGCGCGATTACGGCCGCATCGACATGCGCCTTGCCAAGGACGGGACGATCTACGTCATCGAGGCCAATCCGAATCCGTGGCTCTCGTCGCAGGCGGAATTCGCGATGGCCGCGCGCGGCAGCGAGCGGACCTACAACGAGATGATCAAGAAGATCGTCGAGGTGGCGGCCGCGCGATACGAGGAGTGATTCACCACAGAGGAACAGAGATCACACAGAAAACTCTGTGTCCTCTGTGGCTCTGTGGTGAAATACCGCGCCATGAAATATCTACTGTTTCTCCTCATCGCGACCACAGCGCTCGCCCAAGACACGTTTACAGTCGGAACTGCCGCGGCGAAGCGCGGTCAAAAAGCGTACGGAACGATCGAGGTTCCCGCCGGCGTCGACGCCGCGCTCACCATTCCGGTGGTGGTCGCACATGGCGCGAAGAGCGGGCCGGTGCTGGCGCTGGTGTCGGGCGCGCACGGAACGGAGTACGTCTCGATCATCGCGTTGGAAAAAGTGATCGATCGCATCGATCCGAGCGCGCTGTCGGGAACGGTCATCATCGTGCCGCTCGTCAACATCAACTCGTTCGAGAAGAAAGTTCCGCACGTCAATCCAATCGACAACAAGAGCATGAATCGCTTCTATCCCGGTCGCATGGAGGGCACGCAGACCGAACGCGCGCTCTTCATGATGACGAAGGAGGTCGTCGATCGTTGCAATTACCTCATCGACCTGCACGGCGGCGATCTCGACGAGAGCCTGCGGCCTTACAGCTACTGGCCGCTGAGCGGCAACCCCCAACAGGATCAAGTTTCGCGCGAGATGGTGCTGGCCTTCGGTCTCGATCACATCATCATCTCCGCCGACCGGCCCAAAGATGCCGCCGCGTCGCGCTACCTCGACAACACCGCCAACACGCGCGGCAAGCCGGCCATCGCGGTCGAGGCGGGCTATGCCGGCACCACCGAAACCGACGACGTCGAAGTTCTCGCCAATGGCTGTTTCAACGTCATGCGCTATCTGAAGATGCTGCCGGGTGCAGTGGTGCCGGTCGCGAATCCGGTGTGGATCGAGAAGGTCGAGACCGTGACCAGCGATCAGAACGGAATCTTCTATCCGCTCGTGAAGCGCGGAACGTATGTCCAGCAAGGCATGAAGATCGGCACCGTCACCGACTACCTCAATCGTCCCCTTCTCGAAGCGCGCGCGCCGGTGTCGGGGATCGTTCTCTACGTCTGCGCCGTGCCGTCGATGACAAGGGGGGCGACCATCGCCAACATCGGCGTGGTCGCGAAGCAGCCGTAATTGCGCATCACGCAAGACCGCACGCCGATCGGCTGCTTCTGGGCGGTCGCGATCGCGTGGGCCGTCCTCAGCGTGGCATTTCCCAACACGGGCATTTTGGCGAACGAGAAGTGGTGGCTGGATGTCGCTGTGGTCACTGCGTTATTCCTCACTGCGATTTACTTCACGATCGAACGCAGGCTGTTCGCCGCTTCCGTCCTGGTCCTCGATGCTCCGCCTGAACCTGGTCACGGATTGCGCGGAAAGATCGAGACGCCGCTAAAAAGCGAGGTGCCATGTAAGGTCCGCGTCGGACTGATGCGATCGCAACGACGCCGTGATGCTTCGATCTGGAAAACCGAGGTGAGTGCGCATCCGATTCGGAGTGAGAAGGGCCTCATCCTTCCGGTCGAAGTCATGATTCCGGCGGAAGTTGCGAAGAGCATCGACTCGACGACCTACTGGACCGTGCGCGCCAGCGCTCGAATGCTGCCCATTCTTTACCGAGCCAGTTTCACCCTACCCCGAACGCCCTGGGTCACCCTGAATCACGCATCTCGAGATCCTTCGCTTCGCTCAGGATGACAAGCTGTAGTAGATTTCCGCGGTTTTCCATTGTCGAAACGGAGGAGAGGAATGCTTTTCTTCGCGATCGTTCTGGCAGCGACGGTCACTTCCACAGCAACGGACATCAACACCACTTTCAAGCCCCTGAAGTTCCGCGAGATCGGACCGGCGGTGATGGGCGGGCGCATCGACGCCTTCGCGGTCGTCGAGAGCAATCCCAACGTCATCTACGTCGGCACCGCGTCGGGCGGCGTTTTGAAGTCGACCAACGGAGGCACGACCTGGGAGCCGATGTTCGACGATCAGACCACGTCGACGATCGGCGACATCGCGGTCTCGCAATCCGATCCGTCGATCGTGTGGGTCGGCACCGGCGAGTCGAACAACCGACAGAGCTCGTCGTGGGGCAACGGCGTTTACAAGTCGCTCGACGGCGGCAAGACATGGCAGCACGTCGGCCTCGATGAGACCCATCACATCGGACGCATTCTCATCAGCCCGAACGATCCCAACACCGTCTACGTCGCAGCGGCCGGCAATCTGTGGGGAGCGTCGAAAGAACGCGGCGTCTACAAGACCACCGACGGCGGCAAGACCTGGCAGAACGTCCTTTTCATCAATGAAGACACGGGCGTCAACGACATCACGATGGATCCCTCCAGTCCAAACACGCTGATCGCCAGCGCCTATCAGCGGCGCCGCACCGTGTTTGGATTCAACGGCAGCGGACCGGGTGGCGGTCTGTACAAGACCACCGACGGCGGCGCGACCTGGAAAAAACTCGAGAAGGGTTTGCCATGGGATCCGAATCCCGCACCGCCTCCCCGGACGCCTGCATTTGGCGAAGGAGGTGGCGGCGGTGGTGGATTCGGACAGCCCCAGCCCGCCACTCCTGCTGCTCCGAAGCTCGATCCGGAAGCGATCAAAGAGATCGGACGGATCGGCGTCGCGTTTTATCGCCGCGATCCGAACGTCGTCTACGCCCTGGTGGAACACGCCGGGGGCGGTGTGTTCCGCAGCGACGATAAGGGCGAAACGTGGACGAAGATGTCGGAGACCAACCCGCGCGGCAGCTATTACAGCCAGATCCGCGTCGATCCGAACAATGACCAGCGCTTGTGGGTCCACGGCGCGCAGATGTTCTATTCCGAAGACGGCGGGAAAACGTTCCGGTCGAATTTGATCCAGCGCATTCACGGCGACTATCACGCCACCTGGATCGATCCGCGCGATTCGAATCACATGATTACCGGGTCCGACGGCGGCATCTACATCAGCCACGACCGCGGCCACAGTTGGGATTTCGTCAACGTCTTTCCGCTGGGGCAGTTTTATGAAGTCGGTTTCGACATGGCCAAGCCCTATCGCATCTGCGGCGGACTGCAGGACAACAACGTCTGGTGCGGGCCGAGCGCGACCATGGACACCCGCGGCATCGGCAACGGGGAATGGTTCACTGTCGCAGGCGGGGACGGCTTCTATGCGCAGATCGACCCGACCGATCCGACCACCGTCTATTCTGAGTCGCAGGACGGCAACATCAATCGCCGCGATCTCAAAACTCACGAGTCGCGCATCATCCGGCCGCTGGCGCCGGAGGGGCAACGCTATCGTTTCCAGTGGAATTCGCCGATCGTCATCTCGTCGTTCGATCCGCACACCATCTACTACGGCGGCAACTATCTCTTCAAATCGACCGACCGCGGCGACAACTGGACGCGCCTGGGGAACGATCTGACCAACGGACAGGATCGCGACAAGCTCCCCATCATGGGGAAGGTTCCCGACAAGTACACGCTGTCGCGGAACGACGGCGTGCAATCGTGGCCCTCGATCACCACCGTCAGCGAATCGCCGATGAACAAGGATCTGCTGTGGGTCGGCACGGACGATGGCAATGTGCAGGTCACACGCGACGGCGGCAAGACGTGGAAGAACATTTTCGACCGCCTGAAAGGCGTTCCGAAAGGAACTTACGTCAGCCGCATCGTCGCATCGCGCCACAACGAAGGCACGGCCTACGCCACCTTCGATGGTCACCGCAGCAGCGACTTCAACGTCTACGTCTTCATGACCGGCGATTACGGCGAGTCGTGGAAGCCGATTCGCAGCGGCATCCCGGACGACGCCGGCACATTGCACGTCATCCGCGAACACTTCCGAAATCCGAAGCTGCTCCTTGCCGGCACCGAACGGGCACTCTTCATCTCGAACGATCAGGGCGCGCACTGGTCGAAGCTGAAATTGAATCTGCCCACGGTGCCGATCGATGACATCGCCATCCACCCCCGCGAAAACGACCTGATCCTCGGCACGCACGGCCGTTCGATCTGGATCTTCGACGATCTCACACCGTTCGAGCAGTGGACCGATTCGATCGCTTCGGAAGACCTGCACCTGTTCGACATCCGTCCCGCGACGGAATGGCGGGTCGCGAATCGCGCCGGGTTCACGGGACAGAAAGTTTTCTTCGCGCCGAACCCGCCCAACGGCGCCATCATCAATTACTTCCTGAAAGCCAAGCCCGACGAGAAGGAGCGCGTCCGCATCACCATCAGCGACAAAGATGGGAAAGTGATTCGCGATATGGACGGCACCAAGGAACCAGGCATCAATCGCGTGGTGTGGGATCTGCGCTCGCGATCGGTGACCACTCCCCCGCGTCTCGAGGAGCCGCCTGCCGGCGCCGGTCCTGAAGCCGAATCGGCGGAAACTGCGGCGGAAACCCCGCCGGGCGGCGGTGGATTCGGCGGATTCGGCGGCGCATCGCGAGTCGAGCCGGGCGATTACACCGTGAAGGTCGCAGTCGGCAAGAACGAGCAGACGAAAAAAGTGACGGTCGAAGAAGATCCGCGCATCAACATATCCGCCGAAGACCGCACCGCGCGCCGTCAGGCGATCGCACAACTCGGCCAGATGGCCACGACTGCAGTCACGACACGACGTGCCTTGGCGGGATTGCGGACGTCGTTGAACGCCGAGATGGAAGGCTGGAAGCGGCCCGGCATGCCGAAGCCGTCGGACGCAATTCAGAAGGCTGCCGAAGATCTGCTCAAGAAGACCGAAGCGACCTGTAAGAAGTTCGGAACGCCGCAGCAGTGCGGCGAACGCGCAGGCGCTCTCGGCTCAGCCGGTCCAACGCTCGTCTTCCAGGAGCCCCCCATCACCCAGCGCATCACGCAGCTCCTGGGCGGCCTGGAGGGCTACACCGCGGCGCCATCGACGTCGCAGCTCGATCAGATCAAGATCGTGCAGGGATTGCTGACCCAGGACACTGCCGCAGCCCGCGAGGTGACTCAGAAGGACCTGCCCGCGCTGAACAAGATGATGAACGATGCCGGAGTGCCGCACATCACCGCGCCCGGACTCGGGCGCCCTAGTGCCGCGCAGCCCTCTGGCGAGGAGTGACGGCAGTCGACGGACACGACAGCGAAAGCGTGTAGTTGCCCGACTGCGATGCAGCCAGACTGTTGGCGACGACCGTCCAGGTGCCGGTCGTCGTCAACGTCAACGTGATCTTCGAATCGGTGACGCCGCTCTCCGAGTCGTCGTTGTCGGCAACCGGCATGCCGGCGGGATCGAGAAGCGCGAGGAAGGTGTCGAAAGCGGTCGAATGCATCTCGATCGTCACACTGTCGCCGGCCTTTCCTGAGAATTGCCACATTCGGTATTGACTGTTGTCGGAAGCAGTGCAATCGGCTTCCGAAAGCGATGCCCCCGTCGTTCCGCACGCCAGCGCGGAGATGGCGGTGCAGTCGGCGCCGAGGGCGGCGGTCGAAAGGCAGAAGGCAGAAAGCAGAAGGCAGAAGTGACGCACCTTCATCATGCGCTGCACCTCGTGGCCGAGCTGCGGATCGCGATCACTTTCAGAGCAACCAGCGATCGGTCGTTGATCAACTTCGTCGTGAACAGAAACGGTGCCACCCGCGATGCCGCGCCGCCGATGACGTTGTCGGTGCTGTTGGTGGTGTCGCGATTCGGACGGCTCAAATAATTTACATGGTTTTTATATATGAAATTTGTTAATGAATCCTCGAAATAGAACTGCGTGGTGACCATCTCATTGCCGTTACGGCGAACGGTGGCGTGAATGTGGGTGGTGCGGCCGGAGTACCAGCCCGGAAAAATCGTATTGAAGTGCGCCCAGCCGCGGGTGTCGGTCGTCTGAATTCCGCGCGTGAAGGTCTTCGTCCGCGCCAGGGCGTCGCCGGGATTGCACATCGGATTGATCGGCGCGGAATACACGCCTTTGGCGTTGGTGTGCCAGATGTCGATGGCGGCATTCTCGATCGGCGCGCAGGTGTCGGCATCAACGACCAGGAAGCTGAGCAGCGTCGGGAGTCCGACTTCGCCTTCAGTAATGTCCTGGCGCATCAGATTGGCGGCGTAGTAGCAGGGTCCCAGGGTTTGCGCGCACGTCAGGGTGCAAACGTTCTTCGTGATGTCGAGGGGGGTTATGGCTTGCGCGATCGCCCTGACCGGCAGGCTGAAGCCCGCCGCTACACCCAAGAGAACTTCCCTTCGGGTCACGGGCATGGGCAACAATATACTTCCTCCATGTCCCGAATTTACGCAGGAGTCGACCTCGGTGGCACGAGCTTCATCGCCGTCATCGCCGACAAGAAGGGAAAAGTCCTGGGCAGCTCCGACGGCCCGACCACTCGAGGTGCGAAGGCAGAAACAACCATCGATCAGATTGCGGAGCACATCCGCGCGGCGGCCAAAGACGCCGGCGTGAAGACGTCGAAGATTGGCGCGATCGGCATCGGCGCGGCGGGTGCTGTCGATCCAAAACGCGGCGTGGTGGTCCGCGCGCCTAACCTCGGCTGGAACGATGTTCCGGTCGCGCGCATCCTCCAAAAGAAACTCGGTCCGGATGTGGTCCTGGGCAACGACGTGCAGGTCGCGATTATCGGCGAGCACAGCTACGGCGCCGCCAAAGGGACGAAACGCGCGGTGGGCGTGTGGGTGGGGACAGGCATCGGCGGCGGCCTGATCGTCGACGGCGAAATCGATAAGGGGTTCCGCGGCGCGGCCGGCGAAATCGGCCACATGATGATCAAGGAAGACGGCCCGACGTGCAGCTGCGGGCGAAAAGGATGCGTGGAAGCACTGGCCAGCCGCTCCGCGATGGAGCGCGATGTGCGCGCCCGGCCTAACAGCGCCGTTCTCAAGATCATGAAGGAGCGCGGGAAGGATCGGATGACCAGCAGCGTCATCGAGCAGGCGCTCGACGCCGGCGATCCGGTGATGAAAGAAGTCCTGGCCCGCGCCCAACACTACCTCGGACTTCTCACCGGCAACATCGTGAACATGTTCGATCCCGAGATGGTCGTGATCGGCGGCGGCGTGGCGCAGCGTCTGAAGAAGAAATTCGTCGAGCCGATCGCGGAAGTCGCGCGCACGCGCTTTCTGCGTCCCGACCCTCACAATCGCATCCGCATCGAGCACGCCACGCTGGGCGACTACTCGGGCGCGTTAGGCGCGTGCGCGCTGGCGCGTCAGGGCGTCTGACTCTTCGCTCTGAACTCCTTCCACGCCGCCAGGGCCGTGTCGGCGGCCGGTTTCAATTTCGCCCACCCG
>DASPZU010000008.1:0-25504 GCA_035636095.1 Thermoanaerobaculia bacterium
ATTCGATGTCAGGCCGGCGCTGTTGCCACCGCCACCGGCTCGGGCGGCACTACTTTCATCAGCAGGGCATGCGTGATCGCGGCGACGCCAAAGCCGATGAACCAGGCATAGTCGTATAGGGGACGCAGCGAAGGAACGATCAAGCCGATCCACGCTCCAGTGCATCCGAGGCCGGTGGCGAGGACGGCCCGCCAGTTCCAGCCGCCGACGTAACTGTAGGCTCCGCGCGGCAGATAAAGATCCGCCAGCGCCAGTTGTTTCCTGCGCACGAACCAGTAATCGACGATCAGCACTCCTGCGATCGAGCCGAGCCCGCCGGAGTATCCGAGGAGCCAGGCGAAGATGTAACCGTTGGGATCGGCGAGCAACCGCCACGGCTGCATCACGATTCCGAGGATTCCGGTGATGAGGCCGCCGGTGCGGAACGAGATCCACTTCGGGAAGGCGTTCGCGAAATCGTTGGCGGGCGAGACGACGTTGGCCGCGATGTTGACTGCCAGCGTCGCCACCACCACCGTGAACATCGAGATCGCGATCACCAGCGGCGCCTTGAATTGCGCCACCAGTTTGACCGGATCCCACAGCTCGGTCATGGGAAGATTCGGATAAATCACGATGGCCGCAGATGTGATGATCACGCCCATGGCCGCGAAGACCGTCATGGTGGTGGGCAAAGCGATGGTCTGACCGATGGCCTGCTCGCGTTGACTGCGGCCGAAGCGCGTGAAGTCGGGCATGTTGAGCGACAGCGTCGCCCAGAATCCGATCATGGCGGTCAGCGAGGGGACGAAAACTTTTTGGAATTGCGACCAGGTGGTGAATTTGCCCTTCTCAGTCAGCAGATATCCGAGTCCATGCGCGCGCCAGATGGCCCACGCCAGCAGAAATGCCGTCATGACCAGAACGAACGGCGCCGCCCAGTTCTCGACCTTGCGCAGGAGATCCATGCCGCGATAGATGATCAGGATGTTGATGGCCCAGAAAAGCAGGAACGAGATCCATTCCGTCGGCGTATGACCGCCGAGTTTTTCGCCTAACAACGCGTGCCACTGCGGGAAGATGGCGGTGAAGAACGTGTGCAGCGCCGCGCCGCCGATCCACGCCTGAATGCCGAACCAGCCGCAGGCGACGATGGCGCGCATCAGCGCCGGCAGGTTGGATCCGTACGTGCCATAGGCGGCCCGCGCGAAAACCGGGAACGGGATTCCGTATTTCGTCCCGGGATGCGAGTTGAGAAGGATTGGGACCAGCACGATGGAGTTGCCCAGCAGAATGGTGATCAGGGCCTGCCACCAGTTCATGCCCGCGCCGATGAGTCCCGAGGAGAGCATGTAGGTCGGGATGCAGTGCGCCATCGAAATCCACAGCGCGGCGTAGTTGTAGGTGGTCCAGTTTCTGCGCGACACCGGCACGGGCGCGAGATCGTCGTTGTAGAGCGGGCTGCTCTTGATGTCGTCGAGCGACTCGAGCTCGACCCGACCGTCTTCGTGCTGGACTGTCTCGGTCATACCGCAATTCTCTCCCTGTTCCCGTGCGCATTATAAGGATCTCTGTTAGGCTGAGGCCGTGGGCGTGGCATCGCTCGAGGCGACGTCGCGTCGCGTGCCGGAACTGGATGGCATTCGAGGAATGGCCATCCTGCTCGTCCTCATCTGGCACTACGTCGTCGTGCAGCAGACCACCCTCGGGTTTTTCAACCGGGTCTTCCTGCTCAGTTGGAGCGGCGTCGACCTCTTTTTCGTTCTATCCGGCTTTCTCATCGGCGGCATCCTCATGGACCACCGCCTGGCCACGAACTACTTTCAGGTTTTTTATGTCCGCCGCATCTGCCGGATCCTGCCGCTCTACTTTTTATGGATATTTCTGTTTGTTGTCGTCGGCGCTGTTGCGCCGCTCCGCACGGAGGCGCTGCGCTGGCTTTTCGCGCAGCCGCTGCCCTTGTGGTCCTACGCGACATTCACCCAGAACATCGTCATGGCACGCGTCGGCGGTTTCGGGGCGAATTGGCTCGGAGTCACATGGTCGCTGGCGGTCGAGGAGCAGTTCTATCTGGCCTTGCCGCTCATGATCCGCTTCATTCCGCCGCGAAGATTGCCGCTGGTCTTGATCACGATGATCGTTGCCGCACCGGTCCTGCGGATCATTCTGGTCGCCCGCTACGGAGAGCTCGGCCATCTGGCCGGCTACGTGTTGACGCCGTGCCGAGCGGACGCGCTTCTTCTCGGTGCGCTCTGCGCACACATCGTGCGAGACGACACGCTGAAGAGCGCAGTCGTCCGGCACAGAAAAATCGTCTACGCGATCTTTGCCGGATCGGCGGCCGGTGTGGCGATGATGGCGATCAGCGGGATCACGTTGTGGACTTTTCCGATGACGTCGTATGGGTTCTCGCTGCTGGCGGTTTTCTACGCCTCATTGTTGCTGATCGTGGTCATCGCACCTGAGAGCCCCCTGGGCGGCCTCATGCGAAATCGCGGGCTGCGCCGATTGGGCATCGTGGCCTACGCAGCGTACATGTTTCACCAGGGCGTCAGCGGTCTGTGTTACGCAATCTTCCGCGGCCATTACCCGCAGATGCTGCGCGGCAGCGATGCCATGGTCTCCGCCACTGCGCTGCTGGTAACACTCTCACTGGCCGGACTGTCGTGGGTGGCGTTCGAGCGTCCGATTCTCCGCATCGGCCATCGGTTTCAGTATCAGGACTGACGCATCCTTCGAATGATATCGACAGCCTGCCGAACGATTCCTTCCACAATCTCCGCCGCCGGGGGCAAATCGCGCATCGATCCGATTCCCTGGCCGCCGTAGAGCGTGTAGTACTCGCCGCGGTTCTGCGCACCGGCGGCCTGCACAACGTCTGCGGCGGCCTGGAACTGGAGAAACGGCGGCAGAACCGGCTCGCCCGCGAATGCGTTCGTAAAATCGTTGCGCACAACTCGCGCGTACATGCCGGTGAAGGCGTCGCTCACGACGGTGGCATCGCTCGAGGAATGCAGCAGTGCGTCTTTGTGGCACTGCGGTGCGATCGACTCACGCGAGAGAATGAAGCGCGTCCCGACGACCACGCCGCTCGCGCCTAACGCCAGCGCCGCCGCCAATCCACGGCCGTCCACGATGCCTCCTGCCGCGATTACCGGCACGCGGACTCTGTCGGCGATCTGCGGGACCAGCGCCACGCAGCCGATGTTCGCTTCCTGCGTCGAAGCGCGCTTCACCGACGTCGAGCGATGTCCGCCCGCTTCCGAACCCTGAGCGATGATGGCGTCGACGCCGGCGGCGGCCATCTGCTCCGCGTCGTCGACGGTCGCGGCCATCACGATCACCTTGGCGGCATTTTTGTGAAAGCGATCGACCATCTCCGCGGTTGGGATGCCGAGTCCGATGCTCCAGACGGGGACCTTTTCGTCGATCAGAATGTCCATCGCCTTGCCTAACAAATCGGGCACGGCCGGCGGCGCGGCGTCGTGATTCGGAAGTCCGAGCGCGGTGCGGAAGCGATTCAGGATTCGCTGCACCGGGGCGGCTCGGGATGGATCCTCGAGACTTTTCGGCGGCTGCAGATCGTGATGCAGGAGAAGATTGACGCCGAAGGGCTTGTCCGTCAGCTCGCGAACGCGGTGGATTCGCTTGCGCAGTTCGTCAGGAGGCAGCAGCGTTCCGGTGAGGATCCCGAGTCCGCCGGCACGCGAAACGGCGGCCACCAGATCGGGTCCTGCCACACCGGCCATTCCGGCCTGCACAATCGGATGGCGGATGCCGAGGAGATCGCAGAGGGGAGTGTGAAGCTCGGGGGAGGATTGCACGGCTGCGCCGCTGGCGCATGCCGCGGCGGTGGCGGCGGTCATCTCGATGAAATGACGGCGATCCACTTTCATCTCGGCGAGTTGAAGAGCCCGCGCTTCAGGAATTGTCCGCGCCCCGGCTTGGCGACGTACTTCCCATCCTCGATGACAACCTCGCCGCGGGAAAGCACGGTCTTCGTCACGCCCTTCACCTTCACGCCTTCGTAGCACGAATAATCGACATTCATGTGGTGATTTTTCGCACTAAGTGTCATCTGCTCATCGGGATCGAAGATGACGATATCGGCATCCGAGCCGATCGCGATCGTTCCTTTTTTCGGAAAGAGTCCGAAGATTTTTGCCTGGGCCGTCGAGGTGATCTCCACGAAGCGGTTCAGCGAGATCCGTCCCTCTGCCACGCCGCCGTTGTAGATGAGCGACATGCGATGTTCCACCCCCGGCCCGCCGTTGGGGATCTTCGAGAAATCGGCCTTGCCGAGCTCTTTCTGCTCCTTGAAGCAGAACGGACAGTGATCGGTTGACACGACCTGCAGATCGTTGAATTTCAATCCGCGCCACAGCTCGTCCTGATTCCACTTCTCACGAATGGGCGGCGTCATCACCCACTTGGCGCCTTCGAATCCCGGCTTCTCGTACACGCTGTAGTCGAGGAAGAGATATTGCGGACACGTCTCAGCGTAGGTGGGCAGGCCGGCGTCGCGCGCGCGCACGACCTCCTCCAGCGCGTCGCTGCAACTGAGATGGACGATGTATACCGGCGCGTGCGCGATCTCGGCCAGCGCGATGGCCCGATGCACGCCCTCGGCCTCGGCCTTGGTCGGCCGCGTCAAGGCGTGATACCTCGGCGCGGTTTTGCCTTCGGCGATGGCACGCTTCACGATCGCGTCGATCACCACGCCATTCTCCGCATGCATGCAGATCAATCCGCCCGCTTCCGACGCCGTTCCCATGGCCTTGTAAATCGTCGCGTCGTCGACGAGAAACACTCCCGGATAGGCCATGAACAGCTTGAAACTCGTGACGCCCTGCCGGATCATCTCCTTCATCTCGGGTAGACGGTCGTCGGGGAGATCGGTGCAAATCAGGTGAAATCCGTAATCGATCGATGCCTTCCCTTCGGCTTTCTTGAACCAGACGTCGATAGCCTGGTTCAGCGATTGACCCTTGTACTGAACGGCAAAATCGATGATGGTGGTCGTGCCGCCGAAAGCCGCCGCCCGCGTTCCGGTTTCGAAATCGTCGGAGGACGATGTGCCGCCGAAGGGGAGATCGAGGTGGGTATGCGGGTCGATGCCGCCGGGAATGACGAGCCGGCCTTTGGCGTCGATCTTCTTGTCGGCCTGGACGTCGATTTCCTTGCCGATCATCGAGATTTTGCCGTCCTCGATGAGGATGTCGGCGTTGTAATCGTCGACGGCTGTCACGACGCGCCCGTTCCGGATCACGGTTCTCATTTTGCAATCTCCTCGGAAAGGATCGTGAATTGTATTGCATCATCAATTTAGTGATGCGGATACTGCTCTCTCTGGTTGTCATGACTTGCGGGGTCGCCGGCGTTCGTGGCGACGAAACGCCAGCATCGGTCGCTGCGCGAGTCGGCGACAAAGACGTGTCGGCGTTGGTTGCCGCACTTTCGTCTGCAATCGATTCGCCGGATCCTCTCGCGCGGGCCACTGCAGCGCGAATCGTTGCGATTCGAAATTTGTCTCAGCTAATCCCCAAGGTTCGCGATCGCCTCGCCGTAGAGAACGATACTTCTGCAGCTCGCGAGGAGGTGCGCGCCCTCGTCATTGGCGGCGAGCGAACCGATGTCGATCGGGCCATCGCCGTGACGCGCTCGATGTCCCGCGGTATTGATACTGTGATCATGCGTGCCATCGCGCGCCGAGCAGATGCCATCGATCTACTGCCGACGCTTCGCGAGATTCACGTTCCCCGGACGCGGCGTTTATGACACAGGCCTTCTGGCAGGCGCCAGCCATCGCCGTCGGCTCCGGTTCACGCTTGGTCGGGATGCAGGATGCCACGGCGTCGAAGGCACTCTTGAGAGCTTTTCGAGATTCGACGCTGGCCATGGAGCCGAACCTCGTAGCGGCTTCGATGAGCTCAGCGTCCGAGGAAATACGCACGGACTCGGTGTGGTACCTCGTCCATGGCTATAGCCCAGACGCCTCGAAGTTACCGGCGACCATCCGTGCCGCGGTTCAAGCGCCCAAGGAAGAACCGAGTGTGAGGGAAAGTTTTGGCCGGGAACTGCTTCGGCGCATGGCCGGCAACGCGGCGGCATCGGACGCTCGCTGGACGGCCTGGCTCCAAACCGCCGAAGCCGATGAGCTCATCGGGTCGGAGTCATCACTCTTCGAATACTTCACGGACGATGAGTTCACTGTTCGTAAGAGATATTGCGATATCGCCTCCAGCGACTGCCGTGTGCCGACGGATCGAAAGGCGACTTACGCCTCAACGGCAGTCGCGCAACCGGACTTTGAGCTTCCTGCGGCTCTTCCTCCCGGTCTCGCTGACGCGGTCGTGCAGGCTCACCGGTGCAACAGCGGCTGGCTAGCGGTGGCTTCGGCGACCTCTGACCGCGCGGGGCGTGTGCAGAAGACCACAATCGAACGATTGGCGACCGACGCGCGTTGCCTCAACGCGGCGGACGAGCTCATGAAGCTTTCATTCGCGACGCCCGCATCTCTAGTCGCATCTCTCGAAGCACACAACATTTTGCTGGTGCAGCCTGCAAGGTCAACGACCTGCCTGGACGAAGCGTCACTCGAGGAAGGCGAGTCGGGGCTGCGGCGAATCGGAGGAGACGTCAAAGCACCCATTGTGAGGCGGCGCGTCGAGCCGACGTTCCCGGTGAGCGTTCGGCGCACGATGGGCCCAGGCTCCGACGTTTTTGTCGTGATCGAATGCGTCATCACGAAGTCCGGTTGCGTGCGAAGCATTCATCTCATCTCACAATCGCCGTTCCCTTCTCTGAACGGCGCGGCACTTGAAGCGGTTGCGCAGTGGAAATTCCTTCCCGCTCATATTGGGAAAACGGCGGTCGATTCCATCTTCAACTTGACCGTCCACTACAAAATGACTCGGTAGATCCTTTTTCGTGGATACGATTCGGGCGTCAACGCGCCGTCGGACGATGAGTTTCGACCCGCAGTTTCTTATCCGTCCCGATGAACACCGTCAAAAACTGAAACGCCGTGAGCGGCTCCGAATTCGTCCACACGCGGCGCTGTTCGAACGTGTATTCGATGCGCAGCGGTTTGCCGGGCACGAGGTCGATCTTGCGGACTTCACCGTTCGCAATCGCCCCGAGATCCATCCGCTGATCGCCGGATGCGACGATCACTGATGAGACCTCCGCGCCGGACGCGTTGACGAGCGTCAGCTTCGACGGCGAGCCCGTGAAGCGGACGACAAGGTAGATCAGGCCGGCAAGAAGTAGAACCAGGACCGTCCACATCAGGAGCGGGTTCGATTCCTTGACCGGACGGCGACCCTTCAGATCGGACGCTAGGAGTGCGCGCGCTTCGTCAGGAGTCACCCGCGGGCCTCGGGATCAGTCAGCTGTCGCAGGAACTCGGGCCAGGCATCGACGAGGTAGAGCGTAAACGGAATCCACCAGATCAAATCGTTGGTGACGCACAGGATCGCGCTGCGAGCGGGCCACGCGCCGCGCCACAGAAGTCCAGCCAGTCCGATCGGCCCCAGGATTTTGCCGGCCAGTCCGACGGCCGCCAGAAGAAATCCGCGCTCCGGCACGCGCGCGACTTCGAAGTAAATGATTCCGTACAGCCCGACCACCATCGCGAGACAGGCGAAGATCTCGGGATAGTTCGACAGCGGCATTCCCGCGAATCGAAATAGCCACTGCGGGTCGTAGACCGAGTACACTCCCCACCCGATGTTGTAAATGCCGGCCAGGATGAAGACGGCGCGATGCAAGCTTCGGCGTTTCATCAGAAATGAACGACGTACCACACGACCCATCCCAGCATCCATGCGATCAGCGCGTATGGGAAGAATCCCAGCGTGATCCATAACGCCGCTTCGACGCGGCCTAACGCGCCCGCTTTGCGCGCGATCTGAACATTCCCGATGCAAAAGATCGGCGAGACGAAAAAGCCGAAGCCGAGATTGGCGGTGATGAGGTTCGACGCGAGGACAAGGCGCGCACGCCATCGTGCATGCTTCGGGCACAGAAGTCGTCGATCGGGTTTCGAAAAGAAGAGATGGCCTACGCTGAACATCCATTCGAAGTCACACTGATGCGGTGCGGTGACGCCGCAGACCTGGCAGCGAGGAATTGCCGCCGCCGCGGCCGCCACGGCAGGCTGCGGGCGGTTGCGCGCGCGCTCGGCCGCCTCGCGGACGCGCCGGACGAGCTCGTCGCGTCGCTTGCGGTTGTATCCGAAAAACGTTCGAACGCAGAACGCCGCCGCTTCCTCGACGTCTTCGATCGGATTGTGCCAACTGACCACGAATCCCGGACCCATATCGCCGACGTGGGTGATCCACGCCAGCGGAATGCTGAAGTCGTAAGAGATCCACAGGTAGTCGTCGTTCAGCGCGAAATCGGTGTTGCCGGCATTGTTGTCCTTCCCTTGCGCATTCGCGCCGCGGACATTGGTCTTGAAGGTGACATCCTTTCGACGAAGGCGCCGGCGAAAAGGATTGGATGCGGCCAGATCCGCCTGGGACACTTACACAGTCGCGAGCGGACGTGGCTTCGCGTAACCCTCATTCTCCTCGGCTGATTCGTATCCGCCGCGATAGTCGAATTGCTCGGGGCGCTTGATCTGTGAATGCGAGACCACTCGATCGCGTCGAATGCCGCGGAATTGCTCCAGGCTCGAGTATCCGCGCCGCTCCATGAATTCCGTCATCCCTGCCATCAACCCTTTGATGACGTTCGGTCCGATCGCCTGATCGAGCATGGCCGCCGTGCAGACCTGCGCCGTGCCGCAGCCGAGAAGGAAGTAACAGAGGGCGTGATCGAAGTTGGCGATGCCGCCGATGCCCGAAAAGGCTTTGTCGGGGAAGGCTTTCGTCATCTGCGCCATCTTGGCCAGCGAAAGCGGGAGAATTGCCGGTCCGCCCAGGCCGCCGCTGGAGACGAGTCCTTCCACGTTCATCTCGAAGTCCAGCGTGTTCGGATCGATCACTGGAAGCGAGGGGAAGGTGTTCGAGGACGAAATCGCGTCCGCACCACCGCGGAATGATGCCTCCGCCTCCTCCACGATGTCAGCGGTCGCAGGCGTCAGCTTCACCCACACCGGAATCTTCGCGACTTCCTTCACGGCCTGCGTCACCACAGAGCATAGGACCTTGTCTTTTCCGACGTTTGATCCCATGTCCACCCGATCCATGTGCGGACAGGAGAAATTCAATTCCAGCGCGTCGGCCCCTTCATCCTGACTAGCTTTGGTGAGCGTCTGCCAGTTGAGCAGCTCCTTGTCGTTTCCAGAGCCGGCCATGATGGATGCCACCAGGATTTTTTTCGGATAGGCCTTCTTGACCTTGCTCAGTTTTCCAATCCACCAATCGAGGGGCTTGTCGGAAATCAGCTCCCAGTTCCATGAAGCGACCAGGGTCGACTCGGGGCGCTTGTTCATCGACAGCCGATAACCGCTGTTGTCGGCGCGCAGGAACTTGGTCTTCGGTCCTTTGACGTTGACCACCGGATGGAGGCCGATCGTTTTCGTGACCACGCCGCCCCAGCCGGCCTCGAAGGCCCGCATGATGTTGCTGTCGGACTCGGTGGGGGGAGCGGACGACAGCAGAAATGGGTTGTCGAAACGAATCCCCGTAAATGTCGTCGACAGATCGGCCATGACGTCTCCTTGTTTGGGAAAATGAGGATTATAAACCCGTCGCGCTGCTGGGTGCCGGGTCGCATGTCGATGAAGAGCGGCACGCGGCACCCGGCACGGTTAGTTGGGCCAGCGCGCCCAGATGCTGCAGTGGCCAGCATTGTCTGTCTGATCGATGGTTTGCTGAATTCCGCTGTAGGCGGCATTCATCACTGCCCGCGGATCGAAGTGCAGCTTGCCGTTGGACAATGTCAGGAAGGCTGATCCAAAGTGACCCTGGCTCAATCCATGACCGGACTCATGCAGTGCCACGGTCTCCACGTCGATGTTGGCGTTGATCCGCCATGTAAAGGCGTTGTTGTAGAGGATCTCGCGGAAGGCGACGTCGAACTTGTTGTTGTTGTCGATGTCGGTCGGGTTGCCGGCGCCATCGATCCAGATGAAGGTGAATGTCACAGCGATGACGTTCGGCGGCAGGATGCCTCCCGGTAGCCACCCGGCGTGCGTGATGTCGGCGAAGAAAAACGGCGAGCCGCCCAGACCGTTCAGGAATTCAATGACCCCGATGTCGGTGCCGGGATTGCCGACGGCGTTGATGGGGATGCTCGCGCAGTTCACATTGTTCCAGGTCGTCATGGCCCGGGCGATGGCAGCGTTGGTCTGCGCCTGAGTCAAACCATCGATGGCCCCCTCAGTCTGATCGATGGTGTAGGTGATATTCGTGCGGCCGCCGCGGGGATCTCCGGGAACAAAATGCGCAGTGAGCTGCTTGTTGCCCCGGTCCTTGAAGAAGACGATCTGACCGAGATCGCCGGAATCGGCGTCGGTAAGAAATTCGGCATACTCCAATCGGTAGTTGAGGCCTCCAGCATCGAGCTGTGCATTAACCGCATTCCCAATCACTGCCAGTCGATCCGCTGCTGAATCTTGAGCGACAGCCGTCGACACCAGACAGAGGCCGACGACGCTGGCGCATACAACGACCACGAATCTGAATCTAAACGTCATGAGACTCCCTCCTTTTTGAATTAGGGAAGGAATGCTATCAGAGCGAACGATGGAAAGATGTTACGGCCAGATTCCTCTCACCAGCGCTACCGCCGCCACCCGCTTGATCGCCAGCGCGAAGGCAGCCGTGCGCAGGTCGACGTTCTCGCCGTGGCGGTCCTTGATCTCGATCTGCATCTGCAGGACGGCGTCGGTTGCCGCCTCCATCTTTTCTTGCAGATGCTGGTTGACGTGATCCTCGCTCCAGTGCTCGTTCTCGATGTTCTGCACCCACTCGAAGTAGCTGACCGTTACGCCGCCCGAGTTCGCGAGGATGTCGGGAATGACCGGGATCCCGCGTTCGAACAGCGCGGCGTCCGCGGCCGGCGTGGTGGGCCCGTTGGCCGCTTCCGCGATCGCTTTCGCGCGCACACCCGCGACGTTGTCGCTGCGGATCTGATTCTCAAAGGCGGCCGGAATCAGGATGTCGCATTTGAGGTGCAGCAGCTCGTGGTTGGTGATGTTCTTCGTTCCGGCCAGGCCGACCACCGATCCGGTCTGTTTCTTGTGCGCCAGAGCCGGTTTCGGATCGATGCCCGCTTCCGATGTGACCCCGCCGGTGGAGTCGCTGACGCCGATGACCTTCGCTCCCGCTTCCGCAAAGAGTCGCGCCGCGATGGATCCGGCGTTGCCGAATCCCTGAATCGCGACCGTGGCGCCTTGCAGCGTATTCAAGCCGGGAACAGCGCCTTCCTCGATGGCGCGTCGCGTGACGAACAGACATCCGCGGGCGGTCGCTTCGTTGCGCCCCAGCGAGCCGCCCATCGCGACCGGCTTGCCCGTGACGACCGGCAGATTGTTCTTGCCGGCGTGCATCATGTCGTAGGTGTCGTAGATCCACGCCATGGTCTCGGCGTTGGTGTTGACGTCGGGAGCGGGTATGTCGGTGTGCGGCCCGATGCTGTCGCCTAACTCCGTGATGAAGCGTCGTGTTATCTTGCGCAGCTCGTTGCGGGTGAGCTGTTTCGGATCGCAGATCACGCCCCCCTTCGCGCCGCCGAACGGGATGTCGGCGACCGCGCACTTCCACGTCATCCACGACGCCAGCGCGCGCACTTCATCGGCGTTGACTTCGGGGTGATAGCGAATCCCCCCTTTTCCCGGTCCGCGAATGCGCGAGTGCAGCGCGCGGTAGCCCGAGAAAATCTTTACAGTCCCGTCATCGCATTCGATGGGGAACTCGACTTTGAGGAGCCGGATGGTTCCGCGCAGCCAACCGCGAAGACCTTCGGGAAGGTCGGCCACGAAGCGCGCCGCGGTATCGAATTGCTGCTGCGCGATGTCGTAGGGATTGAGATTCTCGACTGTCCGCGCTTCTTCACGCACACCCATATCAGCGAACCTCCTTTGCGTGGATAGAAGACGATAGTTAAACTGACGCCCCGTTGTCCAATCCGGAGGGGTCATGAAACGAATTCTTTACAGCGTCGCGATCGCCTTGTACGCGATCTCTGCTGTAGCAATCGACATTAACGACACACGGCTGCTGTCCGATCCCGCGGTCAGCAGGGACCACCTGGCATTTGCCTATGCCAACGACTTGTGGGTGGCGAATCTCGATGGTACGAATGTTAGACGCCTGACCTCGCATCCCGGAATCGAATCGGGGCCGAAATTCTCGCCTGACGGCTCGCTGATCGCGTTCACCGGTCGCTACGATGGCAACACCGACGTCTACATCGTTCCGACCGCAGGCGGAATTCCGAAGCGTCTCACCTGGCACCCGAACAACGACATCGTCCTCGGCTTCACCCCCGACGGTAAGAACGTTCTCTTCTCATCTCCGCGCGAGGTCTACACGCGGCGCTTCACACAACTGTTCACCGTGCCGGTTAACGGCGGACTCGCGACTAAACTGCCCATCCCCAACGCCGCCAAAGCAACCTACTCGCCTGATGGAAAGAAAATCGTCTATCAGCCCATCGGCGATGCATTCATCGAGTGGAAGCGCTACCGCGGCGGCCAGGCCGCGCGCTTGATGATCTTCGACGTCGCGACCAACGCCGTCGAGCAGATCCCGCAGCCCGCCACCCGCTCCAACGACACTGACCCGATGTGGCTGGGCGACAAGATCTATTTCCGGTCGGATCGCTCCGGCGAATTTAATCTCTATGCCTACGACCCGGCCACAAAACAGGTCACCCAATTGACCAAGTACACCGACTGGCCGATTCTCGGCGCCTCCGCCGGAAGCGGAAAAATCGTCTACGAGCGGGGTGGTTATCTGTCGCTGCTGGATCCGAAAAGCGGAACTGACAATCGCCTGAAGATCGGCGTTGCCGCCGATCTCAATGAGACGCGCCCGCGCTTTGTCAAAGGCGCCAAATACATCCGCAACGCCAGCCTGTCGCCGAGCGGCGCACGCGTGGCCTTCGAATTTCGCGGCGAGATCATCACCATTCCGATGGAGAAAGGCGACGATCGCAATCTAACGCAGTCGGTGGCCGCCAACGACTGCAATCCGGTGTGGGCGCCGGACGGCAAATCGATCGCGTGGTTTACCGACGAATCGGGTGAAAACGAGCTGCGCATTGCGCCGCAGGATGGCAAGGGTCAGCCGCACAACGTCAAATTGAATGGCGCAGGCTTCTATCGCGACATCAACTGGTCTCCGGATGGAACGAAGATCAGCTACCTCGACAACTCTTCGTCGCTGTATGTGCTGGATGTCGCCAGCGGCGCGTCGATGAAGATTGCGTCTAACACGATGCAGGGCGGGATCGATCAGGCGTGGTCGTCGGACTCAAAATGGATCGCCTACACCCACAACACCATTCAGAACTTCGACACCATTCAGCTCTATTCGCTCGATCAGAAAAAATCGTTCCCGCTCACCGACGGACTGGAACAGGCTGAAGCGCCGCTCTTCGATCCGAACGGCAAGTACTTGTACTTCCTGGTCTCGACCGACGCTGGTCCCCTCGCCGACGACTTCTCGATGTGGAGCAACGACACGCGCGCCACCAACACGATCTACCTCGCGGTTCTGCCCAAGGGCGTCGTCTCGCCACTTGCGAAGGAGAGCGACGAAGAGGGAAAGAAAGATACTTCGGCTGATGAGAAGAAACCGGACGAGGCCGCCGCTGAACCAAAGACCGACGAAAAGGCTGCGTCGCCAAGGAAACCGCCGGCCAAGACAGTCATCGACCTCGACGGCCTGACCAATCGCATTCAAGTGCTTCCGCTGTCGCCGGCTTCCTATGCCTCGTTGCAGGTCGCGAAATCGGGCGAGTTGTACTACGTCAAGCGCAACGACATCGGCCGAGGGGAGCGTGCCCCGGGGACGCTGATGCATTACAGCCTCTCCAAGCGCAAAGAGGAAACAGCGCTCGAGAAGCTGCTCGACTTCGAGCTCTCGCGCGACGGCAAGCGCATGCTGCTTCGCTTGCCGGAGAACGCGTGGTCGATCGCGGAGGTCGGAGACAAGATCGACGCCGCCAAGCACAAGCTGGCAGTCGACAAGATCGAAGTGAAGATCGATCCGACCGTCGAGTGGCGCGAGATTTTCGACGAGGCCTGGCGCATCAATCGCGACTACTTCTACGACCCCAACATGCACGGCGCCGATTGGCACGCCATGAAGGCGAAGTACTCGGTCTTCCTTCCCGATCTGACCACCCGGCAGGACCTCACGCGCGTGCTGGCGTGGATGCACAGCGAGCTGGTGGTCGGACATCATCGGCAGTCGGGCGGCGATTCGCTCGCCATTACCGACCCGATCCCGGGCGGTCTCCTCGGCGCCGACTACAAAGTCGAGAATGGCCGCTATCGGTTTGCGAAGGTCTACGGCGGCCTCAATTGGAATCCTGAGTTGCGATCGCCTTTGACCGAGCCCGGCGTCGATGTGAAGGACGGCGAGTACCTTCTGGCGGTCGAGGGGAAGGACCTCAAGCCACCGGAAGACTTGTACAGCCGATTCGAGCGCACGGCCGGACGCATCGTCGAGATCACCGTTGGTCCGAATGCCGACGGCAGCGACTCGCGTAGCGTGAAGGTCGTTCCGATCGAAGATGAAGCGGCCTTGCGCAATCGCGATTGGGTCGAGCGCAACCTGCGCTACGTGACCGAAAAAACCGGCGGACGCGTCGCGTACGTTTACGTTCCGAACACATCGACGCTCGGCTACGAATATTTCAAACGGTATTTCTTCCCGCAGGCCGATCGGCAGGCCATCATCGTCGACGAGCGTCACAACGCCGGCGGTCAGGCTGCCGATTACTACCTCGACTTCCTGCGCCGGCCGTTCATGAGCTATTGGGCGCATCGCTACGGCGCGGATTTGCGTACACCGCTCGCTGCGATCCAGGGTCCGAAAGTCATGATCATCGACGAGACTGCCGGTTCGGGGGGTGACTATCTGCCCTGGATGTTCCGCAAATCGAAGCTCGGGACGATCGTGGGGCGGCGGACGTGGGGTGGGTTGGTGGGCATCAGCGGATTTCCGGTGCTGATGGACGGCGGCACGATCACCGCGCCTAACTTCGCGATCTGGACGCCGGACGGCGGCTGGGTTGTCGAAAACGAAGGCGTGCCGCCGGACATCGAAGTCGAGCAGACGCCGGCGGAAATCATCGCTGGCCGCGATCCGCAGCTCGACAAAGCGATCGAGGTCGTTTTGAAACAGCTGGAGGCCAACCCGCAGCCCACGCCCCACCGCCCCGCCTATCCAACGAAGGCGACGTAGGTGCCGCGCCTACAGTTTTCAGTTTTTTCTACAATTCGTAGAAGAAAAGCGCCACCGAGGTAGCCTCGGTGGCGCTATGTCAAGGCAGATACGACTCGAATTCCCCGGCGCCCTCTACCACGTCACGCAGCGCGGCAACAACCAGCAGAACATCTTTCTCGATGATGCCGACCGCAACGTCTTTCTCGAACTGTTAGGCGAGTCCGTTGAAAGATTCGCGTGGATTCTCACGTCGTACGTCCTGATGACAAATCACTTTCACTTCGTCATTCAGCTGACATGTGCCTCACTATCCATCGGAATGCGATGGCTCGATACCGAATATCCCCGTTATTTCAATCGCCGTTATCGACGCGTTGGACATCTCTATCAGCGTCGCTTTGATGGCAGGCTGGTGGAGAAGGAGACGTACTCGCTCAATGTCCTTCGATATGACGCACTCAATCCTTGGCGGGCGGGGATGGTCGCTCGACCCGAAGACTACGCATGGAGCAGCCATCGCGCTGTGCTCGGTCTGGCGAAAGCGCCCGACTGGCTCGCGGTTGATGATCTGCTTGTGCAATTCGCGCCGCAACGCGATCTCGCCAACGCGAACTACAAGAATTTCGTCGATGCAGCGATAGGAGTGGATTGCAACCCCTGGAAGGATCTCGTCGGGAACATGTACCTCGGAAGCAAAGCATGGATCGAGAGGGTTCGTGAGCAAGTCCAACTGAAGCCGCGATGTGATGATCATCCCCGCGCGCAACGCCTGGTGGATACCGCGCCGATGAGCGCGATCATCGCAGGTGTTGCCTCTTGTCTATCGATCGATGAAGAGCGCGTCCGTTATCACCGCGGCGGTGTGCCGCGGATGCTTGCCGCCTGGATCGCGTGCAACGAAACACTCCTCACGAATCGCCAGATAGCAGCTGGTCTTCGGCTGCGAAGTTCGAGTCGGGTTTCGCAGTTAGTGCGCGACTTTGATCGTCAACTCGATGGCAATGAGGTTCTGCAAGGTTGGGTTGATCGATGCGTGTCTACCATTCGTGGAAAAAGCAGCCAACTGTAGGCGCGGCACCTAGCTCATCCAGTTGATGCCGGCTTCCTTGTTCCACTTCGTGGTCATCTTCTTCGACTTCGTCCAGAACTCGATGGAGCCGCGGCCGGTGATGTCGCCGACCCCGAACTTCGATTCGTTCCAGCCCCCGAAGCTGAACGGCTCCCGCGGAACGGGCACGCCAACGTTCACGCCGACCATCCCGGCGCTCGCTTTTTCCATGACATAGCGCGCGACGCCGCCACTCTCCGTGAAAACCGAGGCCGCATTGCCATAGCGGGATTTGTTCTGGACGCGCACGGCTTCTTCGACGTCTCGCGCGCGGATGATCACCATGACGGGTCCGAACACCTCTTCGCTCGCGATGCGCATGTCGGGCGTGACGTAGTCGATGAGTGTCGGGCCGACCCAGAAACCAGGACCTTCTCTTCCCCGCCCGTCCACCAGCACCTTCGCTCCCGCTTTCTCAGCCTCGGTGATGTAGCTCTCGATCCGCTGTTTTGCCTCTTTGGAAATGACAGGACCAATCTTCACGCCCCGCATGATCGCCACCATGCGATTGATGATGTGGTCGGTATTGCCGACCGCCATCATCACCGAGGCCGCCATGCAGCGCTGTCCGGCACAACCCGACATCGACGCCACAACGTTCGATGAGGTCATGTCCGGCTCGGCGTCAGGCATGACGATGAGATGATTCTTCGCGCCGCCCAGCGCGAGCACTCGCTTGAGATTGGCGGTGCCGCGCCGATAGACGATCTTCGCGACGCGCGTCGAGCCCACAAACGTGATGCCTTCGATGTCGGGATGATCGCAAATCGCTTCGACGGTCTCCTGTCCTCCGTGCACGATGTTGAGGACACCTTCCGGCAGTCCGGCTTCGCGCAGCAGCTCTGCGATCCGGCCCGCCGACAGCGGCACTTGCTCGCTGGGCTTGAGGATCATGCAGTTGCCGAAGGCGATGGCGTTGGGGATGGTCCAGTTGGCGACCATGTTGGGGAAATTGAACGGCGTGATCGATGCCACGATGCCGACCGGGAAACGCTCGACGCGGCATTCGACGCCACGGCTGACCTCCAAGACCTCGCCGGCGGTGATCTGCGGCAGCGAACAGGCGAACTCGGTCAACTCGGCGCTCTTCAGGATCTCGGCCCGCGCCTCGCTGTCGATCTTTCCGTTTTCCTCGGTGATCAATGCCGACAGCGCGTCGATGTTTTTCTCGAGCAGCGTTTTGTAACGAAAGAAAATCTGTACGCGCTCCTTGATCGGAAGCGCCGACCAGGCCGGGAAAGCGCGCTTGGCAGCCTGCACCGCGCGATCGACCGCCGTTGCCGGCGATAGCGGAACACGCGAGATGACGCTGCCGTCAGCGGGATTGGTAACGTCGAGATGGTTGTAGCCTTCGCCGTCGACGAATGCGCCGCCGATGTAATTTCGAACCGGGGGATATTTCGTTGTGATGTCGATGACACTCATAAACGTGCAATGTACGCCGGACTTCAGCGCCGCGCCAGTATCCAGTCGATGGTGGGCTCGATCGCGCGCGGCGGGATCCGGTCGAGAAGCGGGACCTCGTCTCGTCCGCCGGTCTTCGCGATGAAGCCTTCGTGATCGACGTTGGGCACGATCACGATTTTCGCCGCCGGATTTGCGGCCGCAATCCGCGGCGCGTGCTCCGAGGGGGGAACACGCGTGTCGAGAGAGCCAAAAAGCAGCAACGTCGGGATGTGCACACGCTTCCAGTAATCGGTCGGAACGAATCGCTCGTTGTTTTGCCACCACAATGCCAGGGGCGCGTCGCGGCTGATCATGCCGCCGAAGCGCGGATACCATCGCGCGCCTTTTGAGGCCTCGTCAGCGGCCTCCAGCTGGCCGCGATGGGTTCCGTTCTGCAGGTAGTCGAAGTACAGCTTCCGATACTCGACCGCTGCGGCAATTTCCCCTGCGCTGAATCCATCGGCACGGAGCTCGGCCGCCGTGCGGACCAACTCCTGGGCGCTCAAATCGGTGGCGGGACAGGCCGCGCAAACGAGGAACGTGATGGCGGCCGATTTCGACGCCGCGATCGGCGCCACCCAGCCACCCTGACTCGACGCATAGACGCCGATGTTTCGCGGATCGACATCCTCGCGTTTCTGCAGCGTGTCGACGGCCGCGACCACGTCATCTGCGACATTCTCAAAGGTCCGATTGCGCCAATCGGTCCGTCTGTTGAGAGCCAGAAACATGACGCCGCGGCGCGCAAAGTACGGAGCGGGGAGATCGCCGGCTCCCGGAACGCCCACGATCGCCTGATGCCGCCCCCGAGTGCGCGGAACGTAAAGCGTGCCGCCGGCAACATGTTCGACCGTGAATGCATCGACTCGGGTCGCGACGATTTTGGAGTTGATGGTCAGCCTGTCGCCCGAAATCCTCACATGAATTGTGACCGGCGATTCAACGCCGATGGACGGCCCGCCCACCCACTCGCCCTCGCCAATCCGCAGACGCGACATCTGCCCGCTGTCGTAGTCGAGCAGCAGGATTGCGTCACTGTCGGTCTTTGTGAGCGAGTAGAGGTGATGGCCCGATCGATAAAGCGCCGCCCCGATCAACAATGCGGTTGCCAGCACGTCACATTCATACGAGGAACGACGGCAGCAGGTTATGATGCCGCGCGATGCCGCTCAATCAGCTCTGGCGGACGAAATCGCTCGATGAGCTGACGGCCGAGACGCGCGAAGAGGGGCATCAGCTCAAAAAAGCCCTCGGTCCCTGGCATCTGGTCGCGCTCGGAATCGGCGCAATCATCGGCGCGGGCATTTTCGCCACCATCGGAACGGCGGCGGCGGGCGAGCCTGGCCGCCCCGGCGCCGGCCCGAGTCTGATGCTGTCGTTTGTCATCACGGCTGTCGTGTGCGGATTCACAGCCCTCTGCTATGCCGAATTCGCTTCCATGGTTCCAGTCTCAGGGTCGGCCTACACCTATTCCTATGCCACGCTGGGCGAGATGGTCGCCTGGATCATCGGGTGGGATCTGATCATCGAATACGCGATCGGCAACGTAGCGGTGGCGATTTCCTGGGCAAACTACTTCAACACGCTTCTCGAAGGTCTGGGGATTCACATCCCGCGGTGGCTGGCCGTCGACTATGAAACCGCGCTGACGAGGCTGCCCGACGTTGTGGCTTCCGCGCCGCACATCTTCGGCGTGCCGATCATCATCAATGTGCTGGCCCTGGCCATCGTAGCGTTCATCACCGTCGTCCTGGTGTGGGGCATCCGCGAGTCGGCTTCATTCAACTTCGTCATGGTGGCGCTGAAGCTGGTCGTGCTGGGATTCTTCGTCTTCGTGAGCTTCAAGTTCGTGAAGCCGGCCAACTGGCACCCCTTCGCGCCCAACGGTGTCCACGGTGTCTTGACCGGCGCGGCCATCGTGTTCTTCGCCTACATCGGATTCGACGCCGTTTCGACCACGGCCGAGGAGGCCAAGAATCCAAAACGGGATATGCCGATCGGCATCATCGGGTCGCTCATTATCTGCACGATCATCTACATCCTGGTGGCGGCGGTATTCACGGGCATGCTGCCCTACAGCGATCTCGTCAAGAAGCTGGCAACCGAACAGGCGGAGCCGCTGACGATGGCGATGAAGTATGTCGGAATGTCCAATCGGATGGTGGGGGTGGTGGCTCTCGGATCGGTGATCGCACACACCGCGGTCCTGCTCGTGTTTCAACTCGGCCAGCCGCGCATCTTCTTCGCGATGTCGCGCGATGGTCTGCTGTGGCCTTTCTTTTCGAAAGTGCATCCGCGTTTCAAGACTCCGCACGTCGGCACCATCGTTACCGGCGTTTTCGTCGGCGTGGCGAGTCTTTTCTCCTCGCTGGAGAAGATGGTGAACTTCACGAACATCGGAACGCTGTTCGCGTTTTTCCTGGTGTGCGTCGGAGTGATCATCCTTCGCGTCCGCGAGCCGCAACGCGAGCGCGGGTTCAAGGTGCCGGGCGGCCCGTTCCTCTTTCCGCTCCTCGGCGCGATTTCCTGTATGGGCTTGGCGTGGTACCTGCCGCGCGACTCGTGGCTGCGTTTTGGCGGCTGGCTGTTGATCGGCCTGGTGATCTATTTCGCTTACGGTCATAAACACAGCCGGCTGCGGCGTCCGGCAGCCGCCGTCGAGAATGACTGAGTCACGGCCGTTCGAGCGCGGCTGACCCGCCGGCGATCTTCGACGCAGTCCAGAGATACGGCCCGACTTGCCTCAAGCCGACTTCGGTCAACACTTCGCGATACCACTGTGAAGGGCGCCGGATGAGTCCGACGGTGTCGCCGCGGACCTCATCCTCGTCCGTGAGGACCTCGATGAACGCCGCGCCGCGGATCAGCCGCACCAGCGCCGGCAATCCGCGCAAAATCTCGTCGTCGCGCAAATAGTGCAGGACGTCGGCGCACACCACGAGGTCAAATCGCTCGCGAATGTTCAACGCCCCCAGGTTGCCGAATGCGCCGGGGCGTACATTGCACCGCTCGCCGAATTGTTCGATCACGTAGTCGCTCGAGTCGTAGCCGGCGTAGCGGATCTTCGGCCGCAGCTCCTGCAAATGCGTCAGCCACGGCGCTTCGCCGCAGCCGATGTCGATGACGTTGCGGACCGCCCGGCGCAAAAAGTATTCGGTGACCGACACCGCCATGGTGACCTTGCGGCGCACGTCCGGCTCGGCCCCGATGCGAATACGGCCGCGATACCAGCGGTCGAAATAAGCGCGGTCGTATTTTTTCACTTGCGAGGACGGAAGCCTTCGCTCTCCCAATATTCGCGCGGGATGCGCTGAAACTCCGTGACGCCGAGCTTGGCGAGCTCCTCGTCCGACATCGTCTCGGCGCAAATCAGGCCTTCGACCTCGCCATCTTGTCCTTCCAGCTCCCACCCCGCCCAAATCTCCGTGTCGCTGTACGGACGCAGAGAAATTTTCTGGATGTACCGCGCCATCGATTGTCTCAGGGATGCTTGGGATTCTATCATTCGATAAAGTAGGGCCGCCTTTGACAGATAGCCAGCGAATTCTCGATTCCATCCGCCGCCTGGTCCGTCTGCTCCGCCTGACCGACCGGGCCGCTCAGAGCGAGCTGGGTATTTCGGGGGCCCAGCTTTTCGTCCTCCACGAGCTCGCCAAGACGCCCGCCGTGTCGCTTTCCGAGCTCGCCGAACGAACGCGGACGGACCAAAGCTCCGTCTCGGTCGTGGTCAGCCGGCTGGTGGAAGGGGGTTACCTGATGCGGGAACGCGATGGTCGCGACGCACGGCGTCTGGTCCTGACGCTGACCAAGAGCGGCCGCGCGGTTGCCGAGAAAGCGCCGTCGGTGGCGCAGGAAAAAATCATCGAGACCCTCGAGCGCATGCAGCCGAGTGAGCGCCGCCGCTTCGCCGACACCTTCAGCCACATCATCGAAGAACTTGGCGAGGCCAGGGGAGTGGCGCCAATGATGTTCGAGGACGTCGATGTGCCCGGGGGAGAGAAGACGTCCAGGAAGAAGTGATCGAAACGGCGCGCGTACCGGTCGAGCGGTCTCTCATCGACGCGCGCGTTCTCCGCATTTGTGCGTGGTCGGTGGCGCTGGCCCTCATAACCGGCTTCGTAGCGCAAGCGTTGTGCTGGTCATCCCTGCCATCGGCGGCGTCATCGTCGGCATCATGGCGCGATGGGGATCGAAAGCCATCCGCGGACACGGCATCCCTTCCGGTCGTTGATCGCGACGATCCGACCAAGCTGGTCGGCATCATCACCCGCAGCGATCTGTTGAAGATCCACGCGCGAAGGTTGGAAGAGGAACACGGTTAAAGGATGAACATCGCGATGCCGGCGCCGAACATCACCAGCGCGGTGACCGCGACCGTGATCTGACTCAGCTTCGAGCTGGGCTGGCTGTGCATGATGATCGGATCGCGCGAGACGATGAGAATCCCGACCAGCAGGAACGGTGCGAGGACACCGTTGATGATCCCCGACCAGTACAGAATGCGAATCGGGTTGACGTTCATGAAATCGAACGCGATGCCGGCCGCTGTGGACAGCAGAACCACCGCGTAAAACGCGCGCGCTTTTTCGAGCCTCTCGTCAAGGCCCTGCTGCCATCCAAAGGTCTCCGCCAGCGCGTAGGCTGCCGATCCGGAAAGCGTCGGAATGGCCAGCAGACCCACACCGATCACTCCCACGGTATAGAGGAGAAAACATCCGCGTCCCGCCAGCGGCTGCAATGCCTCGGCAGCCTGCCGCGAGGACTCGATCTGCGTGATGCCGGCGCGGTGCAGCGTCAGGGCCGTGGTCACGATGATGAAGAACATCACCACGTTGGACACCAGCGTACCGACGCCGACATCGAGACGCCTGGTGTTGATCTCCAACGGCGTTGCGCCGCGACGTGAGATCGTGGTCAGTCGGCCGATGCTTTTTTCCTCCTCGACTTCCTGCGATGCCTGCCAGAAAAAAAGATAAGGGCTGATGGTCGTGCCGAAGATCGCGACCAAGGTCGCCCACCCTTGCTTCCCATTGGGGATTTTGGGAATGACGGAATCGCGCGCGACCTGGAGCCAGTCGGCGTGCACGAGAAACGCGGTGATGACATAGGCGAACAGGAAGAGCGCCAGCCACTTCAGCGTATTCGCGATGCTGATGTAGCGAAGCCACACCGTGGCGGCGCTGATTCCGATTGCGAAAACAATCACGTAGTAGTGCGAGTTCCAACCGCTCAGCATCTCTGCCGCGTCAGCCATGCCGGAGAGGTCCGCGCCGATATTGAAGATGTTCGCGAACAGCAGCGCGATCGATGCCGCGGCCGCGATCGGCGCCGAGAATTTCTGACGGAGTGCTCTCGCCAGTCCGTATCCCGAGACCATGCCGATGCGCGCGCACATCATCTGGACGGCGGCCATCAGCGGCCAGGTGAGAAATGCAGTCCACAGCAGGCTGGTGCCGAGCTGCGCGCCGGCGATGGAGTACGTGGCGATGCCGGACGGATCGTCGTCCGCGGCACCGGTGATCAGGCCGGGACCGAGGCTTTTCCAGAATCTTCGCGCGATGTTGGGTCGCTTCGACGACATCATGCAAGATGGTAATCTAGGGATAGCCCGTGACAAGACAAGAGCTTCTCGCGCACATCCCGCTATTTGAGTCTTTGACTCCGCAGGATCTCGACGCTCTGTCGAAGCGTTTGGAGCAGACCGACTATGCCGAGGGAGACGTCATCTTCAAACAGGGCGATGAAGGTTCCTCGCTATTCGTCATCGACGAAGGGGCGGTGGAGATTTCGTACGGCGAGGGCCGCGGCCGCGTGGTCCTGGCCACGCTCTTCAACGGCCAGTATTTCGGCGAGCTTTCCCTTTTCGACGGGGCGCCGCGCTCCGCGACCGCTACTGCGACAAAGCAATCGCGGCTGATCCGTCTCGACCGCGACGATCTGGTCGACTTCGTGAACAAGAATCCGTCCGCAGCTCTGCGCATCATCGCGGAGATGAGCGAGCGGTTGCGCCAGACCAACGAGTTGATGTCGCGTCAGGTCTCCCGCAACGTCCTCGAGGAAGAGCAGGAGCATCTCACCCTCGGCCAGCGCGTGGCCGATCGGGTTGCATCGTTCGGTGGGTCGTGGCCTTTCATTATTCTTTTCACCGCGATCATGATGGTATGGATCGGGATCAATATTGCGCGGATCGCAAATTACGATCCCTATCCATTCATCCTTCTCAACCTTGTGCTCTCCACGCTGGCCGCCGTTCAGGCACCGATCATCATGATGAGTCAGAACCGCCAGTCATCGAAAGACAAGCTGCTGGCGGAGAATGACTACCAGGTCAATCTAAAAGCGGAGATGGAGATCACTGCCTTGTTGCGTGGACAGGCAGAGGTGTTGGCGCGCTTGGCATTTCTCGAACGGGTGGTCAGCCGCCGTGCCTCCACCGATGGAGTCAACGCCAAGACGGGGCCCCAACCGGTCGTCAGGGGCGATTAAAGAAGCGCACCGCGCAGGATGATCGCTGCGATCGTGAAGTAAATCACTAGTCCGGTGACGTCCACCAGAGTCGCGACGAATGGCGCGGAACTCGTTGCTGGATCGAAACCGAGCGCTCGCAGGATGAAGGGCAGCATACTCCCGGCCACGGTTCCGAACGTCACCACGCCGATCAGGCTCACCCACACGGTGGAGGCGACCGAGAGATAGCTCTTGGTGTAATCCGTCCAGCCGGCCAGTTGCCACGCAACGATGCGCGTGAACCCGATCGCGCCGAGCATGGCTCCCAGGACCACGCCCGACATGACTTCGCGTCCGAACACTCGATACCAGTCGCGCAATCGCAGTTCCTTGAGCGCCAGGGCACGAATGATCAGCGATGTTCCTTGCGACCCGGAGTTGCCGCCGCTGCTGATGATCAGCGGCACGAACAGTGCGAGAACGACCGCGCTCGCGATCTCGGCTTCGTAGTGCGCCATTGCGGTCGCGGTCAGCATCTCGCCCAGAAAAAGAACGGCCAGCCAGCCGCCGCGCTTTTTGACCATCTTCCAGAATCCGACCGAGGTATAGGGGGCATCGAGAGCCTCCATGCCTCCCATCTTCTGCATATCCTCGGTCGCCTGCGCAACCAGCTCGTTGGTGTGGCGGAGGCGCGATCCCAGCTCCGCCATGATGATCAAGCCGGCGGCAGGATCTTTCTTGATGAAATCGACGAAATCGTCGCGCTCGAGGGTCAGGACGACCGCTGGCTCGAGCGCGCGAACCGTCGCCGAACGCGGCGCATCATCGAAGAGGGAGAGCTCGCCAAAGTAATGTCCGACGCCCAGACGCGCCAGCTCGACATGTCTCTTTCCTTGGCCATAGCTGATCTCGACCGCACCGTCTTCGATGATGTACAACCGCGCGCCTTTGTCGCCTTCACGGAGGATGATCTGCCCCACGGCGAAACGATCCTCATCCATCCGCTTGCTCAGCGCGGCCAGGTCATCCGCGGGAAGATTCTGAAAGAACGAGACCTTCGACAGCAGCTCTTCGCGTGTCACCAATCAACTCCCACCCGGTCCGTGAGCTGCGCGCGGGCCTCGTCGCGATCCGCCGTGCCGGGATTTTGGAAATTTTGGGGAGTTTACTC
>DASPZU010000009.1:0-86106 GCA_035636095.1 Thermoanaerobaculia bacterium
TCTCGCCCACGTCGTACAGCGTGCAGATGTGAGGATGATTGAGCGACGAGATCGATTTCGCTTCCCGCTCGAAGCGCTGCGCGAATTCCGGTGGAACGATCTTGATGGCGACGTTGCGATCCAACCGCGTGTCCCGCCCCCCCCACACCTCCCCCATCCCGCCCGCCCCGATCGGCGCGACGATCTCGTACGGCCCGAGGCGGCTGCCGGAGGAAATGGCCATGAGATGTGGCCAGATTCTATGGCTTCGGGGGTCATTCCGAGCGCTAAACGCTCGGGATGCCATCGTCCCCTACGCTCCGCGATAGACGCGGCGGACCCATGCCGCCTCATCCAGCGGCAGCGGATCGCCGACTCTGCTCGCTGCCTCGACCTGTTTTGGATTGCGCTGGCCGAGCAGAACCGTGGCGGTCGGATTTCCGGTCAGGAGCGCGCCGATCACGGCGTGCAGAACCGGCTCCTGGCGATCGGGAAACCGCTTTCGCATCTCCTCGTTCGCCAGGCGCATGCGCTTGATGAAAGCGGCGTCGCGAAATTCCGGGATGCCGCTGCGAAAATCACCGGTCGGGAACGGGTGCGGCTGATCGTATTTGCCCAGCAGCAGCCCATGTTTGAGCGGTGAGAAGAACGCCACGCCGAGGTCGTGCTCATCGACCCAGCGCTTGAGACCGCTCGATTCGTAATCATCGTCGATCAGATTCCGATACGGCTGCACGACGTCGGGATCGACGCGCTCGATGAAACGCATGATCTTCGATGCGTCCCAGTCCGACAGACCGATGAAGCGAATCTTTCCTTCCTCATGAAGCTTTCGCATGGTCGCGAGAGCGTCGGGGAAGTACTGATCGTTGGGACCGAAATCGCAGTGGTGGAAGTAGTACAGATCGAGCCGATCGGTGCGCATGTTTCGCAGCGATCGTTCGCACTGCGAGCGCATGAACTTCGCATCGTAGAAATGTTTCGACGGCCCCTTCACCCAGCCGAATTTCGAGGCCAGGAAGATCGCATCGCGCGGCACCTCCCCGAACACCTGTCCAATCAGCTCCTCGGCGTGACCGTTGCCGTAAGCGTCGGCAGTGTCCCAGTGCGTGATGCCGCAGCGGTATGCGGCCATCAGCGCCTCCTTGGCCAGGCCATCGTCGTGGCCGCTCCAGCCGACCGACGCCCCTTCGCTGACATTGGGGCCGCCATGACCCCATGTGCCCAGCGACACGGTCGGAACGCGAGTATCGGTGCGGCCGAAGCGGATGGTGCGCATGTTGAGTGTCCTTCTCCCGGAGGGGGCCCCTCACCCGGCGCTTCGCGCCACCCTCTCCCCGCTGCGCGGGGCGAGGGATCTTACCAATCACAGATCCTCGATGCGCAACGCCGCGCCGTGCCAATATTTTTTGTATCGTGCGGCGGCCGTCTCCGATGGCTTGTTCAGTCTTCTCTGCGCCTCTGCCAGCCCGAAGAGCGAACGCGGATTGTTCGGATTGCGTTTCAAATCCTCGCTGAATACTTTCTCGGCTTCACCGAATTGGCCCGCGCGCATCAAGGCTGCGCCGAGCGTCTCGCGTGCCGGATAGAACCAGTCGGGCGGCTCGTCGTAGTCGAGAGCGTCTTCTGATTCGACGGCGCGTTGATATGCGCGAATTGCTTTTGTCCGATCGCCTTTCGCTTCCGCAATCCTGCCGTCGAGGATTTCCACCGCCACTTTTGCGATTTCCTTTGGCGAATTCTGGAACACGCCGGGATCATCGCCGAGGGTCTTGCGGGCATTTTCGAACTCCACCTGTTCGCGTTCTGCTGCCGGCACGTCGCCAAGCTGTGCGAATGCAACCGCACGCGCGAAGCGGGTCAGGGTGGTGACATCGGACCGGCAGTCGCCATCGGCGCGCGAATGACATCGCTCCACTTGCCGAAGCGCGCGAGGATGAGAAGTGGAGTGGCGGCCGCCGACTCGAGCATCGGCATCTCTTTCGCCGCCGCGGTGGCGTTGGTGCCGAATTCGTCTCCGAGGCGTTTGGCATCGGCGAAGCGGCCTTCCATCGCGTACGACGCCGCACCGAACTGCAGGTTGTGGTTGTAGTACATCAATGGATAGATCCCTTCGTTGCCGTGCTTCGCGAAGAATTTGCGATCGGCGGAGGCCGCACTCTCGTTCGCCTTCGCAGCGCCGGCGTAATTTCCGGTCCGATGGTAGATGTGCGCCGGCATGTGAACGAGATGTCCCGACGCCGGCGCGAGTACGTTGAGACGATCCGCCGCTTTGAGGGCGCGCTCCGGATGCGGCGATGCCTCGACGGCGTGGATGTAGTAATGATTCGCCCCCAGATGCCGCGGATTGCGCCGCAGCACGGACTCGAGGACTGCCACGATCTCCTCGGTCTGCGGCGCCGGCTTCCCTTCGTGCGACCAGAATTTCCACGGGCGCAGATCCATCATGCTCTCGGCGTAGAGCGTCGCGATGTCGAGATCGTCGGGATATTTTTTCGAGAGCTCCCCCATCGCCTGACTGTAGTCGGCGGCCAGCTTCTTCAGATCGGCATTCGGATCGTTCGAGTATCGCTTCGCGAGAACCGCGATCACGTCGCGTTCTTTCGGTGATGCCTGCTTCTTCAACGCCGATTGCACGGCCTCGTACGCCTGCTTTTCGCGATCGGGATCGACGTCGAGATTGATGTTGGGTCCGAGCGCCAGAGCGACGCCCCAGTCCGCCATTGCCAGGTTCGGATCGCGTTGCGCCGCCTCCTGGAACGACTTGACGGCCGCCTCGTGGTTGAAACCGTAGAGGTACGCCATCCCCTGATCGAAGCACCCCTGTGCCTCCGTATTTTTCGTACTGACAGCAAAGTGGACCTTGCCGAGGCCGGGCTCGATTGCGGCGACCACGAGGATCGCCAGGGTTGGAAAAAACATGAACGACTCCTCCGTTTTTTGCGTGAATCTTAACTTGGCCTTGACAATCTGTCCCGGCTGAATGAGCATTCATTCAGTCATGGCTCGGCAGTCCCTGGCCAGGTCCGAGGTTTCTCGGCCACAGAGCAAACGGGAGCGGATCCTCCGCGCGGCGACCGACGTCTTCGCGCAACGCGGCTATTTCAACGCCAAGGTCTCGGAGATCGCCAAGGCCGCCGGCGTTGCCGATGGCACCATCTACCTCTATTTCGACGGCAAGGAAGATCTGCTGACCAGCATCTTCCGGGAGCACACGCGCAACTACCTGCAGTCGCTCGAGCGGGACGTCGCCAACGTCATCCGCCCCGAGGAGCGGATCCGCATCGCGATCCGCCATCATCTCGAGACGCTGGGGCGCGATCGGTCGCTCGCCATCGTCGCGCAGGTCGAGCTGCGACACAGCCTCAAGTTCATGGCGCTGCTGTCGCACCAGGAAGTCGCCGACTACCTCAACATCCTGCGCAAGATTGTCGAGCAGGGTCAGGCCGACGGCGTTTTCCGCCGCACTCTGCATCCGCAACTGGTCGCGAAGGCAATCTTCGGAATCGTGGACGAGATGGTGACGTCGTGGATCTTGTCGGAAAAGGACTACGCGCTCGACGATCAGACCGACGAGGTGGCGGAGCTCGTGCTCAACGGGTTGCTGTGAGCCGATTTAGTCGCGATTCAAGTCCTCGTAAAACTCGCGAACGCATTCGTCGCAGATCGTCGCTCCGCGACCGGTGATCACAGTCTTGACCTGCGGAGGAAGCTTTCCGCAGAAATTGCATTGATGGCCGCGCCAGACTTTCTTTTCATGCGCCTTCGCCTCGGCGCGGGTCACATGAGCGTTTACCCACGCGCTTCGAATTCCTGGATACATGCGCTCGGCACGACGCAACGCCTCGGCGACCGTACGAAATCCGCTCGATGTACCGACCACATTCCATTCATCATCGCAGTGTTGCAACCAAATCCCGTCGCCGTAAAGTGATTCAACGACGACTAATTTTGACATGCGCCCTAACTCTCTGCCGTCGATCAGCAGATGGGTTCGGCCCGAGAAACGTACAGGTGGTTTGGTAACCGCATAACGAAGGACGCGGGCGCCGTCGAGGACAGGTGGAGGTTTCACTCCGTCGCTGTAGCCGGCGATGCGGTCGGCGGCACGTCTTCCCAGTCGCTGTGCGGCAGGCGGTTCAGAATCAGCCAATTCCAAACCAGCTCGCCGTAGCCGTGCGTTTTCATTCCGCGCTTTTCGTAAAACGGCATCAATAGCTTCTGCAGCCGCGGAAGGTTGTAGAACGGAACGCCCGGGAAGTAGTGATGCTCGAGATGGTAATTCGAGAAGAGAAAGACCGGGTCCCAGAACCATGAGCCCTTCACGAGCGTGGCCCACTGCGCCGGATCGTCGGGATTGATGTCGTAGTGCTGGCCGAGGCGATTCAGAGCAAACGCGATCGGGAAGACAAAAAAGACAGGCACGACGTAGAGCTTGAACGCGATCCAGGGCCCACCGATGACGGCGACCGCCGCGAGAATCGCGAGCTGAAAGAGGATGGTCGCGATCCGCTCCCTCGCGATGAGTTTCTGCAGCTCCGGTTCATACGAGACGGTCTCTTTTTTCGCCGCCCGAAAGTAGATCGGAAACAGCGCCGGCGTGAAATAGAGCGCCTTCAGCCAACGCACATTTTTCTTCGGGGAGAGGTAATGGCGCTTGGGATCCTCCTCCGGAGATCCGAGGCCGGCGTGGTGGTCGAGGTGCCAGCGGATGAACTGCGATGCCGAGATTCCGCTCGGCATCGCATAGAGCAATCCCAGGAAGCGGTAGATCCGATCGCTGTTGACGGTCAGGACCGCGCGGTGAACAACCTCATGCAGCAGGACGGTGAAATCGAAGACCGCGAAGCCCGCCATGAACGCAAACGGCAGCCACAAATACCACCGATCGAAATGGACAATCGCGAGTGCCGAGGCGGCGATAACCGCGAAGTTCAGGAAAGCAATCAGCGCGTGCAGCCACGGCCGCTTCTGGTGCAGCGCGCGCAGATCCTCGGCCGACAATTCGGCGGCCAGGTCGCGCTTCAATTGCTGCGCGTGATCAGCATAATAGGAGGGCATACCCGACAACCTGACAACCTGACCACCCCTGCATTTTATTCAGCCATGCGCGTCTACACCATCGGACACTCGACGCGTTCCCTTGACGAGCTGATCGGACTCCTTCGGGAGCACGGAATCAAGCGTCTTGCCGATATTCGCCGCTTTCCGGGGTCACGCCGCTATCCTCATTTTTCGAAGGAATCGCTCTCGAAATCGCTTCCGGAGGCGGGCATTGCGTACGTACATGTCGCGGAGCTCGGCGGGCGCCGCGATCCGCTGCCGGACTCGCCAAACACGGCCTGGCGCAACGGTCAATTTCGAGGCTATGCCGACCACATGGCCACTGCTGAGTTTCAGGAGGCGCTGGACCGATTGCTGGTGTCCGATGTTCCGACCGCGATCATGTGCGCGGAGGCCGTCCCGTGGCGCTGCCATCGCAATCTGGTTGCGGATGAGTTGACGCGCCGCGGACACGAAGTGGTTCACATCCTCGGCCCCGGCGCAAGACAACGCCACGCGATGAACCCGGTGGCGCAGGTGGTCAACGATCATCTGGTGGATCCCTCGTCATCATGAGTCGCGAGACGACGAAGGATCTCCGTTGACGAGATCCTTCGCTTCGCTCAGGATGACGGCCCGAAATGCTGGTCCTCCACGATCCACTGCGGCAGACCGATCTTCCGCGCGGCTGCATCGCCACCATCGGCAATTTCGACGGCATGCACATCGGCCATCAGGCGATCATCCGCGGCGTGGTGGAGCAGGCGCGAGCAACGCAGCGACCGTCGGCAGTCATCACGTTTCATCCCCACCCGCTTTCGATCGTTGCGCCTGACCGGGTCCCGAAACAGATCCTGACGCTGTCCCAGAAGGAGGAGCTTCTCCGGGCCATGGGCGTCGACGCGCTGCTGATCATCCCGTTCACGCACGAGTTTTCGCGATGGACGGCCGATCGCTTCATCCACGACTTCCTCGTTTCGGCGCTCCAGGTGAAAGAAGTGCGCATCGGACGCGACTTCTGCTTCGGTGCGGGACGCGAAGGAAATCTCGAGAAGTTGCAGGCGGCCGGGGCGCGGCTGGGCTTCGCGGTTCAGGGCGTCGACGAAGTCCGTATTCGCGGTATTCGCGTTTCCAGCTCCATCGTGCGCGATGCCATCACGAAAGGGGCGATGCGCGCGGTCGCTCTGGCGCTCGGCCGCACGTATTTCATCGACGGACGCGTGGTGACCGGACGGCGGCTCGGGCGCAAGATCGGATTCCCGACCGTCAACATCGATCCGGCCAACGAGCTGCACCCCGGCGGCGGCGTTTACGTGACGACTTCCCGTTTCGAGAGTTTCGCGCGCTCGTTCGAAAGCGTCACCAACATCGGAGTACGGCCCACCTTGTACGAGAACTATGCGCTAACGATCGAGAGTCACATCCTCGATTTCGACTCCAACGTCTACGGCGACATGGTCCGGCTCTATTTTCATCATCTGCTGCGCCGCGAGCAGCAGTTCCGTTCGGCCCTCGAGCTGAACAATCAGATCCACCTCGACATCGAGCGGTCGCGGCGGTACTTCGCGCGGCATCCGGTTCGCTTCAACGAGATCGGAGTCCGAACGCAGCCGTGACTGATCCCGTCTTTGCTCTGGTCCTGATCGTCTCCGCGGTCGCGAGTCTGCTGGCGGTGCGCCTTTTCAAAACGCTCGACAGCAATCTCGACGTTTGGATGACGCCACTGGTCGCGGGCGTCGCAAGCGGCGTACTTCTGCGATTGATCGGGATCGCTTCGCCGTACGCCATTGCCATCGTGCTGACCCTGGCAGTCCTTTACGTGCGTCTGACCGGTCACGAGAGTGAACCGATCGACGGTATGTTGCTGGGCGCCGCCTGCGGAGCGACCGCCGCAATCGCGCTCGTCATTCACAGCGAGACCGAATGCCGCGTGGTCGCGGAGTGTCTTCTGGCCGGAGCGGTGGCCGGTTACGGAACCACCTTCGCGGCCTTTCATGTGACCGACCGGCTCCGCCAGCTTCTGATCGACGCGGCAACAGCCGTGGCCGCAATCGGTGTGGCGTACATTCCGCATTTCATTCGCGACGACCGCGCCAGCGCCATGGCCGCCGTGATCCTCGTGCCGCTGATCGCCTTGGTCACCGTTTTCCAGCAGTGGCCCGACGTGCGCGCGGAATTGAGCCACGAAGCGGCCCTCGGCTTCGTCAAGGACACCGACATCCGCCGCACCGCCCACCCACTCCTCCGCCTGGGGAGCGGCGGGTGGGCGGATCGCAGAGCGCACCGCGAATTCGTGCGCCTCGCCAACAAGATCGCCTTGCGCAAGCGGCAGCAGCGAAACCGTCCCGACGACATCGCACGGCTCTATCAGGTGGAGATCATCAAGCTGCGCATGCAGATTCAGGAGATGAGCAGGATCGATCGCGATGTCGTGACAGCATCGAATTCCGCCAAAGTTCGGTCGGATACAATGGCTCACAGCAAATGACGAGACGCCTTCTCGTTCTTTTGGTGTGCGGTCTCGCTCCCACTCTCCTCCTCGCTCAAGCCAAAGACATGGGCCAGGCGGCGCAGTACTACAAACAGACGCTGCCGAAAAAAGGGAAATTCAAATTCTTCACGCCGCCCAGGAAAGGCGGCGAGGTGCATTACGAAGCGAAGAGCCAAACGCTGGAACGCGAGGAATACGCAATCCTGGAAGGTGACGTGAAGGTCACCTATGAAGACCTCAAATTCACCGCCGACAAGCTCACCTACAACAAGCGCACCGGCGACGTCACCGCTCAGGGGCATGTGATCCTCGATCAAGGCACGACCCGGCTGGCCGGCGACCAGGCCGTGTTCAACCTCGACACCAAGACCGGAACGTTCTTTCACGCCACCGGCAGCATGGAGCCGGCGATGTACTTCACGGGCGAAAAACTCGAGAAGATTTCCGACGAGACGTATCGCCTGACCAACGGAATCCTGACCTCATGCGATCTCGACTCGCCGTCGTGGTCGATTCATGTCTCGCGCGCCGACGTGACCCTCGACGATTACGCCCGGATGCGCAACGTCGCGTTTCGCGTGCATCGCGTGCCGCTGTTGTGGTTACCGCACCTGGTGTGGCCGACCAAGGGAGATCGCAGCCGCGGCTTTTTGATTCCCAGGATCATGTTTCAGTCCTGTGATCCGAAGAGCGCGCACTGCTTTGGAAATCGCCTGGAGCTGGGCTACTTCGTGCCGTTCGGCGATTCGGTCGACGCGACCCTCTACGGAGATCTCAACAGCAACGGCTACAACGGATTCGGCCTCGATCTTCGCTACCTTCCCTCGTCCGATGTGAAACTGGGCGAGTTCAACGGATATGTCGTCAACGACGTCGCTGCAAAAAAAGAGCAGTGGCGATACAACTACAAACACTCGCAGGAGAATCTGCCGCAGGGCTTTCGGGGCGTCGTCGATGTCGAGGACATCTCCGATCTCGATTTCTTTAGAAACTACGATCGCGATCCGCGCCTGCACACGCTGTCGCAGATCTATTCGTCGGCCTACCTGACCAAGAACACGGCGACATATTCGGTCAACGTCCTGGCCGATCGCCGCGACATCATCCTGGGCCACACCAATCCTGCCGACCTGACCTCGCCGATCATCAGGCAGCGGTTCGAACAACTCCCTTCGCTGCAGTACCGCATCTATCCCACCCGCGTTCTCGGGTCGCCCATCTATTTTTCGATGGAGTCATCGGCCTCGCACCTGGTGACGAACGGACTCGTGAACGGCCCCTCAGCGAACTACTATCGCGGCGATATTTTTCCCACCGTTTCGATGCAGATCCCTTCGCCTGCGTGGCTGTCGATCAAGCCCCAGATTTCGGCGCGCGAGACTTACTACAGCGCCAGTCTGCTGCCGACCGCCAACCCGGCCGCGCAAACGACGGCCGTGGAACGGTCGCTGAGGCGCTCTTACGTGCAGGGGCAGGTCGAGATCGTCGGCCCGTCGTTCAGCCGGATCTTCAACGAGTCGATCGGGAACTTCACGCGGTTCAAGCACGTGATCGAGCCGCGATTCCGCTACGTCTACACCACCAACGTGACCGGGACGCAGCAGGAAATCATTCGATTCGACACCGTCGACACGCCGTTCCTGCCGGTCGTGCCGAACTCGGTCGAATACTCGTTGACGCAGCGGCTGATCGGCAAAGAAAAAGATGGCGGATCGGCGCGTGAGGTCCTGTCATTCTCGCTGCGACAATCGGTCTCGCTTTCGAAACCGTTCACCAGCTCCACCGGTGGAAATCTTCCCGGAACAACCACGCCGCCGGGCGAGAACAAATTCACACCGCTTGTGGCGAGCCTGCATATCAACCCCTATCAGTCGCTGACATTCGACAGCAGCGCGACCTTCGGCAACGTGTCGCATCAACTCGATCAGCTCAGCGTGGCCGCCAATCTCGTCGGCACAGGCACGCGCGCCGACAAATATCTGAGCTTCAGCTGGTTTTCTTCGTTCGCGCAGCCGGGCGTCACTGGAGCAGTCAGCAACAGTCAGATCCGACTCAACAGCGGTTCCTCCCTCCTCGGCAACCGAATCCGCGCCGACATGCAGCTCAATTACGACGCCCATCTGGGACTCTTTCTCGAACAGCGCTACATCGTCGGCGCCAACGCCTCCTGCTACGGCCTGGCGGTCGAGTACCGCCGGTTCCTGGTTTATGATCCTTTACCGGAACCGAGAAACAGTTTCGGGATTGCCGTCACGCTGAAAAATGTAGGGACGATCGGCACACACTAGTCCTGAGTGCTGAGTCCTGAGTGCTGAGTCCCAACCGCCCCTCAGGACTCAGGACTCAGGACTCAGGACTTCGATGTCACACAACGGAACGATGAAGGGTTTGATCCTGTCGGGCGGGAAGGGCACGCGCATGCGCCCGCTCACGTACACCTCCGCCAAGCAGTTGATCCCGGTCGCGAACAAGCCCGTTCTGGTCTACGGTATCGAAGCGATCGTGGCGGCCGGCATCGAAGACATCGCCATCATCGTGTCGCCCGAGACCGGCGACGAGATCCGCGATTGCATTGGCGACGGCTCGAAGTTCCGCGCGAACGTCTGCTACATCGAGCAGGATGCCCCTCGCGGACTGGCGCACGCCGTCCTGACCGCCGAATCCTTTCTCCGCGACTCGCCCTTCGTCATGTACCTCGGTGACAACCTGCTGCAGCACGGCATCACGCCGCTGGTGCAGGAATATCGCTCGCTCGATTGCAACAGCGAGATTCTTCTCACCAAGGTGCCCAATCCGTCGCAGTTCGGCGTGGCGGAGCTGTCGGCGGAAGGACGGGTGGTCAGGCTCACCGAGAAGCCCGCCCAGCCGAAGTCCGATCTGGCGCTGGTGGGGGTGTACATGTTCGACGAAAACATTTTTGACGCTGCCAAGGCCATCAAACCGTCCAAGCGGGGCGAGCTCGAAATCACCGATGCCATCCAGTGGCTGCTCGATCACAAATTCACCGTGCATCCGCACATCGTGCAGGGGTGGTGGAAGGACACCGGGAAAATCGAGGACATGCTGGAGGCCAATCGCACGGTGCTGGATACATTCGATCGCGTCGTGCGCGGCAGGATCGAAGGCACGACTTCGATCGAGGGCAAAGTTTTTGTGGAGGATGGAGCGCAGATCGTCGACTCCGTCGTGCGCGGGCCTTCGATCATCGGAGCCGGCGCACGCATCACGCACGCCTACGTCGGTCCCTACACATCGATCGGAAACGGCTGCCTGCTCGAGAACTGCGAAATCGAGAATTCGATCGTCCTCGAGAACTCGATGATCTCGTACGTCGAAGGCCGCATCGAGGCCAGCCTGATCGGAAAAAACGTGAAGATCACCCGCACGCATCGCAAGCCGGCGGCGTATCGATTCATGCTGGGCGACAACAGCGAAGTCGGCATCACGTAGTGAAGAAGAGAGTGGCTGTTGCCGCCGCGATTGCCATCGTCGCCGCGTGCGGACGGCCCCATCCGCCGACCGGCGCGATCATGCGGCAGAATCTGGCCGAGATGCGCAAAGCGATTCGCGATTTTCGCGTCGACAAAAAACGGCCGCCCACCATGCTGAAGGAGCTCGTTCCCAGGTATCTCGGCAGCATTCCAAAAGATCCGGTGACCGGCCAGGCCGATTGGCGCGTTGTCACCGAAGCGCCGGTCCGCCAGGATGAATTTCGAAAAGCGCTGCTGCTGGTGGCGTCCGGCATCGTCGACGTTCGCAGCAACGCTCCCGGCACCGACTCCAACGGCAAGCCGTGGTCGGAGTACTGATGCCGAACGTCTACACATTCAAGGACTTCGAAGGCAGCAGTCACCGCATCCTGATCGATCTGATCAGCCGCTTTTCCGACGGAGCGAACACCCTTCTCGACCTCGGTGCCGCCGGCGGAGAGCTGGGCGAGGCCCTGCGGAGCCGATTCAAGCGCACGATCGGATTCGAATGCGACGTCGACCGCATCGGCGACCTGCGCAAGCACTTCGATCAGGCGGTGATCACCGATCTGGAAACTGTGAGGCGCCTTCCCAACCACGCGCACGCGATCGTGCTCGCCGACATCCTCGAACACCTGCGCGATCCCCGGTCATTGCTGCAGTGCGTGCGCCAGTCGCTCTCTCACCAGGGACACGTCTTCATTTCCGTGCCGAACATCGCCAATGTGACGGTCCGCATCGGACTGCTGTTCGGGATTTTCGAGTATCGCGAGCGCGGCATTCTCGACTCGTCGCACCTCCGCTTTTACACCATGCGCGCGATCAAGCGTGAAATCGAAAGCGCAGGATTTCGGATCGTGGCCATCCGCGGCTCGTCGGTGCCTGTCCGCCTCATCATGCCGCGCGCGCCGGAGTTGTTCCTGCGCCTGTGCGAACGCATCCTCACCATCGTGACGCGGATCTGGCGCGGCCTTTTTGCTTACCAGATCATCATCGTCGCACGACGTCGATGACCGACAATGCCATCGCGGCCATCGCGGCGACCGCAGACAGCCACCACCACCCCCGCCCGATCCGACGCGAGAAAATCACTTCATGCCTGCCGGCCGGCACACTCACGCCCGCGAACAGCATGTTGATCTCGACCGGCTTCGCGTCGCGACCATCGATCGTCACGCGCAGCTCGGGCGTCAATTTTTCGGATGAGGCCAGAAACGTCGGGCCATCGACCTCGATTTTTTGCTCATCCTCGCGATAACTGAGAAGTTTGACGTTCCCGAGTCCGGTGGAGGACAGCGGCCCTCCGCTGTCTACGATGGCCTCCTGCGAAAAATCGATGTTCTTTGTCTGTATCAATGCGTCTTCGCTCATCTTCCGCAGCCGCGAGACCGACCAGAACCGCGGCAGCTCCGAGGCGTTCCGAAAAATCCGCGCGTCGGGCAGCTCGCGATCGAAGACCACCGGAACGGTCACCCGCCCGTAGACCACAATCTCGCCGCGGATTCCGATCGACTCCACCCGCAACGTCAGCGTATCGCCGGCGCGCGCGAAAGGACGCACCGGCACGTACATCTTGTTCATGACCTTGATGTCGGAGGGCGTGAATGCACGGCCGGACAACACCGTGTTGCCGCGAAGAAGCGTGACGACGATCCGCGGATTGGGTCCGATCTCCTCCGCGAGGTGGATCGGCAGCTCGATCGCGTAAAACGGCCCGGCATCGATCCGGATGGATTGCTGGATCAGAGCGCCGGGAAGAATCGTGGTCGGCTTTCCGGCCAGCACCGTGTTTCGAAACGTCGTCCACTTGATGATGTCGATGTCGCGCTTCTCGACGTAGTAGCGCACGCCGAGCATCGAGGTCAGTGGGTCGGCGAAATCGAATTTCAGGCTGTTGAACCCGATGACTGTGGAGTTGTTCGCAAACGACGTCGGATCAATACGACCCAGGAGACGACGATACTTGGCCTCCGACGAGAAGTGGCTGCGCACATCCTCCAATTCGTAGAGCTCCGAGGTGTTGGGCCAGAGTGTGATGAAAAACGGAGCGATGCGAAACGGTCTCGGCTGCGATTGCAGGAACGCCACCAGCGGCGTGGAGGGCGGCATCGCGACCGCGGGCTCGAGGTAGGGATAAAACCGGCCTGCGAAGACGGCCAGGTCGCCGGCCGCGATGACCGCCAGCGCGGCGGGAACGAGCAGACGCCAGCGTCGCGCCAGCAGCGCGCAACCGGCGGCCGACAGATACGCGGTCGCCAATGGCAGCACGATTTGCAGTCGCGTGAGGGGTGAGTACTTGAATCCCGGCAGCGCGCCGATGACCCGCACGATGGGAGTGACGCCGAACATGCACGCCAGCGCAATCGCGGCGGTGGCAAGCCAGAACCATCGCGACCGCGCTCGGCGATTCGCGATCGCGATCAGCGAGAGCGGGATGGCAATCAGTCCGAGGTACACGGTGGCTTCGACGTAGTTGTTGAGGATGCCCAGAGCGCCGTCACCATTCCAATTGTGGTATGCCGGATTGCCGAGCCGATCGGGACTCACGAAGCTCGCGATATGGCGAACCGGGAACGCGTGCTCCAGCGAAGCGTTCGACCGTGTCGATAGATAGCCACTGCGACGCACAAACTGAAAGAACGGAACGAGCGACGGCGCGGCGATGAGAAGGGCGAGCATCGTTGCCATGATCGCTGTTGCGATCGGCCGTAGACGCGGTCTGATCAATGCGTAGATGACCGCCAGCCAGGCGCCATAGGCCATCGAGGCGGGAAATCCTGCCAGCGCGTACGCCAGCGCGATCACGAAAATGACCCAGAACGGCGTGTGTCTTCGCCTGGCGATCCATAGCAGCGCGGGAAACAATGCGGCGGCGTTGGTGGTCTGCCACAGCCAACGCACCGCAAGTGCTCCCGAGGCGGCGAACAGGATTGCGCCGACTGCAGCGGCCCCTTTTCCGAGTCGCTCTTCGCGAAGCCAGAGATACGTAAACCAGAACGCGACGTTGAGCTTGAGAAAAATGATTCCGGTGTAAACCCATGCCAGCGGCAGCACCAGCGTCGGAAGGAGAATGAATGGCGACAAAACCGCGGAAGCCGAGGAGCCGAAACCCGGGACCCCGCTCGCGACATACGGGTTCCAATGAAATGCGCGCCAATCGTGCTTCAGCAGCGACATCAAGGTGAAATACGACGTGGGCGGATCATTGAGCAGTGAGTTTTGCGCTTCCACCGACCTTACCGTCGACCACGGATCGAAGTTGTAGAAGACATCGTTGGGCGACAGGATGCGATGCATGAACAGCGTGGGAAAGAAAAATGCGAAGTGATAGACCGCCAGCGCGATGAGCGCGACCCGATGTTTGCGGAGCGGACGCAAGCGGCCTGAGTTTAGACTGAAAGCGTGCCGAAGAAGCTTCTGATCGCCGCCGACGTCGATCGTTCGTTCCACCAGCGCGCGGCAGCCGACGGACGGTTCGAAATCATCGATCGCCCGGTACGGACCGAGGAGGAGCTGGCGGCGATTGTGGGCGCGTGCGAGATTCTGGTCACGCGCTCCTTCAACCGCGTGACGCGCCGCGTCATCGACTCCGCCCCTGGCCTCGAGCTGATCGCCCAGGGGACGAGCGGCACGGACAACATCGATCACGCTGCCGCTGACGCTCGCCGAATCACGATTCTGAATTTGCCGGGCGCGAATGCCGATGCGGTCGCGGAGCTGGTCATCGGCCTGATGATCACACTGACGCGGACCGTCCCTGCTTACACGCGGGAGATCGTTCGCGGCCTTTGGAATCGCGACGATTGCGCCACGCGCCACGAGCTCCGTCACCATCGCCTCGGCGTGGTCGGACTCGGCCAGGTCGGCGGGCGTGTCGCTCGACTCGCAAGCGTTTTCGGCATGCCCGTGTCGGCGGTCGATCCATACATCAGCGACTTTGGCGTTGCAAATCGTGTGTGGTCACTCAACGACCTGCTGCAGACCAGCGATATCCTGACCTTGCACGTTCCGCTGACTGCCGAGACGCGAAGGATGATCGGCGCTTCACAACTGAAGTTGATGCCGCGCGGCTCGATCCTGATCAACACCGCACGGGGCGAAGTTCTCGATCAGAAGGCAGCTCTCGAATCGCTCCAATCGAATCACCTGGCCGGACTGGCGCTCGACGTCTTCGACCCCGAGCCGCCGGTCACCGGATTTCCCGACGATCCGCGCCTCATCCTCACGCCGCATATCGGCGGATGCACGTTCGAAGCGAAGAGCTCGATCGGCGCGAAGCTGTATGAGAAGATCTGCGCCTTTTATGAAAAAAATTCTCCTGCTTCTGCTGATCGCGGCGAGCGCTGAAGCCGCCGATCAGAAAATTCTCATCCCGGTTTTGTACAACGGACCGGGCCAGGGCACACGGTGGCAATCGGGCCTCGCCATCATCAACAAAATGTCGCAATCCTTTCGAAGTCCCGGCGTCCCCTTCGCCATTCTTTGTCCGATTCCGGAGGGATGCTTTGCCGACGCAATTCCGGCCGGTCAATTTGGATGGTTGGCACTCAACACCGCGCCGGGCGGTCTCCTTCTGATGGCGCCGGCCGAGGAGGCTGACAAACTCGTGTTGCGGCTGGAAATCGGGGCTGTTCCGCGAAATCCAATCAATGGGATCGGTACAGCGATTCCGATCGTTCGCGAGCGCGATTTTCGGATTCCACAGTTACCTTACCCCATGTCGCGATGGGAGGCGGCAATCGCGCTCGTGTTCGCGTTTACGATCCCGATTCCAACGAAGGCGCGCAGGTCCAGGTTTCGATCCGGCCCTGGATCCAGCTGATCGGCCCGCCGCTCGACTCGGCCATCGTGATTTTGCACGTGACCCACGTCGTGGGAACGAGCACGCCAATTCCCACGCCCGCGTACGCCGAGTTCGACCTTGCGCAAGTGTTTCCGGCAGCCGCATCGCAGGCGTTCAATTTCAACATCGACGTCGAGCCGGTGACGCCCGGTCTCCGTTTGTGGGCCTTTTGGACCGTGACTAACGCGGCCAACGACGTCACGGCGATCTGGCCCCAATGACGCCTAACACGTTCGGAATCGGCCACTGATGCTCGTTGCTGCCGTTTTCAAGGAAGCCGGTTTCGTAACTGCCGCAAAGATCGAGATCGACGCCGCCAGCGTGAATCGACAAGCTCGCCTCCGGACCTCCTTCGAGGTGCATCGCACGGGTGATGTCGAGTGGAAGTTTGAGGATTCGCTCGTTGAACTCCCGCATGCTGTAGGGCACGCGAGAGAAGAGAAACAGCACCCGCCCGCGGGAATCCTCAGCCAGAGCTGCCTCACTCCAACGGCGATTGCTCGGCGACCAGACGTTGTTGCGATTGGCGGCGATCAGCCTCAGGTTCTGGACGACGACGTTGTATCGCGTCAGATCAACGGTTCGTTTTGCCGGGTCGAAATCGAGCCACAGTATGCCCGGATTTGCGGCCAGCACTGACCGGTAGTTGTTGAAGCGCGGATTGTTGAGATGCGAGCCATGACGCAGGTAGCCGACGTTGGACCGCTGATCGGATTGAAACATGCCCAGGTTGATGACGATCGACATATGGGCGTGGCGGGACCACTCCAACGCCGTCCGTGCCGCCCCTTCCTCGGAGGCCAGCGCAACATCGAGCGCCGCCTGATTCGGGTCGACGCGCACGATGTAGAGAGTGCCAGCCGTTGTGAACTCGACGCCTGGCTGAAGCGTTTTCCAGCCTTGAAGCGCAAGGATTGCGGCGAGCGCCAGTGTCATCCGGAAACCAAAGCGCCGTCGCGGAACACGTCGCGCACCAGGTTGACGCCGAAGTGATAGACGAGGTGCAGGTAGTTGGGCGCCTCGAGGAGGACGATGTCGGCGCGCTTGCCAGCCTCGATCGAGCCGGTCTCGTGCGCCAGGCCCAGCGATGCCGCGCCGTTCAGCGTCGCGGCGGTCAGCGATTCTTCCACGGTCATCTTCATCTGCAGGGTCGCGAGCTGCATGACCATGCTCATCGACTCGGTCATCGACGATCCGGGATTGCAATCGGTGGAGAGCGACACGATGGCGCCGGCATCGATGAGCGCGCGGGCGGGCGCGTAGCGCTGCGACATCAGAAAGAAGCTGGTGGCCGGAAGAAGATTCGCGATCGTGCTCGATCCTGCCAGCGCGGCCATCCCCTTTTCTGAGATGTGCATCAGATGATCGGCCGACGCAGCGCCGAGTGTGGCCGCGAGCGCCGCGCCGTCGCCGTCGCTGAATTCATCGGCGTGCACGCGCGGACGAAGGCCGAGTGCCAGACCGGCGCGAAGGACGCGCTGGCCCTGCTCGCGGCTGAGCGCCCCGCGCTCGATAAAGGCATCGCAGAAATTCGCGAGCTTCTCCTTTGCGACCGCGGGCAGGATGGCATCGACGATCTGATCGACATAGGACGGGTCGCGTCGTTCGGGGGGAAAGTCGTGCGCGGCCAGACAGGTCGGAACGAGTTGCACCGGTGAGCTTTCGTTTGCCGTGCGAATTGCGCGCAGCTGTTTGATCTCATCGGCAACGTTGAGTCCGTATCCGCTCTTCGCTTCGGCGGTGGTCGTGCCGTGGCGCGCCATCGTTCGCGCGCGCTCGAGGATGTTGTCGACAAGCTGTTTTTCGGTGGCCGCGCGTGTCGCGCGCACGGTCGAGGCGATTCCGCCGCCCGACGCTGCGATCTGTTCGTAGGTTTCACCCTGCAGCCTGCGATTGAATTCCGATTCGCGATAGCCGGCCCAGGGCAGATGGGTGTGCGAGTCGACGAAGCCCGGAATGGCGGTCGCCTTCCGGGCGTCGAAATCCTCGGTGATGGGAAAGTCGGTGCGGCGCTCGGGCCCGACGTAATCGATCCGCCCGTCGCGCACCACGATCACCGACTTTTCGTGGACGGCCAGCTTGCGCATGGCTGCGCCGCGGACGCCGGCCCGGCCGGTGGGTGTGGCGATTTGCGAGAGATTGCGAATGAGTAGAGCGCTACTCACTCTTGGCGCGATACATCGACGTGATGGGAAGCTCGTTCGCTTCCTGCTCGGCATCGAGCATCAGGAGATGCTGGACCGTGTCCATGGTGGCCTGCAGCTTGTTGCGCGCCGAGCGTCGCTCGACTTTCAGGTCCTGAATCGTTTTCTCGAGGTCGGCCACGCGGCTCATGGCCTGCGACACCAGGCGCTCGGAGAGAAGCTCGGCGTCTTTGACGATCAGCTCCGCTTCCTTGCGGGCGTTCGCCTTCACGTCTTCGGAGACCTTCTGCGCCGACAGCAGCGTGTCCTTCAGAATCCGCTCGCGTTGATTGTGATCGTCGAGGTCTTCGCGCAACATGACGTTCTCGCGCGAAAGGCGGTCGACGTCCTTGATGAGCACCTCGATCTCTTCCGCGACCATCTGCAGATAGGCACGGACCTCGTCGGGATCGAATCCCTTCAGCTTGCGTGCAAAAATCTGTTTTTGGATTTCGAGCGGTGTGAGGTTCGGCATGGACGCCCTCCCGGCACTTTACCTTGGAAAAAGTATAAGCCCGACCAGTTGCCGGATGATGAAAATCGCCAAAAGAAGCAGCAGAGGCGACCAGTCAATGCCGGCCGTCTTATGGGGCGGCAACAGCCGGCGGAACGGTCGGAGGAACGGCCAGGCCATCCGGCCGAAGATGTCGTTGAGCTGATTGAGGATGCTGTAGGCGGCGCGGTTGCGCCATCGAAACGACGTTTGGGACGCAAAAAAGACAATCCACGAAATGATGACCCATACCACCACCACCCACTGGATCACCTCCAGAATCCACCAGATGGTCTGATACAGGACCAGCAAGAGCGGCATCCTCAACCTCGAGGCCCGAAAATCGCGCGCCCGATGCGCACGATGGTCGACCCTTCCTCGATCGCGATCTCGAAGTCCTCGCTCATCCCCATCGACAGGTGGCGGAGTCCCACCTGATCGCGAATTCCTCGCAGCCGGTAGAAGTGCTTGCGCGGATCGCCGATGGGGGGAATGGACATTAGTCCGATTAATTGTATATTATTAATAGTACGTATTTGCTTTACCATATTGTCTACGTCCTGGGGCGCGACGCCGCTCTTCTGCTCCTCGTCGCCGAGGTTCACCTGCAGCAACACCTCCCGCGGCGCCTCGGAGGCGCGAGCGATCTTCTGCGCCAGATCGACAGAGTCGACTGTTTCGATCACGTCGAAAATCCGCACCGCATCCTTTGCTTTGTTGGACTGCAGATGACCGATGAGGTGCCATCGCGCGCTGTTGCGGACCTGCGGTTTCTTGTCCCGCGCTTCCTGCACGCGATTTTCGCCGATGTGCGTGACGCCCGCGGCAATGGCCTCATCGATGCGATCGGAGCCGAAGGTCTTCGAAACGGCAACCAGCGTGACGTCGCTGCGGTTGCGCCCGGCCCGATCGCAGGCAGCACGGATCCTGGCCTCGACCGCCGCGAGATTCTCAGCGATCGTCACGATGCTTCTCCACATAACGCCCCTGGCCGCGATCGACCGCCAGATTCGCGAGGCGATCGGCCTCTTTGTTTCCCGCGCGGAGCGTGTGGCGGATCGAAAAATCAGGAAAGTAACTCGCGAGGCCTCGCGCTTTCTTGTACAGCGGTACCAGATTCTCGTGTTTGACGCGAAATTTCCCCAGCATCTGATTCACCAGAAGCAGCGAATCGGAGACGATCTCGACATCGGTGGCCCCTTCTTCGCGGGCGAGAGTAAGCGCCTCGAGAAGGCCGGAGTACTCCGCGACATTGTTGGTGGTGATGCCCAGGTAGCCGGAGACTTCGATGATGGTGCCGGAGTCGGTGGTCATGTAGACCCCGTAGCCGGCCGGACCGGGATTGCCGCGCGACGCGCCATCGACATAGGCGGTCACCTTCAGGACTGCGGCCTCTCCAGATAGAGGATGCGATGACAGCCCTCGCAGCGCACCAGCTCACCCCGCTTGAGCTGCTGAAAGAGAGCCGGACGAATGCGCGTCCGGCAGGCGCTGCAGGAGTCGTTCACCACGCGCGCCACCGCCACGTTCTGCCGCTGCTTGAAGATCTGGTAGAACTCGCGTTTGAGCCGGTCGGACAGTTGACCCTCGATCGACGTCACCCGCTCCTTCAGCTTCTCGACCTCGATCCGCAGATCGCCTAACGAATGCTGCCACGCGGCGTGCGCCTGGTCCCAGCGCGATTTCAGGTCGGCGCTTCCCGACTCCCTTTGATTGAGATCGCTCTGCAGCGATTCGATCTCCGACATCGCTTTCAGCTCGGCCTCTTCCAGCTCCTTGACCTGTTTGCGCGTGGAATCGATCTCTTTCCACGCCGCGGCGTATTGCTGCTGATTTTTCACCTGCATCAACTGCCCTTGATATTTCTTGAGCAGCTCCTGGTGATCGGAAAGCTCGCCGTCGACGCGCCGGTGCTCCCTGGAGAGCTGTTCGATCGATTGTCTGAGCCCGGTCATCTCATCGTTCGCCGTTTGCCATTCGCGATCGACGGCTGCGAACGATTCGGGCTTGGTGGTCAGCTGTTTTTCACGGTCGCCGAGCTGCGACAGGACAGTTTGCAGTTCCCATAGTCTTTCAACGTCCGGATTCAACAGTCCCTCCAAAAACACGAAAGGCGTTCCGGTCGCGGAACGCCTTGATGGCTGGATGCTTTTTGATTCGCAAAGTGAGACGCCGCATCACGCTCCTGGTGGGTCCACCAGGATTCGAACCTGGGACCTGCCGGTTATGAGCCGGTAGCTCTGACCGCTGAGCTATGGACCCGGACGGGCGATTCTATCAAAACGGGTGATGCGTCATCCTGACCCCGCGGAGCGGGGGAAGGATCTCCTTTGACGAGATCCTTCGCCGTCTTTGCGGCTCAGGGTGACTGCTTACCGGATCTCGACGCCGTCTCCGATGTGCATGTTGAAGCGCATGAGGACGATCTTTGCGGTCGCGGTGTGGCTCTCCGCGGTCAGCACGGCCAGCTCGCCCAGGACCTGGCGCTGGCCCTCGGGCGGATTGTAACGAAAGACGGTGAGGAATTCGCCGGGCAAAACCTGATCGTCACGGCCGAGGTTGATCTGGACAAGATAGCCCTCGCCGAGCGCTTCCAGCCAGTCGCCTCCCTGGGAGCTGATGATGAAACCTTTTCGCTTACCGCTGGCCGGATCGCAGAACGCCGGCATGGCCGGTATGCGCGCCAGCGGAATCGGAAGCTGCGGCATCGGCTTCAGTCGTGCGCCCACCGGAACTTCGGCGCATGAACGCGTGATGATTCCGCGCGAACGCTCGCCGTCGACACAGAGAACTTTCACCTGACCGACGTAGTCATATTGCCGTCCGATGATGTTGTAGTGGTTCGCCGGGTGTTTAATCAAAGCGCGTGGCATGACCAGGATGTAAGTCTCGCCGGCAGTGAGTCCGGTCGACGAACCGCCGTCGATGAACGCCAGATCGCCTTCCGATCCGTCGATCGATTGAACGTCTGCGCCCGGTTGATAGCGCAGCTCGGCGTCTTCCCACCCACCGATCGCATTGGGCAACGGCTCGTTGGGATCGCCGATGTAGCCGTAGCAGTAGATGTCAGATTCCTCGGCCAGAGGAACCGGGCCCGCCGTCCCGCCGAGAGAGTCGGCAGCGGTGACGATCGGTCGCACGATCTGGCCTCCGAGAGGAGTGCCGGTCGTTTCGCCAAGCGTTCCGCCTGCCGCAGTCTTGCCGCCGCCCGCTCCGGTCCCGGCAGCCCCGGTCGTTCCACCACCCTCCGCCTGTTGCGCGATTTCCCCCTCGACCAGAAGAACGTCGCCGGGATAAATCCAGTGCGCATCGGTGATCCAGGTGTTCGCTTCCCAAAGCTGGGGCCACATGTAGCCGTTGTTGTAGAACTGTGTCGCAAGGGCCCACAGCGTGTCGCCGGGCTTGATGGTGTAGGTCTTCGCACCGGCGGGATAGGTGGCCGGATCGGGTGGGTTGTATGGCGTCCAGTGATCGCCAACTTTGTGGAGATTCTTCGGCGGGCGCGTTGATTTTACTTTCGCCGCCGTTTTCTCGGCAGGTTTCTTCTCGGTTGCTTTCTTTGCGGCTGGCTTTTCAGCCGCTTTTTTCTCAGCAGGCTTCGCTGCTTTTTTTGTGGCCGCTTTCGGCGTCGTCGTTTTCGCCGTCGTCGACTTCGGAGCTGGCGCCTGCGTTGTCGTGGACGTCGCCGCAGTTGTCTTCGCGGTTGTCTTCTTTGTCGCAGGACTCGTCGTCGTAGGCGCAGGAGTCGGAGTCGGAGCTGGGCTCGTCGTCGACGCCGGCGCTTTCGCCGTCTTCTTCGCCGGCGATGTCGCAGTTTTCGTGGTAGTCGCGGGCGCCTGCGTGTCTGTCTTGGTCGCCGCTTGAGGCGCGGCCCACACGGCAGTCGCCACCGCTAAAAAGAGAATGGGAGCCACCCGACGCACACTGACCATCTTCCCTCCCATAAAATTGTCGAGCGTTACAACGTTAGCTCAACAGCGGACAACGGTCAAGTGCCGGTGGGAATTGATTTTAGCGAAGTGTCACAGCGCCATCGGCCGTGGTAACGGCTCCCGCCGCCCCGTCGAGCTGCTGGAACTGCTTCTTGCGCTGCTGATAGCGCGTCATGACCCTTTTCACGTAAGAACGCGTTTCCTGAAAGGGCGGCACGCCGCCGTAGCGCTCGACGTTACCCTCGCCGGCGTTGTAGGCCGCGATGGCGTTCTTCAGGTTTCCGTCGAAACGGCCCTGGAGATACTTCAGGTATTTCACGCCGGCGTCGACGTTCTGCTCCGGATCGTAGAGGTTCGTCGCTCCCAGCCAGCGGCCGGTTCGGGGCATGAGTTGCATGAGGCCCTGCGCGCCTACAGGCGATCGCGCAGTGCGATGAAAGCGAGATTCCGTCTCGACGACCGCTGCCACCAGCGCCGGATCGACATCGTATTTCTGCGCTTTTTCGTGAATCAGGCCGCCGAAGGGGAGCGCGTTCTGGAGGAAATCGCGGCGGATGGCTGTGCTGATCCGGGCCATTTCCACGTGAAAGAGATCGGTCTTCGGCTGCGGAACCAGCTCGATCTTCTCGGCTGGAAGCCATTTGTCGTCGTAAAGCGCGATGCGCTGCGTGACGACGCGTTCGGGAAGAACGCGAGAGAGTTTGAACAGCGAATTGGCGGCAAAGCCGTCGCTGAGCTTCGCCACCACCTGAGCGTGATGGCCGTCGTCCTTGACGATACGGACCGAGTCGAGGTCCTTCTGCACGAGGAAATGGACGTGCTGGAGGACTTCCGTGGCTCCCCCAATCGACAGGGCGGTTCCTAGTGCCACGGTGGCGAGCGCACGAGCGCCCACAGCGCGAATCACGCGGTGGCGCTCAGCGCGCCGGCGCATGTTCGCGGAGCGAGACGACAGGGAATCCACGAGGATATTTTTCTTCATAGCTCCAAGTTATTTCGCTGAAAATAAATTGCTACTCTCTGAGTCGCATTCACAACGCGAGGTGCGGTGCGCTTATGCCAGATTTGGCAAGGTAAGGCTTGGGGACTTTGACCGAAGTGCCTGAGAAATAGTGATTTACTCGCCGAAGACCTCAGCAGAAAATTTTTCGATCCGCGTCTCTTCAGCTCGCCACGCCCCGGGCGGCAAGCCGGCCTTGACGCAGGTTTGATCGAGGAATGTCTGGCGGTCCCAGCCATATTCGGTGGCCACCTGAGGCAGCAGCAGCCCCGCGAACGTTCCTCGGCTGATGATGAGGCCGTCCCGGCCGACCTCGATTTCGCTGACGTCGCGGACCGGCTCGATCGGTCCCATCACGGAGATCTCGAGGTCGAGCTGCGGCATCTCATCCTTGCGCACTGGAAAAAATCGCGGATCGCGAAAGGCGGCCGAGACGGCGCTGGTCGCGACGGCGCGATACAGCGGCTCCATGGCCCGGATCGATCCGATGCAGCCGCGCAGATCCCCCCGTTTCGTTCGCAGCGTCACGAACGCGCCGGCGGGACGGCGCAGATCTTCGTCGTAGTCGTCCGCGCGAACCTCCGTAGGACGGCCGTCGAGCGTCGACTCAATCGACGTTCGGGCGAGTCTCAGCAGCCGTTGGCGTTGTTCTTCGTTCAGCACGATAGATGAGCATCAGGTTGCGGATGTAGACCATCAGCCCGGCCCCTTGCCCGATGATGAAGACGATGTCGCGTTTATGAATGGCATAGGCGGTCGTGATGATTCCTCCCACGATGGACAGGTACCAGAAGACGATCGGAATGTGGCTTTCACGCTTTTTCTCGGAAGCGATCCACTGCACGATGAAGCGCGCGCCGAAAATGAACTGGCCGAGGAGACCGAAGGTGAGCCAGGCCTGGTCGAGCGTCATGCTTCGTCTTTCAATTTGTAGTTCAGCATGCGCTTCGACATCCAGCGCACGGCCAGGCAATCGACCAGGCCGCGAAATGCGCGATTCATGGCACCGTACTTCGAGACTCCAAACTTTCGCACGCGATGATTGACGGGAACCTCGATCACTTTGCGACCTCGCATGCGCACGAGGGTCGGCAAAAAGCGATGCATTCCGTTGTACAGCGCGATTCGATCGATGGCGTCGCGTTTCACGAGCTTGAGCGAACAGCCGGTGTCGGTGATGCGATCGCCGGTGATCCAGTTGCGGACACCGTTGCCGACCCGCGACTGAATCTTTCTCGCGAAGGAGTCCTGACGATTCACACGGACGCCGATGACCATGTCGGCGCCACTCTCCTCGAGCTTGCGCATCATCATCGGAATGTCGGCCGGGTCATTTTGCAGATCGGCGTCCAGCGAAACGACGTATTTGCCCTTGGCAGCGCGCCAGGCGGCGTCGAGGGCCGCCGTCTGTCCGCTGTTTTTCTCGAAGGTCAGGACGCGCAGATTCGGATATCTGGCGCGGCTCTGCTGCAGGACGGCAAGACTCCGATCGACCGAACCGTCATCGACCGCAACCATCTCGTACGACCACGGCTTATCGCGCAGCGCGGCCGCGATTTCGTCGAGCAGGATCGGAACGTTTTCTTCCTCATTGAAAACGGGGAAAACGACCGAGAGGTCTGGTGCGGTGGTCATCGCCCCTCATCCGCCGCGTCGCGGCAACTGCCAGATCCCTCGCCCCGCGTCAGCGGGGAGAGGGTGGCCCGAAGGGCCGGGTGAGAGGCGATCATTGCGGCAGTCTAACGCCGAACGCGCGCTCGAAATTTTGTGTGGTGGTCTCGGCCACCACCTCCAGCGGCACCTTCCACAACGACGCCAGCAGCTCGGCGATCTTGATCACGAAGGCCGGCTCGTTGTCTTTCCCGCGAAACGGGACCGGCGCGAGATAAGGCGTATCGGTCTCGATCAGAACGCGATCATGAGGCAGTCGGCGCGCGCAATCGCGCAGCGTCTCGGTACTTCGAAAAGTCACGATCCCGGAAAATGAAATGAAGTAGCCTCGGTCGATGAGCTGACTGGCCATCTGATACGACTCCGTGAACGAATGCAGGACGCCCTTGCCCTCCGGCAGGATCTTCAGCAGGTCGTCGTTCGATTCGCGGTTGTGCACGATGATCGGCTTATCGAGGCTCTTGGCCAGAGCGATGTGCTTTTCGAAAACTTCAATCTGCTTCTCGCGCGGCGAATGCATGTAGTGGTAGTCGAGACCGATCTCGCCGATCGCGACGACACGAGGCTCGGTGGCGAGTTTCTCGATCTTTTGAAACGCGGCCTGGTCGCAATCTCGCGCCTCGTGGGGATGAAACCCGACCGCCGCCCACACATCGGCATTGAGCTGCGCAATGGTGAGAGCCTGCGGCGCATCGCCCAGCTTCGTGGCTGGAACAATGAATCCGCGCACGTTCTGCCCGCGCGCGCGAGCGAGCGCAGGATCGGCATCGGCCATGGTGAGGTGACAGTGCGAATCGGTGAAGCGGATCAAACGCGCTCCACAATCGCCGTGCGAAGCGCGGCAATCAGATAGATTTCTTCATTGAGCTTTGGCATCGGTTGCTCGGTTGCTGGGTTGCTCGGTTGCTAAGCAACTCAGCAACTCAGCAACCGTCTTGCTGTAAACATCCACTGCGTCTAACAACTCGCGCTTGACGATGTATTCGTTTGCGCCGTGCGCATCGAGAATCGAGCCCGGCCCGAACAGCAGCGGCTTGCCGAGGTTGCTCAGGTGCGGGATGTCGGTATTGAAGGCGACCACCGTCGACGGTGCTCCCTCCGGCACGATCATGAATTGCGGCGCGTTTCCACGCGCCATCGTGATCTTGCCGCCGAAACGGTCGAGGAGCTTCTCCAATTTCGCGCGCACGATTTCGTGGTCGTCGACGGTGCGGAACATCATTTCGCACTCCGCAACCGCCGGGACGATGTTCGGCTTTTCGCCGCCGCGGACGACGCCGACATTCACGGTGGCATTGCCGAGGATTTCGTGCGATCCCCAGTCGGTGGCTTCGATCGCCGTGATCGCGGCGAGCATCTTCTTGATCGCGGAATCGCCGCGCTCGGGATAAGCGGAGTGCGCCGCGACGCCCTCGAAACGAAGGAAAACGGTCAGCGCGCCCTTGGACGCTCGCGCGAATTTCGATTGCGTCGGCTCGCCCACCAAAACGAATTCCGATCCGAGATCGGCCAGCTGACCATTGGCGGTTTTCGCACCAATCGAGTCTGTTTCCTCACCGACCACGAAGAGAAACGCGAAGTCGCGAATGTTTCGCTCGCGCAACCGCAAACCTGCGGCGATCATCGCCGCGATCACACCCTTGGTGTCACACGCTCCCCGGCCGTAGAGATTCGTTGCATCTTCGCGCGAGGCAAACCAGGGCGGGACGGTGTCGATGTGCGAGTTGATCACCACGCGCGGACGGCCGCCTGCAGATGCGTAGACATTGAAACGTGAAGCGGTCACGGCGTAGCGCCGGGTTTGAAATCCGAAGCGCGACATTTCCGCCTCGAGGAACTCTCCCACCGCGCCTTCCTCCTCGGTCGGCGACGGAATATCGATGAGTTGTCGCGCCAGCGCGATCGGATCGATCACTGTCTCGGTCGCCGCCGCTCGCCAAACTCGCTGCGGATCCGCTGCAGATCGGGATCATCGGGCCACTGGCGCGAAATCCGGCGCGCGATCTCCTCGGCCCGGACTCGCTGATGCATCGCGATCGCGATTCCGAGGTGCGCGAGCTCGCGCTCGCGCTGTTCGAGCTGCTCTTTCTGATCGAGGGCGAGTTGATATTGCTCGATCGCCTTCGGGAAATTGCGATTCAGGAGCGCCGTCTCGCCAGTTTGGAAATGCTCGCGCGCCGTCGGTGTGGGAGCCGGCGCCCTCGCCGGCTCAACGGCGGGCGAGGCTCCCGCCGCCACACTGACCGTGGTCTGTGCAGGTGGAGGCGGCGGTACAGGCGCCGGCGCTCCACGGTGCCCTTTCGCGTACCAGCCGACAAGTCCTACGACAACGACGAAGCTGACCATCGCCCACACCCAGGCCGCTTGCGATCGTCGCGGCTCGTTCACGGTCTTGAGCTTCGAGCCGGTGAGCACTGTCGGCTCCGCGGCATATGGCGTCGTCGAAGCGCGTCCGAGTTGTCGCTCCAGCGCCTGGGCGAGATCGGTTGCGGTCGCAAATCTCTCCTCGCGATTTTTTCGCAGGCAGCGCTGGATGATGCTCGCGAGACCCGGCGAAATCTTTGGATTCGCCACCGCGGCATCGCGCGGCTCGTCGCGAATGATCTGGGTCATGGTGTCGGTGATGGTCTCGCCGCGGAAAGGAAGGTTGCCGGTGGCGCCTTCGTAGAGCACGATGCCGAGGGAGAAGATGTCGGTGCGCGGATCGAGAGGCTTGCCGAGAGCCTGCTCGGGCGACATGTAGTGAATCGTTCCGACGATCATTCCCTGCTGCGTCAGGAGCGGCGCCGTCGGGGCGTCAGCGGTCGAGGTCGAGGTCGTCAACTGCTTGGCGATGCCGAAGTCGAGGACCTTCACACGATTTCCGGCGCCGACGATGATGTTCTCCGGCTTCACATCGCGATGAATGACGCCCTTGGCATGCGCTTCTGCCAGCGCCTCGGCGACGCTGCGACCGATCCGGCACAGCTCGGCCTCTGAAATTCGGCGCTTGAAAATTTTCGACAGCGGATGGCCGTCGACGAACTCCATGACGATGAACAGCCGTCCGCCGGCCTCTTCGAAGGAGTGAACGGTGGCGATGTTCGGATGATTGAGTTGCGCCGACGTTCGCGCTTCCCGGCGCAGTCTGGCGATCGCTTCCGCGTCTGCCGCCACGGATGGCGGCAGGATTTTGATGGCCACCACGCGGCCCAGCCGGGTGTCCTCAGCTTTCCACACCTCGCCCATCCCGCCCGCCCCGATCTGCGAAATCAGCCGGTAGGCACCGAGAGTTGTGTCGGCGTGAAGCATGAAAGCATTTTAGGGCCATGCTCGGAATCCTGGCAGTCGCCGCCGTCATCACGTTCATCTCGCCACAGCCGGGATCGCAGGCGGTGGGCATCCTTCCGATTGAAGTGACGGCCAACATCGCGGCCGTCAATCGCGTCGAGTTTTTCGTCGACGGCGCGATGGTCGGCGTGGCGCGGCAGGCGCCGTATCGGATCCTCCATGACTTCGGCACCTCGCTCGCCGGTCACGACGTGGTCGCGAAGGTCTACTCGAACAATTTCAAGAACGTCGAGGTCGCGCAGATCGCGACCGCCGCCATGACCGCCGGCGAGACATTGCATGTCGATCTGGTCGAAGTGCCAATGCGAGTCCGTTCATCGCATCCGTTGCGCGTCGAAGACCTGCGCATCACGGAGAACAGGATCGAGCAGACCATCTCGGATGTGCGATCCGATCGCGGGCCGGCACGATTCGTCTTCGTCGTCGACCGCTCGCTCAGCATGGGGGACGGCAAGCTGACTTCTGCCCTGCGCGCGATCGATGAGGAATCGAAGTTGCTGCGTTCCGACGATCGCATGGAAGTCGTTCTCTTCAACCACAACGTCATGCCGGCGCGTGCGATCGCGCGCGGCGAAGAAGTCGAGGCGATTTTCGGCAGCATTCCGCCGTCGGGCGGAACATCGCTGCGCGACGCGGTCAGCTCGATCGCATCGCGCGATCGAACTTACGCCATCGTGATCACGGACGGCGGCGATCGCAACAGCATGGCCGGCGAGGAAGAGGCATTGCGCAAGGTCAGCGGCACCAGGCTCATCCTCGACGCCATCCTCCTCGGCAACTCCAGCCGCTTTCTCGATCGGGCTGCGAAAAATACCGGCGGCACCATTGCGCGCGCGAGCGCGTCGAGCGTGCAACGCCAGCTCCATCGCATGATCCTCGACATCAACAGCCGCTACACCGTCGCCTACCAGAGTCACGGCAATCCGAGCGGGTGGCGATCGATCAACGTCTCGGCACGGCGGCCAGGGATCGAGATCGTGAATGCGCGAAAAGGATATTTCGCGGAATGAGGTTCTCAGTTCTCAGTTCTCGCTTCTCAGTCCTTCTCTTTGCGACTCTCGTGTCGGCGCAGACGCGGATCGCATCTGACTTCGAGATTCAGCAGATGGAGCAGCAGGTCGCGCGATCGAAAGATTTTCTGTCCCAACTTTCGGGGCATCTGAACCTGGGCGATCTCCGCCTGACGCGAAATGAGACCGCCATGGCGCGGAGCGAGTATGCCAGGGCGCTAGAGATCGCAACCAGTGAGCGGCTGGCTGCACGGCGCGCGTCGGAGATGACGCGCTACGCCACCGCGACGTCCTACGCCGCCCTGGCGGAGGCGAAACTCGGCAGCGCCGCCGACGCATTCGCGTTGTCCGAAGAAGCGATGCGTTACACCAGCGATTCGGGGAAGAGTTGGAATCTCTACGCCAACGCCATGACGGCGCTCGGCAAGGCCGCCAAGGCGGTCAGCGCCTCGCGCAACGCCGTCGCGATTGCATCGCGTGAGAATGACAAGCTCGATCTCGCCATCTATCAATACTCGCTGGCATCCTCGCTGCTCGAGTTGCATGAGACCGCGGAAGCGGAAAAGCTGCTCGTCGACGTCGTCACTTCGCTGCGGTCGGAAGCATTCGCGTCGCTGCGACGCGATGTCGCGCGCACGGAATCGTTCGAGATTTATTCGACCGCGCGCGGCGAACAGGCTGCCTACATTTCGCTTCGCAATCGATCGCAACTGCGCCTGGCGCGGCTGTACGAGGACCGCGGCAACGCCGCGCGCGCACGCGAGCAATACGCAAACGCGCTCGCCGATCGCAGCGACGATCCGACCGCGCTGGCGGCCATGGCGCGCCTCAGCACATCGGCGGGAGAGCGCGAGCGCTACTACGCCGCGGCCTTCGATGCCAATCCGTTCTCGCTGCCGTTGATCCGCGACTACCAGAGTTATCTGAGTGTGGGAGCCGGCGCCATCGCCGGTTCAGCGGCGGGCGAGGCGCCCGCCGCCACACCTGGCAGCCAGGTCCGCCTCGCCCTCCAGCAAATGCAACGCAGCGAATTGATCGCGGCGCGTCAGACGATCGATCAGCTTTTGCAGAAATTTCCCAACAACGACACGCTGCAGCTCCTCGCGCGCGAGATCGAGCAGCGACGTGGTGGCGGCAGCGATCTTCACGCCCTGATCGCCGCGTTTAACAACAACACACTGACCGCTGAGAAACGCGCAGAACTCGATCAAAAGACATTTACCAGCGACGTGGTCTTTGATCAGGGGCCGCCATTCGAAACGGGAAAGATCGGCGACGTCCCATTCCGCTTCAGCGAGCCCATGACATTCAAGGGAACATTCGCCGCCGGCGTCCGGCTGCGACTCACCTATCGAATTCTCGGAGCGTCGCAACTGAGCGGCGCCGACGCGCTCCTGCTCGAGCCGGTGCGACTGGAGAATCCGCGATGACGCCGTTGCTTTTGGCAGTCGTGGTCGCAGCAACCGATCGCGGCGTCCTGGTCGCGCACAGCGGATCGATCGAGATGTACGATCGAACCGCCACGTCTCGCTTGTGGAGCGGCGAAGGCTTGCAAACGCCGGCGCGCATCGTGACGTCTAAGGATCAAGCGGTGATCATCGATCCGCTCGCGAGCCAAATCCGAACCATCGATCTCGCATCCGGGCGAGGAACAACACTGCCCACCGGCGAGACCCCGACGGACGGACTGTTTTTGAACGGCCGGTTTTATCTCCTCGAGCGCGACGCTCGAGCCCTCGAACGGATCGGAGCGGACGGCACGAGGGCGTCCATTCCTCTGGCCGCCGATCCGGCGTTTATCCGCCAGGCGGGCGGCCGCCTCTACGTCTACAGCCGCACGCCGGGAGTTCTTCAGGAAGTCACGCCGTCGCCGTTCGAGGTGCGGCGCAGTGTGAATGTTGCGCCGTTCGCGTCGGATCTGGAAATCGATCCGAAGAATGCATATCTCGTCTATCCGCGCGGCGGAAAAATCGGAATCGTTTCGCTGACCGCGATGAAGTCGAGCGGAACCTTCGATGTGGGCGCAGTTCCGATCGACGCCGCCTTCGCCTCCACCGGCACCGCCCTGACGGCGCGAACGCTCGCCGTCGCCGACCCGTCCGCAAAGCGCGTGTGGATGGTCCAGGGAGCGGAATCGTTCGCGCAAGCCGTCGCCCGTGGTTTTCTCCGCGGCCTCATCGGCCTCGGCCTCTACGGCGGCGGGGCGTCGCAGTTCCCGACCGGCGTCGACCGCGTGATCATTCAAGGCCCGCGCTGGTATGCCTACGATTCGAGCAGCGGCACGCTTTACCGCTTCTGGAAATCGAAGAGCACTGTCATTTCGAAAAATGTTGCATGGGAAGGATTTGCGGTCGGTCCGGGCGCTGTTTACGTGTGGGACGACGCGGTACGCCGGTTGCAGCGCTCAGACACCAATGACTGATCGAAAAACATGTATCCGATGCGGGCGCCCCATCGACGCTTACGCACGCTCCTGCCCGTTTTGCAATTGGGATCAATCGCAGGCCGTGCCGCCGCCGGAGGAGATGATCATCAGCACCGCACCGCCGTACGTGCCGCCCGACGAGCGGTCATGGTGGCGCGGAAAAATTCTGGCGGCCGGCGCGTTCGTCGCGCTTCTGGTCATCGCGTTCGTCGTGGGCACGTTGATCCACGGCTTCGAACCGAGCGAAGTGAAAGCTGCTCAGAAAAAAGAGTCGACGCCACAGCCGCAGTTGCAGCAGACATTCAAACCCGCGCCGCGAAGCAAGGTGACGCTGGTGCCGGTCAGCGGATCCGGTCTTCCGGAGTCGATTGAACAACCGATCACCAGCGCTCCGCCGCAAGCGCCCGGCCAGCAGCCTAACGATGCCACTGCCTTGCCGGCCGACCAGTACGCGGCCGCGGCCGCTCGCGCGAAAGCGCAACTTGAAGCAGCGAAGAAAAGCGAGTTGGTGGATCCCCGCTCGATCACCGGCGCGGCATACCAGCAAGCCGAAAGGCCCAAACGCGTGCTGTCTGAAACGCCTCGCAGCGTGTCGCGAACCGAAGCCTATCTGGAGTCGAAGCCGCTGCCGCACATCAATGTCGATCACGACATCACTGCGCGATTGAATCTGACCGTGTCGCCCAACGGACGCGTCACAGAGATCGACGTCAACGAGTCGATTCCCGACATGCCGAAGCTGATCGCAGCGGTGCAGAACTGGCGATTCCGGCCTGCCACGGAAAACGGAACGCCAGTGACAGCGCGGGTGGCAGTCGATATAACCTTCCGAGCAAATGAGTAAGGCCGTGTGCGTCGCGTGCCAGCACGCGATCGATGACGCCGCCAGAATCTGTCCTTACTGCGGATCCGATCCGCGCACCGGCAAGAAGGTCGTCGACACTCAGGCGCTTCTGCAGGAAGTTTTTCATCCCCGCGAGATGTCGGCCACCGAAGAAGTGTTGCAGTACGCGCGGCAGCGGCAGGGTGTCGTCATCACCTTCGCGGTCATCCTCGTGCTGGCGCTGCTGGCGGGAGTCCATCAGTACGTGCTGCGGCGCAATCGAACGGCGGTGTCCGATTCCGCCGCCGTGCCGCTGACCGACGTCGCAGATCTCAGCAGTCAGCAGGAGGAAACGCGGCCGCTGCCGATGCCCGATCTCAAATTCCAACACGACGGACGCCCGCTGACGATGCGCAGCTTCATCGTCGAGCCGGGCGCGGTGGCACCGCAAAGTGGCACGCCGGCGGCCGCCGGAGTCGGCGGCGCTCCACCAAAGCAGTGACGATCGCCATCGCCGTCATTCTGGTCGCGAGCGTGGTCGGCCTGCTGCTGTACATGCGGGCGCAAAAACCTGTCACCGGCGTGCAGCAGCTCATTCAACAAGGCCGTTATGCCGATGCGGTTGCGGCGGCGGGCGGCGACTGGCTCCATCGCGCCGAGGCTTTGAAATTGTTAGGCCGGTTCGAGGAGGCCATCGAATCGTATCGGCGATCGAATGATCCCGCCGCGCGCGAGGGAATCGCTCTGTCGCTCGCGCATCTCCAGCGCGATCTCGACGAGGCGCAGCGTTTGATGGAAGAGCAGATCAATCTCTTTCCGCAAATCCAGGAGTTCCAGGCCCTCGGCCTCGCGTACATTTTGCTGCGCGACGGAAAACGCGAGGAAGCGCTCCGCGTATTTGGCGATAACGTGGAGCTGTTGGAAACGCGGTTCCGCGATGACTACACCGATCGCGATCCGCTACTCGCTGAAACGCTCTTCATGTACGCAAAGCTCGAGGAAGCGGCCGGAGATCACGCTCGCGCGGGTGCCTTACGCGCGAAGGCCGCGGCGTGGGCGCCGGGCAGCGTGTGGGCCAAGCCGTCATCCTGACGGCTCAGAGCGCCAGCGCCAGCCGATGAAATTCGCCGCGAATGCGCTGCATGTTGATGGGCGCCGCGCACGGATGCACCCGATTGGTCAGCAGCACCATGATGCGATCGCGATCGGGATCGATCCACAATGACGTTCCGGTGAAACCGGTGTGGCCGTATGCGCGCGGCGACAGCATCCTGGTGGCCTCGCTCCCGGTGGGGAGTTGCCATCCGAATCCGCGCGCGTCATCGAGTCTGGGGGTGTGATTGCGGATGGCCTCATCGACGATTTCTCGCGGCAGGACTTCGGCGTTCACCCACGCCTGCGCCATGCGAAAGATTGCGCGCGCCGTGGCGAAGAGTCCCGCATTGCCCGCCGTCCCACCCGCGAAAAACGAATTGCCATCGTGGGTTTCGCCCCAGATCAGACGGTCGCGCGGCGCCTTGATGTTGGCCATCTTCGCTTCGTAGCGCTGTCCCCACTCGGTCGCGGCGATGCGCGATCCCAGTGACGCACGCGGATTGAACATCGCGTCGGCCGGGAGGATCGACTTGGCGCGCGAAAGGTAATCGCTGAGCGCATACCACAGCAGAATGAAATTGAGATCGGAGTACACCACCTTCGTGCCCCGCTCGTACTCCTGCCCTTCCTTCAGGATCGTGTCGATGTACTTGGCCGTGTGCGCGTACAAGGGCAGCCATGCCCGCAGTCCGGAGGTGTGCGTCAGCAGCTCGCGATATGAGAATTCGTAGTACTTATCGTCTATATTTTTTATCGACTGAAGAAGCAGCGTGGTCGTCACCAGCGGCTTGGTGAGCGAGGCGCAGTCGTAAATCGTATCGAGCGTCGCCCGGATCCGGACCGGCACAACCACCGCGTTTCCGACCGCCCCTTCCGCGATGATTCCGCGCGAATCGCCCACCGCATACACCGCCGACGGAAACGACCCGACGTCGATTTCGCTCTGTAGGAATGCCTCGATCAATCGGCAGCACTGGAACATGTGCTGCTGGCATGTGTCAACGCGATTTTTTGTTCCGCAGCGTGTTAACCTGAAATCGCTCGATGCTGAAACTCGAGAAGCTCGAAATCAACGGCTTCAAATCGTTCTACGATCCCGCCCAACTCACCTTCCCGGTCGCGTTGACCGCCGTGGTCGGCCCGAACGGCTGCGGCAAGTCGAATATCTGCGACGCCATCATCTGGGTCCTGGGCGAGAACCGCGCCACGCACATCCGCGGCGAGACGATGGAAGACGTCATTTTCCAGGGATCGGCGCGCCGGCGTCCGCTGTCGATGGGCGAGGTCACGCTCACGCTGAAGACCGACAACGGACATCCCGCCGCCGAGGATGGCCGCATCACGCTGCATCGCCGGGTGTTTCGAACGGGCGAATCGGAGTTTCGACTCAACGGAAAGCGCGTGCGGATGAAAGATATCTCCGACATCCTCATGGACACCGGGCTGGGCATCCGCAATTACTCGGTGATGGAGCAGGGCAAGATCGATCTGATCCTCTCCAACAAGCCGCAGGATCGCCGCCGCCTCATCGAGGAAGCCGCCGGCATCACGAAATACAAAACGAAGCGGCGCGCGGCTGAGCTGAAGCTCGAAGAGACGCAGGCGAACTTGCTGCGCATCGACGACACGCTGGCCGAAGTCACCCGCAATTTGAATTCGCTCAAGCGTCAGGCAGGAAGGGCGCGGCGACACAAAGAGCTGGTTGAAGAGCTCTCGACTGCCAAGCGCGCGCTGTACAAAGGTCGCATTGTGCTTGCGCAGAGCGAGCAGCGCACGGCCGAAGAAGGAGTTGCTGCTGCCCAGGCAAGCGAAAGCGAGCTGGCGGCGCAACTGGCAACCGACGAAGCTGCGCTGGCCGAGCATCGCACGCTGCTGACGAATCGCGCCTCGCGCGCTTCGGCCGCTCGTGAGGAGATCGCAGCAGTCACAGGCGATGTCGAGCGTCTCCGATCATTCCTGCAGCAGTCGGAATCGGCGCTGACCGACCTGCGCAATCGCATCGAAATCGCACGCGGGCAGACCACCAATATCGGCGACGAAGCGACGGAGCAACAGGCGCAACTCGACGAAAGGCTGGAAGCGCTCGCGAACGCGCGGGGGGAGCGCAATCGCCTTCGCGAGATCGCGGAGCAGCTCGAACGCGAGCGTCAGGAAAAGTCGGACGAGGTCCGCGGCCACGAGAAAGCGCTGGCGGACAATCGCGAAACGCTCATGCGCACGATCGCGAACATTTCCGAGGCGCGCAATCAGGTGCATCAGATCGAAGTGGCCGTCGAGAAATGCGAGTTTTACCTCGGCAAGCTCACCGAGGCGGCGCGGAAGGCGACTGAAAGCCGCGATGGCGCACGCGCGACCATGCGCGAATGGGACGCCGCCGTTCGCGCGGCAGAGTCGGCGCTGGTCGCCGCGCAGCATGCGGCACGCGATGCGGTTGCCAAACGCGACGACGTCTCTTCGCGCCGCGACGCGATGCGCGAGTCGCTCGCCAGCGCGCGCGATCGCGTATCGCAGATCACCTACAAGATCGATTCGGTCCGCACGCTGCTGGCCTCGCTGGAAGCGCAGGACGAGAATGTTCGCAGCGCGATTCTGGAGCTGATTCCGAATGCGACCTCGGCTGCCGAGTCCGTGCACGCGACCCAGGGATTCGAAGCCGCCCTCGACACGCTGCTGCGCGAAGTGTCGAAAGCGACGGTCGTCGACGACGCGAGCGTTGCGTTGAAGGCCATCAAGCGCTTGCGCGAGCGCGGAGCAGGGCGCGGTGCGTTCCTCAATGTCGCACACCCTCTCCCCGCGCGCGGGGAGAGGAACGGGGTGAGGGGCGACGCCGTTTACGCCGTCGTCGGCGAAGGCACAGTTGCCGATGCCGTCCGGAGCGCGATCCCGGAGGCCTACATCGTGGGCGATCTCCAACAGGCGATCGATGGCGCGAAGGAGCGGCCGCACGCCACATTCGTCACGCTCGACGGCGACATCGTTCGCGGCCCCCTGCTCATCGGCGGCAAAATCGAAGGAGCAACGCCGGGCGTCTTTTCGATCAAGCGTCAGCTCGCCGATCTCACCGCACTCCTCGGCACCGAAGAAACGCGGGCGATCGAGCTCGCGACCGAATTGCAAGGACTCGAGGATGAGCTTCACGCCGCCGACGACGCTCGCATCCTCGCCGAGGATCGCGCGCGGACCGCGGAAGTCGCGTTGCGCGATCAGCGCGGCAATCGCGATCACGCCATGATGGAGCTCGATCGCTTCGAGCGCGAGCTGGCCGTGACTTCCGAGGAAAAAACGCTGTACGCCGAGGAGAAAGAGCAGCTCGTCGGGCGACGCAATGCCGCCGTCGCCGATCTCAATCACCTCGAAGAACGCGAGCGCTACATTCACGAGCAGATCCGCACTCACGAGGAGCAGCTCACCGCGGCGCGGGCGCAATTCGAAGAGGTCACCGACATCGCAACGCGAGCGCGCGTCGACGTCGAAACTGCCACCGGCGTGGTCAACGCCGTTCAACGCGAACACGAAAACCTCTCGCGCATCGTCCTCTCCCTCGGATCGCGCACGACGCAATTGCAGCAGGAAATCGAATCGCTGCAACGCAAGCAGCAGGAAACCCAAACGGCGGGCGAGGAGGCGCGAGCGCAACTCGAGCGCGCACTGGTGCGGTTGCGCGACGTCGGCGAAATGCGCATTGCGCTGGAAGCGGAAGTCGCCGATCTCGAATCGCGCGTGCAGCAATTGGAAACGCGCGCCCTCAGCTCGCGCGAACTGTGGAACGCCGCAAAAGATGCATTGTTCGAATCGGAACGGCGCCGCGATCGCGCCAACGCCGCGTTCGACCTTCTTCGCGAGCAGATTGCGCTCGATCTTCATGCCGGCATCGACGCTCTGGCCGAGGTCGAGCCGCCGGTTGATGATCAGGCCCGCGTCAATCTGGAGTCGGAAGTCGCGCGACTGACCGAGCACATCGAACGCATCGGACCGGTCAACGTTCTGGCCATCGAAGAGCATCAGGAGCTCGAGCAGCGTGAGTCGTTCCTTCGAACGCAACGCGATGATCTGGTGCAGGCGATCGAATCGCTGCGATCGACCATCCGAAAGATCAACATCACATCGCGCGAGCTGTTCCGCGACGCATTCAACGGAGTCAACGAGGCCTTCGGTCAAATCTTCGCGTCGCTGTTCGGCGGCGGAGCGGCGAGGATGCAACTGCTCGACGAGGAAGACATCCTGGAGAGCGGCATCGAGCTGATCGCGCAGCCGCCCGGAAAAAGGAATCAGTCGATCGCGCTGCTCTCCGGCGGCGAGCGCGCGCTGACCGCGCTGGCGCTGCTGTTCGCGATCTTCCGCTACAAGCCCAGCCCCTTCTGCATCCTCGACGAGGTCGACGCGCCGCTCGACGAAGTCAACAACGATCGCTTCGTGCGCCTGGTGCGCGACATGTCGCGCGACACGCAGTTCATCATGATCACGCACTCGCGCCGCACCATGGAGGCCGCCGACGTGCTGTACGGCGTGACGATGGAAGAAGCGGGATGCTCGCGCCTGGTCAGCGTGAACTTCGCGGAGATCGAAGCGTAGCCGCAACGATGAGACCGATCGCGGCCGACGCGGTGACATCTGAAGTCCAGTGACGAAAGGCGAGGACGCGTGACACCGCGACCGCCAGCGCGAGGAGCACAGCGATCGCGCGCAGTGTCTTCGACTCGGCGTTCAGAATCAGAACTCCCGCCAGCGCGAATGCGCCGACGGTGTGTCCGCTCGGAAACGAGCTCGCCGACACGCGTGCATGGTGGAACGGGCCCAACCACAACTCCGGCCGTGTCCGTCCGATCGCAAATTTCACGATTTGCACGATCGCACCGCCGGCCGCGCCAGCGACCAACATGCGAATGGCGTAGCCGACCCAGTCGCGTTTCGCGTAGGCCAGGCCCGCCAACGCGAAGAAGAGGATGATCATCACGGGGTTCATCCCGCCGCCGAATCGATTGGCGATGCGAATCCAATCTTCGACCGAGTCCGAATTGATGCGCTCAGCCCACTCGGTGACAGGCGAATCAACGAACATCCAAACCTGTGCGACCAGCGCCGCGGCAGCGATGATGGCAATTCCGGTCAGAGTCCGAATTCGAAGGCGGGTCGCACGAAACTCGGCCAGAATCGCGCCGAAATCGCGGGTATCCTGCAGCAGCCACAAAGCGAAAAGGCCCGAAAGGCACCAGAAGACGACATCCCAGGCCGGCGCTTCGCGGCCAAGAAACGAGAGCTCGTCGATGCCGAGGGGCGCGTTGCAGCAGAGGCGGTTGACGGCCACGATCGGCGAAGGCCAGAAGACCGACAAAATCAGCAGCGCGACGAAGCCCGCGGATGCCAGACGTCGCTTAGCGCCGGTAGACATCGAACCATTTTCCGATCATCTGCACCTGATCGACGAGGCGATAACCGCGCAGCGCGTTGGCGATCTCCCCGGAGTGAATGCGACTCGTCGCGATCACCGTCGGATTGCCGATGTTGTCGGCGTCAACGTATCGCACGCGTTCCAGCTCGCGTGGAAAGTCATAGCGGCTCCACAAGTTCGGACAACTGTAGAGCGCGATTTGCTCTGCGGCGACGTGTTGCTTCTCGAGCGCGACGATCAGCCGCTGCGGTGAGCCAATCGAATTCACGAACGGCATCATGGTGATGGCTGCATAAATCAACGGGATCAGCGGCACGATGCCCACTGCGATCGTGGCTGGCAGCGCGGATCGCCACGTGAGGATCAACGCGATTGCCGCAGAAACAGCAATGATTATCATCAACAATTTTGCTTCGGGCGGAACGCGATTCACGAATACCACAGCGACGACGAGCAGCCCGAGCGTGATACGGCTTGCGACGATCGAGGCGCGATCGGCGATCATCAACGCCACCGGCGGAATCATCGCCATCATGTAGACGTCGAGCTTACTGCTCATGAGCGAGTACGGAATCAGCACCGCCGCGATCCAGCTCAGATAAAAACGATTCGCGCCGCGCAGCGCCGCCATCGCAAGAAAAAACCACGGGAACAGAATTCCGGGAAGGTGCAGCAGGTAAAACCATGGCGGCGCGTTGTGCACCCACGCCCCCACCGCCCGCCCGACCGTCTGCTTGACGATCACCTCCCGCGCGTAGGCCTGCCCGCCCAGCAACATCGCCGGCACGAACCATAGCAGCGGAATCCCGATCATCGCGGCGATGGGCGCGACATAGTTGACGCGTGGAAATCGCTTTTGTCGCCACGCTTCGATGAGAAACAAGACCACGCCGATGACGGGGGCCATCGGCCCTTTGATCAACGTGGCGATTCCGAACGCCACGCCGGCGGGCAGCAGTCTCTCCTGCTGCATCATCCACACGCCCAGAACGATCAAGGCTGTAAAGCTGACATCCATGCGAGCCGTTTGCGCCGATCCCCACACCATCAACGATGTCGCGCAGACGAATGCCGCCATCGGACCACCCATCCGCCACATCAGCCAGATCAGAAACAGGAATGCGATGAGCGACGGCAGCACGAACGCCCACATCGAATAGACGCCCAGCGCAAACGTCAGCACATCGATCATCCAGAAATGCAGGGGCGGTTTGTGGGTGAAGGGCGCGCCGTTCAAAATCGGCAAAAAAAATGCGCCGGTGGCCCGCATTTCGCGGATTACCTCGGCGTATTTCGTCTCGTCGCCGATGAAAAGATCGCGCTGAAACGGCGTGATCCAGGTCGAGAGTATGGCGACAAAGAGCGCGATCAGAAGAGTGCGCGAAGACAGGCTCAACCCTTTGATTATACGCCGCTTAGACGATGCAGGAAATCCGTAAGAGCAGGCCTTGGTACGGGTGTAGAATCGTTTCAATGGATCTTTGAAGGAGGAAAATGAGGATGTCGAATCGGGTCGCAGACATTCAACAGATTCTCAGCACCGAGGATGTAGAGTTTCGGCAGTGGGTCGAAGAGCATCACGCTTGCGAATCCCGTCTGAGCGAGCTCGCCTCCAAGCCTCAGGTGACCATCGAGGAAGAGATGGAAGAGAAGACGTTGAAAAAGCGAAAGCTGCACCTCAAAGATCAAATGGCAGCACGAATTCGGACATACGAATCCAGCAACAGCGTCGCCTAAGTCAGAAGGCAGAAGTCAGAAGGCAGAAGGGTTCTCATGCAGAGTCCTTCTGCCTTCTGCTTTCTGCCTTCTGCCTTGTTTTTGCATAACATCCACCCATGCCGAAAATCCGGTTTGCTCCGGAGGGGTGGCTGTTCATCATCCCCGTGATCATTCTCACGGCGGCGGCGTTGCTTCTCACATGGTGGACCGCCGCAATCGTCTTTGGCCTCCTGGCGGCATTTCTCTTCAACTTTTTTCGCGATCCGCAGCGCGTCGGCTCCGAGCGTCACGTCGATGTTCTTTCGCCCGCCGACGGCACGGTCGTGCAGATCAAGGATGTGAACGACGGCGAAGTTTGGCCCGGACTCACCCGGCAGGTCAGCATCTTCATGTCGGTGTTCGACGTCCACGTGAATCGCGCACCGATCACCGGCCGCATCGTGCACTACGAATACAATCCCGGGAAAAAGATTGCGGCCTTTGCGGAGAAATCATCGACGGAGAACGAACAGAATCTGGTGGTCATCGAAGACGGCAACGGTGGCTGCATTGCCTTCAAGCAGATTGCGGGATTGCTGGCCCGGCGCATCGTCTTCGACAAGAAAGAGGGCGATGAGGTCGTGCGCGGCGAGCGGGTGGGCATGATCAAATTCGGCTCGCGGGTCGACGTCTTTTTTCAGCCCTCGGCGAAAATCAACGTCAAGATGCGCGAGAAGGTGAAAGTCGGATTGACCATCATCGGAGAGATCGAGGAACGCCGATGAAGCCCGAGGTCCGGAAAAATCTTCGACGCGGGGTCTACGTCATTCCGACATCCTTCACGGTGCTCAATCTCTTTTTCGGATTCCGCTCCATCGTCAACAGTACGCGTGGCATCGAGGCCATCGCGAACGGACGCAACGATCTCGCCATCCAGTTCTTCGAGCTGGCCTGCCTGTCGCTTTTCTTCGCGGCGATTTTCGACACCGTCGACGGATTGGTGGCGCGTCAACTCGGTGCCACCAGCGAGTTCGGCAAGGAATACGACTCGCTCGCCGATTGCGTCACGTTCGGCGCCGCGCCGGCCATGCTGGTCTACGCCTGGGGCCTTCGCGCCCTCGGCAACCTCGGCGGCGCGATCGCTTTTCTTTTTCTGGTCAGCGGCTCGCTGCGCCTGGCACGGTTCAACATCATGACCGGCAAGACCGACTATCGCTACTTCGTCGGCCTCCCCATTCCTGCCGGCGCGCTGACGCTGGCCTCGATCATCTTCTACGCGCCCGCGCCGGTGCGCGACGAACATTTCGCGATGATCATGCTGCTGGTGACCGCGGCGGTCGCGTTCGCGATGGTCTCGCCGATCCGCTATCGGAGCCAGAAGGGATTGAATCTTCAGAAAGAGCGGTCGCTGATCTACATCCTCGGGCTGGCGTTGATTCTTGGGATCTTCTCGAGATTTCCGCGTGAGTTTCTCTTCATCGGGGCGATCTGCTACTTCGCCTCCGGCCCGCTGATTCGCCTCTGGTCGATCGCTTTTCCGTCGCGCCAGCCGGCGGAGGAAGTGCTGCAGCCAGTGGACGCGCATTAACTCATATGCCGAAGCCCAAATCGCCGGCCGGCTATCGGATCGGCATCGTCAATCCATTGACGCTGCTCGGCAACGAAGTCAAGACGATCTTGCGCGAACGGTCGTTCCCGTTCGCGAAGCTGGTGTTGCTCGACACGACCGGCAAGACTGCCGGCGCGCTGACAGAGGCCGACGATGAACCGGCGGTCGTAGTGGCTGCCTCGGACGACGAGCTGGAAGATCTCGATCTCGTCTTCTTCTGCGGTCCGCCGGCCGGCAATCGCGAATGGATCGAGCGTTATCGCGATGATCGTTTCATGGTCATCGACGCGTCGCAGCCGTCGACGATCGGGGAAGGAACGCTGGCCGTGGCGGGAATCAACCTGGAGGAAATCGCGGCTGGAGAAAAGTTGATCATCTCGCCGCATCCGGTTGCCATTCCGATCGCGCTGATCCTGCATCAGATCGGAACGCTCAGCATCGTCGAGCAGTGCGCCGCCACGGTCGTGCAGCCGGCCTCGGAATTCGAGCAAGTCGGCGTGGAGGAGCTGGCGCAACAAACCGTCAGCGTCCTCAACGTCAAGGGCGTGACGAAGCACGTTTTCGATCGGCAGCTGGCGTTCAATCTTTATCCGGCGCTGGAACACAACGAGGAATTCATCGTCGACCAGATGCGGCGGCTGACCAATTCCGATTCCGAGCTCGCGCTAATGATCACTCAGGGAACGATCTTCCACAGCCACACTTTCTCGTTGTTCATCAAGACGCGCGACGATCTCTCGGTCGATCAGATCGCGTCGCGGCTCCGCGACAATCCTGCCATCGCGCTGCCGGAACAGGACGAATCGTTCGGAACGATCGACGCCGCCGGTAAGGATCAAGTGCTGGTCGGAGAAGTGCGACGCGATCCGAGCATTCGTGGCGGATTCTGGGTGTGGGCGGTCTGCGATAATCTCCGCCGCAGCTCGGCGCTCAATGCCGTGTTGGTGGCCGAGAGGGTTTTGTTGGCGGATTCGGCGAACTAGGAGCAAAGATGCAGGATTACTACGAGCCGAAAGTCGGCGATCTTGCGCCCGATTTTCAGTTGCCTTCGACGCGCGGAAAAGAAATCAGGCTCAGTGAGCTCAAAGGCACGGACGTGATTCTCTACTTCTATCCGCGCGACGAAACGCCGGGGTGCACGGCCGAGGCCTGCTCGTTTCGCGATCTGGAAGGCGATCTCTCCAAAGCCGGGGCCGCAATCCTGGGCGTCTCGACCGATTCGATGGCCAGCCACGAAAACTTCTCTGGCAAGCACAAGCTGAATTTTCCGTTGCTGTCCGATGAAACGGCCGACGTGTCAAAAATGTACGGCGCCTGGAAAGAGAAGAACATGTATGGCCGTCGCACCTGGGGCGTCGCGCGGACGACCTATTGGATCGGACCCGACCGCCGGATCAAGAAGATCTACAAAAAGGTCGACGCCGCCAAACACGCCGACGAGATCCTCGGCGATATCAAGGCCTCGCGCGCGAAAAAGTGACCGAGCCCGCAATGCTCAGCGAATCAAATACGTGGAACCTGCCGCCGCAATTGCGATCCCGGTGGAACGGTGACACCGGTACCGGCTCGAGATGAAACTAGCTCGCATCCAACAACTTCTCATAACACCGCTGCTGGTCATAAGTGCCGCAACAACCGCCATCGCGCATCCAGGCTCCGGCATCGTTGTTGATCGGCGGGGATACGTTTACTTCGTGGATACCGGGAGCGGAGTTTGGACAATCGACCCCACCGGCAAACTCGCCCGCCACGACGGGCCAAGGTTTCACTGGATGGCCATCGAGCAGGGCGAGCGGCCTTTGGGCGCTCGACTTCCCACGATCCAAGGAGGCGAAGTCGTCGCCGTTGGCGTCAACCCAACACTTCTTCTTTCCAGCGACGTTCCAATAGCGGTTGGGCGGGACGGCGCGGTCTACTATCCAGAGTTCGGACAAGATCAACGCTTGCGAATCGTGCGGTTCACGCGGTCGGGTGTCGGAAGTGTTTGGGCGATCCTTCCATCGAAAGCACAGGGCGGCGCTCTGCGCTGGGTCAACGGCGTGGCCGCGGGCCCCGACGGATCTCTCTACTACACGGAAGACAAGGCGGTGCGAAGGATCGACGAACGAGGTCTAATCTCCACCTTTGCGGAAAGCGTCACAGTATCCGACTGTACAGCAATCCCTGGCACAGAGCCTGGAACCGAACCTTACTTGCGCGGCCTCGCTGTGGCCACGGATGGTACTGTCTTCGTCGCAGCTTCCGGTTGCGGTGCAGTTCTCAGGATCACACGGCGAGGCGAGATCACAACTGTATTGCGGACGACAAGTCCGTGGTCGCCAACGGCCGTTGCGGTCTCTCCAAGCGGTCTCTATGTTCTCGAGTACCTCCACACCGCCTCAGAGGATCGCCAGGCATGGGTGCCGCGCGTACGAAAAGTGCTTCCCAACGGCACGATCGCTCATATTGCGGCCGTCGAACGACCGAAAGCTCGTTAAGGCGGCTGGCTCTAGCCGGCCGTCCCCACGCCGCGAAACGCGCGAATCCGCTTGCACGCTTCTTCCAGCGCCTCGAAATCCTTTGCGAAGCAGAAGCGAAGCATTCTCGTTCCCGCTTCGGAGACGAAGAAGGCCGAGCCGGGAACGGACGCGACCCGCGCGCTCTCGAGAAGTGAGTTTGCGGCCTCGCGATCGTTCCGAAATTCATCGGGAATCTCGGCCAGCATGTAGTACGAGCCTTCCGGGATCGACGGCCGGAATCCCGCTTCGACCAGCGCCTCCGCCAGAATGTTGCGCTTCTTCTGGTAATCGGCAGCCAGATTGCGATAGTACGAGTCGGGAACCTCGAGCGCGCGCGCGACGCCCCATTGCAGCGGAGTGGGCGCGCAGATCGCGAAGAGGTCGTTCATCAGCCCGATCGGAGCGGCGACCCGTTCGCTCGCGACCGCATAACCGATCCGCCAGCCGGTGATCGAAAAGGTCTTGGAGAAGCCGCTGATGGTGATGGCGATGTCGCGGCAGGACGGGATCGACGCGACCGAGACATGTTTTCGTCCGTCGTAGACGATGTACTCGTAGATCTCGTCGGTGAAGATCCAGGCGTTGAATTCGCGACAGAGCGCGCCGATTTTCTCGAGCTCCTCGCGCGTGAACATCTTTCCCGACGGATTGGACGGCGTGCAGACCACGATGGCCTTCGTCTTCGGCGTGAAGGCGGCGCGCAACGCATCGAAATCGATCGACCAGTCGGGCGCCTGGAGCGGCACGAACTTCGGCGTGAATCCGAGGACGCTGAGCGTGTTGAGGTGATAGCCGTAGTAGGGCTCGAACAGGATGACTTCATCGCCGGCGTTGAGCGTCGCCATCGCGGCGCCGAGAAATCCGCCGCTCGATCCGACCGTGACCACGATTTCCTTCGCGGGATCGGCTTTGAATCGGTTGTAGTGTTCCAGCTTCCGCGCGATGCGCTCGCGCAGAAGATCGATGCCTTCGAATTTCGAATAGGTGGCTTTGTTGGCGACGATGGCGTCGCATGCGCCTTCGACGAGCTCGGGAATGGTCGGCAGATCGCAGATTCCCTGGCCGAGGTTGATGCCGCCGACGCGGTCGCACTCGCGGGACATGCGTCGGATATCCGATTGCACCAGGCCGCGGAGACGGTCGCTGATCTGGTTCATGGCGGCGCTAGTGTAAACGCATTCCCGTCGAGCAGCGGAACGGCCTCGTCAACATCGAGTTCCGAGGCCAGGTCGACATCCTCCGGGTATCCAAGATCGATCAATTCGCGGCCCGAACGCGATGCTGTCAGCGCGTGGTGCACGCTGTCCCGCAGCCTCTCGAAGGCCGCCGCGGCGGCCTCGGCATTGTGCGATCGATTTGCGAGGCGGCTGACGATCGCGCCGGCTCCGAGCCAGTCTTCGATCGCGAATCGCAGGCTGCCGTCCGACCATTTCTCGCCGGCCGCGATGACCGCGACCGAGCGATCGCCGACCCAACGCGCCACCGAAGCCGCATTGCGCAGGCAGCCGATCACGACCGCCTTGGCGTCGAGCTCGCGGGCAACGTACGCCAGCGTCGATCCGTTTGGCGACGGCAGCACCAGGCGCAATCCGCGCGGCACATCGCGCAGCGACGCGGGTGCGAGGCTGAATTTCCCCTGGCCGCGCTTCGACGCCAACTCCGCACGACTTTCTTGCGCGATCGCAACCGCGCGTTCGTCGTTCCACTCGCATGGAAAAATCGTCGCACCACGACCGACGGCGATCGTCGTCGCGGTGCTGAATGACAAGACGTCGACGATCACGACGATGCGGTTCCGTGCACAAGCACGCAAACCTTGAAGGCCCCAGTCGCACAGCACGTTCATGGCGTGAATCGCCCCGCCCACCACTCCCCGTTTTCGCGTTCGCTCACCAGTCGCAAACCCTTGACAACATCGTCCCGTAGTGTGTGGAGAATCCCGCTGAGAATCAGCGACCCGCGGACGTGTTTCATGACCGCTGGCAGCAGCGGGATGATGATCTCGGGCAGGATGTTCATCGTGACGATGTCGAACGATGAATCACGCAGCGCGTGGAGCGTCCCGATGAAGAACGCTGCCGGCGCGTGATTGCACGCGCGGTTTTCATCCATCGCGCCGATGGCGTCGAGATCGATATCCAAACCAACGACTTTGCGCGCGCCCAGGCGAAGCATGGCGAAGGAAAGGATGCCGGTGCCGCAACCGATGTCCAATCCGCGCGCATTGTGAAGATCGATCTCTTCCAGCAATTCGATCGAGAGCGCGGTCGATTCATGCGATCCAGTGCCGAACGCCTGCGCCTGGGGGATGACGAGCCGGTGCGGGCGATCGCCCGTCAACAGCGACGCGTCGGCAGCGACCACAAACGACTTGCCGATCAATAGTGGTGTTAATGATTGCTGATATCGATCGAGCCAGTTGACCGGCTCACGATCCTCCTGTCGAATCGCGATCGGCAGATCGCGGAGCGCGTCGGCAGCCGACTCTCGATCAGCAGCGCTTTCGAAGTACGCCGAGAGCATGCCCTCGGCGACAGACATATTCCCGTTCGAGCGCGTGAGAAACAGCCGGCCGAAAACGATTTCCTCGAGCTCCGGAGGATAAGAAATCTGCAGCAGGTAGTCGATTTTCATTTTGGAGTGCGGCGGCACTCCAAACTATCCGCCGAAGAAATCCTTCATCTTGTCGAGTACACCGCGACCGTCTGAAGAATTCTCGCCCTCCTGGACGGCAAATTGTTCCAGCAGCCGCCGCTGCTCATCGGTGAGTGTCGATGGAATTCGCACGTTGACGTGGACGTAGTGATCGCCCCGCCCCGGGCCCTGCAGGAACTGGACGCCCTTGCCGCGCAGCCGGAAAACCTGATTCGGCTGCGTTCCAGGCGGAATTCGCAGGGGCTCCTGGCCCTCGATCGTCTCCGTTTTGATCTCCACGCCGAGTGCGGCCTGCGTGAATGAAATCGCCTGCTCGGAGTGGATGTCGTAATCGCGCCGCGTAAACTTCGGATGGTCTTGAACCGAGATGAAGACGTAGAGATCGCCCGGAGGGCCGCTGTTGTAGCCCGACTCACCTTCGGCCGGCACACGCAGCCGCGAGCCTTCGTCGACGCCTGGAGGGATCTTGACCGACAGCTTTTTGTCCTCGCGGATCCGACCCGCGCCGCCGCAGCCGACGCAGGGATCCTTGATCACCTTACCTGCGCCGCCGCACTGCGGGCACGTGCGCGCGACGGCGAAGAACCCTTGCGAGTACCGAATCTGTCCGCGCCCGTTGCAGCCGGTGCACGTCGCGGGCGACGTTCCCGGCTTCGCGCCGCTGCCCTGGCAGGTGCTGCAGGTGACGACGCGCGGAACGCTGATCGCAATCTCTTTTCCGAAGACGGCATCTTCAAATGACAGCGTGAGGTCGTAGCGAAGATCGTTGCCGCGAGCCGGCCGCGTGGTGCGCTTTCGGCTGGCACCGAAGAAATCGCCGAAGCCGAAAAGGTCGCCCAGGATGTCGCCGAAGTCGGCGAACTGGCTGGGATCGAACCCACCCATCCCGCCCAACCCGCTGTGACCGTAGCGATCGTAGCGCGCGCGTTTCTCCTCATCGGAGAGCACGGCATAGGCCTCGGCCGCCTCCTTGAATTTCTCCTCGGCACGCGGGTCGCCCGGATTTTTGTCGGGATGATGCTTCAAGGCCATCTTGCGGTAAGCCTTCTTGATGTCGTCGAGGCTTGCGTTCCGCTGGAGGCCTAAGACCTCGTAGTAGTCGCGTTTTTCAGTTGCAGCCATGAATTATTGAGGAGTATCGGAGGGCACGCCCGCCTTCACCGGATTGTAGAGCATGACGCTGGTAAGAATTCGCGAGGCATTCTGCAATTCGAAAATTGCGTCGTTGAGGGTGGACTTGCTTTCAGCGGCCACAGATTCCTTCGCCTTGGCGATCATCTTCTGCACCTTGTCTCGGTCGGCGTCAGTGAGCAGCTTCCCGAACTCGCGGAAAACTTTCTCATTGGTGTAAATCATTCCCTCCAGCTTGTTCTGCAGCATTCGCATCTCGCGCCGGTTGGCATCGGCCTTCTGATGCTCTTCCGCTTCCGTGACCAGACGATCGATTTCGTCCTTCGAAAGCCCGCCCGCAGGATTGATTTGTACGCCTTGCGACTGACCGGTGGCCTGATCGCGGGCGGTGACGTTGACGATGCCGTTGGAGTCGATGGCGAAGATGACTTCGATCTGCGGCACGCCGCGCGGTGAAGCGGGGATGCCGACCAGATCGAACTTGCCGAGCGATTTGTTCTCGCGCGCGAATTCGCGCTCGCCCTGCAGCACGTGGACCTGCACTTTGCTCTGATTGTCGGCGACGGTCGTGAAGATCAGCGAGTTCTTGGTCGGGATGGTGGAGTTGCGCTCGATGATCTTGGTGAAGAGCCCGCCGTGCGTTTCGATTCCGAGCGACAGCGGCGTGACGTCCAGAAGGATCATGTCCTTGATGTCGCCGCGGAGGATGCCGCCCTGCACGGCCGCACCGATGGCAACGACTTCGTCGGGATTGATGTTGCGGTTGGGCTCCTTGCCAAAGGCGCGCTGTACTGCTTCGACCACGCGCGGCATGCGCGTCTGCCCGCCTACCAGGACCACTTCATCGATCTGTCCCGGGCGAAGGCCGGCGGCTTTGAGCGCGTCGTTGACCGGATCGATCGTCTTTTGAATGAGATCTTCGACCATCTGCTCGAAGTCGCGTCGCGCCAGAACTTTGTTCAAATGTTTTGGCCCCGCGGCGTCGGAGGAGATGAACGGCAGCGTGATGCGCGTCTCGGGCGCGCTGGACAGATCGTGTTTCGCGCGCTCGGACGCTTCCTTGAGCCGCTGCAGGGCCATGCGGTCATCGCGCAGATTGAGTCCGGTGTCGTGCTGGAAGCCGTCGATCAGCCAATCCATGATCCGCTTATCGAAGTCTTCGCCGCCGAGGTAGGTGTCGCCGGAGGTGGAGAGAACTTCGAACAGACCGTCTTCCAGCTTCAGGATCGAAATATCGAACGTACCGCCGCCGAGGTCGTAGACAGCGATCAACTGGTTCTCTCTGTTGTCCATGCCGTAGGCCAGCGCGGCGGCGGTGGGCTCGTTGATGATACGGAGCACTTCCAGGCCCGCGATTTTGCCGGCGTCGCGGGTGGCCTGACGCTGCGAATCGTTGAAGTACGCCGGCACGGTGATGATGGCCTCGGTGATCGGCTCGCCCAGAAAATCTTCCGCGAACGCTTTGATCTCCATCAGCACGAAGGCCGAGATCTCCTCCGGCGAATATTCGCGATCGCGGATCCGCACTTTGATGTCGCCGTTGGACGCCGCCACGATCTGATAGGGCAGCACCTGCTTGGCGCGCCCGACTTCTTCGGAATCGTACTTGCGGCCGATGAGTCGCTTGATCGCGAACACCGTGTTGAAAGGATTGGTGATCGACTGCCGCTTCGCGATCTGCCCGACCAGACGATCGCCGTCTTCCGTGAAGCCGACCACCGACGGCGTGGTGCGGCTGCCCTCGCGGTTCGGGATCACCTGCGGCGTCGTCACGTCGACGACGGCCACGCAGGAGTTGGTCGTTCCTAAATCAATACCGATGATTTTGGGCATTTCGGGTTCCGAAAATTCTACCTTGCCTCTTCCGATCCACCCACCGCCACCTTGACCATGGCGGGGCGGAGCAGGCGATCATGAAGGAAATAACCTTTTTGCAGGACCGCCACCACGGTGTGCGAGGGAACGTTCGGATTCTCTTCGCGCACCACCGCTTCGTGAATCTTGGGATCGAACGGCACGCCCGATTCCTCGATGGGCCGGAGACCGTGCTTCTTCAGTCCATCGAACAATTGCTTGTAGATCAGGAGAACGCCGCGATGGAAATCATCGCCTTCTGCGGCGTGCTCGAGTGCGCGATCGAAGTTATCGAGCACGGGCAGCAACTCCTTCATCAGATTGGAAAGGGCGTATTTGAAGAAATCCTGTTTCTCGCGCTCAGAGCGCTTTCGGAAATTCTCGAAATCGGCGAGCGTGCGCAGATAGCGATCTTTGTAATCGATCTGCTCCTGCATCAGCGGAGCTTCATCTTGCGCAGCGGCAGCAGCCTTTGCGCGCCGCGTCGCAGTGGAGTCGGCGGCTTCCTTGGCGGCGATCTCCATCGAGTGTTCGAGGTCTTCGATCGACTCCCCGGTATCCTCGAGAACGTAACTGTCGTCGTCGCCGCCGTTCCCGCTGGGTCTTTTTTCGTCTGCCATTACTGCTGCTGCTCCTGTTCTTCCTCGATCTTGCGGCTCAGAGCGCGACTGAGGTAATCGACCAGCGGTGCCATGCGGGCGTACTCCATTCGCATCGGCCCGATGATGCCCACCATTCCCAGCGGCGCGTGCGAGCCGTACCGCCGGGCGACCACGCTGAAATTGTGCACCTGGGTGAAGTCAGTTTCCGATCCGATCAGAATCTGCAGCCCATCTTCGCAAAGGCACGAGTTGAGCAGCTCGATCAGCTTCTGCCGCTCCTGCAGCGCCAGCATCGTCTTCCGCAGCGAAGCGGCATCCGCGTATTCGGGCTTCAGCAGCATCGAAGTCGTACCCTCGACGTACAACTCATGCTCGACCGGCGCCACATCGTTGACGGCTTCGATGCCCAGCGAAATCGTCTTCTGCAGCATCTGGTCGCCCAGAGCGCGCTCTTCTTCCGTCATGCGGACCAGGCGGCGGCGGATGGCATCGAGGTTCTGCCCGGAGAACTCGCTGGTGATGTAGCGGCTGATCTTCTCCAGCTCATCGCGTGTGAACGAGTGCAGCGACTCGATCACCTTGTTCACCACCACGCCGTTCATGCCCACGATGATGCACATGATCTTGTTCTCGGCCACCAGGACGAAGTCCATGCTCCGGACCGCGAACTGCAGCAGCGTCGGCATGAAAACAACGCCGACCTGGTCGCTCATCTTCGACAGCACCCGCGAGGCCAGCTGGAGGACCTGGTCGATTTCGTTGGCGTGACGGACCTGATCGTCGATCGCTTCGCGCTCGCGTGAGGTTAGCGCTCGCGATCGCATCAGGTGATCGATGAAGAAGCGATAGCCGCGATCGGTTGGAACACGTCCGGCCGAAGTGTGCGGTTGCTGGAGATAGCCGAGGTCTTCCAGATCGGCCATGACGTTGCGGAGACTGGCCGTCGAAAGACCGAAGCGCCCCGATCGGGCCAGTGAGCGCGAGCTGATCGCTTCGCCGGTCGCGACGTGCTGCATGATGATCTCTCGCAGCACTTCGCGGGCCCGACTGTCGAGCTCGTCTTCGTAAAGTTCCAGTTTTTGCACCATCGCTATGAAATAGTACGGGTTTCGCTAACAGATTGAGAAATGAGCATATTCGCAGCCATCCTCCTCGCCGCAACTATCGACCGGATTGCGGCCCTTGTCGACCGGCAGGTCCTGACGGTCAGCGAGATCGGCCAGATGGCGGAAATCCGCTTCTTTCCTCGAACGTCGGGCTGGAGCGATGACGATTATCGCAAGAACATTCTCGACGCCCTGATCGCGCAGGCGCTGCGGTTTCGGGACGTCGAGCGCTTCGGCGCCGAGGACGTCTCGAAGGACGCCATCGAAGCGCGGCTTCTGCAGATCCAGCAGCGTTTCGCCTCGCCGGCCGACTTCACGACGGCGCTGCAGCGCACCGAGCTGACCCTGGAGGAGGTCCGCGCGCTGATCAAGCGGCAGTTACAGGTCGAAACCTACATTCAGGAGCGCTTCGCACCGATGATTTTCGTGGCAACCGAAGAGATCGAGAACTATTACAAAGGGCCGTGGACGCAGCAGCGCCGCGCGCGCGGCCTTCCCGTTCCATCTCTCGCCGAGGTGCAGGACGAAATCCGCTCGCAGCTCAAATCGACGCGCTTGCAGCAGGAAGTCGAGCGCTGGACGACACAGCTTCGCTCGCGCGCCAACGTCGACATTTACGCGTTGAAGTAGGCCTGATCCCCTCTCTTACTAACCTTACCGGCCTTACAGGCCTTACCATTAACGCGTGCTCCTCCAGGAAAACGCGATGCTCGGGCCGTACCGGGTCACCGGACGGATCGGCGAGGGTGGTATGGGCGCAGTCTACCGGGCGACTGATACTCGTCTGGGCCGCAATGTCGCGATCAAAGTCCTGACCGCGGTCACGCTCAGTGACAAGGAGCGGTTGCAGCGCTTCGAGCAGGAGGCCCGCGCCACGGGCATGCTCAATCACCCCAATCTGCTGACCATCTTCGATGTCGGGAGCACTGAGGGGACGCCGTATCTGGTCAGCGAGTTATTGGAAGGCGAAACGTTGCGCGACCGGCTCGATCGCGGATCGATTCCTCCGCGAAAAGCCGTCGACATCGCGTTGCAGGTCGCACACGGACTGGCAGCGGCGCACGAAAAGGGCATCGTGCATCGCGATCTGAAGCCGGAGAACATCTACATCACCAAAGAAGGACGCGTGAAGATCCTCGACTTCGGCATCGCGAAGCTGAGTCCGATCGCCGGCAAAGATGGTCCGACCTTCCAGATGGCCGCCACCGAGCCCGGTATCGTCCTCGGCACGGTGGGTTACATGTCGCCGGAGCAAATTCGCGGTGAGCTGGTCGACCGGCGGTCCGACATCTTCGCGTTCGGCGCGATTCTGTACGAGATGTTGACCGGATCGCGGGCCTTCAAGCGCGATTCGTCGATTGAGACGCTCAGCGCGATTCTGAAAGAGGAACCGCAGGAGCTGCTGGAGCTGAATCCGAATACTCCGCCGCCGCTCGAGAAACTGGTGCGGCGCTGCCTCGAAAAAGATCGCGATCAACGATTCGGGTCCGCGCGCGATCTGGCATTCAACCTCGAAACGCTTTCGACATATTCGTCGCACGGAACGATGTCGGGCGTTCCAAATCCGGTGCCGCGGACCTCGGCGCAGGCGGCACTGCCGACCGCCGCAACCGCCCCGCCCACCGCCGCCCAGGCGCCCGCCCCCACCACCCGGACGGCGGCCCTCACGCGCACGCGGACGCTGGCGGCGGTCAAGCCGCAGCCGCGAGTATCGCCGTCGTTGCTGATGTTGCTCTACATCGTGTCGATCGCGGGGGCGGCATGGGGCGGGTGGTACCTCGCGAATCGCATCGGGTCGCAGCGTCCCGACATCACCTTTCAGCGCATGACATTCCGTCGCGGCGAAGTGCGTGGAGGGCGGTTTGGCTCCGATGGCGACACCATTGTCTACAGCGCGTCGTGGGACGGCCAGCCGAGCGAGATTTATGTCGCCAATCGCCACGCGCCTGAGGCGCGGCCGGTCGCGCTGGCGGATGCCGATCTGCTGGCGGTCTCGAGATCGGCGGAGCTCGCGATTCTTCTTCGCAAAGATCGCTTGAGCGGACTAGGAACGCTGGCGCGCGTTCCCGTCGCCGGCGGGACGCCGCGCGAAATGGCCGATCAGGTTCTGCAGGCGGACTGGATGCCGAACTCGCAGGATCTGGCCATCATCCGATTCGACAAAGGGAAATTTCGCGTCGAATCTCCGATCTCGACGGTGCTGTACGAGACGCCCCATCAGATCCGCGACATCCGGATGGCGCCGGACGGTAATCGCATCGCGTTCTTCGAGCCGCACGGCGACAAGATCGATCTGGTCGTTCTCGACAAACGCTCGCGAACTTCATCGCCGGTCGCTCGCGGCTGGAGCCACGGAGCGAACGGACTGGCGTGGACGCCGAGCGGAAAAGAGATCTGGGTCACCGGCACTGACACCTCTGCGCCTCCGGCGCTGTGGGCGGTCGACGTCGATAAGAGCGAAACACGATTGATCAGCCGGCTGACCGGATCGATGAAATTATTCGACATCTCATCGAGCGGTCGCATTCTGCTGTCGAACGGAATGTGGCGCGCCGCGCTCGAATATCAGGCACCCGGCGACTTGACCGAGCGCGATCTGTCGTGGCTCGATTGGTCGATGCTCGCCGATCTGTCGGCGGACGGCCGCACGATTCTGTTCTCGGAAGGGCGGGAGGGCGGCGGCTCGAACAGCTCCATCTACCTGCGGCGCGCGGACGCGCCGACGCCGGTGAAGATCGGCGACGGTTACGGCGACGCGCTCTCCCCCAACGGCAAACTCGTCCTCGGTCACGTCGGATCGAAGCTCGTCGTCCTTCCGACCGGCAGCGGGGAAGCGCGCGAATTGAAGATCGAGGGGGCCTTCGATACCGGGGCGGTGTGGCTGCCCGATTCGCGTCACGTGATCCTGGCCGGCGCGCTCAAAGACAAAGGATACGCACTGCATTTGCTCGACACCCTCGATGAGTCGGAAAGCCCGATTTCCCCTGAAAACATTTTCGGCGAGGCCTATCGCCCCTTCGCGCTCTCGCCCGATGGCCGCATGGTGGCCGGGATGACCAAGGACGAAACGATCGCGCTCTATCCCATCTCGGGCGGCGCATCGGTGGCGGTCAGCGGAACGGAAAAAGGTGAGGTGCCGATCCAGTGGTCGGCCGATGGCGCGTCTCTTTTCGTCTACCGTCCCACGGCCATGCCGGCGCAGGTCTACAAGATCAACCTTTCGACCGGCGCGCGCGAGCTGTGGAAGCAATTCACGCCCATCGACCTTGCGGGAGTCTACAAAATCGCGCCGATCTGCATGACGCACGACGCCAGCGCGTACGCCTACGATGCGCAGCGCATCATGAGCGATCTGTACGTCGGCGAGGGACTGCGATAGGGATGAGGGCGGAGGGATGAGGGCGGAATGATCTCCGCTAGTTCATCCCTCATCCCTCATCCCTCATCCCTTCTGATTTTCGTCGCCGCCTTCCTCGCCGGGATCATCAACTCCATCGCCGGCGGCGGCACGCTCATCTCTTTTCCCGCGCTCGTCTGGCTCGGTCGCAATCCGATCCTCGCGAATGCGACGAACGCCGCAGCGCTGTGGCCGGGGTCGTTCGCAGGGATGGTCGGATTCCGCCGCGATCTCGCGACCCTTCCGCGATGGTTGTTTCTTCTGACGATTCCCTCGCTGATCGGCGGCGGCGTCGGCGCGATGCTGCTGTTGCACACCAGCACGCGGACGTTCAACGCGCTCGTGCCCTGGTTGATCTTCGGGGCGACAATGCTTCTCGCGTTTCAGGAAGCGATCACGCGGCGAGTGAGGCTGCACGGGAACGCTACCTTCGTATTTATATTACAGTTTCTCGTCAGTATTTATGGTGGATATTTTGGCGCGGGCATGGGAATCCTGATGTTGGCCGCGCTGGGACTCATCGGCCTCACCGACCTGCATCAGATGAACGGACTCAAGAATCTTCTGGCCATCTGCATCAACGGCGTGGCGGCCATCTACTTCGCACTCTCCGGCGCGGTGATCTGGTCCGACGCGATCGTGATGGCCATCGCCGCCATCGTGGGCGGATTCGCGGGCGCGAAGATGGCCCACAAGCTCGGACGCAGATTCGTCCGCATGGCCGTCGTGGTCATCGGCCTCGGCATGACGGTGGCGCTACTGATGCGCAAGTAGCGCGCGGGTGGCGGCATGTGTCGGATTTGCGAGCACCTCGCGCGCGACTCCCTCTTCGACGACTTCACCATCGGCAAGGATGACGGCGCGATCCGCGAAATCGCGGACGAAATCATCATCGTGCGTCGTGATCAGAAGTGTCCGGCCGCCGTCGGTCAATTTGACGAGCGTTTCTCCAAGCTCGCCGCGGCGTGCCGGATCGAGCGACGCGGTCGGCTCGTCCATCAGGAGCAGGGGCGGATCCATGGCCATCGCGCGCGCGATCGCGACGCGTTGCGCCTCGCCGCCGGAAAGCTCGCGCGGCAACGCGTTGCGGCGGTGCGCGACGCCTAACGACTCCAGAAGCGCGTTGGCGCGCGCTTCAGCGTCGGTGCGAGCGACAGCGGCGACGTGCGTCGGGGCGAGCGTGACGTTGTGCAGCGCGGTCAGATGTTCGAAGAGATAGTGGAGTTGAAACACCATCCCCACGCGGCGGCGAAGCTCGCGCATCATGTTGCGCGGCGGCAGCGGACCGGCGCGAAGCGTCACGCCGTCGACGTCGATCGCTCCGGCGTCGAACGGCTCCAAAGCCGCGATGCAGCGAAGCACGGTCGTCTTTCCGCCACCCGAAAGTCCCATCAGCGCGACCAGCTCGCCGCGTCCGGCTCGCAAATCGATGCCGCGCAGAATCTCACGCTTGCCGCGCGTGAGACGCAGAGCCGCGATCCTCAGGACGTCGCGGCTTTCCACCGTGCCTCCAGTCTGCCCGCCAGCCGCGAAAGCGGCAGCGACAAGATGAGATAAAGCGCGGCGCACAGCGCGCCGGGAATCACCCAGCTCCCGATGTTGGCCGCGAAGATCGATGTTTGCTTGGTCAGTTCCACCACCGTGATCACCGAAACCAGCGAGGAATCTTTCAGCAGCGCCACGAAGTCGTTCGTCATCGGCGCCAGCGCCAGCCGGAATGCTTGCGGCCCGCGCACCAGCCGCAGCACTTGCGTCTCCGTGAAGCCGAGCGTGCGCGCGGCTTCGAGCTGTCCGCGCGGGACCGCTTCCAGAGCGCCCCGATAAATCTCGCTCTCATACGCCGCGTAATTGAGGCCCAGGCCGATGAGGGCCGCCAGCAGAGCGGGAAGACGAATCACCGCTGAGAGGCCGTAGTACAAGACAAAGAGCTGCAGCAACAGCGGCGTTCCGCGAATGACCTCGACGTAGGTCGTGAGGATCGCGCGCAGCATCACGTTTCCATAGATGCGCCCGCTCGCGATGATGGTGCCGACGAGGATCGCCAGCGCCATCGATATACAAGAGATGATGATGGTGATCACGGCCGCGCGAATGAGCGCCGGGATGTAACTGAGTACGAGTGGAGCACCGGCGCCTGCCCTGAGCGCAGCCGGCGGCGCTCCACCAAGAACGCGTTGGAAGAACGCCGGCTGATACGAATCCCAAATGCCCCACTTCCGATAAATGCGCTCCAGCGTTCCGTCCCGCATGCGCGCCTCGAGCACATCGTTGATGCGATCGCGCATCGCGGTATTCGCCCGCGCCAGGACGACAATGTAATGACCTGTGGCGACAGGTTGCGGCTCGATGAAGAGTCCGGGAATCGAAGGCATGCGGCGGGCGGCGATGATGTTGTCGAGCAGCACTGCGTCCAACCTTCCCTGCCGCAGGTCGGAGTAGGGATGCACGTCATCGTCGTACGTGACCGTCTGCACCGGCTGCGTCAGGAGAAAGTCGTACGCCATCGTCCCGCCCAGCGTTCCGACGCGATGGCCGCGCAGATCCGACATGGTCCGATATTTGTTTCGATCCTCGGCCCGCACGGTGAGGACTTCGTGGAATTCGTAGTACGGAACCGTCGCGGCATGCGTCGCGCGCCGGGCGGGGATGTCTTCGACGCCGCTCATCCCGACCTCGAAGTCGCCGCGCTCGACGGAGGCGTCGATCTGGCTGAACTGGACTTGAACAAATTCGGCGCGCCGCCCGAGGCCTTTTGCAATTTCTTCGGCGACCTCGACGTCGAATCCGCGCACCTTCATCGGATCGCGCGGGTCGGCTTCCACGAACGGAGCGCCGCCTTCGGCATCGCCGCCCCATCGGAGCGGCGGCCCCTCCGCAACTAACGCGAGGAGAAAAAGGACGACCGGCATTGCAGGGGCATTATCGGTCTCATGCAACTCAAGCGTCGAGATAGCGTGAGAAAATCGGTTCGTGCCAACCGTCACAACGATTCATCGAGGCGTGGAATGAACACTTCGGCTCTGCAGACTAGTGCTCGCGCGATCGAAGTTCGCGTTACTGAAGATCAGTTGGTCGTATCGCTAGCTGACGGTCGCGTTCTGTCTACTCCGCTTTCGTGGTTTCCCCGACTTTTCAACGCTCGCCAATCAGAACGGCAGAAGTTCGAGTTGCTCGGTGATGGTGAAGGCATCCACTGGCCGCTGATTGATGAGGATCTGAGCATCGCCGGCCTTCTTCGAGGAAATCGCGGCGCGGAAACGGGCGTACGCCGGTAGACGCTACGCTCACTTTCTCACGACCGCATCGCCCTCAATTTTCCAGCCGTCGTTGAGCGTCAACGTGTAATTGTCCGGCTCGCGCGGAACAGTCAGGCGAGTCCAGTCGGACGCGATCAGTGCGCCGCCGGCTTTCACCACGATTTGGCCCCAGTCGTCGCGCAAGCTCAGAGTCGGATAGATCGTGCCGTAGGGCTCGAACGGTTGCGCCCTGTTGGGATCCATTTCGAATTGCATCTTGTGTAGCGGCAGCTTGAGGACCGGGCCGTCGATGAATCGACCTCGCAAGTCGCGGAGCATCGCCTGCTTCTTCTGGTCGCGCTCGCGTTCCCGAGCTAGGAGTTCCGCGCCGCCGTATTTCGCCTCCCCATAGCCCATCTCGCGCAGCGCGCCCCATGCGGGACCGCTGGCGTACGCGAACGATCGCGAGAAGGTCGGGGCCTTTTCGGCATCGCGCAAAGCGTCGATCAGATGCGGAATTCGCTTCGAAAGCGACGGCTCCGCGAACACGGTGCCGGTGTATTCGGCCAACCCTTCGCTCATTTCGAGCGCGTCCTCTTCGGCGGCAGCGTGCGGAAAGCGCTCGCGACGCCGTTCCCGAAACGCCATGGCATCCGACAGCGCCCGGCGGTCCCCACCGAGCGCGGCAGCCAGCGCGCGCCACTCCAACTGCATCAGATATCGCCCTTCCAACGTGTCGAGATGCGCATTGGGGACCTCCTGAACGACCAGGCCGAGTTTGGGCTGAATGCGATGAAAGGATTCGTGAGCGAGCAGCACGCGACGCTGATAGGAATCTGCCGGAAGCGGCAGCATGACCATGGTCCAGCGATCGCCCTCCCAGTCCACCGAAGTGTTTGCGATGGGCATCGATGCCGGCAGCGTCCCCTCGGAGATGTTGTCCTCGCGCCTGGCGACGTAATGCCGCGTGTCCGGCTCGACGAAAACCGTCGGCCCGCACAGCGACATGCCCCACATCCGTCCGTTGTCGCGCGCGCACATCGCGTCGAGCTCGTGAAATGCATGCATCAAAGTTGCGACTGCCATCGCCGCCAGCATGACCCTTGAGACGCCGGCTGCCAGAAAAGGTTTGATGCTACGCTGCAATCATTGAAGGACGATCTGCGTCTCGCGCTGGCGCTGGCAGACCTCAGCGACCGGATCACGCTGCGCCATTTCCGCGGAACTTTTTCAGTGCGGACCAAAGCCGACCAGACGCCGGTATCGGAGATCGATGAGGCGGTCGAGAACGCGATTCGCGAGCAGCTGAATCGGGAGCGCCCCCAGGACGCCATCATCGGCGAGGAGTTCGGAGAGCGCGGCGACTCCGCGCGCCGCTGGATCATCGATCCCATCGACGCGACGCGCAACTACATCCGCGGCATTCCGGTTTTCGCGACCTTGATTGCGCTGGACGGCGAAGTTGGCGTCGTCTCGGCGCCCGCGCTCAACCATCGATGGTGGGCATCGCGCGGAAAGGGGGCGTTCTGCGACAGCCGTGGCATCCATGTTTCAAAGGTCACATGTCTCGGCGATGCGCAGATCGGCTACGACAGCGTCGCGGACTTCGCCGCCCCTGATAAATTTCTCGAGTTGGTGCGGAGTTGCGACCGCGCGCGCGGCTTCGGCGATTTCTGGATCCACATGCTGGTGGCGGAAGGTGCCATCGAGATCGCAGTCGAGCCGAAAGTCGCGTGGTGGGACATGGCGGCCGTGCAGATCATCGTCGAAGAAGCGGGCGGACGCTTCACTGCGCTCGACGGCCAGCCGCGCGCCGATCGCGGCAGCGGGATCTCCTCGAACGGCGCATTGCACGACCAGGTGCTGGTGGCGCTGCGATGACGAACGAGCAGGTGATGGTCGTGCGGACCGTCGATCTGCAGCCGTTTTGCAGCGGCCGCCTGATTCGCAATCAGGCCCGACCGATCCTCGACATCATCGCCTCGCGCCATTTCTTCATCGACCGGCCCACGGCCGAAGTGTCGCCGGAGTATCGGCAGATCATTCCGTACGTGCTGATTCGAAACGGCGATGATTACTTCGTCCTCGTGCGCACGCCCAAGCAGAGCGAAGCGCGACTCCATCACAAGGTCTCGCTCGGCATCGGCGGGCATATCAATCCCGGCCATTCGCTGCTGGAGGGCCTGCAGAAAGAGCTGGATGAAGAAGTATGGATCGGGTCGGATTACGACATGCAGTTCATCGGGATCGTGAACGACGATTCCACCGACGTCGGCCGCGTTCACCTCGGCGCGGCCTACGTGCTGGACACACAAGGCAGAGAGGTGAAGGTGAAGGAGACCGACAAAATGTCGGGGGAGTGGATGTCGCGAGGCGCTTTGCGCAACGCGCGCACCGCGATGGAGTCGTGGTCGCAGATCGTCTATGACGAATTTATTGCTTAGCCTGGCCGTCATTCTCCTGGGCACCGGATATCCGCGGCCGGACGCGAACCACGCCGGCCCGGCAACCGCCATCGTGGCAGGCGACAAATGGTTTCTGGTCGATGCCGGCCGCGGGGCCACCATGCGCGTGGCGGCCACGCCGCTGCAATACGAGAACCTGCGCGGCGTCTTCATCACGCACCTACATTCCGATCACACCGCCGGCCTCCCGGACGTCTTCATCACGTCGTGGCAATTCGGACGGAAGTCGACGCCGCTGCCGCTCTACGGACCGGCCGGCATCCGGCAGCTGGCGGATGCCATGCTGCGGTTTTTCGCGGTCGACATTCACATCCGCCGCGATCTGGTCGAGAAGCATCCCGCGGCCGGAGCGACGATCGCAACGCATGTCGTCCGTCAGGGTGTGGTCTACGACGACGGCGATGTGCGCGTGACGGCATTCGCAGTCGAGCATCCGCCGGTCGCGCCGGCGTTCGGATATCGATTCGATTCCGGCGGTCACGCCATTGTCGTCTCAGGCGACACCCGGCCTAACGCGAATCTGATTCGCTTTGCGAAGGGCGCCGACATCCTGGTGCAGGAAGCCTATCTGCCGGAACACTTCGACCGCGTCGACAAGCCCGACGTCGCGGCGAAGCTGAAGGCCTATCACACCACCGCCGAGGAGGCGGGCGAGATCGCGACGGCGGCGGGCGTGAAGACGCTGGTGCTGACGCATCTCGTTCCAGCGGGCGCGCAGGGGACGTTCGCTGAGCGCGCAGCGAAGACGTTTCATGGGCAGATCATCGTTGGCGATGATCTAAAAACAATAACAATAAATGGTGATACTAATGCATCACATAATTAGTGACATGTTCGTGCTGTCCACTCCCATTGCCGAGAAGATCGTGCGTCCCATCCTGGTCTACGTTTTCCTGGTGTTGCTCCTGCGCATCTTTGGAAAACGCGAGCTGGCGCAGCTCAATCCGTTCGATCTGGTCGTGCTGCTTTCTCTGTCGAACACGGTGCAGAACGCCATCATCGGCGACGACAACACTGTGGCCGGAGGTTACATCGGCGCCTTCACGCTGATGCTGGTGAACTATCTGGTGCTCCGATTTCTCTTCCGGCATCGCCGCCTCGACCAGATCCTCGAAGGCCGTCCTTCGGTGCTCATTCGCGAAGGCCGCATCTGCAAGAACGAGCTGGCCAAGGAGCTGATCACGGTGCACGAGCTGCAGACCGTCTGCCGCCGGCAGGGCTTCGAGGGGATCCACGAAGTCGAGCAGTGCGTCCTGGAGCCGGGGGGCGCGTTCGTGATGAAGCGCAAGGTTCCGTCCGATCAGGAGCAGAAACACGAGCAGCTCGTGAACGGGTTGCAGGATCTGAAAGCGCAGCTCGACCGGCTGGAGGCGAAGCTGGCGTAGTGTCGGCGCGCTATTTCTTCTCGTCGGGGCCGCGTTCGGTCTCGATCACGGGCCGCTCTTCGACGTGCAGCCCGCCGCCGTACGATCCGCCGCCGGTGGTGCCGAAAACGCCGCCCAGGCCTTCGCGGACTCCGTACGCTCCCGGCCCGTTGTGCGCTGCCTCGTCATAGCCGGCGTTGGTGGGATCGTCCTTCTCGTGCGGCGGCGTCGAGCCCTCCGCGGTGTAATCGATCTCGTCGTCGTTCGCCATAATGCGGGATGTGGTGCAAACACCGCTCCCGATTGACGCCCACGTCGACGCCATCGTCGCGCACGTGCGCAAATACGGCACGGCGATCGTGGTCGCGCCGCCGGGGTCGGGAAAGACGACCCGCATTTCTCCGGCGCTGACCGCCATCGGAAAGACGATCCTGCTGCAGCCGCGCCGCGTCGCGGCACGCGCGCTCACACACCGCATCGCTCACGAGCGCGGCTGGAAAATCGGCGCAGAAGTCGGATGGCAGATCCGGTTCGAGCGTCGCTTTTCCTCGCGAACGCAATTGCTGGTGGCAACCGAGGGCATCCTGACCGCGCGATTGCAGAACGATCCGCTGCTCACGGAGTTCCGCGTGGTCGTGCTCGACGAATTCCACGAGCGCAGCATCCACGCCGATCTGGCATTGGCGCTCACCAAGCAGGCCGCGGCCGCGCGCCGCGACCTCGCCATCGTGGTCATGTCGGCGACCCTCGATGCCGAGCCCCTGGCGCATTTTCTCAGTGCGAAGATTTTCGACATTCAGGCGCGAACATTTCCGATCGAGATCGAGTATGCGCCTAACAAACCGTTGCGCGACTTGATCCCTGCCAGCGGCGACGCGCTCGTGTTTCTCCCAGGTGTGCGCGAGATCACCCGCGCAACCGCGGAACTGCGAGACCTCGAGACCCTTCCCCTGCACGGATCGCTCGACGTCGAAGCGCAGGAGCGCGCCATCGCTCCATCGTCACGGCGCAAGATCATTCTGTCGACGAACATCGCCGAGACTTCGCTGACCGTCGAAGGCGTCAACACCGTCATCGACTCCGGGCTCCACAAAGTCCTGCGGTTCGACCCCGAAACGGCGATCGATCACCTGGTCCTCGAGCGCATTTCGCGCGATTCCGCCGATCAGCGCGCCGGGCGTGCCGGGCGGACGGGGCCCGGGCGGGCGCTGCGGCTGTGGGACGCGCGCGACATTCTTCGCCCGCATCGCGAACCTGAGGTGCGGCGCGTCGATCTTGCCTCGGCCGCTCTCGACATCATCGCGTGGGGCGGTGATCCGAAGACCTTCGAGTGGTTCGAGCGGCCACCCGACGATCGGCTCGATGCCGCAATCTTGCTGCTGTCACAGCTCGGCGACCTCGACGAGCTTCGCCGTTTCCCGCTCCATCCGCGGCTGGCTCGCGTCCTCATCGATGTGCATGGAGCCGATGAAGCGGTCGAGATCTGTGCGCATCTGATGCACGAGGATCCGCGCGACCTCACCGCCATCGTCCGCAAGATCCTGGGCAACGCCTATCGAAGGCACGTCGACGATGCGACGCTGCGCCGGGCGCTGCTGGCCGGTTATCCCGATCGCGTCGCAATGCGCCGCGGGTCAGGCGTTCTTCTCTCCTCCGGCACCGGCGCCGCGCTCGCGCGCGAAATCGACGATGGCCGCGGCGAGTTTCTGGTTGTCCTCGAGATCACCGGCGACCTCGTGCGCATGGCCCGTCCGATCGAGCGCGAATGGTTGAAGCCCGATCGTCGCGAAGAGCTGCGAGACGGCGATCGCATCGTCGAGCGCCGCTTCTACGGCGCATTGCTGCTGCACGAGCAGACCATCGGCCGAATCGCGAAGCCGAAGGTTCAGCAAGAACCGATCGAAATGATCACGCTTCCCAGCGGACGCAGAGCCAGGCTCGATTATCGCGATGACGGCAGCGTCGTCGTGTCAGTCAAGCTGCAGGAGCTGTTCGGCCTGGCCGAAACGCCGCGCGTCGGACCGAAGAAGACGCCGGTGACGTTCGAGCTTCTGGCGCCTAACGGACGTCCGGTGCAGACCACGAGCGATTTGCGCAGCTTCTGGGAAAACACCTATCCCGAAATTCGCAAAGAGCTGCGCGGCCGCTATCCCAAACACCCGTGGCCCGAGGATCCATGGACCGCGAGGCCGACGCATCGAACGAAGAAGTCCTGAGTGTTGAGTGCTGAGTCCTGAGTCCCACCGCCTGTACACTCAGGACTCAGGACTCAGGACTCAGGACTCAGGACTCAGGACTATTTTTGGGCGGGCACGTATGTCGGATCGCTGGTCAGGTTGTCGACGACCGAGCCGTACGCCGTGACGCGACCGCTTCCCGATGTCACCCTCACGATGATGCGCGCGTTGTACGTGTTCCCGGCGTTGAGCGACGAGAGGACGCTGCCCAGCTGCCGGAATTCGTTTGGCGCGAGGTCGACCAAGGTTGACGGGGATGTCTTCGACCCATCAACGATCGCACCAATCTGCACTGTCACCGCATTTCCGGTCAGCTCGTTGAGTCCGAGGTTCGAGCGGAAGTTTGGCGACTGCTCGAGCTGCAACACCTGCAGCGGGGCATCGCCGAGGCCGATGCCGTCGGCGGGGCTCACGGCCGGGATGAATTGACCGAACGTGCCGCCACTCGCATCGGTGCTGTACGTCCGGCCGCTGACGATCAAGGGCGTGTTGCTCAGCGTTGAGACGACGATCGCGCCGCCTCCAGTCGCGCCGAACAGCGCCGGCAGGACGTTGTTGTAAACCTTGATCTCGCCGGATGCGATGCCGATGGCGCGGACAATCGGCGTGCCGTTGCCCTGCGGATAGAACGTCGCGGTGGCGTTCACGGAGAATGGCGACGCGTTGTAGATGCGAATGTCGGAGCGGAAATTCGAGATCGCGGTCGCGAAGTTGGCCATGCCGGGAAGGATGTAGCGATTCGCCGAAAGGGTCGCGGTCTGCGTCGGCGACACCGCCAGCGGGTCGTTGGTCTTGTTGTCCAGGACGGAGGCGTACGTCGTCACGCCGCCGGTCGGCGAGTCGACCACAAGATCGATGCGCGCGTCGTCGGCCGTGATCATCAGTTTGGTGGCCAGGAACGATCCGAGCTGCATGAACTCGAATGGTCGGAGAGAGAACGGAAATTCGCCCAGGCTCTGTCCCGCGCTTCCAAAAACGCGAAGGCGGCCGCTGGCTGCCGCGCCGAGACCTTCAACAAGGCCGATGTTGGTGCGGAAGGCGTCCGACTGCGACACCTGTGTCAGCGTCAACGCGCCGGCGCCGGCCTTGAGGAACTTCGCGACCGCCACCGCCGGAATGAATTGACCATAGGTTCCCGTGGCGGTCGCGGCGTATGTTCGGCTGGAAACAAATGTCGTGGCCGCCGATCCGGCCAGTACGCGAATGTCGAGGACGCCGCCCGCCTGGTCGGTGGGTAACGCAAAGCCGAAGAAATCCTTTAGAACATCGTTGAGCGCGACCGTCTGATCGGGTTGCACCGTGATGGTCGTCTGACGGCCGGTCGTTGTGCCGTCGCTGTTCTGCGGCGTGAACGACAAGAGATAAGTCGCGGCCGTCGAGCCGGCGTTGGTGATGCGGATGTCGGATCGGAATGGAACCACGCCCTCGAGATGTGCAACTGCCGGCACGATCAGCGCGTCGGGAGGTGGCGGCGCGCTCTTCGAAGTGCCGTTCACCGGCGTCACGAGGCTGATCGAAACGGTGGTGCTGTTGGTGCGACTGTCGTTCGGGACGACGGATCGCTTCCCGCCGGCGACTGAAATCGACACGGTCCCGGTATTGGCGCCGACCGGCAGACTTCCGGGAGCGCCCCGCACGGTGACCGTCACGCTGCCGTCGCTGCGCGTCGTTCCGGTAGCGGGCGTGACGGTGAGATACGGCTTATCGGTTGTGGCGCTGAACGACGCGTTCGGCGTCAGGCCGGTGAAGGTCACATCCTGCGAAACCTGCGCGGTGCTGCCGAGGGGAACGATGAGATCGAAATCGCGGGAGGTCGTCGTCTGCTGAGGGAGGATGACGATTTGCGTCGGAGAGGCGAACGATCCGGGTGATCCGCTACACGACACGGGACGAACGCGATAGTAGAACGTGGTCGCCGTGCCGACGGTGTGCTGGAAGGTGTGACTCGTGTTGGTCGGCTCGGTGACCGTGATGGCGTTGCTGAAGTTGGAATTCTGCGATTCCTGGATTTCATACGGGCCGCCGCCGGTCGTCGGATCCCACGACACGACGTACGGATATCCGGAGGGTGCAGATCCGACCGTCACCGGTCTGGTCGAGCAGACCACCAGATCCATGAAGATGTATCCCCATCCGTCTTCGGAGATGACACCGCCGATCGTCCCCGTTCTCCGGAAGTCCTCGGCATAGGCCGCTCTGTATTGATTGCCGGTGAAGCCGGCGGCCGGCGTGATCGTCGCCGTCATCTTCAGGGTCTCGCCGGGATGAAGAGCGCCGCTCCCGCTGCATCCGACAGCGCCCTTGATCGACCACATCACGCCGCCAGGCTCGGGGATCGTCTCGTCGCCGATGAACTGACACTGGGACAGAATCGTGCTGTTACTGCTGGGGTTGCTTCCAGTCCCAGGATCGCCCCCGCCCATGTTGAAGATGTAATTGCCGACGCAATCCATCGTTCCGGTGTTGCTCATGCTGATCGAGCAGACTGCGCTGCCGCCAGTAAGGGGGCCGCAACTGCTCGTGACCGGCGAGAGGTCGCAACCGTTCGTCTGCGCCGCCACGTTGAAGGCGATTAACGACACGGCTGCCCCCAACATCAAACCGATGCGGACCATAGAGCCTCCTCGTCCCCTGAAGAGGAGGAAGTTTACTGCAGTTGCGCGGTCGCGAAGTTGCGGGGTCTCGCGGTTAGGCCGCGCAACCCCGCCGAGACCGCGAAACCTCGAGACTTACTCGGTTTTTTCCTTCTTTACTTCTTCCTTCACTGCCGCCGCCGGCTTTATGGCTTCGATATTCACAGTGATGTCGACGTCATCGCTAAGCAGAGTGCCGCCGGCGTCGAGCGCGCGATTCCAGACTATGCCGTAGTCCTTGCGGTTGATCGTGGTGCGGGTGGTGAAGCCGGCGTGCTGGTTGCCCCGGTTGTCCTTGATGAATCCGAGGAACTCGACGGGCAGGGTGATGGACTTGGTGACGCCGTGCAACGTGAAGGTGCCGGTCACGTCGTAGACATCCTTGCGGCTGCCCGGTTTGATGCTGGTGCTCTTAAAGCTGATCTCGGGAAACTTTTCGACCTCGAAGAAGTTGGGGCCGCGCAGATCCTTGTCGCGATCGGCGACGCCGGTGTCGATCGACGTCGTCTTGATCGTGAACTCAACGGACGACGCGGCGGGATTCGCTGCATCGACGCTGATTGCGCCAGCGAAGTCGTCGAATTTGCCACTGACGCGGCTGACGAAGTGGCGCACCTGGAAGGTGGCCTCGGAATGGTTTCTGTCGACCACGTAGGTGTCGGCAGCGAACGCGCTGACCGCCAAAAGCGCCGCGGCGACGGTGGTGAGAATGGACCTCATGAACTATTCCTCCTCTTTTCTGTTGCGATGAATGGATTGACGCACCCGGTCGAGAGCTTCGACCAGATGTGCGAGCTCTCGTTTCGTAACTCCCTGAAAAGCAGCGTCGGTGGCGGCGCGGACGGGCCGGTCGAGGCCAGCCAGCAGCGCCGAGCCTTCCGGCGTGATCCGGCAGTAGACGCAGCGGCGATCGTCCGAGCCGCGCTCGCGCGCCACCAGGTTCTTGCCCTGCAGCCGATTGATGAGGCGCGTGATGCCGGGTGTCTGCTCGATCATGCGCTGCACAATTTCGAGCGTCGGCAGTCCGTCGGGGCCGGCGCCGCGCAGGATGCGCAGCACGTTGTATTGCTGCACGGTGATCCCGTGCGGCTCGATGGCAGAGCCGACCGCGCGGCGGACGACGTCGGCGGTCCGCATGAGCGTGACGGCGGCCTCCTGTCCCTTCGAGGGGAAGGGTTTGCGCTGCTTGATCTCGTGGACAACGGTCACGCGGGTGGTGAGTCTACGGAGATTAGTTGACTAGTCAAGTTAATTTTCAGATCCGATTCCTTGACAAAAACGAACGTTCGTACTATTTTGTAGCCATGGACGAACTGAATCCGAAATTCACATGGCTCTCCCCGGTCCACTTCGACGAGCTCGACCCCATGCAGATGCTCCATAACGCCCGCTTCCCTGCCCATGTCGAGCGCGCCACCGCTGCATGGTTCCACGCAAATGGCCGCACCTGGAATCTCGACGTGGCCTCCAACCCCGATCAGTTCCACGTCGTCCGCGAGCTCCGCATCGAATACCTCAATCCCCTCCTCGGCCCCGGCTCCATGCGCATCGACCTGTGGGTCGAGCACCTCGGCAAAACCAGTTGCGTTTACGGTTTCCTCTGCTCCAGCAGCGACGGCAAGATTCCGTACGCGCGAGGAGCGCGCACAGTCGTCAAAGTCGATCCGGCATCCAAACGTCCGATTCCATGGACCGATCACTTCCGAAACGTGCACACCGAGCTTCTCAAGAATCTTCCGGCGTACGCATGAAGGGCGATCGCACGCGACAAAGCATCCTCGATCGCGCCGTCAGCCTGGCCTCGACCGACGGGCTGGAAGGGCTGACCATCGGACGGCTCGCAGAAGACCTCGAGATGTCGAAGAGCGGACTCTTCGCGCACTTCGGTTCGAAGGAAGAGCTGCAGCTCGCGACGATCGAGGAAGCAAAGGAGCGATTCGTCGATGAAGTGTTTCGTCCGGTGTTGAAAATCGATCGCGGCTACCCTCGCCTGCTGGCGCTGTGCCGATCGTGGATCGATTACCTCAGACGCGAAGTTTTTCCCGGCGGTTGTTTCTTCGCCGCGGCATCGTTTGAATTCGACGGCCGGTCCGGCCCTGTTCGCGATTCGATCGGCGCCGCGATGACGGAATGGATCGGTGCGCTCGAGAAAGCGATCAACATGGCCAAGGATGAGGGTCATCTCGATGCCAGCGTCGACGCAGCCCAGGTCGCGTTCGAATTGAACTCACTCTTTTTCGGCGCGAATTTCGCGAGTCAGCTCTGGAGAGATCCGTATGCGCTCGACCGCGCGCAAAAAGCGGTGGAAGCGCGACTGGAGGCGCTGCGCATCAAACCGTCTCGCACGCGATCTGGCGCAGGCCGGAAAATCGCGTAGCGGCGCCGTCGCGATCGGCCTGACTGCGAAACGCTCCGACGATGGTCGATCCCGATCCGCTCATCCCCGCCCAGGCAGCGCCGAATTCGTACAACCGAGTCTTCAAGGCGTGGAGGTACGGAAGCTTCGCGAAGACCGCCTCTTCGAAATCGTTGACGAGCTCGGTGGCGTGATCGAGGAGGTCGTCGTCGATCATGGCGCGGTAGCGATCGATGCCGAGGGGCGGTGAAAAACGGCGAAGCATGCCATAGGCCTGGGCCGTCAGAACGCGTTCGGTGGGAACGAGGAGCAGCAGTGGGACGGGCGCCACGCGAGGGAGCGGCGTCAGCACCTCGCCGCGACCGGTTGCGTAGGCGGTACCTCCCTCGAGAAAAAATGGAACATCGGAGCCGAGCGAGAGAGCGATCGCGCGATCGATCCGATTGAATTCGCGCAGCACCGCGGCAGCGTCGGAAGATCCGCCCCCCAACCCTCCTCCCGTCGGAATTCTTTTTTCGAGATGGATTCGCGCAGTCACACCGATCGCTTTGGCAGCACGAATGACGAGATTCGCATCGTCGGTCGGAATGGTTGGGTCGTCGCACGTCAGCGAAATCGCATTGGCACGCTCGAATCGCAACACATCGTGCAGTGAAATCGTTTGAAAAAGCGTCTCGATGTCGTGATAACCGTCGGCGCGTTTGCCCGTGACGCGCAATGCCCAATTGATCTTGGCGTAAGCCTTCATAGCGGCGGCGGGACGCAGCAGCGGTAATCGCTCGGGATCTCCGGTGCCTTCAGCGTCGACGGATCGACGAAACTCTCGAGATGCTCGATCTCGATGTGACGATTGCCGTGATCGATCACGACTCGCCTGGGCGGATACACCGCCGGATCGTAGTTGATGGTGGTGTCCGACAGCCGCACGCTCTCGATTCCGGCAACACTGTAGGTGACCACGGCCTGTCCGCTGGCGGGAAGGCCGACCAGAAGAAACGGAACGGGACCGCCGAGCGCGCCGAAATCTTTCGCTTTGCCGCGCGACACGGTAGCCTCAAAGTCATTCAGGAAGATGACATCGTCGCCATCGGCGTAGAGCCGCGCCAGCGTCGTACCGATCGGTGAATAGATGGTCATCAGCATTCGCCCGCCGGAATCGATCTGCAGTTGTGCGCGTGCGGAAAGCTGCGCCAGCTTCAATCGAATCAGGCTGCGTTCGCCGCGAAATTGCGATCGGCGTTCCGCGAGCTGGCGCGCTGCTTCCGAGGGCGAGGTCGATGTCAGCGGCGCGAGCGGCTCAGCGCCGGGGGGGCGGGTTGTGCGGCAAGCCGCGAGAACGAAGAGACAGACCGCGGCGGCGCGACGAATCAACGCTGCGCGGCGGCCTGCCGGCGCTCGAGCTCGGCGATCTTGTTTTTCAGCTTGGCTTCATCTTTCGCATCCGGCTCCAGTGTGAGCGCGGCGCGGTACAGATCGAGTGCGCGGTGGACGTCCCCACGCTTGGCGAACACATCGCCGAGGTGTTCCTGCACGGTGGCGTCGCGAGGCAGAAGGTGCGCGGCATCGGTCAGATACTTCTCGGCCAGATCGAGTTTTCCCTGCTGGTAATAAACCCAGCCGAGTGAGTCGACGTACGCGCCGTTCTTCGGTTCCTGCTTGACGGCGCGATTGAGCATCTCCGCGGCGCGATCGAGATTCACGCCGCCTTCCGCCCACATGTATCCGAGGTAATTGAGAGTGGCGGCGTGGTCGGGGCGCTTGTTGAGAATGTCGAGGAAGAGACGCTCTGCTGATTTCTTGTCGCCCGACCGCTCGAAGGCCGAGCCGAGCTCGAACTGCAAATCGAGATCGTCGGGCGTTTTCCTGAGAGCCTCGCGAAGCATCGCCACCGCCGGCTCGTACTGCTCGGTCTGAATGTAGGCCTCGGCCGTTGCGACGGTATTCTTCGTTCCGAATTTCGCCTGGGTGGTGGCCGCCATTTTCGCCCGATCCACGGCCCCAGCGCGCACGAGCATCTCGACGTATCGCGCGTTAACGAATGGATCAGCAGAGAAGTTGTCGACCAGCGGCTGCAGCAGCGCGATGGCCTCGGAGTAGCGCTTCTGCCTCTTGAGTGCATCGAGTGCGATGTTGACTGCTTGATTGTTCGGCTTGTCCCGGAAAATGAGAATCGATTTCGCGCCGCTGAGCGCCTCGTCGTAATTGCCCTTCTGCAGGTCGATGTAGGCGAGCTGCGTCTTGGCCAGAACTTGCAGGTTGTCGGGAAGGTCGTTCACGCCCAGAAGGAGCCGGAAGGTCTTGGAAGCGTCGTCGTATTTCCGCTGACCGATCTGACTCAGTCCGTAACTCGCGAGAACGTCGGGATCGGAGGGCGATTTCGCGAGAAGTCCGCGATAGATCTTGTCCGCTTCTTCGAATTGCTCGAGATCGTTGAGCGCTTCCGCGAGATAGAACTGCGAACGCGTGTCCTTCGGATCGGCCTCCACCAGCGACTTGAAGGCCCCACGCGCTTTTTCAGGCATGCCACCGCGCAGATAGAAAAAGGCCTGCTGGCGCTGCAGATCGAGGTTCATCGGATCGTCGTTGATCAACGGCTGCATGATCTCGGCGGCCTTCTGCCATTCGTTCTCTTTTTGATAGATGTCGATGAGCTGCAGGATGGCCGGCCCGAACGTCGGATCGACCTGCACCGCGCGCTCGAGATACTGGCGCGATTCATCGCCGCGTCCCAGTTTGGTCAGGACTTGGGCGTAGGTGTAGTTGAGCGTGCGCTGATCGGGCGCGCGTTCCAGCAGTGTGGCGAGGGTCTTTTCAGCATCGGCAGTGCGGCCTGTCGACAGAAGGATCTGCGCCACTGCCATGCCAGTGCCGATGTCATCGGGATTGAGCCTGAACGCAGCTTGTAGATGTGAAAGCGCTTCGTCGATCTTGGCGCGGTCGTTGGCGGCGCGATCGAGGAGCAGGCGGCCAAGCACGCGCTGGGCATCGTAGAAATCGGGATGGGCGGATGCGACTTCGCGCAACGCCCCTTCAGCGGCGTCGGGACGCGACGCGTCAATGAGGATCATGGCGCGCTCGAATTGCAGCACCGGGTTTTTTGGATTCCGCGCCGCCACCTTGTCGATGCGCGACACCGCTTCGTCGTAGCGCCCATCCTGAGCGGCGAGCTTTGCCAGGATGAAGTCGTAATGGTCGTCAGAGGTGGGTTCCTGCGCCGCCGCCGTCGCGCAAAAAATCAAAACGACGGACCCGAGCAGGAAGAACTTCTTCATTGCTTGCATGGTATCACTCGGAAAACGGAACACTTGGAGGCGCGACGGCATTGCACACATATGACGTTGCTTCTTGCAGCCCGTTTCATGCCAGTGACAGTTGAACTGTGTTAAAAGCAGAACACCAGAGGAATGACTGCGTGAGCCTGGAGCGAATCGAGATCACGCCCTTTGCGGTGATCGTCGGCGAATTACTGCAAGAGCGTCGTACCGGAAATCTGACGGTCATACGAGCTCCGCTGCGCAAGGTTCTGTACTGGTCGCAAGGCGAGTTGGTCCTCATCACGTCGTCGGCTCCGGAGGACTCGCTCAGCGATTTTCTCGTCCGCCGCGGCGTCCTGGCCGCCGAGCGCGCGGCGCAAATGCTAACCGACGACCCGACCGACGCCGTGGCGAGATTCCATGAGGCCGGCCTGGCCGAGCTCTCGTGGCGTCAAACGCTGTTGCGCGAATGGCTGACCGCGCAGTTCGTTCCGCTTTTTTCTCTCGACGAAGGCACGGCCGCCTTCACCGACGACGCTGCGATTGCGCCGGAGAAGCGCGTGTTCCTGCTGTCGACGGCCGTTCTGGTGCTGGAAGGGATCCGATCGATCACCAACGGGCTGGTTCTTCGCCGCTCGCTGGGCGATCTCAAACGCGAGATTGGACCGGCGCGCGATGCACACTTCAGCCTCGAGTCGATTCCGCTGAGCGAGTCGGAGCGGCGGATCGCGGAATCGATGCGCGAGCGGCAGACCATCGAGGCATTTCTGAAACAGTTCTCCACCGAATCGGTGACGGCCGCCAAAGTCGTCATCGCCATGATGACGCTCGGACTCTTCGCAATCGTCGATGCCTCGACCACTACCGAGGTGGCGCAGGAAGTGAACACCGGCGACATGCAGCGCGACCTCGAGCTGCTGGCCGCGATCGGATCGAGCGATCAGCGCTCATTGCGCGCGGTCGGCCTGTCGCGACAGTTGGGATCGCTCGACCACTATCAAGTCCTCGATGTCCCTCGCGCGGCGACGCGAGCGCAAATCATCACCGCATCCGAGGAGAAGAAAAAGCAGTACGACCTGACCAGCTATCCTCCCATCGTTCGTGACGCCATTCAGGCCATCAATCGTCGCATCGACGAAGCGACGCTGGTGCTCAAAGACTCTGTCCGTCGTCAGGCCTACGACAAATTGATGCTGCAGCAGTCGGGGCGCGTTCCCGGCGAACTTCAGAAACGGCTCACCCAGCGCGTGATCGCGGAACAGAATTTCCAGAAGGCGCGGGATCTGAGCATCGCCGGCGATTACTATGGAGCGATCGTGCTGTTGCGAGCGGCTGTCGAATTCGCACCCGATCATGCTGCGGGGTGGTATCTGCTCGGGCAATGTCAGGAACGCAATCCGAAATGGCGGCGCGACGCCGCCGAGAGTTATCAGAAGACGCTCTCGCTCGATCCGAACAACGTCGACGCGCTGATCTCGCTCGGCGATCTGTACAAAAGCGAAGGCCTGGCATCGCGCGCACAGTCCTGCTACGAAGATGTCCTGAAAATCAACAAGGACAACCAGGAGGCGAAGAATCGCCTCGCGGAACTGAATCCGAGGAAGCGGTAACTACTTCACATCTTCCGGTCGATTGTCGGCCAGCTCGTCGCGGAGGTCGGCAGGTTCGGACGGCGAATTTTCGCCGCTGTGCTCCTCGCGTCCCGCGCCTTCGTAGCCCAGGACCTCCGAGCCGCGGATGGTGTCGATCTTTTCGACCTCGTCCTCGGTGGCCCCTTTCTCGTCGTTCGCCATGCGCGAAGTCAGAGCAAGAAAGGGGCCGACGGACCGATCAGTGAATATGCGCCGGTGCTCGATGTGTCCGTTGTAAATTGCTGAAGGGAAGTCGTTTACCGACGGCGCACCACTTGCACTAATTCTCTCTGGAGGTGCATATGTCCAAGTCTATTCAGATCGGACTGCTGAGCCTCTGCCTCGCAATCCCGGCAGTCGCGAGCAATACGAAAGTCGTCGACGTCAATGCACACGCGTATCCGCCGCTGCCGAGCAGACGCCATGTGATCGTGGTGAACAGCGCGCAGAACGCGCGGCGGCACCACGGCGTCGCAGGCATGTTCCAGCGGTTGCATCAGTGGCACATGCGCTCGCGAGCGTGGCTCTATCGCAGTTTGAACAGGTAAGAGATCCTTCGAATGACGGCCGCTACGGCGGCCGTCACATCAGATCGCGCATGATCTTGTCGAGCGCTTCGCGCGGCGGACGGGTCTCCGCTTCGCCGAGCTCGTACAGCGGACGCTCGGACATGTTCAGCAGCCGAATGAAGCTTTTCTTCTCGGGCCGCAGGTAAACAAGTCCTGTCAGCATCGCGCCCGCTTCGGTGGCTTTGTGCAATCGCTGCAAAGCCTGGACGGCATCGGAAGGATCGTAATCTTCTTCGAGTTTCTTCAGCAGGATGCGCGACCCATCGTTCATCGTGACTTCGCGCAGCTCGCCGGGCGCGTAATCGATTTCGATCTGTTCGTACGCCTGCACGAATCCGATCTGATGCAGCAATTCGTCGTGCTCTTTCGAATAGGCATAGCCCTTGGTCGAGCCTTCGTGATTGTTGAAGGTGACGCAGGGCGAGATGACGTCGATGAACGACAGGCCGTCATGTGCGATCGCGCCCTTGAGGATGTTGATCATCTGCTTCGGATCGCCGGCGTATCCGCGCGCGACATAGCCACATCCGAGCTCCACCGCCACCGCGCAGAGATCCATAGGAGGAAGATCGTTGATCACGCCGGTCTTCAGCTTCGAGCCTTCGTCGGCCGTTGCGGAAAATTGTCCTTTGGTCAGACCGTACACGCCGTTGTTCTCGACGATGTAGATCATCGGAATGTTGCGCCGGACCATGTGCATGAACTGGCCGAGTCCGATCGAGGCCGTGTCGCCATCGCCGGAGACGCCAATGCCCAGCAGCGCGTGATTCGCGAGCATGGCGCCGGTCGCGACGGCGGGCATGCGTCCGTGGACGGCGTTGAGGCCATGCGAGCGCCCCAGAAAGTACGCCGGCGTTTTCGACGAGCAGCCGATACCGGAGAACTTCGCGACCTTCTCGGGCTGCACGCTCATTTCGTAGAAGGCGCGGATGATCTGATTGCTGATGGCGTCATGCCCGCAGCCGGCGCACAGCGTCGACTTTCCGCCCGAGTAATCGGTGGCCTTCAGTCCCAGCCGGTTTTCCTTCGGCGCCTCGGTTCCAATCTTCAGGGTGCTGTCAGCCATTTTTCTTCAGTCCTCCGAGACCATCTGCGTCGCGACGCGCTTGTCGACGCCGATGCGCACGACCTTCTCGTCGCGATTGCCTTCCATGCGCAGCACCGCGTCGGTGATCGAGCGCGCGTCGCAGGGCAGACCGGTGTAGTGCAGGATTTTTCGAATCTTCTTCTGATCCTCGCCCACTTCCAGGCGAATCAGATCCCCCATCTGGCCGTCGCGATTCTGTTCCACCACGTAAATGCGATCGTGATTGGCGATGAAGGCCTTCAACTCTTCCGTGAACGGGATGGCGCGCAAACGCAGGTAGCTCGTCTTCACATCGCGCTCGCCTTCGAGCTGATGCCGCGATTCCTGCAGCGGAAAATCGGTGGTGCCGAAGGCGATGAATCCGATTCTCGCGCCGGGCTTCAGATCGACGACCGGCGCGGGAACGAACTTGCGCGCCGTCTCGAACTTCTTGGCGAGGCGGTCGACGGTCGCTTTGTAATCCTCGGGCCGCTCTGAATAGCGCGCGAATGCGTCATGACCGGAGCCGCGCGTGAAGAATGACGGCGCGTCCGTTCCCGGAATCGAACGCCAGCCGATGCCGTCGTTGTCGACGTCGAGGTAGCGCCCCCACTTTCCGCCCAGCTCCTCCAGCTTTTTCCTGGTCAGGATTTTCCCACGGCGGTACGGCTTCTCGGGATACTTGAATGGATCGGACATCCAGTTGTTCATGCCCAGGTCGAGGTCGGAGAGGACGAAGATGGGAGTCTGGAACATCTCGGCCAGATCGAGCGCTTCGCCGGCGAATTCGAAACACTCGGTGACGCTGCCCGGGATCAGTGCGATGTGCTGCGTGTCGCCGTGCGAGAGTAAAACGACTTCGAGGATATCGCCTTGCGCCGTGCGCGTCGGCAAGCCTGTCGACGGACCGACGCGTTGAATGTCCCAGATCACGCCGGGAATCTCGGCGAAGTATCCCAGCCCGGCGAATTCGGCCATCAACGAGATGCCCGGACCGGCCGTCGATGTGAGCGATCGCGCCCCCGCCCATCCCGCCCCCAGGACCATTCCGATCGCCGCCAGCTCATCTTCGGCTTGCACGATGGCAAAGGTGGCCTTGCCATCGGGACCGATGCGATGCTGCTTCATGTAGTCGATCAGCGACTCGCACAGCGATGACGATGGCGTGATCGGGTACCAGGTCACCACCGTGACGCCGCCGAACATCGCGCCGATGGCAGCGGCGGCGTTGCCGTCGATGATGATTTTTCCGGCGGTCTTGTTCATGCGCTCGATCCGCCATTTGTTCTGTTTGGGCAGATTGGCGCGCGCGAACTCGATGCCCTTGTCGATCGATGCCACGTTCGGGTCGATCGCTTTCTGTTTGCCCTTGAACTGCTTCGTAATGGCGTTGATGATTTCCTGACGCTCGATGCCGATGAGCTCCGCCACGATGCCGACGTAGATCATGTTCGTCAGCAGCTTGCGCAGTCGCGAGTCGGTGGTCAGCTCGCCGGCGAGTTTCCCGAACGGCACTTCGTAAAACTCGATGTCGTTGCGGATCGCCTTGCAATTCAGGGGCGCGTCGTAGATGCACAGCGCGCCGGCAGGAAGCGCTTCGACGTCCTCGCGCCCGGTCTGCGGATTCATGCAAACCATCAGGTCGACTTCCTTTTTGCGCGCGATCCAGCCGTCTTTGTTGGCGCGGATGGTGAACCACGTTGGAAGGCCGGCGATGTTCGACGGGAACATGTTCTTGCCGCTGACCGGCACGCCCATCTGAAAGATCGAGCGCATCAGAACGTTGTTCGAGGACTGCGATCCCGATCCGTTCACCGTCGCGACGTGAATGGTCAGATCATTGACGACTGGACGACCCCCTCGGGCTACTTCCTCGAGAACCGCCGTCGCTGTCAGGGTATCGGACACCATCTAACTCCTTATTTGCAGTGGCGAAACATTCTAGCAGCCCTGAGTGCTGAGTCCTGAGTGCTGAGTCCCCCTTTACCGCTCAGGACTCAGAACGCAGGACTCAGGACTTATCATCCGCGCGTGCTCCGGACGTTCTGGACCGGCCTGGTCGTCTTTCTGGTGACGATTCCCCTGGCAACAGCGACGATGCTGGTGGCCATGATCCGATCGAATGCCCGCGCCATCGATTGGATCGTCCGATTGTGGGCGTTCTTGATCATCAAGGCGGCGGGAATCAAGCTGCACGCTGAGAACACTGAGATCGTCGATCGCAAGCAGCGTTACATCCTGATCGCAAATCACTACAGCTACTTCGACATTCCGTGCATCTTTCTCGCCATTCCGCAGCCCATCCGGTTCATGGCAAAGATCAGCCTGTTCAAGATTCCGATTTTCGGATGGGCGATCGGGCGGGCGGGGTTCATCCCCATCGATCGCAAGAATCGCAAGACGGCCGTCAAGTCGTTCGAGAAGGCCGTCGATCGGATTCGCAAAGGCAACACCGTGGTCGTGTTTCCGGAGGAGGGTCGCTCGCGCGAGCGTTCCATGCGACCGTTTCAACGCGGGGGATTCTTGCTGGCGCTGCGATCCGGTCTGCCGATTCTTCCGGTGGCGATCGTGGGGACATTCGACGTCTATAGCGCACGCGCGCGGTGGCTGAAGCCAGGGCCGGTGGCCGTCAAGGTCGGCACGCCCATCCCGACCGAGGGACTGACGGTGCGCGACAAGGACCGGCTGCTGGAGGAGTCGCGCGCGCAGATCAGCCGCATGCTCTTCGGCGCGTTAGACTGACTTCATGTCCGCCGACGGCGATCCGACCGTTGAGCGCCGCCTCATCGCGAATCGATACGCGCTGATCGCGAAATTGGGTGAGGGTGGTTTCGGCGCGGTTTATCTCGCGCGCGACACCCTCCTCATGCGCGACGTGGCCCTCAAGCTCCTCGGATCGATGTCTGAAGATCGACGGGAGCGCTTTTTCCGCGAGGCCCGTGCCATGGCGCGCCTCAAGCATCCGAACATCGTGGGCATCTACGACGCCGGGGAGGATGCCAGTGGGCTCTACCTGGTTCTTGAAGTCGTCCCCGGCCGCTCGCTGCGTGAGCTGATCCCGATGGATCGCGGTCGCGCAACGACCGTCGTTCGCGAGGTCGCACAAGGTCTCGCGGCCGCGCATACGGCCGGCATCGTCCATCGCGATATCAAGCCGGCCAACATCCTCATCGATGAGCACGGACGGGCGAAGGTCGCGGACTTCGGGATCGCGCGCGTCGAGGGCGAATCGCAAGTGACCGGGCACGTGGTCGGGACGCCCAATTACATGTCGCCGGAGCAGCTCGACGGCAAACCCGCCGGACCGGAGGCGGATCTGTACGCGCTGGGCGTCGTGATGTCGGAGCTTGGGTTGCGCGATCATCCGATCGCGAAACGTCTGCTCGATCCCGATGCGGCACGCCGTGGCACGGCGCGGCAAGTCGTCGAGGAGCTCGACACCCGTCCACGAGCGCCCAGACTGTGGCTTGCCGCCGCGGCGGCCGTTCTACTTCTCATCGCTCTGCTTGCCGTTCTCACGAACCGTTCTCCCACGAAACCGAAGGTTGAGCGCGCAACGATTCGTCTTCAACACGCAAAAGCAAAAGAGGTCCTCGATTTGGTCGAAGCGCCGGTCGCAATATTGGCTGGCAAGTACTTCACACCCAGCAGGGTCCAGGAGGACTATCGCGAAGGCAAACTCGCCGGAGTTCGCGTGAGTGTTCGTCGTGCCGTACTCACGGATACCGAGATCGAAGTCGAGGCATCCGCAACTGACATGGTCATCGTGAAGGATGCGGTTGCCATCATCGATGCACTTTCAGGCTACCGGTTCAGATCGGAGTCGAATCTCTTCACCGGGGTGAGCCCTTCCCCGCGGCGGATCTCCTGGAACTCGCCCATACGGAGCGGCGATTTCATCGATCTCATTGCACGCACCGCGAAGTGGCCGCTGGTGCATGACAACTCTGTCAGACAGATCGCGGATACCCGGGTTCCGGCGGCGTTGCACGACGTGCCCTGGGATGAAGCGGTCCGAAACGTGATCCGCACACTCGATCTCGCGCTCTGGCAGGACGGCGAGATCTGGATTCTCGAATCGCAACAGCGACGCCGGGAACGTGAACGAACAGCCGCGCGCTCATGGGTTTCCATTGCGCTTCACCGGCGCGATCGGGCAGCGGTGGCCGATTCGCTCCGGCCTCTACTCAGCAACACTGGGGCGATCTCGCTCTCAACGCGCACCGGCCTCATCATCGCATTCGATACTGCCGAGCGACTGCAGGCCATCCGTTCCGCGCTCCTCACGATGGACCCCGATCCATCGCGCGCCACGCAACCTCCCTCCCCTCGCGTCTACACCGGTGACCGAATGAGTCTGGACCTCGCCGACGCTGACCTGGTGCAGTTGATTCAAGTGATCTCGAAGAACGTGAGGCTTTCCACGGTCATCGATCCGTCGATTCATGGCAGGGTCACCGTGAGTCTCCCTCGCATCCCCTGGGACAACGGTCTGGATGCCATCCTGGTGTCGCAAGGGCTTTCGTATTCCGTCCAGGGCGATGTGCTGACGGTCTTTCCGGAGTCGAAGATTTACTCCGGCACGCCGGTCGAGCGCACGTTGCACTTGCGACGCGAAAACCCAACGTTCTTCCGCGCGTTCGAAAAGGCGATGGCATCGCAACGCGAAGAGATCGTGGTTGCTGATGATGCTTCCGGAACCCTGATCCTTCGCGGCGCCAGCCAGGTCGTGGAGCCCACCGTCAAGGTGTTTCAGACGATCGACGAGCTCCCTCCAATGCCCGCGCGATTTCGTTGATGTCATCGTCGAGCAGCGTGCGCACCTCGAGGGTAAAGCGGTCGTCGACGATCCTCCCCACGATCGGAGGATCGTTGCGCAGAAATCGCGTTGCGAGCTCGCTCGCTTTGCCCGGCACTTCGATGGCGACGGAGGGCATCGTCTCGGTCGGGGTCGTTCCACCGCCGAGGGCGCATTGACTGTCGATGACGCGGCAGCGCGTGCCGCGAACGATCGACTCCCCGCGAGCGCGCAGCTCTTCGATCGGCGCGGCCAGCATCCGATAGATCGCCACTTCCTGCTCGTAGCGATCGGTCGCGAAGGCGCGGAGCGTCTCCGCGATGACAGCGTAGCTTTCTTTTCCAGCCCGCAGCGCACGCATCAGCGGATGCTTATGCACTCTGCGGATGATCTCGGCGCTTCCGAGGATCAAGCCGCCCTGCGTCGCGCCGATCAGTTTGTCGGTCGAGCAGGTGACGACGTCGACGCCTTTGGCGACAAGCTCGCGAATCGTGTCGCGCCGGCGGAAGCCGTAATTCGCGATGTCGACCACGCGGCCGCTGCCTTCGTCGTACAGCAGCGGCAACTTTTTCGATCCCGCGACCTCGACCATCTCTTCGATCGACGGCGTCTCCGTGAAACCGACGATGTCGAAGTTGGAGCGATTGACGCGCAGAATCGCCGCGGTCTTCTTCGACAACGCTGCGGCGTAGTCGCGCGCGCGGGTGCGATTGGTCGTCCCCACTTCGCGCAGCTTCGCGCCGCCCTGCTGGATGACGTCCGGAACGCGGAACGATCCGCCGATTTCCACGAGCTCGCCGCGCGACACCAGCACCTCGCGCTTCGGCGCAACCGCCGCCAGAAGCAGCAGCGTGCCGGCGGCGTTGTTGTTGGTCAGCAGCGCCGCTTCGCAACCGAAGAGAGTCTTGCAAAGCGATTCGAGGTGTTCGTCGCGCGCGCCGCGTTCGCCGGCTTCCACATCGAATTCGAGATTCGAGTAGCGCTGGGCGATTTCGCCGGCCCGCTTCCAGAGTGCCGGATCGATCGGGGCACGGCCGAGGTTGGTGTGGATGATGACGCCGGAGGCATTGATCACGCGCCGCAAAGTCGAGGCAACCGACGGCTGCAAGACCCCGCGCACGGCCAAGGCAGCCGATCGCTCGTCGAAGGCGCGGGCGGCCCCGCGAAGCTCGTCGAGATGGCCTGTCAACGCATCTTTGACGCTGCTGCGTCCGAACTCCGCGATCAGCGGCGCGAAGCCCTGGCCGGAGAGGATCCGCTCGACGGAGGGGATGCTTCGGAGAGGTGAGGAATGTCGCAGATGCGCGTATTGTATTCGCTGGCACATGGTCAAAAAGGATGATGAGCTCGACAAGCTCGAGGAGGACATTCGTAAGCTCAAGGTCAAGTACGAGATGTTCTTCCTAGGCAGCCAGAAGATGCCCCCCCAGCACGAGCGCCACCAGCTGGAGGTCTACATCCACGAGCTCGGCAGGCAGAAGATGCGCGAGAACGCCCGGCGCTTCCGCTTCAACCAGCTCCTCAGCCGCTATAACCAGTTCCGCGAAATGTGGGGGCGCAAGATACGGGAGCGCGAAGAGGGCCCGCTCGATTTTCGCCGCCGGCAAGCTGCTTTGAGTGCGCCGCCGGAAGAATCGCCATCCCGCCCGACCAAGGGGCGCGTAACGTCACGCAGCGCCGATTCGTATGTAAAGATGATCCCGGGCGCGAACGGTGAGGCCATCCGCGACTTGTACAACCAGATCGAAAAGGAGCACCAGAAGCTCGGCAAATCGCCGAACCTCACCTTCGAACAGCTTCGCTCCATGGTCGAAAAGCAGAGCGAAGCGGTGCGCTCGCGCTACAACGTGGACGTGGTCGGCTTCCGAGTCGATGTCGTCGACGGAAAAGTCAAACTGAAAGCGAAACCCATCCAGGAATCATGATGAAACGAACCCTGATCGTGGCGGTGGCGGTTGCGACGCTGGTCGGCTGCGCTGCCTTCCGCAATCATCACCGAGACAATCCCTACGCCAGCCGGCTCTTCATCGAGCAGTTCCTGGATCCCAACAATCCACTCGACGCGCAGATCCAGCAGACCATCAACGATCTGCGCGCCAATCCGCGATCGGCGGCGCTGCACAATCGCCTCGGACAGCTTCTGCGTCAGAAAGGATTCCCGAAGGACGCCGAGGTGGAGTTCGAGCGCGCGGTGAATTCCGATCCGCACCTGTTCTCGGCCTGGTACAACCTGGGGCTGATCAGGCAGGCGCGCGGCGATTACACCGGCGCGAGCTTCGCGTATCACCGCGCCATCGCCTATCGCAAGGGTTTTTCGGAGGCGCTGTTCCAGCTCGGGCTGATGGAAGAGCAGCGTCACAACACCGGCGCCGCGGTCGGGTACTACGCGAAGGCATTCACGATCAATCGCTCTCTGCTCGATGTCCGCGTCAATCCGCGCATCGTCGACAGCAAGCTCGTTGATCTGGCGCTGCTGCGCGCCTATCCCAACGAACACGCGCGCGTGAGTACGCAGTTCTACCCGACGCCGCCCGGCTACACGCAGCCGAATCTGGAGCCGGCGCCGGCCCAGCAGGCACCGCCGCCAAAACCGCCGCTGTAGGTAGGGATGAGGGCGGAGGGATGAGGGATGAATGCCGCGCCACATTCATCCCTCATCCCTCATCCCTCATCCCTCATCCCTCATCCCTCATCCCTCATCCCTCATCCCTCATCCCTGCACGATAGAATCCCCGCGCTTTGTCCGATGAGCAGCAGGAGGTTCCCGAATCCGAGCTGATCCGCGTTCGCCGCGAGAAGCTGGCGCGCATCATCGACCTCGGATTCGATCCCTACCCCACCCGCGCGGACGCCGATCAGAGCATTGAGGAAGTGGTCGCGAAGTACGGCGGCAAGTCGGCACAGGAGCTGGAAAGCGAGAAAGCCCACGTCAAAATCGCGGGCCGAATCCTCACCATTCGCGAGTTTGGAAAAACGGCCTTCCTGGTCCTCTCCGAGAAAACGGCTCGCATTCAGGCCTACTGCCGCAAGGACATCCTCAGCGAGCGGGAATGGTCGCTCTATCAAAACCTTGACGCCGGTGACTGGGTACTAGTCGAGGGCACGGTGTTCAGAACGAAGACCAACGAGCTGTCGGTGAAGGTGCAACATCTGAATTTTCTCGCCAAGGCCTTGCGTCCGCTGCCCAGCAAATGGCACGGACTGACGGATGTCGAACAGCGCTATCGCCAGCGCTACGTCGACCTCATCGTCAACGACGACGTCAAGCGCATCTTCGAAACGCGGGCCAAGATCGTACGATATATCAGAACATATTTTGATACACATAATTTCATCGAAGTCGAGACGCCGATGATGCAGCCGGTCGCGGGTGGGGCCGCCGCCCGCCCGTTCGTCACGCACCACAACGCGCTCGACATCGATCTGTACATGCGCGTGGCGCCCGAGCTGTACCTCAAGCGCCTCATCGTGGGCGGAATGTCGCGGGTGTACGAGATCAATCGCAATTTTCGCAACGAGGGCATCGGCTATCGCTGGAATCCCGAATTCACGATGCTGGAGTTCTACTGGGCCTACGCCGATTACAAAGACCTCATCGAGCTGACCGAGGAGCTCTTGAACGGACTGGTGCGCGAGGTGAAGGGATCGGAGACCGTCACGTGGCGCGGCGCCGAGGTCAGCTTTCGCCGGCCTTTCCCGAAGTTCACGATGAAGGAAGCGATCGCGCATTTTTCGAAACGCGAGATCTCCGTCGACGACCTCGGCGATCGCGAGAAGCTGGTGAAGCTCGTGAAGAAATTCGGCGAGCATCGGCCGGTAGCAGCGGACGGAACAGAGCCGCCGAAGGGAACACCGGTCCCGGAGATTGCGTCGATGAACGAGGGAAAACTTCTGGCCGAGCTCTTCGAATCGATCGCGGAAGAGCATCTGATCAACCCGACTTTCATCACCGATTTTCCCGTCGAAGTGTCCCCGCTCTCGAAGCAGCGACGCGATGATCCTCGCTACGTCGAGCGATTCGAGCTGTTCATCGGCGGGATGGAAATCGCGAACGCCTTTTCGGAGCTCAACGATCCCGACGAGCAGGCCCGCCGTTTTCAGCAGCAGTTGTCGGAACGCGAGCGCGGCGACGAGGAAACGCATCAGGTCGACGACGATTACGTCCGCGCGCTCGAGTACGGAATGCCGCCGACCGCGGGCGAAGGCGTGGGCATCGATCGGCTGACCATGATCCTTACCGACTCTCCCACGATTCGCGATGTGATCTTGTTCCCGCTGATGAGGCCACGATGAGGTGCCGCGTGCCGCGTGCCGCGTGCCGGAAACCGGCAACCGGAAACCGGCAACCGTGATCGAGCTTCGCATCGCGCGTCGTTATCTGTGGGCCGCTCGCAAAGAGGCCCACACCGCGTTCCTGTCGCTGATCTCGATGTTAGGACTGGCGGTGGGAGTGGCGACGCTGTTGATCTCGCTGGCGCTGCTCTCCGGCCTGCAGGGACAGATCAAGGCGCGGCTGATCGCGTCGAGTCCGCAATTGCTGATCGAGCCGATGGGGACCAACACCATCGACGATCCCACGGCCATCGAACGCGCTGCGCGAAGCCTCGGCGTTCCCGATGTCCGTCCCATCGTCAGCGGCATTGCGTGGGGAGCCAATCAGCAGGAGCGGCGCGGCCGCCCGCTGCGATTGCGATCGTCGACCATTACGCAACCCTCCGACGCGATCAGCCTCACCCGCGACGTGGCCGCCGGTCTTGGCCTGACGCTTGG
>DASPZU010000010.1:0-7219 GCA_035636095.1 Thermoanaerobaculia bacterium
GCAGAATGCGCAAGCTCATCAAGGAAGCAGACCCGGACGTCGTCGAGGAGTGGAAGTGGATGGGCACTCCGATTTGGTCGCACGACGGCATCATCTGCACTGGCGAATCCTACAAGAATGTCGTGAAGCTTACCTTCTCCAGGGGCGCGTCTCTGAAGGATCCGGCCCGTCTCTTCAACTCGAGTCTCGACGGAAACACACGCCGCGCGATCGACATCCACGAAGGAGAAGAAGTTGACGAGTCCGCCTTCAAGGCACTCGTTCGCCAAGCGGTCGCCCTCAACAGTTCTGGCAAGTCGAAACCTTCGAAGAAAGCGAAGTCCTAAGGGATTCCGCCCGGAACAGGTCCGACATCGGGGTGGCGGAGGTGTCGTTCCGCCCGAGCGTACCCAGGTTGAATACTTGCCGCAGCAGACCGCGAAATCAATCGGCGCCTAACTCCATATCGGCGGTTCGGGACGGGGCCGCGTCACGTCGCACGATCGCGGAGGAAACGAAGGCGCCCATAGCGAATCCTATGAGCAGGCGCTCATTGCGCGCATTCCGGCCGCGTCACTTGATCTCGAACGTGAGCGTGCTCGTGTCGACGAGCCAATGCTCCGGCTGTTGTGGATCGGGACGGCGATACGTCGTCACGACCATGTAGCGGCCCGGCTCCTGGTACGGAAAGTTCATGCCTCCATATTGAGCGGGCGCGCCGCCTGCGATACGGCCGGCGCCCGCGCGGTACAGCTCCATCGGAAGGTCGCGAATCAGTTTATTCGTCGCCTTGTCCACGGCGATGAATCGCATCGGGTCGCCCGGTTTCAGGCGCGGCCTTGGACCGTTCCACCCCTGCGGGTAAATCTCGAGGCCGAGGCCAGTTGAACGTTGCCAGTCAGCGCGCGGAGTGATCGTGCCGCAGAAGATGAACGCTTTCGCGTGCTCGGTCTGCGTCTCGTTGCCGCTGACCGTCGGTGTGAAACTGACAGCGGCCATGACAACTCCGTCGTTGAGGACGTTCGCATCGAAGTCGAGCGACCGCGGCCCGACGGCCGGTTTCAACGCGACTCTCTGTTTCGGCAGATAGACGTACGCCTCCTTGACGCGAGCCGCATCGATCGTCTCGCCCAGGTTCGGGAAAGCTGTGCCGCGCGTCGCGTGGATTGTGATTGCACCGCAATCGCCGTCCGGCACGATGTATGTCTGCCCGAATGCAGCGGGAGCGAGAGTCACAGCAATAGCAACAACCATCGGTCTGATCATTTCCGTTCTGTGCCTCCATCGTCTTACGACGGCTGAATGCGCCTGACGTTACAACAAATCGAAAATCGTTGGGACAAACGTGGACTGCAACAGCGGCGTCCATCTGGAGTTGCGCTGCCTAACCCGTGGAGGGTCGCAGAATAGCGTCGATGGAATATCGGTCCCAATCGCGCGGCAGCAGCAACACCAGCAGCACCAGCGCCAGGCGCGGGATGACGTGTTCGTGAAACGCGTAGAGCGGTTTGTCGAGAAGATGGCCGAAGGTCACGATCACCAGAACGAAGCCGAGGCTGAGGAGGGCGGGGCGGGTTTGAAAGCCGAAGATCACGAGTCCGCCGGCGATCAATTCCACGAACGGAATCGTGAATCCGACTGCCCACAATGACCAGGTCGGGAGAAACGTGTTCTGAAACGGCAGGAAATATCGCTGCACGTGGCCGACCGGTCCAAGCTGGAAGACCTTCCACAGGCCGGCCATGAAAAAAATCAGGCCGACAACGGCACGCGCGAAGAAGATGGCCCAGGCCCTCGCTGCGCGATCGTCGATCACTGCGCGATCGGAACGCTCACCTTCTTCGCGTCGCTCGCTCCCTTGGTGTGAACGGTGATGTCGAGCGACGCGGCCTTGGCGTCCTCAGGATTGAGCTGCAGCACGAACGCTGATCCGGAGCGTCCGAGGATGGTCGTTTTGGGCGTGGTCTCGAAGGTGATGTCCTCCGGTTTCGCGCCATAAACGAAGAGCGCGACTTTTCCGCGAGCGGTGGCGCTCGGAATGAACTGTTGGCCGTTGAGCACGAACGGATAGGCAGCGTTCGCGTCGTGCGAATTCCCTTTCACCAGAACCCAATTCACCTGGTCGTCGATGGGCACGGGTTGCAATGACGCCGCCTCGTTGGCGCTCGGCACGGTGATGTCAGTGCGGCCGAAGCCGCGCCGATCGGTCTCGATCTCGCGCACCAGCGATTTCACGGCATAGCGTCCGGGCGGAAGCGAGAGGGTGGCGTAGTACTTGATGCCGGTCGCGCGCAGCCGATCGCCGACCTTCTTCAAATCGAAACCGATCCGTTGATAGAGCCGGTCGCGGACGATGCCATCCTGATCGAAGGCGTAGATGAAAACTTCGACGTTGGCGGCGTTGGCGTGAAGGTCCTTCATCACGTCGCCGCCGTTGATCTCGAGGATCACGGGCACCTGCGCGTTCTTTCCGTTGCCGGGAAAGGCCGCCGACAGCGCAGCGAGGTGCACGTCCGCCTGCGCGATGTCGTTGACGATGATCTCGGCGTTGCTGAGCGCGCGCTCGGCCGGCGTCTCGCCGCCGCCTTCGTAGTAGCCGGCGCGATGCGAAACGCGCCCACCCGGCACATTGACCAGCTTCACTCTCAAATTATGAAAGGTCCCCGATTTCAGCGTCGGGGCCTGGAATCCGAGGACGTAGACGACTTCCTGCTGGCGAAGCATGCGGTCGAAGTTGGTCTTGAGATTGTTGACATTCTCGAAGACCTCGCCGCCGGTCGGACGGGCGAGGAGGAACAGTCCGGCGTTGGAGTTGATGCTGCTCCCCTGCTGAATGTCGTTCTGAACGCGGATGCCCTGGATGTCGATGGCGTTCAACACCACGTCGGACTGGCGGAAGAACTGCGCCATGCGGTCGAGGATGGTCATGCTGGCGGTATTGCCGAAGCGCGCGTCGTTGTCGACGTTGTAAAACTGACCGCGCAGGACCTGTTCGTTTTCGTTGGCAGCTTCCTGCCCCGCGCGCACATCGCGACCCTGAAGATATTTTGCGTCGAATCCCTCGCTGAGCAGCACGACCTGCTTGCGTCCGGGAACGGCGCGAAGCATCTTCGCCAACTGTCCGAGAAAATCGACTTCCTTTTCGATGCGCTGCCGAACAGCGCCTTCGTTCACGCGTTTCATCGAGGCCGCCATCAGCCGCTGTTCTTCATCGGCCATGGCGCGATTCCCGCCGCCGGAGCTGAGCCCCGGATCTTCTGCGGGAGCCTGAAAGGATTCCGTTTGATTGGCGATCTGCAGCGGATCGGCTCCGCGAAAACCGCGCGGATCGTCGATGGTCGACGCTACCAGCGCGCGATCGGTGGTGAAAGCGGACAGCATTCGGAAACCGCGATCGGGTTCGACGGTCCCGACCGCGACCAGATCGCGCGGCTGCACGCTCTCCTTGATGAACTTGCGGGCTGCCTCCTGCGCGCGCGCCAGCGAGTTCGGCGATGAGTAGCCGAGATCGAAGAGGAGCATGAACTGACGGCGGGCGCTCGGATTGAGCGGAGAAATCGCGCTGACCGACTCGGTCGATGCGAAGTCGATCTTGTCGAACGACGTGATGGCGCGCTTTGTGCCGTTGTCGGTCAGCTCGAAATTCGCGGCCGTCAGACCGCGGACGGGATTGCCACCGGAGTCGACCACGGTCACCGGAACTTCCACGACGTAGACGTTGACCGTCTCTTTGACTTGCGCGAAGAGGCCGATCGTGGCAGCCAGAATCGCGATGCACCAAATCGTCCGCTTCATCGCGTTGCTCCTTTCGAGCTCACCACCGTCAAGGGCATGCTCGACTTCCGCTCCTCAGCTGATCCTTTCTTGTGAATGGTGACATCGAGCCGGGCCGCGCCGTGTTCCGAATCGTCGGGCGCGTATTGGAACATCAGCTTGGTGACGTCATCGCCCTGCAGTTGCTTCACCATTCTTGGGTTCGCGAAATGCGCTTTGCCGTTGGCATCGCGGACCGTGGTTTCCCACGTCACTTCATCGGCCGCGGCGTTGTAGACGAACACTGCAAATTGCCGCGGCTCGCCGTTGCGCACGCTGACCGCAGCGCTGGGGATGAACGGCTCGCCGTTGATCTGAAAGGGATAGGCGGCATTGGTGGTGTCGTGTGAGCCGCCTTTGACCATCAGCCACTTGCCAGGTTCCTCGAAAAAGAAGGGCGGCAGCACGGCAACATCGCTGGGCGGCGGTACGACCACATCCACGCGCGCGTATCCTTTCTTGTCGCTTTCGGGCACGCGCACGAGACTCTTCACGGCGTACCGGCCTTCGGGCAGACTCAATGTCGCGTAGTACTTGATGCCGCTGGCCTTCAGTTTTTCGCCGACTTTCGCGGTGTCCAGCGACAGGCGCTGGAACATGCGATCGCGGACGATGCCATCCTCGTCAAATGCATAGACATAAATCTCTACATTAAATTGTGAGGTTTTTATGTCGCGGGCCAGGTCGGCGCCGTTGATTTCGAGGATCACCGGCACCTGAGCGTTTTCCCTGGTGGGGAATGACGCGGCCAGCGTGGCCACCCCGATGTCGGATTGGGGAAGGTCATTGAGCACGATCTCGGCATTGGTGAGCGTGCGCTCGAGGGCGTTCTCGCCGCCGGCTTCGTAGTAGCCGGCGCGATTGAAAATGCGGACGCCGCTGAGGCCGTGGACGCGAACCTTCAAGTCGTGAAACTTTCCCGGCGCGGCGGTCGGCGCCTGGAAACCGAGGATGTACACCACTTCCTGCTGGCGCAGCATGCGCTGCAGATCGTTGTCGAGATCGTTGGAATTGCGAAAAACCTGGCCGCCGGTTGGATTGGAGAGCAGAAAAAGCCCGTCGTTGGAATTGATCCTCGCGCCGAGCTCGAGATCGTTCTGCACGCGCACGCCCCGAATATCGACCCCGTGCAGCACCACATCCGATCCTCGGAAGGCGCGCGACATCTGATCGAGGATGGAGAGACTGGCGGTATTGCCGTAGCGCAGGTCGGAATCGACTTTGTACGCCTCGCCATGCTCGACCAGCGACATCTCTTCCATGGCGTCGCTGATGGCGCGTGCGTCGCGGCCCTGCACCAGCCGCGGATCGAAACCCTCCGAGAAGAAAACGACCTGCTTGCGCCCGGGAAGCATGCGCAGCGTGCGCGCCAGGGCACCCAGGAGGCTGACCTGACGCTCGATGCGGCTGCGGTTGAATTGATCGTTGAGCCGGTTCTGTCCGCGCTGAATCTCTTTGACGAAGTCGTCGACGCCGTGATTGTCGGTATTGACCTGGACAGTGACGGCCGGATCCGGATCGAATGTTTGCGCGCCGCTGATCTGCAGCGGATCGCTGGACCGGAAGTTGACCGGACTCGAAACCGCGGAAGCCAGCATGTTGCGGTCGGTCGTGAAGGCTGTCAACAGGCGAAACCCGCGCTCGACATCGATGGTCCCGATGGCGGCCAGATCGCGCCGCTGCATGCTGCGGGCGATGAAGTTTCGCGCCGCTTCCTGCGCTTTGGTCCGGCCGAGCGGCGATGCGAACGAGAGATCGAACAGCAGCAGAAAACTGCGGCGCGCAGCCGGATTCAACGGCGATGCCGTCCGCACCTGTGACGCGAAATCGATCGTCTCGAATGTCGTAATGGCGCGCTTCTGTCCCTGATCGATCAGCTCGAACTTGTCTGCGGTCAGGCCGCGAACGGGATTGCCGTTGCGATCCACGACCGTGACGGGAACTTCGATGAGGTTGACGTTGACGGTTTCGCGAAGCTGACCAAAAGCGAAGCCTGCCCATAGGAGGAGGAAGCTCGTTACCGGGACGAGCGGTCGCATGGGGACATTCTCCCTGATCCGTGAAGAATGCACGAGCCGGCCGTGCCATTCCTGTTACTTCTCGATAAAATGTTGCTGTTCCACAAGCTCATCCATGTACTTCAAGCAGTTCTACCTGGGCTGCCTTGCGCACGCGTCCTACCTGATCGGTGACGGCGGCGAAGCGGCGGTCGTGGATCCGCAGCGCGACGTCGACCAATACATCGACGAAGCGGCGCGGGAAGGTCTTCGCATCCGATACGTGATCGAGACCCACCTGCATGCCGACTTTGTGAGCGGACACCGCGAGCTGGCGGCTCGAACCGGCGCGCAGATCGTGATCGGAGCCGAAGCACGTGCCGCATTTCCACACGTCCCCGTGCGCGACGGCGATGTCGTGCGGCTAGGATCGACAGACCTAAAAGCGCTGGAAACGCCGGGGCACACGCCGGAAAGCATGTGCTGGCTGGTCATCGCTGATGGCAAGCCGGACAAGGTCCTCACCGGCGACACGCTTTTCATCGGCGACATCGGCCGGCCCGATCTGGCCGGCGGGCGCGGATACACGCCCGAGATGATGGCGTCGATGATGTACGACTCGTTGCACAAAAAGCTGCTGGTGCTTCCCGATGACGTTGAAGTCTGGCCGGCGCACGGTGCCGGCTCGTCATGCGGCCGCAACATCTCGAGCGAGACATCGTCGACGATCGGAAAACAGCGACAGACCAATTACGCGCTGCGGCCGATGCCGCGCGAGCAGTTCATGAAGATGATGACCAGCGACATGCCGGCCGCGCCTGCGTATTTTTCACGCGACGCCGAGATCAATCGCCACGGCGCGCGCTCGCTCTCGGAAGTGACGGCCGCCCCCCTCCCTGCCGACAGCGTGCGCGAAGAAATCAACCGCGGCGCGGTGGTCCTCGATGTCCGCGACCCGGCCACGTTCGGCGCGGAACACATCGCAGGCGCGATCAACATCGGGCTGGGAGGGCAATTCGCATCGTGGTGCGGAACGCTGCTGCCCGCCGAGGCGCCGATCGTGGTTTCGGCCGAGGGCGTCGCGCGCGCGAACGAGGCCGTGATGCGCCTGGCGCGGGTCGGCATCGAAAGCACAGTTGGATTTGTGACATCGCCGGAAGGACTCGATCGCGCGGCGCTGCGCCAGATCAAGCCGGCCGAGCTGCACGACCAGCGCTATCGCGTCCTTGATGTCCGCCGCCGGCCCGAATATGCGATGGGACATGTTCCGGGAGCGCAGCACATTCCGCTCGACGAGCTGCCACATCGGATCGATGAGGTGAAACGCAACGGACCTCTGGCGGTCATCTGCGCCAGCGGCTACCGATCGTCGATCGCATCCAGCCTCCTCATGCGCGAAGGACACGCGAAGGTGATGAACGTGACGGGCG
>DASPZU010000011.1:0-14705 GCA_035636095.1 Thermoanaerobaculia bacterium
CAGCGAAGATGAACACCAGCAGCGTCATCCTGAGCCGCGCAGACGGCGAAGGATCTCCCCGCCGGAGATCCTTCGCTCCGCTCAGGATGACGGTCATACCCGCACCTCGGCAGTCCCGCGCTGAACGTTCGCGGCGTTCGCGGCGATGATGGGATCGATCTCCTCGATGAGGAAGCGCTCCGTCTGCTGGCGCGAGAGCCCGATGTAGTTGTTCGGGTTCGCCATCGCGTCCATCGTCGTGCGGTCGATGCCGAAAAGCGGATCGCCCGCGATGCGTTTCAGCAGGTCATCGCCGCCGGCTGCTGCATGCGAATGGATCCGCACGCGCTCGTGCAGCACCTGGCGATCTCCACCGCGTCGCACGCCTTCCATCATGAGGTTCTCCGTCATCATGAAAGGTAACTCGCGAGCGACGTTGGCGGCGATGACATCTTCGTGAACGACCATGCCGCTCACGATGTTGTCGACCAGCAGCGCGATGGCGTCGGCGGCCAGGAAGGCCTCCGGGATCGCGATCCGCCGATTGGCGGAATCGTCGAGCGTGCGCTCGAACCATTGCGTGGCGGCGGTCATGGCGGGATTGAGCGCGTTGATGATCAGGTGTCGCGCCAGACCATCGATGCGCTCGGCGCGCATCGGATTGCGCTTGTAGGCCATGGCGGAAGAGCCGACCTGCTCTTCCTCGAAGGGCTCCTCGATTTCGTGCATGTGCTGCAGCAGCCGTATGTCGTAGGCGAACTTCGATGCCGACTGCGCGAAACCGGATAGCACCGACACGATCTGCGCATCGATTTTGCGCGAATAGGTCTGGCCCGAGACCGGAACGCTTTTCCGCAGGCCGACTTTTTCGGCGACCAGCTGCTCGAGCCGGTTCACTTTCGATGCGTCGCCTTCGAACAGACTGAGGAACGACGCCTGCGTTCCGGTCGCGCCCTTGACGCCTAACAGCGCCATCTGCGATTGGCGGAACTCGATCTCGCGATAGTCGAGCAGGAGATCGTGCAGCCACAGCGTGGCGCGTTTGCCGACTGTCGTCAGTTGCGCCGGCTGAAAGTGCGTGAATGCCAGTTGCGGCGTGGCGCGCCATTTCCAGGCGAAGTCGCGCAGCTTGGCCATCACGCCGGCGATCCGCTGTTTGATGATGGCCAGCGCCTCCGCCATCTGCAGGATCTCGGTGTTGTCCGTGACGTACGCCGAGGTGGCGCCGAGGTGAATGATGGCTTTGGCGGAGGGGGCCTGCAGTCCGTAGGCGTAAATGTGCGACATCACGTCGTGGCGGATCTCGCGCTCGCGGCGTTCGGCATCTTCGTAGTTGATGTCCTGCGCGTGCGCCTTCAGCTCTGCGATCTGTTTGTCGGTGATCGGAACGCCAAGCTCTTTCTCCGCTTCCGCCAGCGCGATCCAGAGACGTCGCCAGGTGCGAAACTTGAAATCGGAGGAGAAAAGGTACGCCATCTCCTTCGATGCATACCGCTCGGTGAGGGGGTTCGACGCGGAGTCGCGTTTCACGTTCGGATTATAACTGTGTGGCGGCGGGCGCCCTCGCCTCTCCTTCGATCCAATCCCTCCAAAGCCACTGCCATTCGTCCGGCGTCTCCACGAGGCCCTTTCGGACTGGGTTGTTGCAGGTGGGATAAGCAATTCTCGGTGCTTGATGTCATGCGAAGACGAACTCTTCATCGCTTGCAGGACTGTTCGGAGTCGAACGTCGTAGGGTCTCAGAATCAGATGTACGTGATCGAGCATGACTACCACAACATGCAGCCAATACTTCAACGTGTGATCGTGAAGGCATGACGCGAGACCAAGGTGCGGGCTTCGGGAGGAAGTTGGCGACGTCGCCACGTACAGAACGTTACGAAGTAAGTCTTGCCACTCTTCTCAAGGTGCGGAAGCTCGCGACGGTACGCATTGGTGTCATTGCCGACAGGCACACTCCATTCGTACCTCGGTATTGGTGCGGCTCCAAATTCTTCTACTATGCGAAGAGTTTGCGGCGGGCGAGGGCGCCCGCCGCCACACAGTTTCGGCGCCCGCCGCCACACGGTCACATCGCATCGCGTTACACTTAGCCATGCCTTCGGCGGCGGCGGTGCGCGATTCAAGGGTGACGCTGCGGGCGTTCACGCTGATCGCGGCGGTCCTGGCCATCGTCTTCGGCCTCTCCTTTTTCTTCAGCAACCGCGGGATTGCGGAGCTGCAGCAGGCGCGCAAGCGGGTCGCCGACTTGCAATCGGACATCAATCGCCTGCAAGCCGAGAATGCACGCTTGCGAGCTGAGATCGAAAGCGCGAAGAAGTCGACCTATGCGGTCGAGCGCATCGCGCGCGAGGAGCTGGGCATGTCGAAAAAAGGCGAAGTGGTCTACATGCTGCCGCGCCAGCGCTAACCGGTCGCGCTCAAGGCGGCAGCGTTACCTGGTCGTTCCCAGCATCGGGTCTTTCATTCCAATCGCGGCCGAGCAAGTCTCGCCTCAACGCGGTGGCCAGCAACTGGACGCGCGTCTTCACGCCGTACTTTCGGTACAACCGGCTCATGCGCGCTTTAATGGTCACTTCCGCCAATCCGAACCGGGCTGCCATTTCTTTGTTAGTCAAACCCTCATAGAGGAGTTGAAGGAGATTGCGTTCGTCGATCGCGGCGTGCGTTAGCGCGCTCGCGTCGCCCTCGGGCTTCGAGCCGCGTGCCGACAAGGCCACGGCCTCGCGGGGTGCCCAGATTCTCCCTTCACCAATCACCTTGAGCGCGTGGTAAAGGTCGCCACCCGCAGCAGACATCAGAAAGTAGCCCCGGGCGCCGACTGCCAGCATGGCAGCCGTGAGTTCCAAACGGTCGTCTTCTCCAAACACGATGACGTTCGTGCCTCGAAAGAGATCCCTGAGATGCGGAATGAGCGCGATGCCATGGTTGAGGATCAAACGGTGGGCGAGCATCGTGATGGCCGGGCTCACTCCGGCCGGTGCACGTTTCATCGTCAAAACCTTTTCGAAATGACGCTCTCCCAGCAGATGCACCTGCCCCGACCGCTCAGCGACGTGCTGAATCCCGGTGAATCGCCAGAAGTCCGGCTCGAGTAGAAGCAGCTCGATCATGATGCTGCTGTCACGTGCGCCCACGATGAGCCCGAATCGCTCGGTGCCCTCGGCTTTGGGCATATCAAATATCTACATACTTCCGCCTAAAAAAACTCCCGTGGGGTGGACGTGTTGGAGTGCCGAGCAACAAAGTTTGGAATCTTGTTTACGCAGCCCCGGAGTCCTCATGGCGCCGGTCTCAATGTACGAACGTACCTGGCTCGAGCTCAGAAGTGATCCGAACGTATTTTCGAATGCTTGCGCGGCATCCAAAAACATGTTCCATGCGTGCAATGCGGCATTCGCAATGCTGAACATCGAGAGCGATGTGCAAATGCTCTGAAAGGAGGTGACAACAATGGCGAAAGTTCAGGTGTCGACCAATTCAGCGAACCTGGCAGACATCGTCGGTGCGATTCTCGACAAGGGAATCGTCATCGAAGTCTGGGCGAAGCTCCTTCTTCTCGGTACGGAGATCCTGCGTCTCGAGGCGCGCGTCGTGGTGGCGTCAGTCCAGACGTATCTGACGTACGCCGAAGCGATCGGGCTGACGCGGCTGGTGGCCGCTCCCGCCGCGGCAGCGATCGCCGCGCCCGCTCTCGACATCCGCGTGCCCGCGTCGCGAGAGATCGCGGGGCACGCCGTCCGGTAAGCAGCAGCAGGCAGTGTGCGATGGAGAGGTCTCTATGAGCACGATAGCGCGATCATCTGCAGTCTACGTTTACGGCCTTGTGCGAGCGAACCTCGATCTCGAGCTGGGCCCGATCGGCATTCACGAGGATGGCGCGCCGGCCCCTGTCTACACACTGCCCGTCGGCCGCATTGCGGCCGTGGTCAGCGCTCGGAAAGAGCGAAGCTTTGTCTTACCAGCCCGTGGTGACCTCGACGCTCATCAGCGGGTGACCTCGCGAACGATGGAAGTGGGCACCATCCTGCCGTTCGCCTTCGGGCAAGTGGCGCGCAACGAGCGGGAAGTGTCGCGTTTTCTCCGTGCCCACCAGTCGTCTGTTTCCAGAGAGCTCGATCGGTTGGAGGGGAAGGTGCAGATGGGCTTGAAGGTCCAGTGGGAAGTCAACAACATCTATCAATACATCATCGACACCAATCCGGAGCTGGCCTACCTGCGCGATCGGCTCTTCACTTCTACCGATCCTTCGGGCCTCGCCGAGCAGATCGAGCTCGGCCAGCGATTCGAGGCGTGTCTCCAGGCGAAACGAGCGCAGGTCGTCAATTCGCTGGTTGATGGGCTTGCAGTCAATCTGGTACCGCCGAAGGAGCTGCCCGTTCGCAGCGAGAAGGCCGTCGCCGATCTCATGTTCCTCATCGAGCGAAGCGATCGCGCTCGATTCGAGGAGGACGTCCGGCAACTGGCCGCCGCCTGGCCTCCCGAGTATGCATTTCGCGTCACGGGGCCCTGGGCACCCTTCAACTTCGTCGAGCTCCAGCTTTCCGGATCGACAAGGAGCTACCAATCATGATTCCAGTAACTTCAGCGCAGCTTCAGCTTCTCGCTCCAAATATCCGCAGCAACTATCGAAACGGATTCGCCGACGCGGACAAGGTGCTCGCAGACTACGACATCAACAGCACAGCGCTTCACCTGGCTCACTTCATGGCGCAGATTCTCCACGAAAGCGGCGGACTCACCGTTCTGATTGAAAACCTCGATTATCGTGCGGAACGCATCCGCGAGGTATGGCCGAGTAGATTCAAGACAGTCGAAGACGCGAAGCCCTTCGCACACAACCCGGAAGCACTGGCGAACAAGGTTTACGGCGGAAGAATGGGCAACATACAACCGGGCGACGGATGGCGCTTCATCGGCCGCGGTCTTCTTCAGATCACCGGTCGTGAGTCGTACGAGCGTTACGGAAAAGCATTGGGTATCGAACTTGCCGCAAGTCCTGATCTTGCATTCAGCGCGGAATGGTGTTTGCCTCTGGCCGCTGCTGAGTGGTATGCAGCGGGCTGCAATGCCTTTGCCGATGCCGATGACATCCGCAAGGTCACGCGCGCGATCAACGGCGGATATACCGGCCTAACTTCACGCAAGAAGTGGCTTGCCAGGACCAGGCAGGTGTGGATGACCTCTGGCGTGGTCGAAAACGCTACGATCCGAGCCGGTTCCGCGGGACGTTGAGGCGATACGGCAATCGTTGTGCGCTGGGACACATCCCCGGTCCCATGCACCGGCGTTATAGTTCTCTCCTCCTTGGGAGCGAACAAATGCCGGACGGCGTCGGACACCGCGATCTGTTTGAGAGCAGCGCACTGCCGATGTGGATCCATGATCCCGCCACCGGCCGCTTCCTGGCCGTCAACGATGCCGCCATCACGAGCTATCAATGGTCCCGCGATGAGCTTCTCGACAGGACGATCGACCTTCTCACTCCGTCCTCGACCGATCGACAGGCTCTCGACCGAGTCACGCCTTCTTCGCTAGTCGATGGCGGGGAGCACCGGCGCAAAGACGGCAGTGCGCTTCACGTCGAAGTAAACGTTCAGGAAACCGATTACGGCGGTCGGCCGGCCCGGCTGGTGGTGGCCATCGATGTCACGGACCGGAAGCTCGCCGAAGAGCTGCTCCTGAAGAGTGAGCGGCAACTCGCCGACGCGCAGGAGATCGCACACGTTGGAAGTTTCGAATGGGAAATCGAGTCGGACGTCGTGCGCTGGTCGGACGAGCTGTTCCGCATCTACGGCCTCAAGCCGCGCGAGTTCAAAGCGACCTATGCCGCGTTTCTCGAGCGAATCCATCCTGAGGACCGGAAAGCGGTGGAAGACACGATTCGAAGGACCGTGGAAACGGGCAATCCGTTCCAGATGGAGGAGCGGATCGTCCGGCCCGACGGCGTCATACGCACGCTCGAATCGCGCGGCCAGCTCATCCCCGGACAGCGGCGCCTGGTCGGCGTCTGTCGCGACGTCACCGAGTTGCGCGAGGCGGAAAAGGAGCGCGCGATTCTGTCGGAACGCGAGCGTGACGCCAGGCGCACCGCCGAAGCGGCGCATGCTCGCGTGAGCGAAATCCTCGAGCGGATCACCGACGCCTTCATCGCTCTCGATCGCCACTGGCACTACATCTATGTCAATGAGAAAGCAGCTCAGATCTTCGGCCGCGACCGCGACTCCCTGATTGGAAGGCACATCTGGACCGAATTCCCGGAGGGCGTCGGACAACCGTTTCACCTGGCCTACGAAAAGGCGATGGCGACGCAACAGAGCGTCCAGATCGAGGAGTATTACCCGCCGTGGGATCGGTGGTTCGAGAACCGGATCTACCCATCGCCGAACGGCCTGGCCGTCTACTTCCAGGACGTCACGGAGCGCCGCAGAAAAGAAGACCAACTGCGAGAGATGAGCGACCGTCTGGCTCGCACCGAGGCCTTTTCGCTGGTCATGGCGACGATGGTCACCATGGATGGCTTTTTCAGCAAAGTCCCGCCCACTCTCTGCAAACTCCTTGGCTACACCGAAGAGGAATTGCTGTCGATGCACGTCGAGGAGCTGATTCATCCCGACGACCTCGAGGATGACCGCGTCCATCGCCAGCGCATCATTCGCGGAGAAGTCCAATCGCTCGACATCGAGCTGCGCCTCATGCGAAAAGATGCTGGGATCGTCTGGGTCTACCTCAACTGCTCCGGCGTCTACGACGCGGACAGCCGCCAGACCCACTTCATCGTCTATCTCCGCGACATCACGGAGCGGCATCACGCCGAAGAGCGCATTCGCCATCAGGCTTTACATGACGGCCTGACCGATCTGCCCAACCGTGTCCTTTTCAACGATCGCCTCGAACAGGCCATCGCTCACGCCCATCGTCATGACGCGCGTCTGGCCGTGATCGCGGTTGATCTGGACGACTTCAAATTCGTCAACGACAACTTCGGGCATTCCGTCGGCGACGTCGTCATTCGCGAGGTGGCGGCGCGGATGAAGACGGCCCTGCGGACGACCGACACCATCGCACGCCTCGGCGGCGACGAGTTCGTCATCATCGTGGAGGATGTGGATGACGACCAGCAGGCCCACGCCATCGCCGGGAAAGTGCGCGAGCTTTTCCAGGACCGCATCGATGTCGGCTCGAGCTCGGTGCGGGTGACGAGCTGCAGCGGCATCAGCATCTTTCCGCGCGATGGGCACGACAGCGGAATGTTGCTCCGAAGTGCGGAGATCGCCCTCAATCGAGCCAAGGAGATTGGCCACGACCATATCCAGCTCTTCGACGAGTCGATGAGCGCCCCCTTTCGCGACCGCTTGAAGATCGAACAGGAGCTGCATCAGGCCATCGAAAACGCGCAGCTGCTGTCCTACTACCAGCCCATTCTGCGTACCAGGGATCGCAAGATCGTGGCCGTGGAAGCCCTGATCCGATGGAATCATCCCCAGCGCGGGATCATCGGTCCGGATGCCTTCATCCCGCTGGCGGAAGAGACGCGGCTGATCGTTCCGATCGGAGACTTCGTGTTGCGCTCCGCCTGCCGCGACGTGCAGCGGTGGATCGATCGCGGGTTCGATCTCCGGCTCTCCGTCAATCTCTCCGTGCGGCAATTTCAGGAGCTGACGCTGCTCCACAAGATCGATTCCATCCTGGCCGAGACATCGTTCGATCCGTCGCGTCTGGAATTCGAAGTCACGGAGTCCGTTGCCATGCAGAACGCCGACTTCACCATGGCACTGCTGCGCGATCTGCGCCAACGCAACATTTCCATCGCCATCGATGATTTCGGTGTCGGTCAGACCTCCCTGATCCACCTCCGCCAATTTCCGATCAACACCATCAAAATCGACAAGGTGTTCATCAACGACGTCCTGACCGATGTGACCGATGCAGCCATCGTCAGCGCCGTCATCAGTCTGGCGCACGCTCTCGGTCTATGTGCGACCGCGGAAGGGGTGGAATCGGAAGAGCAGATGCACATGCTGCAGACATTCGGTTGCGATCTGCTTCAGGGCTATTACTTCAGCCGGCCGGTTCCCCCCGAGCAGATGGAGGCGCTGCTAACTCTGAATTAAGAACGCGAACGCAGGCCGCGGGCCAGGGCCTGCTCTCCGTTGTTAACGCGTCGAGCCTGAATTGGTCGTGCCCGGTGGATACGGCATCGGCTGCGGACTCTTGCCCTTACCGTAGCCGCCCGAGCCGCAGGCGATCAGGGCAAGAGAAAACGCTGCTGCCGTAATTGCCGCAAACAAACGACTTTTCGGAGTGCCTTTCATCTCGTTCTCCTTTCACGCGAAGCGTTCAGGAGAGGCGATTCAAAAGTTAATCCTAATTTTATTTGGATAATGTAACTTTGGAAGCTCGCGCAGAAATCGTTACTCGGCCCTGCCCTTAGCGATCTCAGCCGCACGATCGACCTGGGCGGCGTATTTCTCGATGACCTTCGAAACAATTTCGATTTGCCGGTTCGCTTCGTTCCACTGTTTCTGCTCGATCGCCTCGCGCACTCCGGGCACGGTTTTCACACCGTACCCGGTGTAAAAGCCGGGCGCATAGATCTGATGCCGGAACCACGGACGTCGCGGCAGCCCCTCCGGGAGCGTCAGCGACTGCTCGACGTGCATGAGGACCTGATCGAGCGCGGCTTCGCGAACCGAGGCGTTCGGCGCATCGGATGGCACCGATGAAGCCGCGCGATCGTAATCGTGCGCGCTTCGCTGGAGCTTAGCGATGGCGTTCTGCAGCGGTGCGAAGTTGAGAAACGGCACCGGCGCTTCCGGTTTCGGCGAGACAAAAGGCCTGGTCGGATCGGACGCGATCTCGAAGGCGCGCTCGCGAATGAGCCGGTTGCGCTCCTCGACTTCTGTGCGCGTCGTCTGCGCGAGTTTCGTCAGTTCCTCCACGTAACGCGAGAGCGTATCGGCGAAGGTCGTGAATTCGATCGGCAACACGTCGGCGTTGGCGAGACGCAAGGTCAGGCGTCCGGTCGTTTCCGCTTGTGCGATTCCGTACTGAAAGTTGGGATCGCCGAAGCGCACGTAATGATCGAATGAATCGTAAATGGAGTGATACGAGCCGCCTCCGCCCTCCCCGCCATATCCGATGTTCATCGCCGCGACGCCGGTGTGCTGCAGGAAGGGCGTGTAATCAGAACCCGATCCCAGCGCATCGAGCCGGATGAGCGTGCGCTCGTGTGCCTCTTTTCTGTCCTCGGGCGAACGCGCCAGCACCTGTTGGCGATCGCGGAGCCGCTCCAGCACCGAGACGTTGCGCTGCGGATCGTTGACGTCGCGCGCGACCTGCGTCATCAGGCGCTCCAGCGAGTGCGAGCCGCCGGCTTCGAGAAAGCCGCGCGAATTCGAATCGGAATTGATGTACACCACGCCGTGCTGCAGCAGCTCGTCGCCATGCTGCTCCGCCCATTCGGTCGATCCGATGAGCCCTTCTTCTTCGCCGTCCCAGGCGCAATAGATGATCGTGCGATGCGGACGCCAGCCACTTTTTGCGAGCTCGCCGATCGCTTTCGCCTCCTCCAGCATGGCAACCTGACCGCTCAGCGGATCGTTCGCCCCGTTGACCCAGGCATCGTGATGATTGCCGCGCAGGATCCACTGATCGGCGCGATCGCTTCCGGGCAGACGGGCAATGATGTCGCGTGCCGGCACCATCTTCCAGTCAAACTCGAGCTGGATGTGCACGCGCGCGGGACCGGGACCGAGGTGATAGGTCAGCGGAAGCGCGCCGCGCCAATCGGGCGGTGCGACCGGACCGGCCAGATTGCGCAGAAGCGGCTCGGCGTCGCCATAGGAAATTGGGAGAACCGGAATCTTGGTGAAGACGTCGACATCTTTTCGGTCCAGACGTTTCGCGTTGGCCGTCGCGCCGACACCCGGCGTCAGCGGATCGCCGGGATGAATCGGCATGTCCATCACCGAACCGCGTTGCGCGCCGTTCTCGCTGCGATACGCGCCTTTCGGATAGACATCACCCTGGAAGTACCCGTCGTCGCGTGGATCGGAGTAGATGAGGCAGCCGATCGCGCCATGCTCGGCGGCCACTTTAGGTTTGATCCCGCGCCACGAACCGCCGTAGCGTGCGATCACGATTTTTCCTTTGACGTCGACGCCGCGGCGCTCGAGCTCTTCATAATCGGCGGGCACGCCGTAGTTCACGTAGACCAGATCGCCGGTGACATCGCCATCGATCGAGTAGGCGTTGTAGACGGGCAACTGCTCGCTGCTCTGGCCTGAGGTCGCGTCCTGCGGAATTGGAGGCTCGAAGAGTTTGGCCGTGAAGCGTTCCGGCGCGATGAGCTCGACCAGTCGCTTGCGCGGGGTTGGAAAGAGAACCTGGAATTCTTCGATGCTGGTGTCATATCCCCACGACCGAAAGAGCGACGCGATGAACTCGGCGTTCTGCCGGTCGTAATCCGATCCGAGGTGATGGGGCCGCGCGCTGAGGCGCTGCATCCAGCTACGCAGGTCGTCGCGATTCATCTTCGCGTCGAGCTGCGCTTCCAACGCGTGCTCCTTCGCGGCATTTGCCGCCGTGAAGCCCAGGATGGGCTTGTCGTTGGTGTTTTGAGCGTAGAGCGCCGCGGTGAACGCGATGATGAGGAATACCAGCGAATGTTTCATGGCGGCGCATTGTAGAGTAGTTGTCGGTTGTCAGTTGTCGGTTGTCCCGCCCGACAACCGATAACCGAGAACCGACAACCATGTGCGGCATCAACGCCATCTTTGCGTATCGCGACCACACGCTGCCGGTCGATGAGCAGGAGCTCATCGCGACGCGCGAGAGCATGCGCAGCCGCGGACCGGACGCATCGACGATGTGGATGTCCCCAGACGGCCGCGTCGGCCTCGGGCATCGCCGGCTGGCGATCATCGACTTGTCACCCGGCGGCGCGCAACCGATGTGCCGCGCCCAAAACATCATCGTGTTCAACGGCGAGATCTACAACTATCGCGAGCTGCGATCGCAGCTCGAATCTCACGGCGTGCGATTCACGTCGCAGTCGGACACGGAAGTGCTGCTGCAGCTTTACGCCGCGCGTGGACCGGACATGCTGAGCGATTTGCGCGGGATGTTCGCGTTCGCGCTGTGGGACTCGGCGAAGCGGCGCCTGTTACTCGCGCGCGATCCATACGGCATCAAGCCGCTGTACTACGCCGATGACGGCGCGACCGTTCGCGTCGCGAGCCAGGTACGAGCGCTGATTGCGAGCGAGCGCGTGCCGAAAAAATTCGATCCCGCCGGCGCGGTCGGATTCTTTCTGCGCGGGACAGTTCCCGAGCCTTTCACGATGTATCGCGCCATTCGAGCGCTTCCAGCAGGCTCGTACTGCTTCGTCGATGCGAAAGGCGCTCGCGAGCCCATTCAATATTTCTCGATCGCGGAAACGCTGCGAGCCGGCCTCGAGACCGCGCAACCGCCAGACCCCGAGACCCTCGTGCATGACGCCCTCCTGGAGTCCGTGAAGTACCACATGGTCTCCGACGTCCCGGTCGGCGCCTTTCTGTCCGCAGGAATCGACTCGACATCGATCGTGGCCCTGGCGCGGGAAAGCGGCGCGGCGGATCTGCAGACGATGACCTTGCGTTTCGCGGAGTATCGCGGACGCGTGAACGACGAGGCGCCGCTGGCGGCACAGGTGGCGACGCAGTACGGCGTGCCGCACACCATTCGCGATCTCACGCACGATGCGTTCAAGCGCGAGCTGCCGCGCGTCTTCGAGGCCATGGATCAACCGACCGTCGATGGGCTCAACAGCTATTTCATCAGCAAGGCCGCCGCGGAGATGGGATTGAAAGTGGCGCTTTCGGGAACCGGCGGCGATGAGCTGTTCGGCGGATATACGTCCTTTCGCGACATTCCGCGCTGGATACCGGTCACACGTCTCCTCGCCCGCGTTCCGCATTTGGGCAATCTGATCGCGGAATTCAATTCCATGCTCGTCCGCCGCTCGCGCCACATCAGTCCGAAGATGGGAGAGATCGTGCGATACGGATCGAGTTACGCCGGCGCGTACCTCGTCAAACGCGGCCGCTTCCTCGCTTCGGAGCTGCACAACATGCTCGATCCCGAAATCACCCGCGAAGGACTGCAGCGCCTCAATCTCCTTGGCTTGATCGAGAGTGCCATCACGCCCGATCCCGGGACGCCGTATGCGCGCGTGGTCGCGCTCGAGTCATCGTTCTACCTGCGCAATCAACTGCTGCGCGACATGGATTGGGCCAGCATGGCCCATTCGCTCGAAGTGCGCGTCCCGCTGGTCGACGCGCATTTGCTGGGCCGGCTCGCCCCGCTTCTCGTGCATCGCGAAGGTCGCGGAAAACAAATCCTCGCCGCCGCCCCCCGCCCTCCACTCCCTCCCGCCGTCCGGAGCCGGCGCAAGACCGGATTCACGCTGCCGATCAACGAATGGCTGCGGGAGGAAGGGCGCGTGGAGCACGGGAAACGGAGCTGGGCACGGCGCGTTTATCGCGAGATTTTCTCGGAAGCCCGAGGATCTTGGTAAGGACATGGTAAGCCGGTAAGAGCGCCACACCATGTGGAAGAGACGTTGGGCGCTGATTTTTCTGGCGGTGGCCGCTCTCCGTATCGCCTCGACGTACACCACGTTTTCGGAAGGCATCGACGAGCCGATTCACCTCGCCTCCGGCCTCCAGATTTTCCAGGAGCACCGCTACCTCATGCAGCCGGGAAATCCGCCGCTGCCGCGATTCTGCTTCGCGCTCGGCCCATGGCTGGACGGCGTCCGGCTCGAAGCCTTCGACATGCGCATTCATCTGCATCCGCAGTTCGTATTCCAATCGGGACGCGGATATCGGCGGACACTTGTTCTTGCGCGCATCGGAAATCTGATCTTTTTTCTGATCGCCGCCCTGGCAGCGTGGAGTTGGGCCAGACGCGAGGCGGGAGAAGGCGCCGGTCTGGCAACGATGTTTCTCTTCACGACGCAACCGGTCATCCTCGGCTGGTCGGGCCTGATTACGCAGGACATGGCGGCGACAGCAGGCGTCGCCGCCGGCATCGTGGCCCTCATGCGATGGCTCGAGCGACCGACGACGTTGCGCGCTTTTGTCGCAGGCGCCGCGTACGGACTCGCAATCGCGTGCAAGTTCTCGTGCATTCCGTACCTCCCGGTCGCGTGCATCGCGATTCTGCTCGTGCGGAGACCGCCGATCGCGTGGCGAACGGTGGTGGTCATGCCTCTCGGCACTGCGCTGGCAATCTGGGCGGCTTACGGATTCTCGATCGGCGAGCTGTCGCCGTGGTTTCACCTCGGCACACCTGTGCCAGCGCCGAGATTCATCGAAGGGTTGGTCACGATGATTTCGATCAACCGCACCGGAATCCCGTCGTTCCTGTTCGGAAAAACGAGCACGACCGGATGGTGGTGGTACTTCCCGGCGGCGATCGGACTCAAGACGACGCTGCCGTTTCTGATTTTGCTGATCGCCGGCGTGTTCGTCAGGCCAGGACGCGCATTCGTCGAAGCGATTGCGGCGGCGGCAGCCATGCTTGCAGTGGCGATGACGAGTCCGCTCGATGTCGGAATCCGTTACGTCCTGCCGGTCTTTGTTCCACTCAGCGTCGCGGGCGGCATGGCGCTGGTCTCGGCACTGGGCACCCGGCACGCGGCACCACGGGTTGTCGCTGCGGTCATGATGTGCTGGCAAGTCGCGGTATCGGCCGCGGCGCATCCCGACTATTTCCCGTACTTCAACGCGCTGGCTGGAAAAGATCCGTCGCGCTACCTGGTCGATAGCAATCTCGATTGGGGACAGGATGTTTTGCGACTCGCGACAACCGCGCAGCGATTGCGAATTCCGCGGCTTGGAGTCGCGCTTTTCTCAAATGCCGATTTCGACGCGTTGCATCTACCCCCGCACTACCGTCCCGGCGCATTCGTGCCGGTGACCGGCTGGATTGCCGTGAGCGATCACGTTTATCGCATGGACGGCGCGAACGGGGGATGGCGCTGGCTCGAGCAGCGCCCGTATCGCCGCATCGGAAAATCTATCCGGCTCTACGATTTGCAATGATCATAATCGCGTCATGCCCACAGAACACCGCGTTCGAGCCTTTCGTTCGGCAGCGATCCTCGTGATCGCGATCGGTGTGCTGCGCATCGCGTCGACCTACACGACTTTCTCGGAAGGCATCGATGAGCCGATCCATCTCGCGGCCGGGCTCGAGATGTTGACCCGGCATGAATACCGACTGCATCCTGTGAATCCACCCTTGCCGCGCCTGGCGTTCGCGCTTGGCCCCTGGCTCGACGGGATGACGCTCGACGGCCTCGATCCGGTTTACGAGCACGTGAACCGCGTTTTTCAATCGGGCCGCGGCTATCTGCGGACGCTCGCGATCTCGCGCGCCGGCAACGCGATTTTCTTCATCATGGCAGCCATCGCGACCTGGATGTGGGCGCGGCGGGAAGCGGGCGATGCCGCCGCTATCGGCGCTCTTTTTTTCTTCACGACACAACCCGTCATCCTGGGATGGTTCGGATTAGTCAATCACGACGGGCCGGCCGTCGCCGGAGTCGCCGTCGGCATGCTGGCGTTTCTGCGATGGCTCGAGCGGCCATCGGCAGGTCGCGCATTGCTGTTCGGGGTTGCCTATGGATTCGCGATCGCGTGCAAGTTCACCTGCCTGGTTTTCATCCCGGTCGGGTG
>DASPZU010000012.1:0-5391 GCA_035636095.1 Thermoanaerobaculia bacterium
AATACTCGGCAAGCTGGCGGATCACCGGCGCCAATCGCCCGAATGAACGCTGCGAATGGCGGGGAGGGAGGGCGGGTGGGAAATGCACCTCCAGGAGGCCGTCTTCGTTCGAGATCAGCAGAAGGTCGCCGATCGGGCTCGGCGCATACGCGTGCCACATCACAGCGACTCCCACAACGCGATAGCCGCGTACGCGCGCCAGGGACGCCAGCGCTCCGCATGGTCGAGCAGCTTGGCCGGCTCGATGCCGATCGCGGCTGCCGCTTTGCGCAGGCCGAGGTCGGTATGCGGGAAGGCATCGGGCTCGGCGAGCGCGCGCATGGCGATGTAGTGCGCCGTCCAGGGGCCGATGCCCGGAAGTGAGGTCAGGCGTTCGATGGTCGCGTCGAGCGATGCGCCACGGCTCAGGATGGACGGATCGTCGGCGACGGCGCGTTCGAGCGCCCGGATGGCGTTGATGCGCGATTTTGGCATCCCGCTGACGCCGCCGAGGGCGGCGGCGCCCCACTCAATGCGGTTCATGATGGTGGTCGCGGCGCGGACGGTGATCTGCTGCCCGACGATCGCGCGCACCGCGACCTCGAACGGTTCCCACGCACCGGGCACACGCGGTCCCGGACGGAGCGCGAGCAGCGGGCGAAGGAGTTTGTCTTTTCGAAGATGCGCATCGATGGCCGCGGGATCGGCGGCCAGATCGAATGTTCTTCTGGCGCGGGCGACGAAGTCATGGATGTCTCGCGCAAATGACATGGGCAACTTCATGACCAGAGCATTTCCATTCGACTCGATGGTCACCGGCGTTCGCATGAATCGAACTCCATCGAACGATTCGACGCCATCGATGGCGCGATCGCCCAGGAATTTCGCGATGGCGTCCCAGCGGAATGGCGGGCGGAAGGTCAGGCGGATGGAGATTTCTGCTCGGCGGGCGGGGGCGCCCGCCGCCACACGCAGCTCTGAGGGCGTGCAGCCGTAGGCCTTGCGCATGGCGTCATTGAAGCGTCGCACCGATTCGAATCCGGCGCCGAAGGCGACGTCGGCGATCGAGAGCGCCGTCTCGCGGAGCAGCGTCCGGGCCAGATGCAGCCGCCGCGTCTGCAGGATGGCAATCGGCGACGCTCCGACGTGCTCCTCGAACAGACGTCGCAGGTGGCGATCGGTGACGCCGAGGCGCGATGCCAGACGGTCGAGGGAGGGGGTCTCGTCGATGATGCGCAACGCGCGCGCGACCGTGGCCGAGGTGCCCGACCAGGCCGGCGTGCCGGGAGAAGTCTCCGGACGGCATCTCTTGCACGGACGAAAACCGGCCGCCTCAGCGGCCGCGGCAGTCGGGTAGTAACGGACGTTTTTTCTGAGCGCGGGCGGCGCGGGACAGATGGGACGGCAATAGATGCCCGTGGTCACGACGGCGATGAAGAATCGTCCGTCGAAGCGCGCATCGCGACTGCGCGTCGCGGCGAAGCAGAGGTCGGGCGACACGACGCTATTGTGGTGCCGATCCGCGAGAAGCGTTAGCCATTTTCGGACGTGGCCCGCTCCTCGCGAATGACCTCCAGCTCTGCGATGACCTCGAGATCCTTCGGCCGGCCGGCGGCGACTTTGGCCTCAATCAACGCCTCAAGGTCAATGACGCGGCAGCGGATTCCGAAAAGTTCCACGACGCTCGAGCGCTTTCGCAGCACTTCGTAATTGAAACCTCCGGCGATTTCGCCGAGTACGTCGAGAGGGCCGGCAGCGGTGATCAGCGTGAAGTTCAAGCCGGCCCGAACCGTTTCGGCGTCGAAGTGGAAAGGCAATCCGGGCGGCGCGCCGCGGAGATACGGCTTCAGGGGCGCCAATGCAGCCACCAATCGACGGATGTTCTCTTTCGAACGCCCATAGACAATGTCGAGATCGGCGGTCAGCCGCGCGGATCCATGGAGCGTCGCTGCCACGCCGCCGACGATGACGAATTCCACTTTGCCCTCGACCAACGCCGTCAAGAGCCGCTTGAAATCGATCATCGCCGGCGCAGCTCCTTTGCGAACCGCTGGAGTTCTTTGAGCGCTCGGAGCCTCTGCTCCGGAGTCCTGCGAAGATTTTCGCGAATCAGTGTGCGGTCGACGTCGCGTTTGTACTGCTCGATCACCGGCGATGCCTGCCATATCGGCCTGACGTGGAGCTGACTGCCGACACCGTCGACGATGCTCTGCCGCACCTCGAGAGGCAGCTCCGAGGGGCGCCGCAGCGGGTAGACGATGGCAACATTCTTCCCGTGCCGGGTGATCAGCACGGCGTCATCCCTTTCCAGAAGATCGGCGATGTTGGCCCGAAAGTCGCGTACGGACGTTCTGTGCATGTGGGAATTATGTCACATTTGTGTACACAATTCCAATGATGCGCGAGCGGATTTTGCGCTAAAAGCATCATGGTCCGCGGTCAAAGGGTCATTCTCGATCGCGACATTGCCGAGCTGTACGAGGTGCCCACAAAAGCGTTGATTCAGGCGGTCAAGCGCAATGTCGCTTCCTCTCGACTTCATGTTTCAGCTTTCAACGCGCGAGTTTGTGGGGTGGCCGGCGCACAGCGCCTTACGCGACGCAGCTTGGCCGCAGGATCGACGAGCTCGAGCAACGGACCGATGGCCAGTTCGAAGGCCTGTTCGATGCCATTCGCGCCTTGATGGATTCGGAGCGAAAACCGAAGCGCAGGATCGGCTACTTGTCGGCGGGGAAGGCGATCGCGGGTTGAGAACTTGAGATCACAAATTGTGATCTCGAGTTGCGCCTGCGCTGCCTAACTAACTCTTGGCCTTGCTCCGAATCTGGCACGCGTCGACGATCTTGGTCGGATCGACGGCATCCTTGTCGACCTGCTCCTCCACCACCTTCCCCTCTTTGTCGATCAGGAAGGTCGCGCGGCGCGCGGAGACCATCGGGGCGCCCCCGATTTTGTACTGTTTCTCCAGTCCGTACTCCTTGATGGCGGTCGCGTTCATGTCGCCTAACAGCGGGAAGGTGATGCCGTTCTGCATCGCGAAGGCGTGATTGGCGAAAGGGCTGTCAACGCTCACACCCAGGACCTGGGTGTCTGCGCCTTCCAGTTTGCTCAGGTTGGCCTGGAAGGCTTTCATCTCCTGCGTTCACCCTCCGGTGAACGCGAAGACGAAGAACGCCAGCGCGACATTCTTCTTGCCTTTGAAATCGTGCAGCGAGACCGGCTTGACGCCCTGGCCGTCGTACTGAAGCAGCGTGAAGTCGGGCGCCACGTCGCCGACCTTGATCTTCATCGGCTCCGGCTCGGGCTTTTTTTCCTGAGCGAAGAGCGCGAAGGTCATCAGAATTGTGAGCGCGATCACAAGTTTGTTCCGCATGCTGTGGATCGTACTCCAAAGATGTGCGCCGCCTCTCCTTCCTGACGTAAAAAATCGTGATATGGTCGCGGGCGTCCGAAACGATCCATGCCCGGAGGATGCTCGATGCGTCGTGTATCCATTCTCTATGTCCTCTTCGCCCTGCTCGCGGGAGCGGCAATTGCGGCCGACCCAGCTTGTCCCGCTCCGATCGTCACACCAGGCTCGCGCATCCTTTATCTAGGACCTGCGAGCACCGAGTACAGCGACGATCTCCCGGTTCGCGCCCGCCTGGTCGACGAAACCGCGGCGCCCATGGCCGGCCGCGCTCTGGCCTTCACCTTCGGCGGCGAAACGCGCAATGCGACCACCGGTGCCGACGGCATTGCCAGCACGACGTTCACGGTAACGGCAACTCCAGGGACGGTTCCTCTTCAGATTTCTTTCGGCGCGACGCAAACCACGGCCACGATCCTCGTCGACCGCGATAACACCAGCCTGGCCTATACCGGTTCGATCTTTCTTGCCACGGGCGACGTCACTCTCTCCGCGCGGCTGACGCACGGCGGCGCCGATCACGCGCCACTTGCGATCGCAAACCGCAACATCGACTTCACGCTGGGGACGCACCTCGCGACCGGCGTCACCGACGCGAATGGTGTCGCGACCGTCAACGTCACCACCACCGATGCCGAGGTGGGTGGGGGAGTGGTGGTGGTGAGGTTTGCGGGCGACGCGTTCTATCGCGAATCGCAGGACACCCGCACCACCTTCGCGCTTCAACGCAGCGCGTTTGTGATCTGGGGCGGCAACGCCGTCAAGCCGGTGATCGGACAGAGCGTCAATTTCTGGGGCGACCAGTGGGCGAATCAGGTCACCGGCGGCGATTACGACAGCAATGCTTCGTTCAAGGGCTTCGCTCTTGTCACCAGCGCCACCGACCTTTGTCAGGCTGACGCGCGGACCTCGCCTGCACCTCTGCTGACTCCCGGATGCTGGGACTCGAAGCCCGGCAATTCCGATCCTCCCCCGCAACTCCCGCGCTACATCAGCGCCATCGTTGCGACAGCGATCAAAAAGTCGGGCGACATAATTTTCGGGAACATCGCGGCACACGTCGTCCTCGACACCATTGCCACTCCTCCCTACGACAACAATCCGGGCCATCCCGCCTTCGGAAAAATCGTGGCGGTGATCGACGACGGCGCGAGCCTCTTCCAGCGCCCGATCATCACCACCGCGCTGCAGCAGCCCACGACTCTTGCTCCCGGGCAATCCTTCGTCGTGCAACTGACGCTGCAAAACAACGGAACCGCCGCTGCCAGCGCTTTGAATGTTCAGGCGAGCTTCAGCGGTGTGACGCCGACCACGGCGACCGCCGATCTGGCGTCACTCGCTCCGGCCGAGACGAAGAACTTTGCATTCAACGAACAGCTCGGCGCAATCGCGCAGCGCGGCGCCACCGAGACCAGCGACGCGTATCTGAGCCGTCTGGCCGCCGAAGACGGCCGCCTCATCACCTCGCAGACATCGACGCGCTACTCGGATGTTTCTGGCGCGTTTTTCTCGCCGGTGCTCAGCGTATCGGCGAGCCGGCTGCGCCTTCCGATTCTGTCGATGCGCGTGAGCGGTCCCGGATGCGCTCTCCCGGGCACTCTCCTTCCGTACACGATCGCAATCACGAACCTCGGCAGCGCGGCATCGGCGTCCGGCCAGTTGCTGGTGACGCTGCCCGATGGCACGACCACCACGCTGACAGTGCCGGCGATCGCGCCGGCCGCGTCGGCAACGCTCAATGTGAGTTGGAGTGTGCCGGTGATCGCAGCGAAAGGAGCGGGCGAAACCGACGCCGCCTATCGCTCGCGCCTCGCATCATTCGATGGCAGGCCTCTCACATTGAACGCTGCCCTGACATGGATCGACGCCCCCGCGAACCCGTACGGCACGACGACCGCGCAGTTCGTGACGATCGAACGCCTTCCGATTCTCTCCATCACGGCCGGAGCGCTTCAGGCTTCGGCGATGCCCGGTCAGACCCTCACCGCAGCGTTCACGATTCA
>DASPZU010000013.1:0-10094 GCA_035636095.1 Thermoanaerobaculia bacterium
CGATGATCGCGCAAGGGTCCGACGTTCTGGAGGCCGTGATCGCCGGCGTGAACATCGTCGAGCTGGATCCACTCGACGACAGCGTCGGCTACGGCGGCCTGCCCAATGCCGAGGGCGTGGTGCAGCTCGATTCGTCGTGCATGCACGGTCCGCGCAAGCGCGCGGGCGCGGTGGCGTCGCTCGAAGGCGTGCGCACTCCATCGCTGGTCGCCAAGTCCGTCATGGACTACACCGATCATCATCTGCTGGTCGGGAAGGGGGCGCAGGAATTCGCGCGCAACATGGGATTCACCATCGAGAGCGATCTCAACACGCCGAACTCGCGGCAGAAGTGGCTGGAGTGGAAACGCCGAACCGATCCTTCCCACTACCTCGATCCGAAAACGCGCGCCGAGGCCGGTTATCGCGTTGCCCTGGAAATGGTGGCGGAAGGGAAGATCGATCGTGAACATCTGTACGGCACCATCAACTGCGATGGTGTCAGTCCCAAGGGCGAGATCTGCGGTGTGACCACCACCAGCGGACTGGCGTGGAAGATCCCCGGTCGGGTTGGCGACTCTCCGATCCTCGGCGCCGGCCTCTACGTCGATGGCGATGTTGGCGCCGCCGGTTCAACGGGACGCGGCGAAGCGAATCTCTACAACCTCTCTTCGCTGCTGATTGTCGAAAACATGCGTCGGGGAATGCATCCAAAAGACGCGGCCATCGACGTGCTGCGCCGCATCAAGGCGAACACGATCGAGAAGCGGCTTTTGAACCCGAGTGGCAATCCGAATTTCGGGCTCAACTTCTACGTCGTCAACGCTGCCGGCGAATATGCCGGCGCGTCGATGTATCCCTCGAAATTCGCCGTCTGTACGGAAAATGGCGCGCAGACGCTGGAGACCGAGCCGCTGCTGCAGGGGAAGCCGAGCGATTAGCCCAACGCTGCTTCGATCAGCGCTTTTTGCTGATCTTCATGCCGATGGTGCGATCCGGTCGCCGGCGAGGCGCTGATCGGACGCCCGACGTAGCGCGTTCCCTGCGGAAGTCGCTCGTGCAGGAACGGCCACGCGCCCATGTTGCGCGGCTCCTCCTGCACCCACACGACGTCTTTCGCGTCCCCGATCGCTTCCATGAGCATCGGTTGCGGAAAGGGATAGAACTGTTCGAGCCGAACAATCCGCACGTTTGCGGATCCACGAGCGGCGACGAGGTCGTAGTAAACCTTGCCGCTGGTGATGATGACGCGATCGCCTGAAACGACATCATTGATAACCGGCTCGAAGCGTCCGCTCGTCAGATCGTTGATCCAGGATGTCGCGCGCGGATGTCGCAGCAGCGACTTCGGTGTCATCACGATCAGCGGCTTGCGCGGATTGTTTCGCATCTGCCGCCGCAGCGCGTGGAAGTACTGCGCCGGCGTTGTCGGATAAATCACTTGCATGTTGCCTTCGGCGCACAGCGTCAGGAATCGCTCCAGTCGCGCGCTGGAGTGTTCCGGGCCCTGACCTTCGTAGCCGTGCGGCAGCAGCAGCGCCAGTCCGCTGTGCTGACTCCACTTTTCTTCAGCGCTGGAAACGAATTGGTCGACGACGATTTGCGCGCCGTTGACGAAGTCGCCGAACTGCGCTTCCCACATCACCAGCGTGTCCGGATCGGCAACCGAGTATCCATACTCGAATCCGAGGACGCCGTACTCTGACAGGAGCGAGTCGTACGCCACAAAGCCGCGCTCCCGATCCTCGCTGAGTGCCTTGAGCGGTGCGTATCCCGCGCCGGTGACGTAGTCGAAGAGAAGAGCGTGACGCTGCGAGAATGTTCCGCGTCCGCTGTCCTGTCCCGACAGACGCACCCGGAATCCGTCGACCAGAATCGTTCCAAACGCCAGCAGCTCCGCGAATCCCCAATCGATCGGGTCGCGTCCTTCGGCCATCGCCTGACGGCGGGCCAGGATCGGCTTCAGCTTCGGATGCGGCGTGAAGTTCTCGGGCATCGAAGCCAGCGCCCGGCTGACCTTCTGGAGTTGCTCGCTGGAGACTGCAGTATCCGGCGAAGGCTGCTTTTGGAATCCGGTGATCTCCTCGTCCGTCCACAGCGTTTCGGATCCCTGCGAAGGTGGTTCTTTATCCTCACGCGTGCGATCGAATGCTTCCTGCAGCTTGGCCTGGAACGCGTCCAGCCAGGCCTCGGCTTCTTTCGGGTCGATGTCGCCTTTGCGGAGGAGCTGCTCGGTGTAGATCTTCCGCACCGATCGATGCTCTTTGATCGCTTTGTACATCCGCGGCTGCGTGAGCGACGGCTCGTCGCCCTCGTTGTGACCGTGACGGCGGTAGCAGAGCATGTCGATGACGACGTCCTTGTGAAACTGCTGGCGGAAGTCATACGCCAGCCGGATGGCGCGGATGCAGGCCTCGGGGTCGTCGCCGTTGACGTGGAAAATCGGCGCTTGCACCGCTTTGGCGACGTCAGTGGCGTAGACCGACGAACGCGCCGACTCCGGCCCGGTCGTGAAGCCGATCTGATTGTTGATGACGATGTGGACCGTGCCGCCGGTGCGATAGCCCTTGAGTTGCGAAAGATTCAGCGTCTCCGCGACGACGCCTTGTCCGGCAAAAGCGGCGTCGCCATGGATGAGAACCGGAAGCACATGTTTGCGCTCGCGATCGTCGATCAGCGTCTGCTTCGCGCGCGCCATGCCCTCCACGATCGGATCGACAGCTTCGAGATGGCTGGGATTCGAGGCCAGGGTGAGCTTCAGCGTCGCGCCGTTCGGGGTCTGATGTGTCCCATCAGCGCCGAGGTGATATTTCACGTCGCCGGAGCCCTGGGTGGTGTTCGGGTCGACGTCGCCCTCAAATTCGTGAAATATTTTCTCGTATGATTTTCCTAGTATATTAGCGAGTACATTTAATCGGCCGCGGTGCGCCATCCCGATCACGGATTCGACCACACCGTTGTCGGTGGCGGCGTTGAAGAGGTAATCGAGCATCGGAATGACTGATTCGGCGCCTTCCAGCGAGAAGCGTTTGTGGCCGATGTACTTCGTGTGCAGAAACTTTTCGAACGCTTCGGCGTCATTCAGCTTCATAAGGATGCGCCGCTTGGTCGCGCCGTCCAGGTTGTCGTGATTGCGCGTCGGCTCCATCCGGTCCTGCAGCCACTTCTTCTGGACCGTTTCCTGGATGTGCATGTACTCCGGGCCGATCTTGCCGCAATACGTTTCGCGCAGCGTGTCGAGGATGTCCCGGAGCTTGGAGGTCGCGCGGCCGCACAGGCCGCCGCAGACGAATTCGCGGTCGAGGTCCCAGATTGTCAGGCCGTAAAAAGCGGGATCGAGCTCGGGATGGCGATGCACGGTGTACTCGAGCGGATCGAGATCGGCGAGCAGATGGCCGCGAACGCGATAGGCGTTGATCATCTGCAGCACTTTCGCTTCGCGGATGCGGGCCTCGTCGCCGGTGCGGGCGCGGTCCTTGGCCCAGTGCACCGGCTCGTAGGGGATGCGCAGATCGCGGTAAATGTCGTCGTAAAAATTGTCGGCGCCCAGGAGCAGTTCGTGGATGCGGGCCAGAAATGCGCCCGACTCCGCGCCCTGGATGATGCGATGGTCGTACGTCGACGTCATCGTCATCACTTTGGAGATGCCGAGGTCGGCGATGACATCGGCGTCGGTGGCGGAGTATTCGGCCGGGTAGTCGATCTGCCCTGTCGCGATGATGGCTCCCTGCGTCTGCATCAATCGCGGGACCGAGGCCGCTGTGCCGATCGTGCCCGGATTGGTGAGAGAGATTGTCGTTCCTTCGAAGTCGCCGACCTCCAGCGTGTTGTTGCGCGCCTTGCGGACGATGTCGTTGTAGGCCTTGAGAAATTGCGCGAAGTCCATGGTCTGCGCCCGCTTGACGTTGGGCACGACCAGCGAGCGCGATCCATCTTTGCGCTCGACGTCGATGGCAATGCCGAGGTTGACGTCCTCGCGATCGATGCGGGCGGGCTGACCATCCTGCGAAACGAATCCCGCGTTCAGCCGGGGATGATCCTTGAGCGCCTTGACGATCGCCCACGCGACGATGTGCGTGAACGACGCCTTGGTCTGCCCGTTGGGCGTCAGATGATTGTTGATGACGCGGCGATTCTCTTCCAGCGCCTTGACCGGAATGGTGCGGATGGAGGTCGCCGTCGGAACCGCCAGCGACGCTTCCATGTTCTGGGCGATCTTGCCGGCGGCTCCGCGCAAGGGGACGGCATTGGGCTCAACGGCGTGGAGCGCCGCCGACCTCGGCGGCGCTGCTGGGCCGGGCTGGACCGGTGCCGGCGGGGTCGCCGGCGCTCCACTGGCTTGCTCCGGCTCCTGGAAATCGCGGAAGAACTCGCGCCAGCTCGCGCTCACCGAATCGGGATCGGTCCGATACTTCTCGTACAGTTCCTCGATGAATGCGATGTTGGCGCCGTAAGTCGATGTGACCGATGACATTGCATTGATCCTAACGTTTTTCCGGGCCCACGCGTTCCACAAAGGTGTGCGACAGCGAGGTCAGGCCGAGCCAGCCGAAGCCGGCCGCGAAACCGCCCAGCACGTCGGAGGGGAAGTGGACGCCGAAATAAATCCGTGAAAACCCGACGCCGAGGATGGTCAGCCCAGCGAGCGTGTGCGCGAAAGCCTGTGTGGCCAGCGAGCGGTTCTGCACCAGGTGGTGCGCCACGATCGGATAGGTGGCCGCCGAAAGCAGCGAATGGCCGCTGGGGAAGCTGTGCGACTTGGGCAGCTTGATTCTTCGCGCCAGCTCTTGCGGGCGCTGGCGCCGAAAGATGTTCTTGAGGATGGTGTTGATGGCCATTGCGCCGCCGGTGCTGACCACGACCGTCCAGGCGTCGCCTTTTCGCCCTTGCCGGAACATCGCCAGGGCTGTTAGGCCGGCCGTGGCACCGATCGCGGCGTGCGTTCCGAGCTGTGTCACGCCTTCCATGAATTGATGCATGGCCGGATTGTCGATGCGGTGCACGATGTCGAACACCTTCAGGTCGTACTGCTCGGCGCGTCCCTCGACCACGTGTTCCGCCTGCTTCTTGAAAAACCAGAACGCAACCGCCGCCATCGCCACGCCGCCCGATGTGCCAATCGCGAGCGGCAGAAAACGATGTCGCCTCTTCACGCGTTTTTGCGGAGTACCACGAACCGCTCCGCGATCTTCGCGCCGCATATTTTCCTGTAGTACTCGGTTGCGTCGGTCCACGGGATAACGGCGCGATGATATCCAAGCCTTCTCAAATCGGCGAGAGAGGCCAGCGCCAATTGACGGCCCAGCCCGCGACCGCGGAATTCCTTGGCGACACCGGTCGGCCCGAACGTGCCGTGGCCGCGGTTGTTGGCCTCGTGAGTCGAAAAGCCGGCGATTCGTCCCTCCTGCTCCATCCAGAAGACTTTCGCACCGCGCGACGCTTCGAATCTCCAGATCGGGCCGAACTCGCGCTGGATGAAGTCGAGCACACGCTCGCCATTGGTCTTGACGTCCTCCGGGACGGCCGCCGGCAATGCCTCGACCACGAGATTGCAAGGACGCGCGGTCTCGTGATAGCCGCGCTTCGTAAAGAAGGGGACCAGCGATTCCGCGGCGCCGGGCGTGAAGTAATTTCCCGGCTCAGCAGCAATGACATGCACACCGCCCTCTTCAGCGTCGCGAAGCAGCGCGCTGCCGATTCCGCGGCGCCGTCGCGTCCGGTCCACCGCCAGGAGGCGCAGATGTTTTCCACACCTGACAGCGACTCCTTCGAAATCGCCGTAGACCCGCGCGCTGGCCTCTCCCTCGAACCCCTCGCCGAAGCATTTCTCGTCGGCGACGCGCACCAGGTCATACGGTGTGTCGTTGGCGCGAGCGAGCAGTTCCCTCAGGGGCGCCACATCTTGTCTGGAAAGATCGCGAATCACGCGTGAAATTATGGCCTCGCTTTCGCAGTAGAGAACGGCATGGAAAGCGTGATGCGTTGTCCCATCTGCGGACAAGCGAACCGTGTTCCCGACCTCGACAGGGGTAAAAAAGCCGTTTGTGGCAAATGCAAAGCGCCGCTGACGCTCGCGAGTGACGGTGACGGACACCCGGTGACGCTGACCGACAGCGATTTCAACCGGCAGATCGCTAAGGGGAGCGCGGTCGTCGATTTCTGGGCGCCATGGTGCGGGCCGTGCCGCATGATCGCGCCGGTCATCGAGCAGTTGGCCATGGAGCGGAAGGACATCCGTTTCGCCAAGGTGAACGTCGACGAGAACCCGCGGACCCAGCACGATTTCGGCGTTCAGGGAATTCCGCTGTTGGTTTTCTTCAAAGACGGCGAGGAGCGCGGGCGGGTGGTGGGCGCCGTGCCGAAAGGACAGATCGAGGCCGCCATCCGCCAATACCTCGGCTGATCTCCTATGGCATTCCAACCTCGTGATTCGATTCAAGGCAGCGAGCTGGAACTGTTCACCAGGAAGATCGCGATCGTGGTCGCGTTTGCGGTTGCAGTGGCGATTCTGTGGGCAGCGCGCGACGTTCTCATCCTCATTTTCATCGCGGCCGTGCTGGCGGCGGGCATCTCGCCGGTCGTCCACCGCGTGCGCGTGTGGGGACGCTTGATGTTTCATCGCAACATCGCGCGCGGGACGGCGGTGCTGATTGTCTACCTGCCGTTTCTGATGGTGGCGTTGGCGCTGTTGATCTTCATGGTGCCGCGACTGGTCAGCGACATGCGCGCCCTCGGTGCGCAGTTGCCGGTGCTGCTCGAGAAGAACATTCTGACGCCTCTCGAGCGCTATGTTCCGATGGGAGGGGTGCGCGAGCTCCTCGCCGGCGGCATCAAACTGCCGCGAGCGAGCGTGATCTTTTATGTCCGCAGCGCAGCGACAGCCGTGGCGTCGTTCGTGATCGTCCTTTTCATGATCGGCTACATGCTCATCGACGCGCAGCGGCTACGGAACCTGATTCTGCTCGTCTATCCGCCGGAGGTCCGCGCAGAACGTCGGGCGACGATGACGCGGATCTCGCGCAGGATGAGCGGCTGGCTGTCGGGGCAGCTCACGCTGGCGGTGATCATCGGCGTCGCGACGTTCATCGGGCTGCTGGCGCTGCGGATTCCATATGCGCTGCCGCTTGCGATCTTCGCCACCTTCGGCGAAATGGTGCCCGTCCTCGGTCCGATCATCGGCACGGCGCCGGCGCTGGCGATCGCGATTCTGCAATCGACATGGCAGTTCTGGTCGGTGCTGGCGATGGTGTTGATCCTTCAGAAATCCGAGAACCTCTTCATCGCGCCGCGGATCATGTCGCAGAAAGTGCTGATCTCGCCGCTGGCGGTCTTCGTCGCCTTCCTCGTCGGCGGCGCGCTGCTCGGCATCGTCGGCGCGCTCATGGCCATCCCGGCCGCCGTGATCGTGCAGGTGGCGTTCGAGGAAGTATTCATCGCACGCCGCGAGCGGCGGCAGGATGTCTCGCGCGCTGGAACGCTGACCAGGCGTCGGGCGTCAGACGTCAGGCGTCAGTAACCCAGGTGCAATTCGCTGGCTGGCTGCGACGGGCGACATTTCGTTTTACAGGCCCGCGGATCATTGCTCGAATTGGAAACGCAGATTGTCATATCGCAAGAACTCGAGTTCATTGACGTTCGGAAATCGCAAAATGCTAAACGGCCTATTACGCGACCTGACGCCTGACTCCTGACGCCTGACGCCTGTTACAATCGCTCGTGCGCCGTTCTGCACTCCTCCTTTTCTTCGTACCGCTCCCTCTTCTCGCTCAAACGAGCGGGTGGACGTTTCGCAGCCGGATCGAGATCCGTGCGAATTATCGCGACACGAACGAAGCAAAGTTTCCACTGCGATTTCCCTTTCCCGCCATCCAGCTTCCGATCGGACAAACTGTGGGATTCGAGGAGACTGTCGACGCCGGGCATCACGGTGAGCTCAGCGTGGCGCAGATCCGACTCGACGCCAATTACGGAAATGTCTTCGCAGCACACGTGCAGTTCCACGCTCAGGACAAATACCGGCGCAATCCGACCAGCGAAGATCGCCAAACCGACGCCGACGAGATCTGGCTTCGCTTCGGCCCCAAGCCCGACTTTCTCGATCGCCCTGCCGCCTCGTCGGTGTTTGTGCAGATGGGAAAGTTTCCGAAGATGGAGCGCCAGCCGATTCGACTGCTCGAAAGCTACGGTCTGGCGGCGACGGCATTCAATCGGTTCGAGGACGTCGGCTTCATGACCGGCGGCACTGTCGGGCGCAACCTCTATTGGCGCTTGCAGGGCACCAGCGGTAATCCTCTCTACTTTCGAGACCCGAACGCGCTGGCCGGCGACAACGGAATCAAGGAGCTTCTGTTGCCGCATCCAGATCCAAAACTGAAATCGGGGTTTCCGATCCTCTACAACACGGAGACAGAAGGTTACTCATTGCAAACGGACCACGTGCAGTTCGGACAGGCGATCGGCTATCGCTGGCAGAACGATGCCCAGACCTTTGGATACGACGCCATCGTCTTTCACTACCGGCGCTCGATGTCGGATGCTGAGGACGCGCCGCTGACCGGGACGTTTTATGGTACGGATATCGATCTGCTCGAAGGACCGCTCGATAAGGGCCTTCCGCTGCATGGAAACAAGAAAGAGGAAGTCGGCGCCCGCATCTACACCGAGTGGCACGCCTTGACATCGACAGCGCAATTCACGAAGCAGCACGTCGCGGGACTCATTCGTCAAGGCGAAGAAGTGGAGGCTGGTTACCAGATCCGATTCGGGAATCGCTGGATCCCATCCATTCAGCCGGCCGTCCGCTGGAGCGGCCTGCAGAATTTCTTCAAAGGCAATCCAACACTCTTTCCGGCGCCGAGCATCTGGTGGAATTGGACCAAGCTCGACTACGGAATTCGCATCGGCTTGCCGCACAGCAGCGACCTCACGGTCGAGCGCGCCAAACACAACGTGGCCTCACCGAGAAAACTGGACATGAGCGAGACCCTCGTCACTTTGCGCGTCAGGCTCTGAGACGGCCCGACGATTGCTCTTCCTCCATGGGGGAGGAAACGATGCGCAATGAGATGATTGCAGCGGTAGTACGCCGCGCCATCGAACACCCGGAGTTCCGGCAGCGGCTGATCGACAATCCTCAGGAGGCTCTGGCCGCGCATGGGTTTGCACTCGAGAGGGTCGACCTCGCCGAAATCGACAAAATCCGCGCCCGGATGCACGACAGCGGCGATGACGAACAGCAGCTTGTATCGATCGCTGAAAATTACGGGTTAAAGCTGTAACTATCCAGCCTTTCAGCCGTCCAAATCTCGGAATTTGTGTCACACCGGTCGGGTTCGCAAACGCATTCGATGCGCTTTCTCTCGCTGAAAAACTGCATGATCGCGCTCCTCGCTGTTATGACGGCCACCCGGGCCTTCGCCACGAATCCCTCCGCCCGTTACGAGACTCGGATGGTGTTCGATGTTCAGAGCTCGCGCATGATCCTGTTCGGCGGCATCACTGCCATCGACTCCGGGACCCGGAAGGCTTATCGGCTGAATGACACTTGGGAGTGGACTGGATCGCGATGGATTCAGCGGTTTCCGGTGCACACGCCGGTGGCGCGAGCGGCGCACGCGATGGTGTATGACTCGAATCGCTCGCAGACCGTAATATTCGGCGGCCGCGCAGACAAAAACGACCTGAACGAAACGTGGATCTACAAAAACGGCGATTGGAGCGAGCTGACTCCGGCCACATCACCATCACCGCGATTGCTGCCAGGCGCCGCGTTCGATCCGGTCCGCGATCGCACCGTCCTTTTCGGTGGAACGCAGACAAGCGCTGACGGGAAGACTCTCACTCCCGTCCACGACACGTGGGAATTCGACGGCACGACGTGGAAACAAATCGGAGGGGAGGGTCCTGCAGTCGCAAAGCCGCTTCTCGCTTACGACGCCGCGCGGAAGCAAATCATCATGCTGGGACTCGACTCCGCCACGGCGACGCAGATGTACGCCTATGACCCGGAGGCGGGAAACTGGAATCCGATCAAGCCGGCCACTCTCCCGCCCTGCGTCAATGAAGGGCAACTGACGTATCAGGAATCGAATCAGACGCTGGTCTACACCGGCGGC
>DASPZU010000014.1:0-4407 GCA_035636095.1 Thermoanaerobaculia bacterium
AGTGGCAACGATCGTTGCCTGGTGTACATCGAAAGCGAGATACTGAATCGCCTGATCTTTCATGGCAGCCGCTCCTTTCGTGCCTTTGGTCTTTGGCGATTCCAAGGTAGCAGGAAGGAGCGGACTTTTAATATGCGTTAGCCCCGCTGTCAACGCCCGTGTCCGCAATTCCAATGATGAATCCTTCATTGCTCAGATTACCGCACACGTTGCACGCATTGGCGCCAGTGAGCCAACTTGCATAGCTTCCCGGCTGAGTCGGAATAACGTTGCCACCGGAGGTCATCGTGTTCGAGCTTAAAGAGGTTGCTTGTCGCTCGTCGGAAGGGGTCAGGCCAGTTAGCTGATGGATTGCGATGACCAGAGGATCCGATAGTAGCTTGGACACATCGCCCGGCTTCAGTCTGCCGTAAAGATACAGACCGCCGCGATTCTTTCGCTGTTCTACACTTCCCAAAACCCGCGTGATCGCAGCGGTTGTTTCGGCGATGCCAGGAGCTTCCGCGACCTCCACGATGACATCTTGATCAATCCCAGAGACACGATCCACTATCGCACCCTTCAAGAATGGCTGGTAGATTTCGAGGAACTGCACTTCTGAGAGTTTTGACAGGGTGACCGCGATCTCTGGCGTCAGAGCGACGACATAGGCGTTGAGGGGCACCGCCTCGATGATGACGGCGCCTGACGTCAAGAGGGTCTTAATCCATTCTGGCCTGGGCGGACCGATAAACTGAAGAACATAAAGGCCGTACTTGCCGCTCGCGTATGCGGAGATTGTTTCTCCTGTGGGCGGTTTGACAATCCCTATTCGCGTGTCGATCGTCCCACCAGGTAGACCGACTAAATCGTATTCGTCGTGAATCGTGACGCCTAAGCCGGCGGCAACGCCGCGTGCGACAATTCGTTCAACGCTTGCCTGCGGAGCCGACACGAGACTGAATGAATCGTAATCGGCAAGGATCAATCCGTCGTTGCCCGAAATCTGCGCTGGCGCGCTTGCATTTGGCTGAACGAAAAGGTGACTGACAAGCAGCTTCGTATAACCTTGGCGGCCGGCAGCACCGAACACAGGCGCCGCGTACGCGAGCGCGCTTAGGATCGCCAGAATACCGAATGATGAGAAGCTTCGAGAGAATCGCACGCCCCCTCCTCAGATCGGACATAGACGGACTTACAATTAGTGTTTCGGAATTCTATCCAGAGCCGGCTGTGAAGGACGAGCAGTCCGTAATATTACGTATCTCGGGTCAACATGAATTTCAAGCACCTGCTATTTGCAACGGTATTCGCTGCACTACCACTTAGGGCGCAGCACTCTATTTTCCAGAGCGATGACATTATCGCCGGAGGGCAGACACCCGCGATCACAATCGCATCCGGGCGGTTCGATTGGTTTCTGTCGGACGGAACGCTCAACCGGCGAATGGCAACGACGTTTGGTGAGTTTCCATTCGACTTCGCCTTCGACGCTGCAGGCCGGCTCTATTCGCCTACTTTCTTTACGGTACGAGTTTTCAATCCCTCAGGTAGCTTCGTCGGAAATTTCGGCAATTTTCCCGCAAAGAAATTCGTCGCCATTAACTTCGATCGAAGTGGAAACGTCTTTATCGCCGCAGGCACGAGCACCGGCAACCTGGTGAAAGCGGACGCGAACGGGAATCTCCTCGCTACGTTCCTACTCCCGAATGATGGTCTCTTGGGCGGATCGGTGGCTTCGATCGATCTCGCTTCCGACCAATGCACTTTTTTCTACTCGGCTCGAAGCAAGACGATTTTTCGCTACGATGTCTGCAGCCGGACACCGCTGAGCGACCTAATCTCGTCGTTGCCAGGATCGAGCGCCGATCGAATACGGATTCTTCCAGACGGGAGTGTACTGGTCGCAGACACGGAGTCGATTTACCGCGTGAACAGCGCCGGATCGATCGTTCAGACGTATGACGTGTCCGGCCAGGACTCATGGTCCAACCTCGCCCTCACCCCCGATGGCCGATTCTTCTGGGCGACTTCCTTTGACATGGCGTTCCAGTTCAACCTTCAGTCCGGCACGATGACGGGATCTTTTCAGTCCTCCGACTATATCTTCGACGCGATGGCGGTCGTGGGCGAGCCGCGGGCGGCAGTACCGTCGCCCGCCTCCGTGCCGACGCTGACCTGGTGGATGCTCGCCGCGCTGGCGATTACGCTTGCCGCTCTTGGCGCGAGCCGTCGCTTGTGTTGACTCCGTTTCGAAACGATCGGAACGTCACTATGCCCGGCGCTGCCATGCCAGAGTCAACTCGAGAAGGAGAGAATTCTGCACGCATCCCGGTTTCTGGCGTTCGACCGTAGAAGTCGCAAGTGTTTGATCTTCGCGCTCGTACTCGCTGCGACGCCTGCTACCGCGCAACACACCGCCTTTCAAACCGGTGACGTCATCGCCGGGGGTCCGACACCCGCGATCACAATCGCAAGCGGCCGGTTCGATTGGTTCCTGCCTAACGGAACGCTCAACCGGCGAATGGCATCGGCGTTCAACGAGTGGCCGTTCGACTTCGCATTCGACGCCGCAGGCCGGCTGTATTCGCCTAGTTTCTTTACGGTGCGAGTTTTCGATACCTCAGGTATGTTTGTCGGAAATTTTGGCAATTTTTCAGCGGATAAATTTAGCGCCATAACCTTCGATCGAAGCGGAAACGTCTTCATTGCAGCAGGTACGACGACAGGCAACCTGGTGAAAGCGGATCCAGGAGGAAACCTCCTCGCCACGTTCCTTGTCCCGAATGATGGGCATTTGAACGGAACTCTTGCTTCGATCGATCTAGGTTCCGACCAGTGCACGCTTTTCTACACGACTAGAAGCAAGACGGTTTTTCGCTACGATGTCTGCAGCCGAACACCGCTCGCCGACCTGGTTACGGTGCTACCTGGATCAAGCGCCAATCGACTACGAATTCTTGGAGACGGGAGTTTTCTCGTGGCAGACACGGAGTCTGTTTACCGCCTGAACAGCGCTGGATCGATCGTTCAAACTTTTGATTTGGTCGGTCAGGATTCCTGGTCCAACGTCGCCGTCACACCGGATGGGCGCTCCTTTTGGGCGACCTCCGGAGACATAGCTTTCCAGTTCGACATTCAGTCCGGCGCTATAACGGGGTCTTTTCAGTCCTCCGACTATCTCTTCTACGCGATGACGGTCGTGGGCGAGCCGCGGGCCGCCGCACCGCCACCCGCGTCGGTGCCGACGCTAACCTGGTGGATGCTGGCCGCGCTGGCGATTTCGCTCGCCGTTCTTGGCGCAGCTACGACAGCAGCTCGATGAGACGATCCACCTCGCCGTCGTCGTTGTAGAAGTGCGGCGAAAACCGCAGCATGCCTTCGCGCGGTGAGCAGACGACGCCGTTTTCTTCGAGCGTCCGATGCCATCGCAGCAGTGACGGCTCTACGCCCGGTGGAATCGCGCCGACGATGCCGGAGGCGATCGGACGGGGCGACGCGACCCGCCAGCCGATCGCCTCCAGCCGCTCCGCCAGCCGGGTCGCGATGCGGATGACCTCGGCCGCGATCTCCTCGATCCCGATCTCCAGCAGCAGCTCGATGGCGGCGTTCAGCCCGTACACGCCGTTGGTGTTGAGCGAGCCCGCTTCGAAGCGCCGCGCGCCGGGGACGAGATCGCCGGGCAGCTCGAGAAAGCTCCCCTTCCGCTGCACGTTCGTCCATCCGGTCTCGAGAACTTCGAGGCGATCGCGATCCGCAGGCGCGACGTAAAAAATCGTCGCGCCTTCCGGACCGCACATCCATTTGTGTCCGTCGGCAGCCAGAAACGCGATCTTCGACTTGCGGACATCGAGCGGCAGCGCGCCTATGCCCTGGATCGCATCGACGCACAGCAGCACGTTGCGGCGCGCGCAAAGCTCGCCGATGGCGTCGAGATCGGCGACGAATCCGTTGTGGAACGCCACGAAAGAGACCGAGACGATGCGGGTGCGGGCATCGATCAGCGGCTCGATCTTCTCCACCGTGGGTAGATCCGCGACCCGACATTCGACTCCGCGGCGCGCAAGTCGTTTCCACGGGCTGTAGTTGGGAGGAAACTCGAGCCTGGTCGTGATGACGTTTTCGCCGCTCTGCCACCGGTATCCTTCCGCGACGAACGAGAGCGCTTCGGAGGTGTTCTTGAGGATCGCGATGTCGGCGGCGTCCGCGCCGATCAGCTTCGCTCCCGCCGTCCGCAGCTTCGCATCCTCGGCATACCACTCCTTCCAGTGGAGGGCGCCGAGGTCGCGCTGATCGCGGATGTGGCGCTCCATGGCATCGGCCGCGCGCGTGGAGAGCGGCCCGACGGCGGCGTGATTGAAGTAGATGAGGTTGCGCGTGACGGGAAAGAGATCGCGAACCTTCGCCTTATCCACTCCTACATTATCG
>DASPZU010000015.1:0-89250 GCA_035636095.1 Thermoanaerobaculia bacterium
CCTTGTTGCTGATCGTGGCATACGGCATGTGGAAAGGGCGGCGGCAGCGACATCTGGCGGCCTACCTGCTGGCCGATCGCAAACTGCGCTGGCCGACCATCGGAATCTCGATCATGGCCACCCAGGCCAGCGCCATCACGTTTCTATCCACGCCCGGCCAGGCCTACGTCGACGGCATGCGCTTCGTGCAGTTCTACCTCGGCCTTCCCGTCGCGATGGTGATCCTCTCCATCACCGCTGTCCCGATTTTTCATCGACTGAAAGTGTTCACGGCCTACGAGTACCTGGAGACTCGATTCGGCGTCGGCACGCGAACGCTGACTGCAATTTTGTTTCTGATTCAGCGGGGACTCTCGAACGGCATCACCATCTACGCGCCGGCCGTCATCGTCTCGGTGATCCTGGGCTGGAACATCCACGCCACCAACATCATCATCGGGCTTCTGGTCATTCTCTACACCGCCTCGGGCGGAACGAAGGCGGTGAGCTGGACGCACGTGCATCAGTTGCTGATCGCGTTAGGCGGAATGGCGGTGGCCTTGATCATCGCGATCCACACGCTTCCGGTGGGATTCATCGACGCCGTGCGCGTGGCCGGACGGATGGGGCGCCTCAACGCGATCGATTTCTCGTTCGATCTCACCACCCCGTACAGCTTCTGGTCGGGCATGATCGGCGGGCTTCTGGTCGCGCTTTCGTATTTCGGCACCGATCAGTCGCAGGTGCAGCGGTATCTGACCGGTTCGAGCGTGGCTGAAAGCCGCCTGGGACTGCTGATCAACGGCATGGTCAAAGTGCCGATGCAGTTCTTCATTCTCTTCGTGGGCGCGATGGTGTTCGTCTTCTATCAGTTCGTCGCGCCGCCGCTGTTTTTCAACAGCGCCGAACGCGCGCGTGTGGCCGGAACTCCGGAATACGCCCGACTCGAGGAGGCCCATCGCGCAAATTTTGTGGCCCGGCGCGCCGCGGTCATCGAGATGATCCACAATCCCGCCGCCACCGGCCGCGTGCATACGTTGCAGCGTCAAGAAGAATCGACACGCCGCGCCGCGCTCGATCTGATTCGCAGGAAACATCCCGGCGCCGACGCCAACGACACCAACTACGTTTTCCTCACCTTCGTGACGCAGTTTCTTCCTGCGGGGGTGGTCGGGCTGGTGCTGGCGGCCATCTTCTGCGCCGCCATGTCGTCGACTGCGGCGGGACTCAATTCGCTGGCATCCACCAGCGCCGTCGACGTCGTCAAACGCTTGTTGTGGCGCGATGCCACCGAGCATCAATACGTCGTCGTCTCGAAGTGGCTGACGATTTTCTGGGGCGTGTTTGCAATCGCGTTCGCGGAGTTCGCGGGACGGCTCGGATCGCTGATCGAGGCCGTCAACAAGCTCGGATCGCTTTTCTACGGCACGATCCTCGGCATCTTCCTGCTGGCGTTCTACACCAAGGAGATCAGCGGAACGGCGGCCTCGCTCGGCGCGATCATCGGCGAGGCTGCCGTGCTGTGGTGCGCGGCCTTCACGAATCTGGCGTGGTTGTGGTGGAACGTGATCGGGTGTGCGGTAGGGGTGGCAGCGGCGTTAGTCATCGAAAGGCTTTTGCCCGCGCCACTCCCTTCGCGCGTCTCATCTGAGCCATAATCCGGACCATCCATGAACATCGCTCCGGGTGTGCGCCTCGGGCCGTACGAGGTCGTGGCGGCCATCGGCGCCGGCGGCATGGGAGAAGTCTATCGGGCGAATGACACGCGCCTCGATCGCATCGTGGCGCTCAAAATCCTTCCCTCGCATCTGTCGTCGAATCCACAATTCCGCGAGCGTTTCGATCGCGAGGCACGGACCATCTCCTCGCTGACCCATCCGCACATCTGCACGCTGTACGACGTCGGGCATCAGGACGGCGTCGATTACCTCGTGATGGAGTTCGTGGAGGGGGAATCACTCGAGGAACGATTGACCAAAGGACCTCTGCCGATCGAGCAGGTTCTTCGCTATGGAATCGAGATCGCCGAAGCGCTCGACAAAGCACATCGGCAGGGCATCGTGCACCGCGATCTGAAGCCCGCCAACATCATGCTCACCAAATCGGGAGCGAAGTTGCTCGACTTCGGACTGGCGAAGATCGTTGCGGCCGAGAGCCCGGTCGTTCAGCTCTCGCACCTGGCGACCGCGCAACGACAACTCACCCAGGAAGGAACGATCCTCGGCACGTTTCAGTACATGGCTCCGGAACAGTTGGAAGGTCTGGAAGCCGACGCGCGAACTGACATCTTCGCGTTTGGCGCCGTGCTGTACGAGATGGCTACCGGCCGCCGGGCGTTCGAAGGCAAGACCAAGACGAGCCTCATCGCGGCCATCGTCGATCGCGATCCGCCGCCGATCTCGTCGATCCAACCGTTGACGCCTCCGGCATTCGAACGGGTGGTCAAGACGTGTCTGGCCAAAGATCCGGACAGCCGATGGCAGAGCGCGCGCGACGCCGCGAACGAGCTACGATGGATCAAAGAGGCAGGTTCGCAGGCGGGCGTCGCGGCGCCGGTTGCGCTGCGGCGCAAGACGCGTGAATGGATCGCGTGGTCGGTGGCACTTGTCGCAATTCTCGCCGCAGGGGCCTTCGCGTATTTGCATTATCGTGCCGGCCCAGAGCCGCAGACGGTTCAGAGCACGATTCTTCCGCCCGAGAAAGCAAACTTCTCGTTCGCCCCCGCCAGCGGTGGACTTGCCGTTTCACCCGATGGTCGCCGCATCGCGTTCCTCGTGAATTCCGAGGGGAAGACGATGCTTTGGGTCCGTCCGCTGAATGCGTCGACGGCTCAACCGCTCCTCGGCACCGAGGGAGCGACGTTTCCGTTCTGGTCACCCGACAGCCGCTTCATCGCTTTTTTTGCTGCCGGTAAGTTGAAGAAAATCGACGCCAATGGCGGTCCTCCGCAGCCGATTTGTCCCGTTGGCAATCAGCCGCGCGGCGGCACCTGGAGCCGTGACGGAGTCATCCTCTTTTCGGGCAGTACACGTGATCCGGTCTCCAAGGTCGCCGCTGAGGGAGGAGCTCCAGTTGCGGTGATGAAGCTGAAAGCCGGTGAGTTCAGCCAACGCTGGCCGAGTTTCCTCCCCGACGGCCATCACTTCCTTTATTACTCTCAGGCCTTGGCCGGCCAACCGAACGAGCGGAACAAGACGTACCTTGTCTCATTGGATTCCGGAGAGGAGCGACCGCTGCTTTCCTCGAGCGGCCCCGCGATTTATGCGCCTCCCGGATACGTCATTTTTGTCCGCGATCGGATGCTACTCGCTCAGCGATTCGATCCCAAGAAGCTAAGCCTCATCGGCGAGCCCTTTCCGATCGCTGAGAGAGTGGAATCGTACCCGGGGGCTACCAGCGCGGCCATCTTCTCGGCTTCCGACAACGGCGTCCTCGCGTACCTGCGCGGTGAGAACACTTCGGACCTCCACCTGTCGTGGGTCGACCGCAGCGGCAAGGAGATCGAGGCCGTCACGCCTCCAGGCGACTACAATCACCCGCGCCTGTCGCATAACGGCAAGCGTGTCGTCTACGAAGTCACTGATCCGCAAAACGGCCTCGCCGATATCTGGACGTTCGACCTGGTCAGGCGAGTGCCGACCCGCCTGACCTTTGAACCGGAAGGAGAGGTCTATCCGATCTGGAGTCCCGACGATCAAACAATCGTCTATGCCACCTCGCAGCCGAACGGCGGTTCGATCTTTACCGGAAATCGTCGACGGGCGCGGGCGCAGCGGAACGCGTCTACACGTCCGGCGCGCTGAAGTTTCCGACGGATTGGTCCGCCGACGGTAAAACGATCGTGTTCCAAAGCAATGATCCGGTGCAAAGGAACAATTGGGACATCGCGCAGCTCTCTGTCGATGCGGGCACGGTCGCCAACGTGATTGCCAGCCGGTTCAACGAGGTCGCTCCACAGCTTTCAGCCGACGGTCATTGGCTCGCGTACATGTCCGATCTCTCAGGCTCGCTGAACGTGTATATCGAACCATTTCCGCCACGCGGAGCGAAGTACCAGGTCTCAACAGGCGGTGGATACCAGCCGCGCTGGCGGCGCGATGGAAATGAGCTTTTCTATCGCGTAGGCGACGATCGGCTGGTCTCCGTAACCGTTAGGCCGACCGCTCAGGGACTGGAGATCTCGACACCGACGCCGCTGTTTCAGATCCGACTAGCCCTAGCCGGCGGAGTGCAATACGACGTCTCGCCCGACGGACGGAAGTTCCTCATGAACGTCTCGAAGCTCGAAGGCGCAAGGCCCTTGACGCTCGTGACCAACTGGACCGCGGATCTGAAGCGATAGCTACTTGGACGGTTTGCCCTGCCAGCTCGCGATGGAGTGCTGGATTTCGCCGACTACGTCCTTGTCCTTCTCGCCCGCTTTGGAGATAGCCTTCTGCGCCGTCGCGATGGCGCCCGCTCGATCGCCGGCCGCAGCCTGCGCCCGCGCCTTCTCGAACAGGTTGCGGATGTTTTCGTTGGCCTTGATCGACTGATCGAGCCACTTGTTCGCTTCCTCGAGATCGACGCGGTTCTCGATGGCGAACGTGGCCGCGCGTAGAGGCGTCTGCCAGTCGTCCGGCTTCGCGGCCGCAACAGCGGCACGTGCGTCGGCCAGCACTTTCTGAGTGGTGTTCGTGGCGACCGTGAACGGAACCGAAAGATTCTCCCAATGGATCGCCACGGTGGCCTGATCGGGGCTGAGCTGCGGAATCTCGCAGGTCAGCCACTCCGCGAACGGCGCGCTCTGTGGTTTGGCCTTCACGCGCAGCGCGTCCTTGGCGGGATCGTAAGTGAACGAGCCCCACTGGTTCGCGGTGTTGTTGAAGACGATCGTCCACTCGTCCTTTCCGGGAATCGTGTGCAGGCTATACGTTCCTTTCGGAAGCGGCTGGCCGTTGATCGTGACGTCGTCGCTGAACGCGATGGTGGTCGCTTCATTCGCGCCGGTGCGCCACACTTTGTCGTACGGCACAAGCCCGCCCCAAATCTGACGGCCTTTCACGCCCGGCCGGCTGTACGTGATCGTGACGTCTGTGAATCCGACGGTCTGGGTCACCACCTGTTTCTGGCTCGCCCGTGGCGTGCGCAACTGCGGCGCCTGCGTTTGCTGCGCGGCGAGCGGAAGGGCAATCAGCGCGAGCACAACGATGGACTTTCGCATGCGGTCTCCTTTCGGTTTTTTGGCCGCGCGATGTTAGCAGAAGTCACCACCCCCGCTCCCGCCGCCCGCATCTGATCGAGCGCCGTCGCCGAATCGCCGGGCTGCAAATTGACGCCGCGACACGCATCCTCGATGACGTACACGTTGTAGCCAAGCGTCCGCGCATCGAGCACCGTGAATTTCACGCAATAGTCGGTCGCCAGTCCGGCGATGTAGACGTCGGTCACAGCATTCGATTTCAAAAACTCGGCGAGACCGGTGCCGCGGCGATGGCCGTTGTCGAAAAGGCCGCTGTAGCTGTCGATGTCGGGATCGACGCCCTTGTGAAAAACTTTCGCGATGCGGCGGCGATCGAGCTCGGCGTGAAATTCGGCGCCTTTCGTACCCTGCACGCAGTGATCCGGCCACAACACCTGAGCAATTCCGTTGAGGTCGATGACATCGCCCGGCTTCTTTCCGGGATGTTGTGACGCGAAGCTGCCGTGGTTCGCCGGATGCCAATCCTGTGTCGCGACGATCAGGTCGAAACTTTCCTGAATTCGATTGACGATCGGTACGATCCGATCGCCTTCCGCGACCGGCAGCGCGCCAGCCGGCATGAAATCGTTCTGAATGTCGACCAGAATCAGCACACGCTTCATTGTAGACTCTGCAAATGCCGGCGATTCCGTTCACCGGGAACTATCAAGATCTCTCCACCGACCGAGGCTTTCAATTCAAGTTCTACTGCGAGAAGTGCAACAACGGTTACATGTCGTCATTCCAGACGTCGACGATGGGGGCGCTCGGCTCGGCAGCGCGCGTCGCCGGCGATCTCCTCGGCGGCGTCTTCGGGAGGGTCGCCGAAGGATCTTACGAAGTGCAGCGTGCAATCGGCGGACCCGCTCACGACAGCACGCTGAAGGTGGCGGTTGCCGAAATCTCCCCGATCTTCAAACAGTGCACCCGCTGCGGCAATCGGGTCTGGTGTGTTGGACCAAATCGCGGGACATCGCCCAGGTGTCCGGCGCAGTCTGCAAGCAGTGCGGGGCGAAAACGCAGGGCGGCAAGTTCTGTCAGGAATGTGGCGCGGCGCTGGCGCCAACGCGCAAGTGCGCGCAATGTAGTCATGAGGTTGAGGGATCCCCGAAATTCTGTCCCGAGTGTGGGCAGAAATATTGAATGTGACGGTGATCGTTCTTTTCGGCGGCCCCTCCGACGAGCGCCACGTTTCGGTCGCCTCGGCACAAAACGTCGTGCGCACGCTCGGCAATCCTCTGGCCTGGTTCTGGGCGCACGATGGGCCCGTGCATGACGTCGCCCCCGATGACCTCCTCGCGCATCAACGTCCCTTCGAAATCGATTTTCATCCCAGGCGCCCCGCCATCTGGCCCAATATCGAGCAGGCGCTCGACACGATCCCCGTCGAAGATCCAGTGTTCTTCCTCGCTGTGCACGGCACGACCGGCGAAGACGGCACGCTGCAGAAGATGATGGAAGATCGCGGCATCGCTTTCACCGGCTCCGGTTCTGAGGCCAGCGCCGCTGCCTTCGACAAGGGTCGTGCGAAACAGATGTTGAAGGATCGCGTGCGTAACGCCGACTCGCAGATTCTTCAAGATCCGAGGAGACTGCAGGAGACGGTTCGCGAAATGCTGACGCAATACGATCGAGTGGTGGCAAAACCACTGGCGGGGGGATCGAGCCGCGGATTGTTCTTCGTCGATCGAGGTCAGAAGTTCACAGAAAAGGTCGACATTCCGTACATCGTCGAACAATGCATCAGCGGTCGCGAATTGACGATCGGCGTGATCGACCGCGACGATGGGCCCCTGGCGCTGCCGGTGCTCGAAGTGGAAGTCGACGCCGGCCATTCCTTCGACTACGCCGGCAAGTACCTCGGCCAAGGCACGCGCGAGATCTGTCCGGCCAGGATTTCCGATCGCATGCGCGCCGCGGCGCAGGACGTCGCTTTGGCGGCGCACACCACGCTCGGATGCGAAGGCTGCACGCGCACCGATGTCGTGGCCGCCGATGACGATCACATCTACTTTCTCGAGATCAACACCCTGCCCGGACTGACGACCAGCTCACTGGTTCCGAAAGAGCTGCAGGCTGCCGGGATCGCCTTTCGCGATTTCCTGGAACTGCAAATTGCGCAGGCGCGCCGACGAGTCGGCATGTCATTCCGAGCGTAGCGAGGAATGACATACAGAATCCTCGCTGACGCCACGGCGGTCCTCCACTTCGCGTTCGTGTTGTTCGTGGCGTTGGGCGGTTTGCTGGTCCTGCGATGGCGCAAGCTCGCCTGGATCCATCTGCCGGCGGCGATCTGGGGAGCGCTCATCGAGATTGCGAATTGGACCTGCCCCCTGACCACGTACGAAAACATGTTCCGCATTCGCGCCGGCATGCACGGCTACCAGGAAGGCTTCATCGCGCATCACATCTATCGATTGATTTATCCGGCCGGACTGACGCGCGGCGTGCAGCTCGTGATCGCGATCATCGTCTTCGTGATCAACACCGCGGTTTACGCGAAAGTCTTTCCGATCAGGTTTCGTCGACGTCGCCAAGCGTGAACCCGGTAGATGTGGGATACGATTTCGATCGTGAATCCCGCTAACGACGCGCGGCGCGCTTGGTTACTTATATCTCTCGCTATGGCCATCCTCTTCGCGTCGGACGTGCACGCTCAGCAGCCGTTCTCCGCCGCAATATCCGGCTACTTGACGGCCGGATGCTACTTTCTCGCGAGCCCGGTATACATACCTTCAGCAGAGTGGGTTGTGTCAGCCTATCCACGGACCTTTCCTACCTGGACGGATGACGTCAGGGCGATCGATTCAGCCGATGGTCAAAATGTTTTTGCGGTGCTGAGAACATATTCAAGCGTTCAGATCGTGAAACTCGATTTCCATGCTGCTTACCCCAACAAGTCTCGGCAACCGTTCTTTGAGGGATTGCCGGGCTACCAAGCGCTCGACGGGTTCGCTGTCGCCAGGAATGGCCGCGTTTTTGCCGCTGTCGCGTCTTCGGGTGAGTCGCGGCTGGCAGTCATCACTAGTTCCGGAGCTCTCGAAAGCCTCTTGAATGTCACGATCACAGGCAACATGGCCGTTGCCGCGGATGGCTGCACTCTCTTTTTCGGGGACCGCAATACGATCCGGCGCGTCAATGGTTGTACCGGCGCCTCTCTGCCATCGTTCGTGAGCCTCGATCGCTACGTGACCGATGTCGCCGTGCTATCGAACGGAAATGTTCTGGCAACAGGAAATAACGCTCTGCTTCAATTCGATGCCGCAGGCAATCTCGTTCGCACGTTCGCCATTCGAGCCATTCAGGACCTCAACCTAGAAGGTGTTGCCGTTTCGCCCAACGAACGTGCCGTCGTGGTGGCGGCGATGGCAGGATGCGATAGCCGCGGGGAAATCATTGCTCTGTCAATGAGTGATGGTAACGAGTTGTGGCGCAGGGAAACGGCGTTCATCAGCACGGCAACCGGCGTCGTCGTTGGCGCGGATGTGACGCCGATTCCGGGGCTTTCAGGTTTTTCGCTTCTAGTGTTCGCCGTCGCTCTCGCGGCGATTGGCCTCGCCGCCTGTCGAACTTGATGTCGCACTTCGACGCTAGCCGTCGTCGACGTCGCCAAGCGTGAACCCGGTCACTCCGATGGGAACGTCGGGACCTTCTTTGGGGGTCGCACCGCGGCGGCGGCTGGCTTCGATCTTCTTCTCGCCGTCCGGCGAAACCGGAGTCTCCTTGGCGATCTGGGCCCGCGCGCTGGCGAGATACACCTTGACGCCTTTTTCGGCGTAGAGCTGCGCGATGTGCAGGGGCTCGGCGTCGATGACGATGTAGTCGTCGATGCGCGTCGAATAGATCGCGAACTTTCCGTTGGCCTGCTTCTCGATTTTCCAGCCCATGGTGCGATTATCGCCGGAAGCCGTAGCGCACGCCCACGCGCAGCGCGCGCGGCTGTCCGTTGGTGATCACGGGCGTGGCGGCGGTCTCGATGCGATTGTCGAGGATATTTTCGATCGCGACGGTCGCGTCGAGCCGAGGCGCGAGGGGGTGCGCCGCCAGGAGATCGATCACGAAAAAGCGGCGCAGCGAAAACTGGTTGAGATCGTCGTCAAACTGCATCGACGACCATCGCGCCTGGACGCCGGCCAGCGATCGATAGGAAAGCTGCAGCGTGGCCTGATTGCGTGGCACCTGCGGCGTTCGCGCGCCGGTCGAGAGCGTTGCGTCCGCGAGGAGATAACCGGCGCTGGCGTTCCATCCGTTGCGCCAGGTCCGTGAATACTCGATCTCCGCGCCCCGCGATCGGCTGCTTCCGAAATTCTGGCGCTGACGCGTGATGAGCGCCGGCGTCGTCGTCTGCGTGACATTCGTGATGGCGTCGGTGATGGTCATCGAGAAGAGCGTCAGGCGGAGCGGGCCGTTGCGCGCGCCGATCTCAAATCCCGACAATTGTTCCGGGCCGAGGGAACCGTTGGCCAGCGTCACGATATTGCCGACGCGGAACGAGCGATACAGCTCGTTGAGCGTCGGCGCGCGGAAGGCACGATAGGCCGCGGCCGTGAAGGCCAGACGATCGGTTGCATGGACGAGAAGCGAAACGCGCGGCGACCATGACCCATCGCTGCGCGCGCCCTTCGCATCGGAATTGCGCCAACTGTCGCCGCGGATCGCGGCGGTGAGGTTCGCGCGTGATCCGAAGTCGATGATGTCCTCGACATACAGCGCGCCTGTGCGCTGATGTCCGGCCGCGCGATTGGGTGGCTCCTCGTCCGTCCCCCCCACCGCCCGCCCTTCCAGGCCGGCGATCAGCGCCTGCGCTCTGCCGATCGGCATGCGCCACTGCGCCGACCCGCCCGCGCTGCGCGACGGCACGCGCTGATCGACGGTCAGCCGCTCGGTGGCGCGATTCGCGGCGATCGCTGAAAATGTTTGATGATAATTATTGATGTTTTCGTCGAGTCGGACGACCAGCGGCCCCCGATCGAAACCGGCGCCGATCTGGCGCAGCACGGTGTCGTTGATCTGCAGCGGCGTGCCGTTGTTACGCGATTCGGCATAGCGCGAGCCGCGAATGAAGAAGCCTTCGTGCCGCAACGTGCCGTCGAAATCGAGATGTCGCGACGATGCCGCGCCATCGACCGTGCCACGCTGATCGCGATCGACCAGCACGTAGCCGTCGGTGGTCAGAAAATCGGCCGCGATATTGCCGTTCCAATCGCCGCGCGCGAAGGGCAGGAAAACCGACATGGTGGCGGTGCGCTGCGTGCCGGCGTCGGCTTCGACCACCATGTCGTTGCGACGGCGGATGAACTGCACCACGCCGCTCATGGCGCTGCTGCCGTAGACGTCGGAGGCTCCCCCCCGAAGCACTTCGATGCGGTCGAGCGACGCGCGCGGAATGCGTCCCCAGAAAATCCATCCGCCAAACGGATCGTTGATCGGGATGCCATCATCGAGCACCAGCGCCCGCGAGGTTCCGCTGCCGCCCAGACCTCGAAGCGAGGCGCCTTGTGAAGTCGGATTCGCGGTGCGGCTTCCGCTGCGACGAAACAGCGAGAAACCCGGGACCTGGCGCAGAGCATCGTCGACGGTCGGAGCTGCGCTCAACGCGATCGCCTGTTGATCGAGAATCACGACGCTCGAGGGTGTGTCGGCCAGACGGGATTCGGTTCGCGTGGCCGTCACCGTAATCGAGTCCTGAGTCCTGAGTGCTGAGTCCTGGAGAAGCAGAAGCAGTAACAACACAGGATTACTCTTGCCTCGGCCGCAACGGAAGAAAACTCGAGACGCCCAGGCCTAACAAGGCGAAGAAGGCGCCAACCAGGAACGCGCGCTGGATGCCGGCGGTTGTCGCGAGTCGTCGCTGCGCCATCATCTCTGTGCGAATCGGCGGTGGTAGCGCGTCGAAGATCCCGCTCTCGCCGAGTGCCAGGCTGGTCGCCTGCGCGCCCAGCATGCTCATGATCTGTCCCTTTGATTGCGGCGGAATGGTGTTGCTCTGCTCGACCGCCCCATCCAGTCGAACCAGAATCGTCGAAATCAAAATGGCGCCGATGACCGCCGCCCCCAGCGACAAGCCGATCTGCCGGAAGGTATTGGTCACGCCGGAAGCCTCACCTGCCTCGCGTAGCGGTACGGCGGAAAGCGTCAGATTGTTGATTTGCGAGAGGACCAGGCCGAGTCCGATCCCGTACAGCGAGAGGCCCGGAATCAACCACATCAGGTTCATATCGATGCGGATCGTCAATCGCAGCATGATGATCGCGAGTACGTTGAGGATCAAACCTGTCTGCACCAGACGCTTGTGCGCGATGCGTTTCGTCAGGGCGGCGGCCGCCGGCGACACGATCAGCAGCATCAGCGACATGGGCAGGAGGGTCAGGCCGGTGTGGAAGGCGTCGAGCCTTTTGACCGACTGCAAGAACACCGGCAGCGTGAAGATCACGCCGTTCTGCGCCAGCATCAGCACGCCCACAACGCTGGCGCCGGACACGAACTGACGATTGCTGAAAAGCCGCATGGAAACGATGGGCGTCCCTCCCCGGTCCTCGAGTCGCCACTCCCACATCGCGAAGAAAGTGAGGATGACGGCGCCGATGGCGACCGCGATCGGCGCGATCGAGATCGAGTCGGGCTGCCAGAGCGGAAAAGATTTTCGCGCCCGCAGCCAGCCGTAGCTCTCCGACTCGATGATGCCGAAGACCACGAAAAAAAGTCCGGCCGCCGAGAGCAGCACGCCCATCCAGTCGATGTCTTTCCCCGATCGCTCCTGCACGTCTTCGATGATCATCGATCCGACCAGCAGGAGCGCGACCACGAATAGATTGATCCGGAAACCCCAGCGCCAGCTGTAATGCGTGGTGAGGAAGCCGCCCACGATCGGGCCGATGGCCGAGGCGGCAGCGGCCACTCCGCCCCAAACGCCGAAAGCGATGGCGCGATCGTGGCCGCGATATTTCGAGACCAGCAGCGAGGCCGTGGCCGGCATCATCAGCGCTGCGCCGATGCCCTCGATGATCGACTCGCCCATCAGAAGTACCGGCACGGAATTGCTGATCGATGCCAGGAACGAGCCGATCGCGAAAATCAGCGCGCCGCCCATGAACATGCGCTTGCGGCCAAAGAGATCGCCCATCCGCCCGCCCGTCACGGTGAGCGCGGCCAGCATCAGCGAATACGACGAGATCACCCATTGCAGACTCTGTAAGTTGGTGTGCAGCTCGCGGATCAGAGTCGAGAGCGACACGTTCAGCAGCGTCGAGTCGATGATGATGATCGCCAGCGCGAGCGAGAGCACGCCCAGTGGCGCCCACTTGCGGATGCCGCTCTCGGGAGCCTGTGCCACCGTGCGGGCGGACATTTCTTGCGAGGCGTTCAATTTGGCCGCCAGTGCGGTATACTTTGTGCAATAAAGTACTTCATGCGAAATGAATACGACATCGCCGTCGTCGGCGCCGGCCTGGCCGGCCTGCAGGTCGCGCGGCTCCTCGGCGCGCGCGGCTTGCGCGTGCTGCTGCTCGACCGAAAAACCTCGCTGGCGGCACCGGTCTACACCACTGGCATCTTCGTCCGCAAGACGTGGGAAGACTTTCCCCTCCCCGCCGAACAGCTAACAACGCCGATCCGCGATGTCTTTCTCTACTCGCCTTCCGCTCGCCGCATCCATCTGGCCGCCGCCGAGGACGAATTTCGAATCGGGCGCATGCAGTGGATCTATCTCTCCATGCTCGAGGGATGCAGCCGCGCCGGCGTGCGCTGGCTGCCGGGATCGCGCGTCGTGCACTGCGCTCCAGGAAACATCGCAGTGCTTCGAAGCAATAAGACCGAAAACTTCAAGGTCCGCTTCGTCATCGGGGCCGACGGCGCGCGATCGATCGTCGCGCAGCAGCTTGGACTCGACCGGAATTCTGATTTTCTCGTGGGCCTGGAAGTCATTGCGGCGTCGCGATGCCAGCCGTCGCTGCACTGTTTTCTCGATCCGCGCATTGCGCCGGGATACCTCGCCTGGGTCGCCTCTGATGGTGAGACGGCGCACGTCGGAGTCGCCGGCTATCCGCGGCGCTTCAATCCCGCTTTGGCGCTCGACGCGTTTCGCTTGCGCGTGAAGCACCTCGCCGGCAGCCGCGTCATCGAGCGGCGCGGCGGAATGATTCCAGTCAACGGCATCCTGCGCAGGATCGGTTGCAGTCGCGGACTCCTGGTCGGCGACGCAGCCGGAGCAGTCTCCCCGCTCACCGCGGGCGGTCTGGACGCCGCCATGCGGCTTTCGACATTTGCTGCCGAAGTGACCGCAGCCTACCTTGCGCGCGAGGATCCTGCGATCCTTCGCGAATACGACGGCGCGCGCTTTCAGGCACGCTTTGTGGCGCGACGCTGGATGCGTTCGATGCTGAGCGTTTGCACGCATCCGGCGGTCATGGAAGCCGTGTTCACCGCGATGCGAACGCCGGCGCTGCTCGCGCTGGCGCGACACATTTTCTTCAGCCGCGGATCATTCCCCGAGCTGTCGAGCGATCACTTGTTGTTCGCGCGAAACCACTCCGCGAACGCCGGCTGATTGTGTTTCTGTGCCACCTCGGCGGCATCCTTGCCGTCGTCGGTCCGCGCCTTCGAATCGGCGCCGTGGTCGAGAAGAAGCTTCGCCATCTTGACGTCGCCGTGCGCCGCCGCGCCGTGCAAAGCCGTGAATCCCGACTCCTGTCGCGCGTTCGGATTCGCGCCGCGTTCCAGCAGCAACTTCATGGTGTCGAAATCGCCGACCGTCACCGCGGCGTGCACCGGCGCTACACGCTGTGGATTCTTCGCGGCCGCGTTGACGTCCGCGCCGCGCTTGATCAGTTCCCTGGCGAGCTCGGGATGCCGGAAAAAAATTGGCAACCCGGCAACCGGGTAACCGTCGTCGCTATACGAGTGCAAAAGCGAGGGATCACGGTCGAGCAGCTCCATCGCTCTTTTTCGATCGCCGACGGCGCAGGACTCGGCAAACGTCAGCTTCGCACCGCGGTCCGTAAATAGTTGTGCAATCTCGGGATGTTGGTGATAAACCGCCAGCAGAATCGCCGAGACATTGCCCGATTTCGTCTCCAGGAGCGCGCGGTCTTCGTCGAGCAGCGCCGCGACGCGCTTAGCGTCCCCCTTTTGGATCGCTTCGATCAATTCATTTGTCTTCATACGGTTCCCATCGTAGGCCCCGCCGGCGGCCTTCGCTTCTCGAAACGTGCGAATTCTACCGACAGGAGAGAAATGCCGTCTCGGCACTCTTCTTGATCACACTGTCGGTGGATGAAGACGAGCGGCACGAAACGCTGTGAGTTCTGCGGTCACTCTTTGGCGGCCCACGTCGACCGCGTTCAGTGTGCGCTCTGCTCTTGTCGCTCCGAGGCGCAAAACTTTGTGCAGCAATCGTTCGCGTTTCGCGATACGCTTATTGTGAGCAGATCGAGAACCACTGCTCGAAAGCGGTAACTCATCGGCAGGATTACTTCACCTTCAACCCTCGTTGTGAGTTTCGTATGAACGATAAGGTCAGCACGCGGCCCCCCAAAATGATCGCGGTGTCGGAGCGCAATCTTCAGAACGCAGCCATCCGACTGCTGCCGAAACACAACCGGCTGGTGACGCCGGAGGTGGATTACCTGCGCCGCGTCCTTGGGGAGAAGGCCACGCAGAGCGAGATCGACGAAAAGGTGCTGGCCGTCCGCAAGCTGCCATGGTCTGAAATCGTCCGCGAGTAACCCCTCGTCATGCGTTGAGTAACCGATTCGACGTCATCGTCATCGGTGCCGGGGCCGCAGGACTTGCCGCCGCGCGCGATCTCTCCGGTGCAGGCAAAAAAGTCTGTGTTCTGGAGGGCCGCGATCGCATCGGCGGCCGCATCTGGACCCTTCACAGTGCCGATCTGGCGCTTCCGATCGAGCTGGGAGCGGAGTTCATCCACGGCGAGGCCGAGGCGACATTCGCCATCGTCGAATCGGCCGCCCTCCTCGCCTATCAGCTTCCCGACACGCACTGGTGGTCGTCGCGCGGCCGATGGCGTCTGAACAACGATTTCTGGGAAAAGATGAACGCGATTCGTTCACGAATTCCGGCGGGGGCGCACGACATCTCCTTCGCGGAATTCCTGAGGCGGCAACGGAAGTTGGCGCCGCATCTCAAGCAGATGGCGCGAAGTTTCGCGGAGGGCTTCAACGCCGCGCATGCCGATCGCATCAGCGCGGCATCGCTACGCAGCTCGGACGAAGACGAGGACGATCCGAACAAACAATTCCGAATCGCGAACGGCTACGACGCGCTGATCGAGTGGTTGCGCGCCGGCCTCGATCCCGAACGCTCGCAGCTTCACCTGGGCAGCGAGGTCACCGAGGTCTCGTGGTCGCGCGACGCGGTCGAGGTTCAGACCGCGCGTGGACAGACATTTCGCGCAAAGGCGGCGGTCATCACGATTCCGATCGGTGTCTGGAAAGCGACCGCCATCCGATTCGATCCCGTGCTGCGCGACAAGCGCAAAGCGATCGCGAAACTCGAAGTCGGCCACGTCGTGAAGATCATTTTCCGTTTCCGCAAGCGATTCTGGGACGAGCCCGATTTCGTCAAGCGGCGGGCGAAGACAAAGAATTGGCAAGAAGGGATGCCGCTCAATTTCCTGCAGACCGCCGATCGATTCATTCCGACGTGGTGGACGACCGCCCCCGTTCGCGCGCCCCTGCTCACCGGCTGGGCGGGCGGACACGCCGCTGACACGCTGCTCGCTGAAGGTTCAGAGTCGATGGTCGATCGCGCCCTCGACTCGCTCGCGACCGCGTTCGCGATCAAGCGGCGCGAAATCGACACCTTGTTCGATTCCTCCCACACCCACGACTGGCAATCGGATCGATTCAGCCGCGGGGCGTATAGTTATCCGGGCGTCGGCGGTCAAAAGGCGCACGATTCCCTCGCCAAGCCGATCGCCGGGACGCTATTCTTTGCCGGGGAAGCGACAACCGCTAAGGAGACTGGGACCGTCGCGGGAGCGATCTCAACCGGAAAACATGTTGCAAAGCAGATTCTCTCGACCTAATATGCTGTGACGGCATATCAAATAAGGAGGCTGCATGACCCGCGTAGCCCGACTCGTCGCCGCGTTTCTCCTCTTCTCTGCGATTTCCGAAGCCCGAGTTATTTCGTATGCGCCGTACACAAATCGCGCGTCGATCCCTGCCGTTCAGAATCGGCTCAATCGGCATTTCGTGCTGATCGAGCAAACCCCGGCGGGTTCGAGTTCGATCATTTCTCCACCTCCTCCGTGCTGCAATAACCCCACACCGTCGCAGCTCGTCCTCTACGACGCGCAGGGCCTGGAGGAGCCGCGCGTCATCTTTCCTGCCGATGGGTCGTCGTCTGCCATCAGCAGCGCGACGGTTCGCGAAGAGGCAGGCGTTGTCTCCATCCTCATCCAGACCAGCGCCAATTTCCTCGGCGCCAACCCGACCAATCAGTTCATCTGGCTGCTGACGAATGACAGCGGCGCGAGCTGGATGAAGGTGGCGATTCCGACAACCCCCACCGTGACGACCCTGGCGGCCGACTTCGGCGGACCGTTCGCGCGGGGCCGCTACAGCAACGTACGGGTCGGGACACCTGAAGTGCCGTTCGTCGTCGGCAATTCGCTGGGTGTATTCGCCGTGTCGAATGTCGGCACGGTGAAGCAAATTTTCACTTCAAGCGTGATGTCGACAATTCCGCTGATCGGCTCCGATCGCGAAGGGCGACGATTCCTCGTCAACGCGCCCAACACGATTTACACCGTCGATATCAACGGCAATCAAAGCGCAGTTGCGGCGAGGCCGGGCGCGGTTACGATCGAAGGTTGGATCACCCCCGACGGCGCCGCGTACCTCGAGCAGGCATTCAGTCCAGGCAATGTCGTGCTGTTTTACGCGAAGGACGGCAATATCACACCGGTCGCCGCCTCGTGGGATGGCCCGCCTAACGCGCAGCCACCGATCAATTCTTCGTGGATATTTTTCGCGGTCCCGACCAGCGACTACTCCGGCGCGTGGGTCATGCGTCGCGGCGGCAATCGCCCGACGTCGCTTTTGCTGCACACGCCGACTGCTGGACTCGTTCAGCAATGGCAGGACGTGTCGGCGCCGCAGGTCGAAGCGCTGCACGCCGCACCGTCAGGGACGAAGCTTCTGGTCCAGGTGCATCGCCCAAGACAGAGCGTCGATAACCTCCTGTTCAAAGATCCGGCGCTCGCGGTCTGGCCCATCGGCAGTCCTGCACCGCGCTCGTACGACGAATTATTTCTGAGCGAGACATCGACCAAAGGGTTCGTGCATCTCGACGTCGACGCCATCGCGGGCGGTGCGACGTTCGTTTTCGATTCCGGCGTCCCGCAGCCGCTGGGCGGCGGCGTCATCATCTCGCCCGCGCCGCCGAGCGCCGGCGGAAGCGACGTCGTCCAGGAGTGGGGCGTCGTACGCGGCTCACTGCGGCAACAGCTCGTGCTTCCCGGCGTCGGCCGCACCCCTGGTGCTTTCGGCAGCAACTGGGCGACGGACGTCACGATCTACAACCCGTCCGACGGCCCGCTGCAGGTGAACCTCAATTACGTGCCGAACGGCGGCGCTCCGGTTGCCGACGTCTTTGTCAATCTGTTGCTGCAGCCGCGTGAGATCCGCTCCATTCCCGACATCCTCGGCACCCTGTTCAACATCGACAACAGCAGCGGCGCGTTGTACATCTCTCCCGAGCAAGGCGGCGGCGTCAACATCACCAGCCGCACCTACAACAAGGCCGGCAACGGAACTTACGGCTTCACGATGAACGGGATCGATGTCTTCACCGCCGCCGGTCCACGCTTTCCGCTGACGTTCTCCGGCGCATTCGAAGGGGCGAACTTCCGCACCAACGTGATGCTGACCGACGTCTCCGGCCGCGGCACCGAAGTCTCCGCAACGGCCGCGAGCCCGAATGGATCGAGCGCAACGGAAGCGGTGACGCTCACCGGCCCGAAGTCTGGGCAGACACAGATCAACGGCGTGGCGCCGCTGGTCGGACTGTCAACGACCGATACCGGCGCGCTCGTTTTGCGGCCTAACAAGGGTGAGCTGCTGGCCTCCGTCTTCGTCGTCGACAATCGCACCAACGATCCGACCTTCTTCCCGCCCGATATTCCGGCCTCCGTCATGCGCGTCATTCCCGCCATCGGACACCTCGACGGCGCGAATGGATCGAAGTTCCGAAGCGATCTCTATCTCTTCAACAACTCTGCGCAGGTGAAGACGCTGACGCTCCAGGCGAAACTGTGGGACGTCTCGGAAAATCCGAGCACCCTGCAATTCACATTGCTCCCTTTCGAGGCCCGCGTGATCCGTGACGTGTTGATGACGGCCTTCGGCAAGACCGGCATCGCGCGATTGCGCTTCACAGCGCAAGGCACGACCAACGACACCAGCGTTCGCGTCACTTCGCGCACCTACACCATCGATCCCAGCGGCGGAACGTACGGCTTCCTCATGCCGCCGCTCAACAGCTTCCAATCCGGCGGCCCGGGTGACACGCTCGAGATTCTCGGCGCCACCCTCGATCCTCGTTTCCGCACCAACCTCGGCCTCGTTGATTTGACGGCCTTTCCGGGACCGAGGGCTGCGCGCGCGAAGATCGAGATCATCGACGACGCGGGCAAGGCGCTCGACAGTTTCGAGGTCAGCATCCTCTCCGCCGGCGGCATGCAGATCAACGATCTCTTCCACGGCCGCAGCCTGCCGGAGAGCGGCAAGCCGGTGCTGATTCGAGTGACGACAATCGAGGGCATGATCGGTGCGTACGCCGCCTTCGTCGACAACGGCACCAATGACCCAGCCTACGTGGCGGCCAATTTAGCTGCGAAGGAGTAGCCGCCCACGCGCCCGGTTGGGACGTTGGGATGTTGGGATGAGGGCTGTATGGCAGCCCTCATCTTCGTCTGACGTAGCCGATGTATCCCTCCAGGGCGCGTCGCGATTCGTCGAGAGTTTCGAAGGGTTCTTTGCGCCGCAAGTAACCTACGCGTTCAGCGATGATCAGCTGCGTCTCGAGCTCGAACAATGATCCACGGGCCTGACTCAGAAATTGCCTTCGCTCACCCGAAGTCAGACGTCCTTCACCTTCAGCAATATTTGAGGGGATTGAGACCGCACTCTTTCGCACCTGATGCGTCAACCCGTAAATTTCTCGGCCGGGAAAAGCGTCAGTCACACGATAGATTTGCTCACAGAGAGTCATGGCGTGTTGCCACGCGACAAGGTCCTTGTAATTCATGAGTGATTGACGGAGCGACTACGGGAAGACGCGATCGCGCCTCGTGTGGGACACAGATCCTAACATCCTAACGTCCCAACCGGGTGGGTGGGGGGTCAGTGCGACCGTTCGTTCCCAATCCGCGTCTGGCTGAGCGTTTCCTGAAATTGCGGCGCGGGGACGGGGAAGCCGAAGTAGAAGCCCTGCACCTCGCGGCAGCCGTGCTCCCTCAGAAAATCGAGCTGCGGCTTGGTCTCGACTCCCTCCGCCACGACGCGCAGGTTGAGTCCCTGCGCGAGCTCGATGACCGACCGAACGATGGCGGCATCTTCGAATCGGTCGGGCAGGTCCTCCACGAAATTGCGATCGATTTTGAGGCAGTCGATCGGGAAGCGTTTCAGGTAGCTCAGCGATGAGTGCCCCATGCCGAAATCGTCGATGGCGATGCTGATACCGGTGCGGCGCAAGCGCTCGAGTACCTTGAAAGTCAGATCGACATTCTCCATGGCCACGCTCTCGGTGATCTCGAGCTCGAGACACTCCGGTTCGATCCGCGCCTGCTTGATGGCCGACTCGATTCCGTCAACCAGCGAGAGCTCGCGGAACTGGCGCGCGGAAAGATTCACGGCCACCCTGAAATCGGGGAAGCCGAGGTCCCGGAAGGCGCGGGCCTGATGAAGGGCGGTGCGCAGCACCCAATCGCCGATCAACACGATGAATCCGCGCTCTTCGGCCACGGACAGGAAACTTCCCGGCGACATGAGCCCGCGCTCCGGATGCCGCCATCGCAGGAGTGCCTCCATGCCCACGATGCGATTGGTGCGGATGTCGATCTGGGGCTGGTAGTAGACCTCGAACTCGTTCCGCTCCATGGCCTGATGCAGACCGCTTTCGAGTGTCAGGCGCTCCTGCATCGAGCGGCTCAGCTCCTGGGTCGACATCTCGTAGCAATTGCGGCCGACCGCTTTCGCTCGATACATGGCATTGTCGGCGTTCTTGAGCAGCGTCTCGGCGTCCTCGCCGTCGTCGGGATAGACGGTGATGCCGACGCTGGCGGTGATGTAGAGGCGCTGGCCGTCGATGTCGATCGGCTCGGCGATGATCCGCAACACGCGCTGCGCCATCGATGCCGCGTCTTCTTTCTTTTCCAGCTCCTGAAGGACGATGGTGAACTCGTCGCCGCCGACGCGGGCCACGACATCGCCTTCGCGCACGCTGTTTTTCAAACGCGTTGCGATCTCGCGCAACAAACTGTCTCCGAGTGTGTGACCGAGGGAGTCGTTGACGACTTTGAAGTTATCGAGGTCGAGGAACAGCACCGCCACCGGGCGCCGCTTGCGCTGGGCAAGGGCAAGCGCGAGCGTCAGATGTTCCTGGAAGAGCCGGCGGTTGGCGAGTCCGGTGAGCGCGTCGTGATACGACTGGTACTCCATCTGCTGCTCGGCGCGCTTTCGGTCGGTCAGATCGAGAATCTTGCCGATGACACCCGAGACGTTGCCCTTCGAATCAAACTGCGGGCGGTAGGAAGCGGTGATCCATCCCTGCCGGTCAGTTCCGGGAATCATGTACGAGGTCTCGGCGAGCGAAACTGTCTCGCCCATCAGGACGCGCGCCAGGATGTCGTCGATGGGCTGTTCGCCGAGGACGGGGAAGAAATCGCCGGCGCGTTTGCCCAGGACTTCCTCGGCGCGAAGACCGGTGAACTCTTCCATGAAGTGATTCCAGACCTGACAACGCAGCTCCCGGTCGTAGACCACAATTCCCTCGGCGACATTCGACATGATGTCGGTAGCAAGGTCGGGATCATGGCGTACGCTCTCGGGGGTGGGGGCGGGCTCGGGCTCGCGCGATTCGCGGGGAGCGCTCCGCTCGCGCATCCGAACCAGCTGGGGCGTGCGTCCGGTGAGAGCGAGGGTGATCGATACGAAAGCGGAACCGACGACGATGCACACAGCCACCAACGCGGCGGAGATGGCTATGGCGAGGACAACTAGAGCGGCGGAAATCACTACCTCAGCCGGCATCCGCAAAAATAGTGTCGTCGACTCGCGAAAATGTTGCAAGAAAAAACTTTAGGGTAATTATCGACAGATTTCAGTCTCAAGATCATGAGCTATTGCGATTCGCGCCCGTTTCTGATCAGCAGGAGCTCGCGACCAGGTAGGGGCTCACGCGGCTAGGGGAACGCCCAAAGCACGCCAGCCGCAACGATGGTGAGCACGGTGGCTCCCCCGTAGCAAATGACGGCAATCAACCCGTACAGGTGCTCGAGCTGCAATCCGTCGTAGAGCGTGTAACGGAAGCGATGCCCCCAATGGAAGAACGAGAGTGACACGAGCACGAACAGCGACAGCCGGACCAGCGGATGCTGCAGCTTGTGGACGAACAGACTGTAGGACGGAGCTTCGACCCAGCCGATCGGAACGGAAATCAACAAGAGCAGGACAAGCGCGGGGAGGAAAAGCGCCGCTATTGTTCCGCCGCCGCTGAACAAAACCCAGAAAAACGGCTCTCTCGATCGCGGCATGGGTCACCCCTGCAGAAAAAACCAGAACACCAGCCACGAGGCGGCGAGAAATCCGAGATAGTGAGCGAGTAGCACCATTCGGCCTGGAACCTGACGATGCCTCACACGGATCACCATCGCTTTCGGTGCCAGCTTGAGCCAGGTGATCGTATGAAAAAGCACGGCAACGAAGATCAGGGTGTGGAGAATCAACGCAAGAGGAGACTGCAGAAACCGCATGAACCGCGCGTAGGTTTGCTCCCCGCCGCTGAGCATCCATACGAATACGACCAGAAGGACCGCCGAGTAGCCGACCGCAAGACTGGTCAATTCGCGGATGATGAACTTGATATAGGAGAGTCTTTCCAACCACCAGAAAATCGGCATCTGGGCGCGGTACCACCTCGGGTGGTAGAGCTTGTAGGTCGGATTCACTGTTTTCCCCACGGCATCAACACCGATTTGATCCAATCCATCGTCGCCTGCACCTTGTAACGCTGAATCGCGCCAGCCGGATCGACCTTTTTCGGACAGACCACCGAGCACTCGCCGACGAATGTGCAGTTCCAGATGCCGTAGTGCGTCGACAACACATCCATCCTCTCGTCCGATCCCTGATCGCGTGAATCCATGTTGTAGCGCTGCGCGAGGGCGATGGCCGCCGGGCCAATGAACAGCGGCTCGAGCGGATAGATCGGACAGGCCGAATAGCACAGCAGGCAGTTGATGCACATGCTGTACTTCTTGTATTCCGCCAGCTCTTCGGGTGTCTGCAGGTACTCTCCCTCGGAGAGCGGCTTCTCATGTGTGCGAGTGATCCACGGCTTGACGCGCTCGAGTTTGTCGACGAAGTCCTGAATGTCGACGACAAGATCGCGAATCACGGGAAACGCTTTCAGCGGCTCGACGCGGACCGGGGCCGACACGCTGGACAGATAGGTCGCACAAGTGAGCACCGGCTCGCCATTCACCATCATCCCGCAGCTTCCGCATACGCCCATCCGGCACGCCCAACGGTACGAGAGACTCCCGTCGAGATGATCCTTGATGTAATTGAGGGCATCGAGCACCATCCACTCGGAGCGGGCCGGAACCTCGAAGACGTCCCAGGAGGGCTTCTCCTCCTCTTCCGGCCGATAGCGCTGAATCTCGACGGTGACCAACTCTGTCATTTCACCTCCCGTATACCCGATCCGCCGGCGGCCAGCGGGTGATGGTTACCGGTAGATACTCGATCCTTGGTGCTCCCGCTTCGTTTTTGTAGGCCAGGGAGTGAGCGAGAAACTTCGAGTCGTCTCGCTGTGGGTGATCGGTGCGCTGATGGGCGCCTCGCGATTCCTTCCGCTGCAGTCCGGAGTGGATGATCGATTCGGCGAGATCGAGCATATACGAGAGCTCCAGGCATCCGACCAACTCGGTGTTGAAGGTGCGGCTTCTATCCTCCAGTGAGATGGAATGGAATCTCTCCTTGAGCGCAGCAATTTTTCCAGCCGCCGTCTCCAGACCACGCTGATCCCGATAGATGCCCGCCCCTGCCTCCATGGTCAGCTGCATGTCGGTCCTCAAGTCGGCCAGCCGCTCCTTGCCGTTTTTCTTCTCGAGGAAATCTCCCAGCAGGTGGCGCTCCTCATCCATCGCCTGAGCCAGCACAGCGCGACTTGGACCGCCCTGAGTGGTCGCGAATGCGGCGGCGGCCTTTCCAGCGCGCGCTCCAAAGACGAGCAGCTCGGTGAGGGAGTTGGAACCGAGGCGGTTCGCCCCATTGATGCTGACGCAAGCCGCTTCGCCGGCGGCGTAGAGTCCGGGCAGAGGCGTCGCTCCCTCAATGTCGGTGTGGACCCCTCCCATCATGTAGTGCACCACCGGTCTGACCGGGATGAGCTCTCGCACCGGATCGACGTTCTCATACTTGAGGCATAGCTCTCGGACGAAGGGCAACTTCGTATCGATGAGTTTCTCGCCAAGGTGTCGAATGTCGAGATGAACGACGTGGCCGTGCGGCGTTTCGACCGTGCGTCCTTTTTCCATCTCCTTGACGAAGGCCTGTGACAGACGGTCGCGAGGTCCCAGCTCCATCGATCGCAGGACCGGCTTCGGCTCCGGCGTGCCGAGGTTGTAGTCCTGAAGGTAGCGGTAGCCATCCTTGTTGATCAGCCATCCTCCCTCCGAGCGCGCCGCCTCGGTGATCAGAATTCCGGTAAATGGGAGACCGGTCGGATGGTACTGAACAAACTCCATATCCTTCAGCGGGACTCCGGCGCGGTACGCCAGCGCCATCCCATCGCCCGTTTTGATGTTGGCGTTGGTCGTGAAAGCGAACACTTTTCCGCACCCTCCGGTGCAGAGGATCACCGCCTTAGCCAGGATGGCGTGAATCTTTCCGCTGGCCAGCTCGATGGCCACCACCCCCTGGCATCGACCTTCGTCGACGAGCAGCGTGGTGACAAACCACTCATCGTAACGAGCAACGGTCTTGTACTTCAGCGTGGTCTGAAAAAGCGTGTGAAGCATGTGGAAGCCGGTCTTGTCGGCGGCAAACCACGTGCGCTCGATCTTCATCCCGCCGAAAGGTCTGACCGCAATGTGGCCGTCGGGCTCCCGGCTCCATGGGCAGCCCCAGTGCTCCAACCGGATCATCTCTTCCGGAGCCTCGCGCACGAAGGCCTCGACGGCATCCTGATCCGATAACCAGTCGCTGCCGCTGACGGTGTCGTAAGCATGGGCGTCGAGGCTGTCGTTCGCCTTGATGACCGCCGCCGCCCCTCCTTCCGCGGAGACGGTATGGCTCCGCATGGGGTAGACCTTGGAGACCACGGCGACGCTGAGATTCGGATTGGTTTCGGCGATGGCGATCGCGGCCCGCAGACCTGCGCCTCCACCGCCCACCAGAAGAACGTCGTGAAAGGAAGTTTCCATCGCTCCCGGTGTGATTGTATTTCGCGAGTTCAGAGGAGTATATCGTGCGAAGATCCGTCGGAAGGAAGGCGTCATGTTCGAGCTCAAGCCGTTGTCGAAGGAAGCGATCCCGAAAGCGCTGGAGAGAGCGGATCGCTATCGACTGCTCAACGAGCCGGGCGAGGCCGAGAGTATCTGCATGGATGTGCTGGCGGCGGAGCCTGAAAATCAACGCGCTCTGGTGACGCTCATCCTGGCCCTGACGGATCAATTCGGACAGCAACGGTTCAATGTTGGCGACAATCGATGTGACGAATTCATCGCGCGTCTGCACGACAAGTACGAACGCGTGTACTACGCCGGTGTTGTTTGCGAACGGCGAGCGAAGGCCGCCTACAGCCACCATCAGGGTGGAACGATGGCCTATGAATGGTTTCGCGATGCCATGGGCTTTTACGAAGAAGCGGAAAAGCTCCGTCCGGCGGGGAACGACGATGCTGTTCTGCGATGGAACACCTGCGCGCGCATTCTTCAGAGCAATCGCGATCTGCAACCGGCCGAAGAGCAGGGCATCGAGCCCTACCTGGAGTGAGCCAGCCCCATCGCGTCGGCATACAGCCCATGAAAGTGATGTACGCCGTTCTCGCGCGCGGGCGAATAGCGGCCGGCGTGGTATGTCGGTGACCGCAGGCCGCGCTGCACCGCTTCGCAGATCTCCATGTCTTCGAGCTGGATCTCGTCGCTGAAGGCGATCGTCTCGTCAATCTGCTTTTTCGCGGAATCGGGATCGCGGAAGTACCACTCGAAAATCGTGAGCGTTCGATCGTGGCCGGCCGGAACGATCAGGTTCGTCGAGAAGTTGTCGGGATAGACGTTGAGCATCAGGTTCGGAAAAATCCAGAAGTACTCCGCTTCACCGTCGCCTCGAATGCGTTCGGGCCGTTTCAGCGGCGCATGCTGGATCGAGTAATGGGCGCGCGTCTCGGTGCGGTAATTGGGGTAGTCGATTTCGCGGAACAGCGACGGATGCACGATCGGGATGTGGTAGCCCTCGAGGTAGTTGTCGACGTAGACCTTCCAGTTGCAGTTGACCGACCACTCCTTCCGCGCAGCCAGCCGGCCTTCGAAGGCATGCCCGGCCAGATCGCCGAGGAATTCCTGGAGGGACGGAGCATCGGGCGAGAGGTTCACGAACAGCAGCCCGTTCCAGGCGTCGATTCGAAATTTCGGAAGCGCGACCGCCGAACGGTCCCAGCATTCGATGCCCTCCATCTCCAGCGCCGTCCGCAGAGTTCCGTCGAGCGCGTACGTCCAGCCGTGATAGCCGCACTGCAGCGAAGCGCGTTTTCCGGAGCCTTTCGCGACCGGACCGGCGCGATGCCGGCAGACATTCGACATGGCGCGCAGTACGTTATCGTCGCCGCGAACGATCAGCAGCGGCTCGTCGGCAACCGTGGTGGTGAAGTATTGGCCGCGCTCCCGAACTTGCTCCGCGTGTCCGGCCAGTTGCCACGTTCGCGCGAACACGGTTTGATTCTCGGCCGCCAGCACCGCCGGATCGTTGTAGAAGGCCGAAGGGATGGTGGACGCGCGGGAGAGTTGCGGCTCGAATCGATAGCTCATGGCGCCGTCTGTCGCTGCTTCAACAGAAGATATACCGGGAAACTGACAGCCAGAACCGCCAGGGCGATCAGACTCTTCCTGGTATCCGACACGATCGCTCCGACCAGAAACGCGACCGACGCTAGCAGGGCCAGACCGGTGGTGAAAGGATGTCCGATGGCGCGGAAAGGCCTGGAAGCGTCGGGCTCGCGACTGCGGAGTTTGAATAGTGATATAAATGATAGAGTATAATTAGCTACGAAAAAGAACGATAAAACTGCGATGACCTGATCGAACCGGCCCGACACGATGAAGGCCGTCGCCATCAGGCTGCTGCACAGCAGCGCGATCTCAGGGGTGCCGCCGGCGTTGACATCCGTCGCGCCGCGCCAGAAAAGACCGTCGCGGCTCATCGCAAACAGCACCCGTGGCGCCATCAAGACATTCGAGTTCACCGCGCTGATCATCGCTGCGATCGTCAACCAGCGCAGAACATTGTCGGCCAGCGGGCCAAAGAGATGCTGTACCACCACACCGGCCGCCAGCGGTTCGCCGGCCAGCGTCGGCAGCGGCACGACGCGGAGAAAAGCGACGTTCAACAGCAGATAGATCGCCGTGACGGCCAGCAAACCGCCGAACGTTGCGCGCGGAATGTTGCGCTGGGACTCCTTCACCTCTTCGGAAAAGTAAATGACCGCCGACCAGCCATCGTAGGTGTAGATCACTGCCTGCAGCGCCAGGATGAACGCCAGAAAGAGCGATCCCTCCGTCTCGATCTCCATGCTGCTGACGGCCGGATTGCGGCTGCCGAGGATGAAGCACGCGCTGATCAGAAACAAAAAAGCGGTGCCCTTGAGAAAGCTCGTGACGTCCTGCGACCACCCGCCCCACCGCACGCCCAGCCACTGCACCAGCGTGAGCACCGCGATCAGCGCGATCGCGACGACCTCCACCGCACGCAAATGCTTGACGTGGAGGATGGCGTATTCGCCCACCACCATCGAGACGGCCGCCATCGTTCCGCAGGTCGAGATCCAATCGCTCCAACCGACCACGAATCCCGCGTAGTCGCCCAGGGCGTGGCGCACGAAAACATATTGCCCGCCTGATTTGGGGAGCATCGTGCCGAGCTCCGAGAGCGCGTTGGCGCCCAGCAGCGCGTAGATCGCGCCGATGATCCAGACCGAGATGAACGGCCAGAACGTCGGCAGACGCGCGGCGATCTCGCCCGGCGTCCGGAAAATCCCGGCGCCGATCGTGTTGCCGACGATCACGGCCAGACCAAACGTCAGACCGAGGACGCGGAGCAGAGGACGACGTGCCGGACCCAGCACCTACACAGTGTAAAGGACTGGGGACTGAGGACTGAGAGTCAGTCGTCGCTCTCGCGAACCGAAACCGGCCCGTTGACCGTCGACATGCGTACGACAGTTGGTCCCGAGCCGAGCTCGATTTTGCGATTGTCCTCATCGTCCCACGTGCGTCGCGCCTCCCGACACGCGGCCGCGCGGCACGATACCGGACCGTGACCGTCCGATTCGACCACCACGCCCGATCGGAATCCCGCCGGGATTCGGAGGGATGCCGGACCGTTCTGCGTGTGCGCCTCGATGCTGCCGTCCCAAGTCGTGCCGCGCAGCCTGACCGAAACCGGACCATTCTCTGCGTTCAGCTTCATTGTGCCCGATCCGCCGTCGAGCGAGACCGGGCCGTTCTCGGTCTCGAGATGCATCGTTCCGCTCGATTCTTTGGCGCAGATGGGACCGTTGGTGGCGTTCGCGGTAACCGTGCCGTTGACGCTCCGGAGCGATATCGGTCCGTTGTATGTTCTCAGATCAAGGGACGCACCGCGCGGCGCGCGCACGATGAAAAAGACAGTCCATTCGCCGCCGCCGGGACCGTCGGCGGTCACCTCATTTCCACTGACTCGAGTTCGTATCTGACTGAGATCCTCGTCATACCAGGCTGCCTTGCAGGCCGTCACTTCGTAACCCGACGACCCTCCTATCACGTAGACCCCGCCATTCTGCGGCGCGCGGATGCTGAGCGACCGTGGCGAGCCGACCGGAACGCTCTCTTCGGCTCGAAGTGCCGGCCGATCATTGAAGGTGACGCGTACCGCGCCGCAATTGCTCACCAGATCATCGTCATCGATGGACATCGACATTCCGTGATGGCCGTGGCGGCCTGACGCCGAGAGGGTCGTGGCTACCGCGAAAAGGGAGAGCGCGAGGAGAGTTCTCCGCATGACAGTTACCTCCGTTCGTACCTATGGACGGAACAGCGCCATGAAAGTTAGCATCACCCATGCAAATCGTTCTTCTCACCATCCTCCTCGCCACTCCGGTGCAAACGTGGTACGGGCATTACGAGCGCGGACTGCGACTCGTCCAGGAAGGCCAACCGGTAGCGGCGCGCTCGGAGCTCGAGGCCGCTTATTCGCTTCGCGGCAAGGAACAGCTTCAGGCAGCGACGCGCCCTCAGGAGTACATCGACTATCTGCCCCATCTGTATCTGGCGATTGCCAATCAGATGGCGGGAGACATCGAGAGCGCGCGCAAGCACCTCACGCAGGCCGAGGATAGCGGAGTGGCCGCGAAGAGCGAGGTCGGCCGCCCGCTGCTGATCGCGTATCAACTCCTGCTTCGTGGAGACGCAACCGGGAAGTACAGCCGTCCGGCCTATGCCGTGTACACCGCCAGGCCGCCGGTGATCAGCGATGCCGAATTCAAGCAATTGCGGCAGGACGTGATGACGAAATGCAACATACCGCCTGATTCGAAGCACGCTCCGTGGTACGCGCGGTACGAATTGGGTCTCGAGCTCGAACGCAAAGGCGACTACTCCCGCGCCCTCGGCGAACTGATCGAGGCGGTGGCGCTGCGACCGAATCCGCAACAACGCGCGCGGATGTACGGCATGTGGCTGATCGATTACTACCCGTACTTCCACATCGCGCGATCGCACGTACGGCTGGAGAACTGGCAATGCGCGAAGAACGCGCTCGACATCTCGCAAAAAGTCAACGAGATCCCGCCCGCCGCCCCTGAATTTGCCGAGTTCCTGGCGTTACAACAGGAGACCGCGAAGAAGCTCGCGGAGAAGTAAGTTTGGTAAGGCCGGTAAGGCGGGTAAGTAGGGTGGTAGCCCCGTCTTACCGGCCTTACGTCCTTACTGTCCTTACATCGTAATGACCAGCTCCACGCGCCGATTCTGACTTCGTCCCGAAACGGTCTTGTTGCTCGAGACCGGATCGGCCTCGCCTTTTCCGGTCGCGGTGATGTGATCCTCGGGGATGCCGAGGGAAACCAGATAGTCGCGGACGGCCTGTGCGCGCTTTTCTGAGATCGTCATGTTCTTCTCAGCTTTTCCGACGTTGTCGGTGTGTCCTTCGACCGACACGCGAATGTTCTCATTCGCTTTGAGCTGATTCGCGATTCTCTGAAGCGTTTTCTTCGCGCTGGGCTTCAACGTCGTCTTACCGGGATCGAATGAAACGCTGGGCAGCGTCACGACGAGTCCGCGCGATTCGTTCTTCGTCGCGGCGATGGCCGCAAGATGTTGTTGCAACCGGAGCTGTTGCGCTTCAGCGTCACGGCGCGCGAGCTCCTCACGAGTACGCGCAAGCTCGGCCTGCGCTGACTGCGCGGCCTGACGCGATTTCTCCGCGTCGTACGCGCTCGCCTGCGCCTGCTGCGTCAGTTGCTGCTGCTGCGCTGAGGCTTGCTGCTGCGCCGCCTGCAACTGTTGTTGCGCTTGTGCCGCTTGCGACTGCGCGGCCTCGGCAGCCCGTGCCTGCTGCTGTGCCTGGGCTTGTGCCTGCTCGATCTGAGCGCGCAGCGCTTGCGCCTGCGCTTCGAGCTGCTGCCGCTGTTGCTGCGCCGCCATGATGGCAGCTTCGTGCCGCCGCTCAATCTCGCCGCGGGCGGTGACATCCAACTGCAGCTCGCGCTGATACTGATCGAGCTGCGCTTGACGCTGTGTCAAATCGGCCTGCTGATTCGCGTCGGTTCGAGCGGTGGTGATGTCCGCCGACAGTGCCTGGGCATCGAGTTTTTCGCGCTCCTGCACCGTTCGCAACGCGATCTCCGCATCTTCAACCTGACGGCGCAGACGATCGAGATCGGCGGAATTGCCGTTGACCGCGGCGGATTCGTACTGACGCATCGCCGCATCGAGTTTCGTCTCGGCGTCGAGACGGGCAGCGCGATCGCTTTCGATGCGCGTCTGCATCGCGCGACGCGTCTCATCGACTTGCGCCCGCAACCGCTCCAGCTCCTCGGCCTGCATCTGACGGTTGGCCTGCTCGGCCGCCAGTTGCCGCTGCAGCTCCGCCGTCCGGCGTTCGACTTCTTCGCGCTGCGCGCGCTCCTGATTCGCCTGCTGTTCGCTGTAGGTTTGGGCCAGACGCGTCCGCTGCAGTTGAACGTCGGGCAGAGAGCGACTCGCCTCGTTGAAGCGCGCCATGTAGTACGCACGGCGCGCGATCATCTCCCCGATGTAGGCCTGATAATCGGCCACGTCGGAATTGCTCGACGCGCGGCGCGCGCTCGCGACATAGGACTCGGCCGTCTTCAGATCGTTGTCCGCCACCAGCCGTTCGGCGCCGGCAGCGCGGGCCTGATCGATGGCCGCCTGCGCGGCAGCGATGCGCTCACTGGTGGGCCCGCCGCGCCGGTAATCGATGTTCGGATCTTCAGTCATGAGACTGACGTTCGACGCTCCGCCGAAACGACGGATGTCGATCTGAAGATTGGCGATGGTGGCATTGGTGGCAAGCCATCGGGCTTTGGCTCGTGCGGCCTCAGCGGCGAAGATCGCCTCTCGCGCGCGCATCTCGGCTTGCGCCTGCATCGACGACTTCGATGAATTGATGTTGTCCTGCGCGAAGCGGATGCGGTAAGCCGCATCGTCGTACAGACTCCTGGCGTAGATTTGCGCACCGGCCGCGTCTGCCAGCGTGAGCGCTTGCTGAGCCTGGCTGATGATTGCGACGTTCTGTTGTGCCGCCAGTGGGAGCGCCACCAGCCCGACGGCCACAACCCATCGGATGATTCGTTGCATATGACCTCCTCAGAGCCTGCGAGGAAGCGTTGCAAGAGGGGTGCTAATGCACGCGTGACGCTACGACGCCGGCGTTTCGCGAGTCCCTGACGTGTACGCGCCGCCCGCGCCGTGCTCGGCGATCTCCTTGGCGAGATTCACCGACATCACACTGTGCTTGCGGCCGTAGCTGAAATAGATCACCAGGCCGATTCCCATCCACAGGAAAAGGCGCCACCAGTTCTCCCACGGCAGCGAGAACATCAGCATCAGGCAGCAGAGCACGCCCATGATCGGGACGAACGGCACCCACGGGCAGCGGAACGGCCGCTCCGCATTCGGATACTTCTTGCGCATGATGAGGACTGCGGTGCACACGATCGCGAATGCGAACAGAGTCCCGATGTTGGTGAGCAGCAGCAGGAATTCGAGCGGCAAGAAGCCAGCGGCGAGAACGACGCCGGAGCCAATCAGAATCGTGGACTTCCATGGCGTTCGGAACTTCGGGTGGACGTCGCCGAAGAATTTACGCGACACGAGTCCGTCGCGCGCCATCGCCAAAAAGACGCGTGGACCGGACAACATCATGACGAGCATCACTGAGGTGATGCCGGCGGCGCCGGCAACGGCGATGAGGCCTTCCGCCCACCCGATCCCTTTCTGCTTGAAGGCCAGGCTGACCGGCGCGTTGATGTCGAGCGTGTCGTACTTCACCATGCCGGTGAGCACGGCCACCACCGCGATGTAGAGGACCGTGCAGACGATGAGCGACGTCACGATGCCGATCGGCACGTCGCGCTGCGGGTTGCGCGCCTCCTCGGTGTGCGTCGACACGGAGTCGAAGCCGATGTACGCGAAAAAGATGATGGCCGCACCGGCTAACATCCCCACCGGTTGTCCTCCGGCGTTTTGTTGTCCCGCGATTGGATGGCCGAAGAAGTTGAGCCCCGTCCAGCCGTACGGCGCGAAGGGATGCCAGTTGGCCGGATCGATGTAGAAAGCACCGACCACGATGACGAAGATGACCGCCGCGACTTTGATGGCGACCATGATCGCGTTGAAGGACGCGCTCTCCTGAATTCCCTTTACCAGGATCATCGTGATGATGGTGACGATCACGATGGCAGGGAGATTCATCAGTGAACCGGTGCTTTCGAGGTGACCCTGGACAAATCGCCAGGGACTGAGCTGCAACGTCTTTGGAAGAACGATTCCCACCTTGGCCAGGACGTTCTGAAAGTAGCCCGACCAGCCGGTGGCGACGGTGGCGCTGCCGACGGCGTATTCGAGGACGAGATCCCAGCCGATGATCCAGGCGAACAGCTCGCCCATGGTCGCGTAGGCGTACGTGTACGCCGAGCCGGCCACCGGAACCATCGATGCGAACTCCGCGTAGCAGAGCGCCGCGAAGACGCAGGTGATGCCGGCCACGGTGTACGAGAGCATCAGCGCAGGGCCGCCGACGTTGTGCGCGGCGGCGCCGGTGGCGACGAAGATTCCGGCGCCGATGATCGCGCCAATGCCGAGCGATGTCAGCTGAATCGGACCGAGGATGCGGCGGAGCCGGTGCTCCCCCTTCATTTCCTCGAGCAACAGCTCGAGGGGCTTGCGGTCAAAGAGACCCATCGTCGTTTCGTCCTTTCGGGCGGCATCTTACATTAGCCGCCGAGATACGCTTTCTTCACTCGGTCGGAAGTCAGCAGCGCTTTGGTTGTATCGTGCAAAACGATCTTTCCGGTCTCCATCACGTAACCGCGATGCGCCGTCATCAGGGCCATGTGAGCGTTCTGCTCGACGAGCAGAATGGTAGTCCCTTCGCCGTTGATTTCCCTGATCACGCGAAAAATTGCCTGCACCAACTGCGGCGCCAGGCCCAGCGAGGGCTCGTCGAGCAGCAACACGCTCGGCTTCGACATCAGCGCGCGCGAGATCGCCAGCATCTGCTGCTCGCCGCCCGACAGCGTGCCGGCATTCTGTTTCATGCGCTCCCTGAGGATCGGAAAGAGCGCGAAGATGCGCGCGTACTCCGCGTCGGTGACTTTGTCCTTGCGCAGATACGCGCCTAACTCCAGGTTGTCCTGAACGGTCAGGTTCGCGAAAATGCCGCGGCCTTCCGGCACGTGCGACACGCCCATGGCGGTGATGGCCGCCGGTTTCGTGCCGGTGATGTTCTTGTTCTGATAAACCACTTCGCCTTTCCGCGGCTTGAGCAGGCCCGAGATCGTGCGCAGCGTGGTGGTCTTGCCGGCGCCGTTGGCGCCGATCAGCGTGACGATCTCCCCCTTCTCGACTTCGAGCGTGATTCCTTTGAGGGCCGGGATCGTGCCGTAGGCGACCTCGAGGTCGCGGACGCGCAGCATCATGCTTCCACCGGCTCGCCGAGGTAGGCCTCGATCACCACGGGATTGGCGCGGACCTCGGCCGGCGTGCCGTGCGCGATGGTCTTGCCGAAGTTGAGGACCACGATGCGCTCGCAGATGCCCATCACCAGTTCCATGTTATGTTCGATAAGTAATATCGTGACATTAAATCGATCGCGTATTTCGTGTATCTTTTCCATCAGCGCGATCGTTTCGCCGGTGTTCAGCCCCGCCGCCGGCTCGTCGAGCAGCAGCAGCTTCGGACGGGCGGCCAGTGCCCGCGCGATCTCGAGCCGCCGCTGATCGCCATAGGGCAGATTCCTGGAATCGTCGCGCGCGCGCCGATCCAGATTGAAGATGCGGAGCAGCTCGATGGCCTCGGCTTCCGCCGCCTCTTCCGCCTGACGGAAGCGCGTGGTGTGCAGGACCGCGGAAGTGCCGGAGTACTGGTAGTGGATGTGGCCGCCGATCTTGACGTTGTCGAGGACCGTCAGCTCTTTGAAGAGGCGGATGTTTTGAAACGTGCGCGCCACGCCCAGCGCGGTGATCTGGAATGGCTTGAGTCCAAGCGTCGACTTTCCCTCGAAGAAAACCTCTCCCTCGCTCGGTTGATACTCGCCGGTCAGGATGTTGAAGACGGTGGTCTTACCCGCGCCGTTCGGTCCGATCAATCCGACCAGCTCGTGCGGCTCGATGGCAAGATTGAAATCGGCGACGGCGGTCAGGCCGCCAAACCGGATGGTGACGTGTTTAGTTTCGAGAAGCGGCATCCGGCTCCTCGGTCGGGGCGTCTTTGCGCCGCGACAAAACCTGCCACAGCTCGCGCCGGCCTAACAGACCCTGCGGCCGCGTCAGCATCAACACGATCAGAGTGATCGCGTAGACAATCATCCGCGGATCTTTTCCGCCCGGGATGTAGTTCTTCACGTCGCGGAGCACTTCCACCAGCACCGTGAGCACGGTCGCGGAAACGATCGAACCGGAAATGGAGCCCAGGCCGCCCAGCACGACGATGACCACGATCTCGAATGACTTGATGAACTCGAACGTGCGCGGATTCAGGTACATCACGTAATGAGCGAACAGGCCGCCTGCGACGCCCGCCAGAAACGAGCTGATGACGAAGGCCTTCACCTTGTATCGCGTGGTGTCGACGCCCATGGCCTCGGCCGCGATCTGGTCTTCACGCACTGCCAGGAATGCGCGACCTACGGACGACCTCACCAGTCGCCACGAAATCAGAGTAGTGACGCCGACGAAAAAGTAGACCCAGAAAAAATTGGCCCACTTCGGAATCCCCGATAATCCGCGCGCCGCGCCGACTTTGTCAGTGTTGAGAATGAGCACACGAATGATCTCGCCAAAGCCCAGCGTGACGATGGCGAGGTAATCGCCCCTGAGGCGCAGCGACGGGAGGCCGACCAGGTATCCCGCGACTGCAGTCGCCAATCCGCCGCCCAGCACGGCCACGATGAGCAACCCGTTCTGCAGCAGCCATTGCTGCGTCCCCTCCGGAAACTTGCTCACGTAGGGCAGGAAATAGAAAACGGTCAGGAAGGAGGCGAAGTAGGCGCCCAGAGCCATGAAGCCGGCGTGCCCAAGAGAAAATTGTCCGGCGTGACCGCTGATGATGTTCAGCGAAACCGCCAGCATGATGTTGATCCCGACCAGCACGATGATGCGCTGGTAGTAGAGGATGCCGGCGATGTGGATGGCGTCGAGCCCGTACGACGCGCCGATCAGAATGGCGACGAAGATCGCGGCGTAGGTCAGGTCGCGCAGCCACCAGGGCAGGCGTTTCAAACTTTCTCCGCCTCGTACTTACCGAAGAGTCCCGACGGCCGGAACAGAAGGATGCCGATCAGGATCACGAAAGCGATGGCCGGAGTGAAATTCGAAAAGCGGCTGCCGCCGACGAACGACTCGATGATGCCGATGACGAACCCCCCCACCACCGCCCCGGGCACGTTGCCGATTCCGCCTAACACCGCCGCGATGAAGGCCTTCAGTCCCGGCAGAATGCCCATGAGCGGATCGATTTTCGGGTAGGAGAGTCCGTAGAGAATGCCCGCCACCGCCGCCAGAGCGGAGCCGATGACAAAGGTGGTCGAGATGATGCGATCGGTCGGAATCCCCATCAACGACGCAGTCTCGTAGTTGAACGACACCGCGCGCATGGCGCGACCGAATTTTGTGCCGTAGACGATGTATTGAAGGACCGCCATGAAGACGATCGCCACCACCAGCACGATGAGCTGGTAATTGGTGGTGGTGATGCCGCCGAACTGGATCAGGTGTTTTTCAACCAGAGTCGGAAAAAACTTCGGATCGGGCCCGAACACGAATTGACCGCCGTATTCGAGGAAGAACGAGACGCCGATGGCCGTGATCAGCGACGCGATGCGGGGCGCCTTGCGCAGCGGGCGGTACGCGATGCGCTCGTTCAGATAACCAAACGTGCCACAGACGATCATCGCGAGAAGCATGACGCCGGCGGCGATGAGCCACGACGTGAGGGTGCCGGCCTGGTCATGCGTGTGGGCGGCCGCCCACCGCCCGGCGTAGTAGCCCGTGAACGCGCCGAGCATGAAGACGTCGCCGTGCGCGAAGTTGATCAGCTTGAGGATGCCGTACACCATGGTGTAGCCGAGGGCGATGAGGGCGTAGATTGCCCCGACGGCGATTCCGTTGAGCAGGTTCTGCAGAAGTAACTGCATTCGCTGCGGCGAGCTTACTGCGCTGCGGTGGCCGTTTGCGTCACGTTGTTCGGGTCGATGGTGGCCCGCAGGGTGAGCTGACCGTTCTTCACTTCTTCGATGATGATCTTCTTGCCGACCGCGTTTCTGTCCGGTCCGATCGTGATGGTGCCGGTCACGCCCGCGAAGTTCCTGGTTGCTGCGATGGCATCGCGCACCGACGGGCCATCGAGCTTCTTGGCGTGTTTGAGAGCTTCGGCAAGAACGCGGGCCGCGTCGTAGCCGAGCGCCGCCATTCCGTCGGGGATCGCGCCGTATCGGTCCTTGTACTTCTGCACGAAGTTCCGCACCACCGGGGACGCGTCGGCATAAAAGTAATGGTTGGTGTACATCGAGCCGTCGAGGGCTCGGCCGCCGATCTCGATCAGCTTCGGCGATTCCCATCCGTCTCCGCCTAACAGCGGCTGCTTCATGCCCAGCTCACGCGCCTGAATCGCGATCTGTCCGACGTCGGTGTAGTACCCGGGAACGAAGATCGCTTCCGGATTCGTCGCTCGAATAGCAGCCAGTTGCGAGTGAAAATCGTTGTCGCCGTTGGAATAGCTGCTCTTCCCCACGATCTGGCCGCCCAGCGAAGTGAACACGCGCTCGATCGTGGATGTCAGGCCGGTCGAGTAGTCATTTTTCACATCGGTGAGAATCGCGGCGCGCTTGATGTGCAACTGCGTCGCGGCGTAACGGGCGATGTTTTCGCCCTGGTAGTCATCCGTGAAGCAGACTCGGAAAATGTAATCGCCTTTCTTGGTGACCTGGGGATTGGTCGATGACGGCGTGATCATCGGCACCTTGTTGGACTGGCAGACGTCGGCGCCGGCGATCGAATTTGACGACGCCACTTCTCCCAGCATCGCCAGCACGCCGTTCTGCGAGATCAGCTTCGTGACGGCCGTCGATGCCTCTTCCGACTTCGACTGATCGTCCTCGGTGAGCACTTTGATTTTGCGTCCGTTGACGCCGCCGGCGGCATTGATCTCGTCGATCGCCATCATGATGGCATTGTGCGTCGACTGGCCGAAGGTCGCCTGCGCGCCGGTCAGCGAGCCGTATTCGCCGATCAGAATGTCGCCGCCGCTTGTCGCGGCATTGCCACCGCCGCCACCAGCCGATTCGTTTTTCGGCGGACAGCCGACGAGCCCTACCGCCAGGGTAATGGTTAGGAATTTCAGGAAGTTACGTCTCATGGCCGCCGTCCAGTGCAAAGAATGAGCGCAATTCTAGCGCATCGTCGCGGTGTCCCCGACGTGAATTGTTCCGCCCTGTGCAATGTCACCAAAAATACCGGCATGCCAGTGTGGCCGCAGAGGCTCCTGCATCTCTTTCATGAGGCGGCAAGGTGGATTCTCACCTCGAATATTGATGACGCAGCCGCCCAGGCTGAGTTGTTTCCCGCGCGAGTTTTCGAGATCGACACCGCGGAGCATCACATTGGCGCGACGCAGCGAGGGATCGACGTCGATTCCAAGCTCCTCGGTCGCGGCATTCCATGCCGCTTCGTCGATGATGGTCACCTGCCGCCACCCGCCCTGATCGGCATTGCCCGCGATCCCGCGCCCGGCGACTAACTCCGCCTGCTGAACAGAGTCCAACGGTAAGCGGTGTGCCCGCTTGATCCAGATGGGGACGATCTGCCCCTCCATCCTCGGCATTCTACAAATTGCGCTCGTCCTCATGACGCCGCAGCAGTGGCGCGAAGACCTGCGTTTTGCGGCGCGCGAGATGGAGCGGGCGCACAAGAATCTCTATCACAGCATCTCGCGTGAGCAGTTCGCGGCGATGGTGAACACGCTGGATGCCGAGATACCGTCGCTGGCGCGACATCGAATCATCGTCGAAATGGCGAAAATCGCGGCCGCGGTCGGTGATGGCCACACCAATCTGGCGCCCACGCGGGATCCCAAGATTGGCTTTCACACGCTTCCGATCGCGCTCTACTTTTTCGAGGACGGACTTTTCATCCGTGCAGCGCACAAGTCGCAGGCCAGCCTGGTCGGTGCGCGCATTGTGCGCATCGGGAATGCGACCGTCGAGGATGCATACAAGGCCGTCAGAACGATGATCAGTCGGGACAATGAACAAGGCGTCCGTTATTGGGCGCCGCAGTTTCTGGTGATGCCGGAAGTCTTACACGCCCTTGGTTTGATCGACGATATCGAAGTGGTGCCCGTGACGATTGAGCGCGATGGCAAACGCGAAGTTGTGACGCTTCGAGCGCTCGGGCCAGCGGAGATGATGCCTCCGGACACCGATATGACCTGGAGTCGCCGCGCTGATTGGATCGATGCGCGCGGAGACAACGATCCGCTGTGGCTGCGCGATGCAAAATCGCCGGCTCGCATGGAAGTACTTCCCGGAACGAAGACTCTGTACGTCCAACTGAATCAAATCAGCGATGACCTGAAACAGTTCTCCGAAACGATGCGGCGTAGGATCGTCGCCGATGACGTCGATCGTTTGATCCTCGATCTTCGACTCAATCGCGGTGGTCACGGCGACTACAACGTTTTCCTCGTTCGCGCGGTCATTCAATCGCAGTCCATCGATCAGGACGGTCGCTTCTTCTGCCTCATCGGACGCGCGACGTTTTCGGCGGCGCAGTCGCTGGCGGATCAACTCGAAAAGTACACCAACGTCACGTTTGTCGGAGAGCCGAGCGGATCGAAGGGCAACGCGTTCGGGGATTCGCGGAAGATCATTCTGCCTAACAGCGGCATCACCGTGCGCGCGTCGGTCTTCTACTGGCAGGAGTGGTTTCCGCTCGACAAGCGTGAAGCGACCGAGCCGAAAATCGCCGCCCCGCTGACCTTCGACGCTTACCGCAAGAACATCGATCCGGCGCTGGCGGTCATTTCTTCAGCGCCGCCGTCCAGTTCTGAACGAGCGTCAACGGCGCGATCTCGGTCTGCTCCATCGGGGTATTGACGAGAACGCGCTTTCCATCAGCGCTGAAGTCATATTGCGCGCCGTTGATCCGCTTCATGTTGATGGGAAACAAAACGCGCGGAGTTCCGGCCACGAAATCGTCTCGGCCAGGAGCAACGTCCACAGCCATCAATCTGAAGTCAGGTGAAACGTAATAGATCCGCTTTCCATCCGCGCTCCAACGTGGGCGGCTTGCGCCACTTGTCGAGATCTGCCATTTCCCACGCTTGCCGGAAAGAGCCATCACATAGACTTCCGTTCTGCCCGATTCGTCCGTTTGGTACAAGAGCCAGCGGCCGTCCGGTGAGAACCGTCCGTTCGTCTCCTGAAACGGAGTTTGCAGCAGGACGGTGGCTTTGTGATTCTCGAGCGAGTACATCCACAAATCGAAAGCCATTTTGGGACTCTGCTCAAAGAACAAGATGGTTTTTCCATCGCGGGACCAGTCGGTCGGGACTTTCAGGTACTGGTTGGCGTAGAGGACTTCTTCAGCGCCGGTTCCCGAGCTGTCCTTGATCATCAAATCGCCCGGACCTTTGGCATCCGAGCTGTACACTACCTTGCTGTCGTCGGGCGACCACTGCGGCGCAAACTCATTGGCAGCGTCGAACGTCAGACGCGTCGACGCACCGCGCTGGAGATCATCGATCCAAATGTCGAGGCGCCCAGATCCGCTGTCTGCGATGCTGGAAGCCACTTTGCGCCCGTCGTGCGAGATGATAGGGGAACGGTAATCAGCCACTTTCGGGAATACGCCCGACTCCTTGCCGGTCGCGTCGACCCAGCGCAATTGTGAATTGGCTTGACCGGCGCCCGTTTGATAAACGAGCGTCCCTTCGTCGGAAATCGAGAAATAGGCGTCGCCGCGCGGGCTCCTCGCGACGGTTTCTGCGATCGGAGCAAGGTTGCGTTCTAACGTCAGCGTTTTCGCATCGAACTTCTGCGCCACCAAAGAATGGTCGCGCCAGTAGACGAGATATCCCGAAGGCGCATAGCCAACATTGGAGCTGCCGTTGAGGAGCCGCCTACTCATATCGCCATCGACCGAACCGACGACAATGCTGCCGGTATTGTCGAGATTGAGCGCGGACCGCTGGGCGAGATAAAGGAAGTGACGCCCATCCGGCAGAAACGATGGCAGACGATGCGTGACATCGCCGCGTTCGCGATCGAGCTGTGTAACAGGTGTGGCAACGCCGCCATCGTCGGATACTTTCGAGAGACCGCCACTCGTCGACGGCGCAAAAACGATCACGCCCGCAGGCGACCAGGTTCCACCGCGCGGAGTCGGCGCATCGGCGAGCGTCTGCGCGGGACCGCCGGAAGCATCGATTTTTTTCAACTTGCCGCCGGCGAAGAATCCAATCGACCGTCCGTCCGGCGACCAGAAGGGATAAATGGCGTCATCCGTGCCAGTGAGAGCTTGCGCAACACCTCCGCTCAGCGCTCGCACATATAGAAGGCGTGGTCCGGCGCCCGCAGGCTGCGCTGGAAACACGATTCGCTTCCCGTCGGGCGACAACGCAGGAGGGCCGGCAGCTTCGAACGCGAATTGAGCCTTCTCAGGCGGCAGGATCGACGATTGGACCACGTGCGGCGGCTCGCGTCGCAATTGGATGATTCCCCAGGTCAGACCGACTGCGGCTGCCGCGGTCGCGAGATGCAGCATCCACGATAGTCGCTCGCGCGTTCTCCGTCGTGCGGTGATCGGGGCCGCCACGCCCGCCTGCGATCCCTTGCTCCTGATCCACTTCAGCTCTTCGGCGACGTCGTGCGCGCTTTGCCAACGGTCGGCAGCATCCTTCTCCAGGCATCGTTCGATCACGTGTTCGAGCGGGGGAGGCGTCAGCGGCTGCACTTGCGAGAGCGGCGCGGGGCGGCCGCTCACGATCGCCGCGATCAGGCTCGTCTTCGTCTTCCCTTCGAAGGCGCGCTTGCCGGTCGCCATCTCGTACAAAACGGCGCCGAGGGCGAAGATGTCGCTGCGCGGATCGGCGTCGACGCCCTCGAGCTGCTCGGGCGACATGTACTGAAAGGTCCCGACGATCGTCCCTTCCTGCGTGAGCGCTTTCTGCTGCGTGGCCCCAGTCAGATCAACCGGAGCGCCTGATTTGGCGAGTCCGAAGTCGAGCAGCTTCGCACCCGTCTTCGTCAGCATGACGTTGCCGGGTTTCAGATCGCGATGCACGATCCCTTGCCGATGCGCCCGATCGAGCGCCTCGGCGATCTCCACGCCGTAGCGCAATACTTCCTCGGTCGACATCGGACCGTGCGTCAGGCGATCGGCGAGCGTTTCCCCATCGAGAAGCTCCATCACCAGATAATCGGAGCCGTTCTCGTGTCCGATGTCGTAGAGCGTGCAGATGTGCGGATGATTGAGCGCCGAGATGGTCTTCGCTTCGCGCTCGAAACGGAGTTTGAATTGGGCGTCGGCGGCGAATTCAGCCGGCAGAATCTTGATGGCCACGTTGCGATCGAGCCGCGTGTCGCGCGCGCGATAGACCTCGCCCATCCCGCCCGCCCCAAGAGGCGCAACGACTTCGTACGGTCCGAGCCGAACTCCGGGGGCAAGAGCCATTTGGATTGGTAGGAATTATAGGTTGACCCAGACCGACTTGGTCTGGGTGTACTTCTCCAGCGCGTCCTTGCCCTGGTCGCGGCCGAAGCCCGATTCCTTGAATCCGCCGAAGGGCAGGGCCGGATCGTAGAGGTTGTAGGTATTGATCCAAACCGTTCCGGCCTTGATGGCGCGGGCGATGCGATGCGCTTTCGAGATGTCGCGCGTCCAGACCGCCGCCGCGAGTCCGTACACGGTCGCGTTCGCTTTCGCGACGGCATCGTCGGCGTCCTTGAATCGGATGGTCGCCAGCACCGGTCCGAAAATTTCTTCGCGCGCGATCTTCATGTTCGAATCGACGTCGTCGAAGATGGTCGGCTTCACGAAGTAGCCCTTGCCGGTGCCGATGTCGGCGCGCTCGCCGCCCGCGACGAGTTTCGCCCCTTCTTTCTTGCCGGCCTCGATGTATTTCATGACGGTCGCCAACTGCTCCTCGGAGACGATGGCACCGAGGCGCGTCTTCGGATGCAGAGGATCGCCGGCGACCATTTTCTCGGCGCGGTCGCGCACCTTGACCATCAGCTCATCGTGAATGGACTCTTCGACCAGCAGCCGCGACCCGGCAGCGCACACTTCGCCCTTTCCGTAGAAGATGGCGTTGAGCGCGCCGCGCGAGGCGGCTTCCAGATCGGCATCGGCGAAGACGATGTTCGGAGATTTTCCGCCTAACTCGAGCGAGACTTTCTTGAGCGTCCTGGCGGCACGCGCCATCAGCTCCTTGCCGACTTCCGTCGAGCCGGTGAAGGCGATGGCGTCGATGCCGGGATGATCGACCATCGCGTTTCCGACCACGCTTCCGCGACCAGGGATCACGTTGAGCACGCCCGCCGGCAGTCCGCATTCTTTTGCGTACTCCGCGAATTTCAGAAGCGACAGCGATGTGTTCGACGCCGGCTTGACGATGACGGTGTTGCCGCACGCCAGGGCCGGAGCGATCTTCCACACCGCCAGCATCAGCGGAAAGTTCCACGGCACGATCGCCCCCACCACGCCGATCGGCTCGCGCAGCGTGTAGGTCAGCGCATTGTCCTGAATCGGAATCGTTTCGCCGGTGACTTTTCCCGACCATCCCGCGAAGTAGTACAGGCATTCGGCGGCGGCGGGCGTGTCCACAAACTGCGATTCGAAAATCGGCTTGCCGTTGTCGACGGTCTCGATCCGTCCGATTTCCTCCGCGCGCTTCGCAAGCATCTCGCCCATGCGCCACAAAATCTTGCCGCGATCGCGCGGCTTCATCTTCTGCCAATCGGACCCCGGCTCCATCTGCCCGCGCGCCGCGCGGACCGCCGCGTCAACGTCCTCCGGGCCGGCGGATGCGACTTCGGTGATCCGCTCTTCGGTCGCGGGATTGATGGTCGGAAAAGTCTTGCCGCTTTTCGCGTCGACGAATTCGCCGTTGATGAAGAGCTGGTTGCGCAAGGTCTGCTCGGTAGCGATGGCGGTCATGGGAACACATCCTAACGCAGTGCTACATTGCCCTGCCGAGGAGGATGGAGATGTTGAGGAAAACGACATGGGTTGCGACACTGCTCGCCCTGGCAACATCGGCGGCCGGCCAGGCCGTACATAAACTCGAGCCGTCGCCGGCGACCGTGGCCTGGGGTCACTACGATGCGTCGACGCCGCCGGTGCTGCGGATCCAATCGGGCGATATCGTCCAGGCACACACGCTGATCACCTCCAGTCCGGCGCGGTTGGAGGGCGCCGGCGTCCCCGCAGACCAGGTCGAGCAATCGCTCCGAGACATTCATCGCGAGGTGACCAACAAGGGACCGGGCGGTCACATCCTCGATGGTCCGATCTATGTCGAAGGTGCCGAGCCGGGCGATGTCCTCGAGGTGCGCATCCAACGTGTGGAGCTGGCTATTCCGTACGCCTACAACGGTTTTCGTCCAGGACGCGGATACCTGCCGGAGGATTTTCCGTATTCGCGCGTGAAGATCATTCCACTCGATCGCACCCGGATGATCGCGCAGTTCGCTTCAGGCATCGAGATCCCGCTGCGCCCATTCTTCGGCAGCATGGGAGTCGCGCCGCCGGAGAGCGTCGGCCGCATCGACAGCGCGCCGCCGTGGATCCACGGAGGAAATCTTGACAACAAAGAGCTGATCGCCGGAACGACGCTCTATTTGCCTGTGCATGTCAAGGGCGCTCTCTTCCAGGTCGGCGATGGGCACGCTGGACAGGGGAACGGAGAGATCGACATCACCGCCCTCGAGACGTCACTGATCGGAACGTTGCAGCTCGTGGTTCGCAAGGACATGCACCTGCGCTGGCCGCGCGCCGAGACGCCGACGCACTACGTGACGATGGGACTGCACGAAGATCTCGCCGAAGCGACCAAGCTGGCCATTCGCGAAATGATCGACTATCTGACGACCGATCGGCATCTCAGTCGCGATGACGCTTACATGCTCGCCAGCGTGGCCGCCGACTTGTCCATCACCGAGCTCGTCGACGGCAACAAGGGCGTCCACATGATGATCCCGAAGTCGATTTTCGTGACCCGGCGCTAGGCGCCGACCGCAACCTCGACGTAGGGCGTGATGTCGAAGTTACGCTCGTGGAGTTCGTGAATGCGCTCCATCTCGGCGTCGCTGAGCGGCGGATGATCGGATGCTGATGCAAACTCGCGGAGCTGCTGGTCGTCGTAGATGTTGGGCAGCACGGACACGATGCTGCGATGCGCGTACTGCCACAGGAGCGCGAACTGGCCGATCGTGACGCTTCGCGCGTCGCACATCGGTTTGAGTCGATCGACCTTCTGCAGTCCTTCCACCAGCCACGCGCGCGGACGATGCGAGCGGTGATCGTTCTCATCGAACTTCGTGTCGAGCGTGTACTTCCCTTCCAGCATGCCCGACGAATGCGGCACGCGGACGAGAAATTGCGGCTGCGGGTTCGCCTTCCAGGCGCGGAAATTTGAGTCGAAGAAGCTCGTGCGCGTGCAAAGTTTCTTGTGCGTCTGACCCTGCATCGCCTCCGGCACTGCCGGATACGATGCGCCGCGCTCGGCGGCCAGCATGAACTCGCGTCCGGGATCCTGCTCCAGGAGGTTGTAGATCATCTGCGTGACCGGAGCCTTGCGCATTGCGGTAGCGTAAATGCCCTCGTCACGCCATCCGATCGCCGGACCGAGCGACGGGCCGTACGACTGAATCTTTCCTTCGCGTTTCAGCGCCTCGAGCGTGTCCCAATGCTCGTCCTGCATGAGGACATCCACGCGCGGATTGTGGGGTTGATAAATCGCGATGGTGCCGACGCCGAGGCGCTGCAGCGATTGCTCGCAGGCAAAGCGGATGAACTTCGGCGACATGTCCTGCGGCAGCTCGCGCTGACCGCGCGGGCGCTCGGGGTTGTTGTAGAAGTCGTATCCGAATTTCGTACCGATGACGAGATCGCGGTGCTCTTTCAGAATCGGCTTCAGGATCGATTCGCCGCGGCCGTTGCCGTAGGCATCGGCGGTGTCGATGTAGTTGATGCCGAGGTCGATGGCGGAGCGGATCAGGTCCTGCGCTTGTGTGTCGGTGTAGTCGCCCCACCAGCCCGTCGACACCGTCCAGGTACCGAAGCCGAGCTCGGAGAGTGTTAGGTCTGTGCCGTGTAATTTTCGGTATCGCATGGTTGCTGGGTTACTGGGTTGCTAGGTTGCTAAAGGGTTGCTCAGCAACCGAGCAACCCAGCAACTATTTTCCCGCAAATTGCGGTTTACGTTTCTGGTTGTATGCCCCCAGCCCTTCCTTGGCATCGTCGCTCTGGAAGAGTTGCTGCTGCAGCTCGCGCTCGACCGCCAGCGCGCTTTCGAGCGGGATTTCCCAGCCCGTTTGCACGGAGCGTTTGATGCGGCCAACAGCTTTCGCGGCTTTGTTAGGCGGACAGAAACTCCACGCGTACTCCATGACGCGGTCCCACCACTTCCGCCCACCCTCCTCTGCCGGCCACACGTAGTTGACGATGCCCCATTCCCGCGCCTGCTCGAACTCGAACAGATTGCCTTCGCCCATGAGCTGGATCGCACGTGACTTGCCGACCAGGCGCGACAACCGCTGGGTGCCGCCGGTGCCCGGCAGAACGCCCAGCGTGACTTCCGGCAGACCGACTTTGCCTGCGCCCTTGAGCGCGATGCGAATGTCGGCCGCCATCGCGATTTCCAATCCACCGCCGACGGTGTGGCCGTTCAGCGCGGCGATCACCAGCTTCGGCGTCTGCTCGAGGCGCAGCAGCGTCTCATTCGCATGCAGGCAGAAGAAGTATTTGAACTGCGGTGTGACCTCGGAAAGCATCTTGATGTTTGCGCCGGCGGAGAAAAACTTCTCGCCTGCGCCGCGCATCACGATCACGTGGACGTCGTCATCCATCCGCGCCTTCAGGATGCAGTCATCCAGCTCGCGGTTCATCTCGTAGGTGTAGGTGTTGGCGGGAGGGTCGTTGAGCTCGAAAATCGCAACGCCCTTCTCCACGCGGTAGTCGATTAAGTTTCCAGCCATCCTGTCTCCTCGCATTCAGCGCGGGATTGTACTCATAGACTGTCTCCAAACGAGATACCGAGACTCCGCGCCGTTGCCACCAACTCACCGTTCGGGTCGACATATTTCGGATTCGATACCGCATCCCGAATTGGGGCCGCCACGATGCTCTCGCCGCGAAGCGCGACCATCTTCCCGAAATCGCCTCTCGCGATCAGATCGGCCGCTGCCTTGCCGAAGCGCGTCGCCAGGACGCGATCGAACGGGATCGGCGATCCGCCGCGCTGAATGTGACCGAGCACCGTGACGCGAATCTCGAGGTTGATCTCGCGCGAAATCTCGTCGGCCACCTGATACGCGATGCCGCCCAGGCGTTTGGAACGGCGGTCGACGTAGCGCTCCGCCCCACCCACCCGCTTGGCGCCCTCCGCCACCACGATGATGTCGAATGGCGAGCCTTCCGTTTGCCGCGACCGGATCGATTCGACGATCGCCTCCGGAGTGTACGGAATCTCCGGAATGAGAATGATGTCCGCTCCCCCCGCCAGCCCTGCGTGCAACGCGATCCAGCCGCAGTGGCGCCCCATCACTTCCAGGATCATCACGCGATCGTGGCTCTCGGCCGTCGTGTGCAGTCGATCGACGGCATCGGTCGCGACCGCAACTGCGGTCATGAAACCAAACGTGAAATCGGTCGCGGCCAGATCGTTGTCGATCGTCTTGGGCACCGCGATCATCGGAATGCCCATCTCGAACAGGCGCTGCGCGATCTTGAGCGTCCCATCGCCGCCGATGGCGATGATTCCGTCCAGTCCCAGCTCCTCGATGTTCCTGCGCACAAGCTGGGAGCGGTCTTCCTTCCCGGCTTCGACCGGAAACTCGAAGGGATTGCCGCGATTGGTGGTGCGCAACAGCGTTCCGCCTTTGGGAAGGATTCCGCGAATCAGCTCGCTGGTGAGCGGAATGCACGACTTGTTGAGCAGGCCCTCGAATCCGAGTTGGATGCCCAGGACTTCCAGGTCGTGGTCGCGGGTGGCGGTGCGGACCGCCGCGCGAATCACGGCGTTGAGTCCCGGACAATCGCCGCCGCCGGTCAGAATGCCGATTCGTTTGATTGCGCGCATGTATGCAGTCCTGAGTCCTGAGTGCGAGTCCTGAGTTTATATGGCTCAGTCTGCTCAGGACTCAGCACTCAGGAATCGGCACTGTGCTTGCTCATCCATTAGCCCGTCAGCATCACGCTGACGAAAGCTTGGAGGAAAGAGCATGACTATCCTTGGATGGCTGTTGTTTGGTCTCATCGTCGGCGCGATCGCAAAGTTCCTCATGCCGGGACGCGATCCTGGTGGCTGGATCGTCACCATCCTGCTCGGAGTCGCCGGCTCCTTCGTCGGCGGCTTCCTGGCCACGACCCTTCTCGGACGCCAGGAGCAGACAGCCGGCTGGATCGGCTCGATCATCGGGGCGATGGTTCTCCTTTTCATCTATCGGCTGATCGTCGGCCGCCGAACTGTAGTTTAAACTCCTCTCCTGCTGTGGTTTTGGCCCCGCGCGAGCGGGGCTTTTTGTTTGCCTATCGTTTCAACGGCCGCGGCGAGCCGGTCGTACTATCGACGAAACAATTCGTCGGGTTGTTCGTCACACCTCCTAGACGGCAGCCGCAGGCGGGTGGAAAATACCTGGACCACGGCCAACGTTCTTCAACCCACAAGGAGCACTCAAAAACCATGAACTCACGCACCAAACGCATTTTGTCGACCGTCGCGATCATCATCGCGTCGGTCGCGTTCGGCATCGTCCTCAGCGCCGACCTCGGTCTGATGCGCAAGTCGAACGCCCAATCCGCGCCGGCCATTCAAATCTCGTCCGGCCCGGCAGTGGCAACGTCGGTGAGCATCCCGTCGTTCGCCGACATCGCCTCGCGCGTCGCGCCGGCGGTTGTTTCGATCACCTCCACCGAGGTCGTCAAGACCAGCGACATGCGGCGCAGGAATTTCGGGATCGATCCGTTCGACTTCTTCTTCCCGAATCCGAACGACGGACGTCGCCGGCCGAACAATCGCGATCAGGGCGATGACGACGAGCATGCCCAGCGCAGCGGCGGCTCGGGATTCATCATCTCGCCCGACGGCTACATCCTCACCAACAACCACGTCATCGACGGCGCCACGAAAGTGGAAGTCCACTACGGCGCCGATGCCGACGGCAACGGCGGCCACACTGTTCCCGCCAAGATCGTCGGTCGCGACCCGGCCACCGATATCGCTCTGTTGAAGATCGATGCCGGAAGCGGCCTGCCCAACGTTCCCCTGGGCGACTCGGACCGCATCCGCAAGGGCGATTGGGCGATCGCAATCGGAAACCCGTACCAGTTCGAAAACACGCTGACGGTCGGCGTCATCTCCGCCAAAGGCCGCTCGCTCGGACTGAGTCAGGAGACCCAGTCGTTCGAGAACTTCATCCAGACCGACGCCGCCATCAACTTCGGCAACTCCGGCGGTCCTCTGCTCAACATCAACGGAGAGGTCGTCGGCATCAACACCGCAATTCGCGGCGGCGGCGCGCAGGGACTCGGATTCGCAACGCCCATCAACACCGCCAAGCGCCTTCTTCCCGAGCTGAAGACCGGCAAAGTCGTTCGCGGTTACCTGGGCATGGGAATCGTTCCGGTGACCGACGACGTCAAAGACTCGTTCAAGCTGGCTGAAGCGCGCGGCGCGCTGGTGCAGAACGTCGAAGCGGGTAAGCCGGCAGAAAAGGCGGGCATCCAGCCCGGCGATGTCATCGTGGAGATCGACGGACGGAAGATCAACACCAACCGCGAGCTGATCGACTACATCTCGTATCTGCCGGTCGGCTCGAAGGTGAACATCACCGTCGTCCGCGACGGACAGCGCAAGACGCTGACCGCGACCACGACCGAGCGCACCCTCGAAGCGGAGAACCTGGACCGAAGCGACAACAACAGCGTTCAGCCGTCGCGCAACCGTCTGGGCATGTCGGTCGACAATCTGACACCGCAGAACCGGCAGGCCTACAACATCGACGACAAGATTCGCAATGGCGTCGTGGTCACGAACGTCAAGGAAGTCTCGCCCGCCGGTGAGGCGCTGAACGAAGGGGATGTCATCACCGAGGTGCAGGGGACGCGAGTCAATGACGTCAACGATTTCCGCACCGCCATCGATCGCCTGCGCAGCGGGCAGACGGTTCACATGTACGTTGTGAGCTCCGGCCGCGGCGGCAACAGCCGCCTGCTCCAGGGCTATCGCTTCATCAAAGTTCCCTGATTCTCATTTCTTTCTTGGCAGTGGAGCGCCGCCGACTTCGGCGGCGCTTTTTTTTTGGGGTCATAATTCCGCGCCGTGGACCATGAACGCTTCATGCGGCGCGCGCTGGAGCTGGCGGAGCGCGGCCGCTACTCGGTCAGCCCCAATCCGATGGTGGGCTGCGTGCTGGTACGCGGCGGTCACATCGTCGGCGAGGGATGGCATCAGCGCGCCGGCGAGCCCCACGCCGAGGTCAAGGCGCTGCAGAGCTGCCACGATCCACGCGGCACGACGATGTACGTCAACCTCGAGCCGTGCGTGCATCATGGCCGCACGCCTCCCTGCTCGCATGTCGTTCGTGACTCAGGCGTGTCGAAGGTCATCATTGCGACTGCAGACCCGCACGATATCGTCAATGGTCGCGGGATCGAGGAGCTCAGCGCCGCAGGTGTGCCGGTAGAAGTCGGCGTCCTCGAATTCGAGGCGCGACGCCTCAACGAAAAGTTTCTGCATGCTGTGACGGCCAGGAAGCCGTTCGTCTGCCTCAAAGCGGCCATGACACTCGATGGCAAGCTGGCCACGGTCGCGCGCGAGAGCCAGTGGATCACGTCGGAAGCGTCACGGCAGAAGAGCCTCGAGCTTCGCGAAGAGTACGACGCGATCCTCGTCGGCGGGGGCACGGTCTCCGAAGACAATCCGCAACTGACTCGCCGCCTCGGATGGAACAACGCCATCACGCCGTGGACGCGCGTCGTTCTCGATCGCGACCAGCGCGTGCCGCCGACCGCCCGTGTGCTGACGGACGGCGGCGCGACCCTGCACATCACTCGCGACGTCGACCTCGATGCCGTGCTCGGTGATCTGTATGGCCGCGGCATTCAGTCGCTGATCGTCGAAGGGGGGGCTTTCGTTCTCTCGGAGTTCATCCGGCGGCGGCTCTGGCAGAAAATGATCGTCTTCACGGCTCCGATGTTCGTTGGCGGCGGCGATGCACCGTCGATCCTGGCGGGCGAGGGGGTGCGGCGGTTGACAGAGGCCTATCGGTTTCGCTTTGATCACGTCGAACTCTTTGGCAGTGATTTGATGATCACGGCGTATCCGTAATGTTCACCGGCATCATCCATAGCAGCGGCGTCATCGAATCGCTCGAGCGACTCGAAGCGGGCGGGCGGATGCGCATCCGCGGTGTCGACGATCAGCCGTTTATGCGCGGCGAAAGCGTGGCCGTGAATGGTGTGTGCCTCACCGTCATCCCGAACGGCATCGCACTCATGACCGAGATCTCGAACGAGACATTGTCGCGCACGACCCTGGGCAGTCTCGGCATTGGCGCGCGCGTCAACATCGAGCGCGCCCTCGGCGTCGGCGATCGATTGGGCGGGCATTTCGTGCAGGGACACGTCGACACCACCGGAACTCTGATCTCGAAAAAATCGGAGGGCGAATTCGCCGTGTATCGATGGAGCTTCCCGGCCGAATTCGCGGATCTGATCGTCAGCAAGGGATCGATCGCCGTCGACGGCGTCTCGCTCACGGTGGTCGACCCCGACGAATCGAGCTTTGCGGCCGCCTTGATCCCCGAAACGCTGCGCCGCACCACCCTGGGCACCGCGCGCATCGGCGAGCGGGTGAACCTGGAGTTCGACATGATCGCGAAATACGTGCGCACGCTGGTCGCGCCGTACCTCGCGGTACGCCCTTGATCATCTATCGCAAAGCGCAGCAGCTCCGCATGCAGCGAAGCGCGATTCCTGCTCCCCCGTTTTGGGCCGCCACCGCGATTGCGCCCTACGGCCCGCGGCGCGCGGCGCCGATCGCGATCGATTACCTCGATCTGCGCGCGAGCTACGCCGATCGAATGGAAGTTACCGTGTGCGAGGATGTTCGCGATGCGCTCGAGCGAAGCCCGCGCATTGCCGAGCCGGCGCTGATCGATGCCGCCGAATTCGCCGAGGTCATCTTTCGACGGGGGGAGGAAGTGCTGCGATTCTGCTGCGACACGGGGGCGACGGCCGTCCACCTCGTTTCCACGCAGGGAGCGTTACCGGCAGCGGCCTGCGATCGCGCGGTCGTGGTCATCGCGGCGTGGCCAGTCGATTTTCCGCGGCTCGAAGAAATGTTCACAGGCGCGAAAGGCATGCGCTGGGGCGTCGTGGTTCCAGTGATCTACCCAGCCACGACAAATCTCGAGGCGCTCCGCCACATCGCGACATTGGCTCACGAACATGGCGCAATGTTTCTGGCGGCCCTCTCGCTGGAGCTCGACGCTGGGGCGCGGAAGGCGATCGCGGACGATCGCGAAGAGTACGACATGTTGTTTCACACCGACCTGGAGCCGATTCAGGTCGCGACAGAACGACACATCGCGGCGCTGGCGGCGGAGGTCGGCCTGGCCGACTTCATCCTGCCTCCGCGCTGGAACGAACGGTCGAACTGGAACGCCGCGATCCTGCTCACGCTGACCGCCACGCGGATGATCGGAATGAAGCGCGATGTCGAGATCGCCTCGCGCATCGCGCGATCGGCGCGAGCGGTGGCGCAGCTCGACAAGCCCCTCCAGCGCGTCGCCTCGGCCGCCAGCCTCTCCATCGTCGAATCGCTCGACGAAATCAGCGTCGACATCCTCACCGAATGGCTGGAGACCGGCCGCTCGGCGTACGTCGATCACATCAACAAACAGTGGCGGCTGCGGCGGGATGTGGGCGTCCAATGAAGCTCATTTCGGTCAATGTCGGCCCTCCTCGCGAAGTCGTGTGGCGCGGACGCACCGTGAAGACCTCGATCTGGAAGACGCCGACGAGCGGCAGAGTCGTCGTGCGCAATCTCAACGTCGCAGGCGACGCGCAATCTGACCTGACCGTTCATGGCGGTCCGGACAAAGCCGTCTACGTCTATCCCAGCGAGCACTACGCGTTCTGGCGTGCGGAGCTTCCTGACATGGAGTTGTCGTGGGGCGCGTTCGGCGAGAATTTCACGACCGAGGGGCTGATCGAGTCGGAGGTGATGATCGGCGATCGGATGCAGATCGGTTCGGCGGAGTTCCAGGTGACGCAGCCTCGAATGCCGTGCTTCAAGCTCGGAATCCGCTTCGGCCGCGACGACATGATCAAACGCTTCCTGCGCAGCGGCCGAACAGGTTTTTACCTTGCCGTTCTGCGCGAAGGCGAGGTTGGGGCAGGAGATCCGATCGCGTTCGCTGAGCGTCGCCAAGGCGGGCTGTCGGTGGCCGATGTGACATCGCTGTACGCTCGCGATGCTGATAATCAGGCGCTTCTGCGCCGGGCCGCCGAAGCAGAGGCGTTACCGGAGAGCTGGCGCGAGTACTTCCGCAAGCGATTGTGGGAAGCGGATTCATAGACACTGACGAATGCGCCGCGTTTCCGCTTGCGCTAGCACGAACAGGACGTTCGTGCCCCACCCTTAAAAACTTCCTTGAATCCTACCGGGGTCCGAGGAGAATAGCAGAATTTCACTGTGGCGTCACAACGTTGCGGGATGCAATGTCACGCAAAGCGATCGTCATCGGGGCCGTGGCGGTCCTTCTTGTGATCGGCATCACATTCGTCGGCTGGTGGTATTTCCTGAGGACGACCCGCCATGCCGTGACGGAAGTATTTACTCCGCACGAGGAACAGGTCGATCTGACCACGCTCGTCACTCGGGTGCGGGCCCTCAATCGCCTCGAGACAGCGTCGATGCGCGTGGTGCACGTGAGCACCATCACACAGTCGTATGAGTACGTCCCCGACGGCCTTACTGGCGATCAACTCACCTTCCTGGCGGCCGGCGACGTGATCGCCGGAATCGATCTCTCGCAACTGCGGCAGGAGGATGTCCGGCGCGAGGGCGACGGCACCATCGTGGTGCGCCTCCCCCCCTCCCAGGTCCTGGTCACGCGCCTCGACAATCGGGAGTCGCGCGTGATCAATCGCAAGACCGGCCTGTTTCGACGGGCGGACGTTCACATGGAGGGGCGCGCGCGCCAGTACGCGGAGCAGGGCATCCGCAATGAGGCCGTCAAAAAAGGGATCCTGAGCCTGGCCTCAGAAAACGCCGAGGTCAAGGTCGCCGAGTTGCTCCATATGTTCGGCTTCCAGCGGGTCCGCTGCGAGGCCGTGCAAGCATCGCCTTCGCGAGGCTGATGGCCTTCCGCAGCGCCGCCGCTTTATTGACGCACTCGTGGTACTCGTAGGCCGGATCGGAGTCGTAAACGATGCCGCCGCCTGCCTGCACGAACGCGCGATCGTGCGCCAGAACCGCGGTGCGGATGGTGATGCACGAGTCGAGATTGCCCGAGAAGCCGAAGTAGGCCACCGCGCCGCCGTACGGCCCGCGGCGACTCTTTTCGAATCGATCGATCAGCTCCATGGCGCGGATTTTCGGCGCGCCGGTGAGCGTGCCGGCCGGAAAACACGACAGGAAAGCATCGACGGAGGTGCGATCGTCGCGAAGTTTTCCGAGGACGTCCGTCACGAGATGCATGACGTGGCTGTAGCGCTCGACGTAGCAGAACTTGCTGACGGCCACCGATCCGCTTTTCGAGACGCGGCCGAGATCGTTGCGGCCGAGGTCGACCAGCATCAGGTGCTCGGCGTTTTCCTTCGGATCGGCGAGCAGCGCCGCCTCGAGCTGCGCATCTTCCTCCGGCGTTGCGCCGCGCCATCGCGTGCCGGCGATGGGCCGCGTCTCCGCGATGCCATCCTCGACCCGCACCAGCATCTCCGGCGACGCACCGACTAATGTGCACTCGGCGGTCCGCAGCAGAAACATGTAGGGCGACGGATTGACCGACCGCAAGGTCCGATACAGGGTCAAGGCCTCGGCCGTCGGATAGGGAGTCTCCCAGCGCTGCGACAGAACGATCTGATAGATCTCGCCGGCCGCGATCTCCTCTTTCGCTTCACGGATCATGGCCTCGAAGTCAGGACGCTCGAAGTTCGAGCGCAATTCGACCTGCTCGACATCCGCCGGCATCCCAAAAAGATCGACGGTGGCGGAGCGCAGCTTCATGACGGCGCGATCAAGGCGGGCCTCCGCTTCCGCCAGCGAGGCATCCGGATCTTTCGTGAATATATTTGATACTAAATATAATCTCTGTTTAACGTGATCAAATACTGCAACATTATCGAAAAACAGCAACCGCGCGTCGGGGATGTTGAGATCATCGGCGTGCGAGTCGGGGATGCGCTCGGTCCAGCCGGCCACGCCGTGGCCGAAGAACCCGACCGCGCCGCCGCAAAACGGCGGAAGCTGATCCTCGTTGTACACCCGCAGCGGACGCAGCTCTTCTTTCAGCAGCCCGGCCGGATCGGGCGTGGTGCGATCGAAGCGCAGCGTGCGTCGCGGATCGAATCCAACGAAGGAATATCGGCCGAGGTTTTCGCCGCGCTCGACCGACTCGAAGAGAAACGCGTCATTGGCATCGCCGGAGAGGGCCGCGAAGGCCGCCACCGGCGTGAGCGCATCGGCGCTCAGCTCCCGCGCGATGGGGACGATGTCGTAGTCGCGTCGCAGCTCGTCGAGATTCATCGAAAGGCCTCGAGGAACAGTGCATTTTGACGGATTGCCTGTGCCTGGAGAAGCTGGTGGCCACCACGATCATACGCTGCGGCGATGGTGGTCATTCCCGCAGGAATGGGAAGGTGAACGCCGGGCGGAAGCGTGTCGACGACCAGATCGCCCTTGAACGCCGACAGATTCTCGAGCGGCTCGGCGCCGAATTTCGGACTGCGATTGTAAATCCGCACTTCCTTTCCGCTGCGTCGGAGCGCAACCATTGCGGCCCGCGCCGTCGCTCCCGCCCCCGCCACAGCCGCGCGCCGCGCGTGCACCCCCCGCAGCAGGATCTCGAAGCCGTCGACGTCAGTGTTGTCGGCGATGATGCCTGCCCGCGTCCGCACCAAGGTGTTGACGGCCTCCGCTTCTTTTGCGTTAGGCCCGACCTCCGCGCCGACCCGTTTCGCGAACGCCAGCGCCTCCGTCTTGAACGGCGCCGTCACGCTGAGACCGGCGATGCGGCCGCCTTCGAACGATTTCGTGATCTCGTTGAAATTTTCGAAGGATGCGATGGTGTAGGCGCCCGCCAGTCGGTGCTTTCGAAACAGCGGATTGTGAATCGTCGGCGAAAGGCTGTTGCCGGCCGGGTCACCCGCGATCGCAAAGATTTTCTCCGGCTTCGGGAGTCTGCGATCGCCGTAAATCGCGAGAGCGCGATCGAGCGGCAACTGTCCCGGCGCGGCATCGCCTGCGAAAAACAGCTCCGATCCGAAAAATGGCGCGAGGATCCTCGAATAGAGCCCGCGCTCCCCCATCCCGATGATCGTCATTCCCGGCTTGATCGCCGCCAGCAGCGCTTCGTTTTCGCGGAGCGTGTGCGGCGTGACGGCGATCTTGGTGTAGCAGCAGCGCTCCGCCAGCATCTTGTCGATCAGCGGCTGCACATCGGGCAGGCCGTCGAAATCGTGGAACGACAACACCGTCCGCTCGGGATGCTTCACTTTGCGGCCGTATTCGACGTCGATGAGTCCGAAGTCGGCGTCGATCGGCTCACCGCCGCGGTTCGTGAAGAGGATCGGCTTGGACGTCACGCGCCGGAAGGCCTCGGCGTCGCGGCCGCCGAAGGCATCGAGGCGCACTTCGATCATGTCGTGATCGTCGCGCAGCGCCCGAATGGCGTTGATAGCGGCGTCCGCTGTCGGTTCGTAGATGGTGACGACGAGCTGCACGGCGGGAGTGTACGCTGTGGTCATGCGCCCCGAGCGCACCGAAGCGATCATCCTCAACACTTTTCCGGCGCGCGAGCGCGACAAACTGGTCGTCTTTCTCACTCCCGATCACGGCAAGAAAAAAGGTTGGGCTTACGGCGCGCGGAGCCTCAAAAGCCGCTTCGGCGCAGCGCTGGAGCCGCTTGCCAAAGTGAAAATCGGATTCATGGAGCGTGAATCGGAAGAAGTCGTCCGGATCGAATCGGTCGATCTGATCCGATCGCTCTTTCCAGCGCAGCAGAATCTCGTCAGCAACGTCGCGGCCTCGTACATCGCGGAGACGGTCGACACATTCGCCCAACCCGGCGATCCGGCGGACTTGATTTATCGCCTTCTCGATCGCACGACCGCCGCCCTGCTGGAGGGGGCGGACCCGATGGCGGTGGTCGCCTACGCGGAGATTTGGATCCTGCGCCTCGCAGGAATCTTGCCTCCGCTGGACAATGCCATCGAAGCGCTGATTCGCCTGCCCATCGAGGAATTCGTGGAGCGTCAACCGAAAGTCCCGCTCCGCGGGATGCGCACCCTGGCCGCCAAAGTCCGCCGCGAATTCCTCGGCCACGAGCTGAAGTCGTACGACATTCTGGCGGGAGTGCTCGGTTAGACCAGCACTCCGCCCCGCCCTTCTGCAATCAGCTCGCGGCCGTGGTAGTGAAATTCGTTGAGCGCATCCAACAGCAGGAGGCGGCGCTCGATGCGCTCTTCGTCCGCGCGGGTGTAGACGGTGGCCTCGAGAAAAGCGGTGCCGTCGCTTCGCAGCTCCACCGACGGAAGAAACGACGCCACCAGGGCGCGCACGATCTGCGCCGACTGCGTTCGGCGCAGCGCGGCATCGTATTCGTCGGATGACGCGATGACGGTCGTCATGCGCCATGACGCCGACCCGATGATCTCCGAGATGACCAGCCAGTATTCGAAGATCGCGGATGGCGTGCGATCGACCTCGAAATATTTGAAGAGCGGCTCGTCAGGAACGACGAAGGGTACGCTGAGGTCGCCGTCGATCTGGTACTGAACACGTCCGTCCAGATGAACTCCCTCCGCATATTCGAGGAGCGCCGATGCGAAGATCTCGAGATGCGCCGTGGGCGGAGTCTCGCCTGGAACAAAGGTGTCCCGAAATTGCGCGGCGGCAAGCTCGTGTGCGCGTGCGATGCGATCGCGGATGCGGGTTACTTCGACTATCGGAATGGTCGTCATCCTGAGCGTAACGAAGGATCTCAATATGCGAACAGCGTGGCAACCTGAGATCCTTCGCCGTCTGCGCGGCTCGGGATGACGATTACCGCACTTGCTTGAGGCGCGCCACGAACGCCTGCGGATTTTCGAATCCGGTCAGCCGCTGCGCGTTCAGTTCGTGTCCGCCTGAATCGAGGAAGACGATCGTTGGCACACCGACGATCTTGTATTGCTCGGTGAGTTTTTGCACGGCCGGATCCTCGTTGTTGGTCAGATTGGCTTTCACGCGAACGAATCGGTCGAGCTCCGTGGCCACTGAGCGATCGCTGAATGTTTTTTCGTCCAGCTCTTTGCAGGGCAGGCACCAGTCAGCATAGAAGTCGACGATGACGGGCTTGCCGGCATTTGTGATGGTCTTCGTGTCATATTTCTGCCATTCGACGCTCGCGCCCTTCGTACGCGGCACGACAAATGCCGCGCCCAAGATCAGCAACAGACTGGCACAGGCCAGCCGAAGGACGCGACCGCCGCGCTGTCCGACGCCGCGGCTGAAGAACAAAAACAGCGCGCCGATGAGAAGACTCGCGGCCACGCCCCAGCGAAACGCGCCGTCTCCGATCAGCGGCCGCAGGAAGTAGAACGCCATGGCGACGAGAACGAAACCCATCGCTTTCTTGACTTGCACCATCCATTCGCCGGGACGCGGCATGGCGTTGAGCGCGACCAGATATGGCGACCCGAGGCCAAGGGCGAGAGAGCCGAACATGACGAATCCGAGCAGGGGCTTTCCGATCCCGGCCACCAGCGTGAAAAGCGCGACCACAACCGGACCGACGCACGGCGCCGCGACGATGCCCACAAACAGCCCCATCACCGCCGCCCCCACCAACCCGGCCCGCCCCCCCGACCGCCGCCCGATGAACTGCGGCACGGTCATCTCCCACGCCCCAAACATCGACGACGCCAGCACCAGCATCAAAAGCGCGAATCCAATCAGCACGGCCGGATGTTGCAGCCACGATCCGAACAGCTTTCCGGACAGCGCTGCCGCCACGCCTAACGCGGAATACATCACCACCAGGCCCGCGACATAAAAAGCGGAGAGCGCCAGGCGTCGCGATCGGCGGCCGTCGCTCTGCATCGCGAAGAATCCGAGCGTGATCGGAATCATCGGGAAGACGCATGGCGTCAGGTTCAGCGCCAGCCCGCCCACAAAAAGGATCAACAGCGTCAGCGGAAGGCCGTGCGATAGAAACGCGCTGGTGACCTTGTCTTTGGGGGCGGCGGAGAGGGGCATGAAGCTGGCGGGTGGAGCGCCGGCGGCCTCGCCGGTCCGCGCCGCCGCGGTCGGCGGCGCTCCACTCAGCGAAATCGCGAGCGTCGCGTTTCGTGGCGGAAGGCAGACATTGTCGTTGCACGCCTGATAGTGCAGCTTTGCGGTGATGTTTTGAGCAGTGGTTTTGGCGGTGAAGGGAATCGAAATCGTTCCTTCATAAACCGCCAGCTTTGTTCCGCCGCTGAACGTGAAGCTCTTGATCAGGTGGGGCGGGAAGTCGGCCTTCAAAAGGTCGGCGCTCTCGAACGACAGCGTGGTCGGGATCGCGAAGGATTCGAGCGGATGCGCCGAGTTGACGTGCCATCCCTTCTCGATTGCGGCGGTAATCACGCCTCTCACCTGATCGCCGCTCTTCTGGGTGATGGCGGCGGTCAGCGTGACGAGATCCTTTTTTGGAATCGGAGATTCGAATTGCGCCGGAAGGGCGGCGGCCAGAAAAGAAGCGACGGCTGCGAAGAGTGGAGCGCGCACCGGCTAGGGCTGCTTGACGCGCTGCTCGAGCTGCGGCAGGACGACGTCGACATTCTGGATGTAAGGCGACTTCGGGAAGTTTGCCTTGAAGGTGCGGAACTCGTTGACGGCGTCCTGGAAATTTCCCTGGATCATGTAGATGTCGGCCGCCAGGAGGCGGGACCTCTCATACGATTCGCCTTTGCTCTGCACGGTGGCGAATTTTCGGATGGTTTTCAATCCGGCGTCGTATTTCTTTCCCACCACCTGGGTCATCGCCAGCTCGTAGTAGGCCTCGTCACGCACTTTCTGCGGGACGCCGGATTCCGTCGTGAGCGCTTGCAAGCGCGATTCGGTCTCCGGCAGCTCGAAATGCGTACGGAACTCTCGCGCCAGGTCGAGCCGCTTGTCGTAATCCTTCGAGATGGAGCCTTCGGACTTCACGCGCTTCAGAAAATCTTTGTACTTCGACTCCGTCTCGGTCATGGTGCGAACGTACTCTTTTGCGGGCGCGTAACCGCGAATCATGCCGGCGACCGTACCATTTGGAGTGAGGAGAATCGTGGTGGGGAGGCTGGCGACGCTGAACCTCTGCGACAACTGCGTCCCCTCGCCGTTATCCTCGGTGTTGAGACGCAGCAACACCTTGTTCTCAGTGGCCTTCTGGAACGCCTCGCTGGGAAAAACGTCCTGCTCCATCTTGTGACACCAGCCGCACCAGTCGGCGAAGAGCTCGACGAAGATCAGCGCGTTGCGCTCCTTCGCTTTCCTTTGCGCGGTGGCCAGAGACTTCAGCCACGGGTCGGCGGGGAGTTGTTGCGCCGCCAGCGTGGCGACCACTGCCAGCAGCAGGGTTCGTTTCAATGCCGCTCCTCCGTGGCGCATCAACCTACGCTCTCAAAACCCTATTCCGCTTCGGCCGCGCCGACCGGTGACAAATCGGCGGAGCGCTTCCGCTTTTTCTCCGCGTAGCGCCGTGCGGCGTCCACAAATGCGCCAAACAGCGATGCGGCGGACGACTCGCCCGCCATGTCTTCCGGGTGCCACTGCACACCGACGTAGAACGGGTGGGCGGGATCTTCCAGGCCCTCGATGATTCCGTCGGGCGCGTGGGCGGTCACGCGAAGGCCGTCGCCGACGTGGCGAATGGCCTGATGGTGCGACGAGTTCACCTCCAGCTCCTGCTGGCCGAGGATCTGGGCCAGTCGGGTGCCGTCCTGGAGGAGAACATCGTGTCGATGGCGGTCGCTCGGCTCGCTGGCATGCTCGATGTCGGTCCGCATTTCCGAATCGATGTCTTGAATCAACGTTCCACCGGCTGCGACATTCATCACCTGGACGCCGAGGCAGATGCCCAGGGTGGGGATGCCGCGGTTCCGGGCGACGCGCGCCAGCGTGATGTCGTTGTTCTGCCGTCGCGGATCCATCGGCTCCACGGTCGGGTGCGGCTGCTCGCCATAGACGGCAGGATCGCAGTCGTCGCCTCCGGCCAACAGAATTCCGTCGAGTCCTTCGGCGATGGTCTCAGCATTCTCGGGCTGAGGCGGTATGACTACCGGGACCGCGCCGGCGCGGCGCAGCGAGTCGATGTAGGTGTTGTACGCGAAGGCGCGGTCGCGCTCGCCTTTCTTCTGAAGAACATCGGAACCAATTCCGATGATCGGCTTGATCATGCATTTTTCCTGTTGCAAGTATGAGGCAAATCAGCGGACGGTGATCGTTACAGAATCGCGGCGGCCTTCGTCGTCGACGGCGGTGATCGTGTGCCTGCCCCCGCGCAGAGACCACGCGTCATCTGTGTGACGGCCATCGACCATCCACGTTACGGGAGCGGTGGCTTTGAGCTGAAGCGCCTGGAACTCGGCACGAAGGGTTGGATCGATCCAGTAAGTCGCGCCCTCGGCGGGATTCAAGATGTGAAGGACAGGCGAGCGACGGGCTGAAGCCGGACCCACATCCCAGGCGCGATATTCAGCAGGCAATTCAACGCGCTGCGAGTGATGCCACGAACAGAATTCGACGCGATTTGAGGCGGGCATCCACTCGCTTTCGACGGCGGGACACTCCATCGACGGACGATGGCCGGAGAGCGCGCAAATCGGCCGCCGCTCGAGATCGGCAGGACGATCGACGATCGTTCCCCGCCCGCCCCCCACTCTCTTCACGGCCGCCAGCATCACGTCGTGAAAAATCGGCGCGGCGCCGGTGATGCCGCTCGAGTTGCGCAACTCGCTGCGATCGAAATTCCCCACCCACACGCCGACAGTGATTTCGCGCGTGTACCCGACCGTCCAGTTGTCGCGATAGGCCTGCGAAGTTCCGGTCTTCACGGCGACCTGGAATGGGAAATCGAGACTGCCGCCCGATCCGAAGATGTACTCGCGGGCGTGTTCATCGCTGAGGATGTCGGTGATCCAGAACGCGGTGCGCTGCGACATCACGCCATCACCGCCGCGCGCGAAGATGGCATACGCCGTCACCAACTGCTCCAGGGTCACCTCGGCATCGCCGAGCGTCAGGCCGACTCCGTAGTAGTCGGCGGTGTGCGTGAGATCACGGAAGCCGGCGTGGCGAAGGAATCGCAGCAGCGACTCGGGACCGATTTTGGCGAGCGTCGCCACTGCCGGCACGTTTTCCGACCCGGCAAGCGCGACGCGCGCGCGCAGTGGTCCGCGAAATTTTCCATCGTAGTTGCGGGGCGTGTAGATGACGCCCGGCTCAGCAGTCGCGAAATGCGACGGCACGTCCGCGATGACCGTGGCGGGAGTCAAGCCTTGCTCGAAAGCGAGCGCGTACGTCAACGGCTTCAGAGTCGATCCAGGCTGGCGCAGCGTCGTCACGCCATCGATCGCGCCGCCGAAATTTTCACCGAAGTAATCGCCCGAGCCTTCCCACGCCAGCCATTCGCGCGTCCGATTGTCGAGGACCGCGATCGCGACGCTGTGCGCGCCGTGGCGCAGCAGATCGGAGCGATGCGCCGCGATGATGCCGTGGATTTCGCGCTGGAGATTTGCATCGAGAGAGGTGCGAATGATCGCCGCCGAGGTCGACGGCGCTCCACTGAGAATCCGCGCGACAAAATGCGGCGCGATCATCGGATGGCGTCCGCGGTCGAACGACAAACGCTCCGCGCGAGCGGTGCGGTAGTCGGGCTCGGAGATCATCTTCAGCTCACGCAGGCGGCGGAGGATCAAGCGTTGACGCTGTAGCGCGAGCCTGGGCGTTCCGGGTCGTCGCGGCAAAGCCGCCAGATATGCCGCCTGCGCGATGGTGAGTTGATCAGGCTGGCAGCCGAAGTAGCGATCGCTCGCGCGCGCGATTCCCACGGTCTGCTGGCCATAAGGGGCCAGATTCAGGTACAACGCCAGAATCTCGGCCTTGGAGTGACGATGCTCGAGTCTGAGCGCCGTGATCGCCTCGCGAACTTTCGAGCGGACGCTGCGCGGCGCGCCCGGAACCATGAGCTTCGCGACTTGCTGCGTGATCGTCGATCCCCCTTCGACGACGCGCACGTGCAGGAGATTGTGGAAGGCCGCTCGCGCGGTGCCGATCGGATCGATGCCGATGTGATGGTAAAAGCGGTGATCTTCCGCGGCCATGGCGGCCTTGGCGATGTTGTCGGGAATCGCCGTGATCCAGGTGCTGCGCGTCCCATTTGCCGACAGCGGCTCGGAAAGAATGATGCCGTTGCGATCGACGATGGTCGGCGTCGTCTCGGGTCTGATCTCTGGAATCGGCCCAATTCGCATCCAAATAGCGAGACTGATGACCGACAACAGACAACCGACAACCGACAACTTTTTCAAGGCTTGACCTCCACGACGTCGGTGGAGGTGCGGCCGAACACTTCCGGCTCATACATCTCCTCGACGCGCGCAGGGGCGGCGATGAATGTGCCGGCGGTCGTGGCGCGGACGAGGTACGTGAATTCGTGGACGCCTTCATCGAGCCGCGTCGCAAAAAGATTGACGCGATCGTCGTGGCGCTCGATGTGATCGAACCCGCCGTGGCGCCACCACGACGTCCAGTCGTAGTTCTCGGGATTGTCGGTTCGAAGCTGCTCGGACATTTCCGAGGCCGTGGTCGCGAACCAGGTGTCGACCGGCTCGGTGCCGGCCGGAATCGGATCGGTGACCGCCACGTAGCGGCGCTCCTTGGTGTTGCGCAAGCGGAGCGTGACCTTGATCAGATCGCCGGCTTTGAAATCCTTCTGCGAGTAATGCCGCTCGATCGAGAATCCGCGGTCGGCAGAATCGTGGAAGATGCCTGTCAGGCCATACTTCAGCGTCACGAGGTAGAACAGCGTGCCGGTGCCCTCGCGGTTGAAGATCACCGCCGAGGTCGGCGGTGCTCCACTGAGCTTCATCATCGGCACGTCGTGCGTCTTGGCCTCGGTCGTCCTTCCGCGGAATTCGTCGCGCGCGATGACGGAGTCGGCAACCGTCGCGGTGGCGGTGAAATTCGGCGGTTCCTTCTCGTAGCGCTTGTAGTAATCGATGAGCGATTCCATCGCCCAGGCGTTCTCCTGCGTGTTGCCCCAGCGCCCTTTCACGCGCACCTTCATCAGCCAGCGCACGATCTGCTTTGTCATCTGCTCATCGGCGGTATTGCGGACCAGCGCGTCGAGAACGATGGCGCTGCTTCGCACGTTGGAATTCCAGAACCACAGCAGGTACGGATCGGCCAGCTCCTCGACATGCGCCGTTCCACCTTCGGGAAGAATCGCGTTGTTGATGCGGCGCAGGAGCTCGGTGCGATGCTGCGGGTCGGCATCGGCGAGAAATGCGATGCCGAAGACCGGCATACGATCGACATACGAATACAGCCGGTTGATATGGCTGTCCTCGTTGCGTCCGCCCTCGACCAGCACTTTGACCGCGAAGGCTTGCCAGGCAGTGTAGGCCGGCCACCAGCCTTCGTTCTCCGGCCGCTGCTCCTTGAGACTGCCGTCGAGATAGTCGTACGCGCGTTTGAGAACATCGGCGCTGACGTCGTAGTTCAACTTCTGTCCGCGCTGCAGCACGTGAACGACGTTGGCGGTCAGATATGGCGACGTGAACCGGCAATCGCCCGGCCAGTAGGCGAATCCGCCGTTGGGACACTGGAACTTGTATAGCTCGATGATCGTCTGCTGCGCGATGGTACGACCCTTCTTGGCGTCGATGCCCGGCAGCGCGAAGGCGTCGCCGAGGTCGGCGGTGAGCATGAGGGCCATGGCGCCGGACGCGCGTTGCTCGGCGCATCCGTACGGATATTCGACCAGATACTCCGCCCCCTCGGCCAGACCGACCATGGCGGTCGATGACAGCTCCAGGTGCAGGCCGCCAATCGACGGCACGACGTCGTGCGGAACTTCGAGAGTTTCCCTGGCAGTCGGTTTCGCTTCGCCGTAGGCCGCGACAGTTTCGGTGGGACTGAGCAGGCGAACCGGTAGCACATCTTCGAACGCGTCGCTCTCGCCGTTCAGATTGACGGTCATTTGAAGGCGCGCGACGCCGACCGATTTCGCAGCAGCGTTGAATCGAACTTCCGCCGTCCCCTGCGGCCCGACATCGATCGCTGAAGTTGGATCGCCGGTGATCTCGACGATCGCCGGATCGAGCGATTTGATCGTGACCGTCGCTCTACCGCCTTGTTTCAACTGCGAGTGGACCACCGATCCGAAATAGGCCTTGTCGCCGAGGGCCAGGAATCGCGGGAAGGCCTGGGTGAGCAGCACGGGCTTGTTGATGCGGATCTCGTTTTGTCCCCAGCCGAATCGCGAGACCTTGTCACCCGCGACGGCCATGATGCGATAGGTCGTCAGCGATTCAGGCAATGTCACGTCAGCGTGCGCGCGGCCGCGCGCGTCGGTCGCGATCGAGCCAAGCCAAAACGCCAGGACGCGGAAGTCGCGCCGCATCATCCCCGGCCCCGACTCCGCCCCGCCGCCCCCACCCTGCGTCGCTCCCTTGGGCGTCAACACACGCCGGCTGACGATTTTCTGCCGCGAATCGTCGTTGACGACCTGCAGCGCCTTGCTGATGTAGATCGATTCGAGCACGTCCGGCGTTCGGTAGCCGGTCAGCGAGAGCACGCCGTAGTCGACTGCCCATAGCGTGACTTCAGAACGAACTGCTTTCCCATCCACGTCATGAACGTTGACGTCGACGCTGGCCCTGGCGGCCGGACGAAACTCGCTGCTGTTCGCTTTGACGTCGACCTTGAGGCGCTTGGTTGCATCCTCGACTTGCAGCTCGACGTAGCCGAGTCGAAACGTCGGCTTGCCGGGGTCGCTTTCGTCTTCGACGCCCTCCTTCGTCCGGCCTTTGACGAGCAACACCGAGACGAAAACATTGGGGATCTCGTGCTCGGTGATCGGCACCGTGACGGTTTGCTGCGTCGAGGTCAGCTCGAATGGCGTCCAGGTGCGCACGCCTTCTCGCTCGGTGGTCAGCAGCGCTGTGGCGCGCTCCCACGGCGACTTGATCATGATGCGGGCCGTTTCGCCGGGGCGATACGTTTTCCGTTCCGGCACGAGGTCGATGCGGTTGCTGTCGTATCGCGCCCATGCCGTGTAGCCGGGACCGAGGGCGTAGAACCAACTGCGCGTGGTCGTCGATCGGCCTTGCGCATCGGATGCACGCGCAATGAGGACGTATTCGCCGCCGTCGTTCAAGGGCACATGCAGCGGCACCGGTTGCCCCTCCGAAGTGATCGTCCACGTGCCGGCCGGGATTTCCTTACGCTTCGTTTCCCAGGTGTAAAAACCGTTTCCGGTGGCGGAGCGGACGCTGTTCCACTGGATGCGGTGCAAATCGACAGTCACCGTGACGCCGGGAGCGGCCTCGCCGTTCAGCCCGACCGCGACGATGGAAGTGTCAATGCCCCTGGCAGCCTCAGCGAAGTACGGTGGCGCCTTGGTACCAATGTACCAAGGTAGCGGATCGACTCGGAAGGAGGCGCGGTTGGCGATGTGCTGGCGCGAGACGTCGGTCACGTCGCCTTCGAGGGTGTACGTGAACGGCCAGCCCGCCTTGAGGTCGGTGTCGAGATCGAGAGTGAGCAGCCCCTTGGCGTTCACCTTGGCGTCTTTTTTCGCGATCGTCCCGCCGGGGATGTTCTCCTCGTAGTCGCGTCCGAGAAAAGTGAATTGGTCTTCCGGATATCGATCGCGGATCGCGGCCGGCACGTCGTAGGCCATCGATTTCGAGTACGTCCATTGCACCGGCCGCGAGGCCATCGGCGCGCCGAAGAGATACTGCGCGCTGACGGTGCCGGTCAGCTTCGTCCCAGCGATGGTGCTGGGCGAGTTGAGCGTAACGTCGACTCGGAAATCAGGGCGCCGATAGGCCGCCACCAGAAAACTTCCATAGACGCGAAGATGTTGCCCTTTCGCTCGTGCCAGAACCTGATAGCCGCCCAGCACGCCCTCGGCGGGAATGGTCATCGTCCATTCGGAGCTGCTCCACTCGTTGAGGTTGACGGTCCGCTTGTCGATTTCTTTGTCGTGGCTGTCGCGGACGCTGACGTCGACCGCGGTTTGTGGCAGCAGCTGCACTCCCGTCGGCGTGTCGCCGCGCAGGACGGCCTTGAAGTGCACCTCTTCGCCGAGCTTGTAGACGCCGCGGTCGGTGAAGACCTGGCCGCGAAGCAGCGAACCTGCTTCGGCCAGATTGAAGCTCGTTCCGAATTCCCACGGCTGCACGCCCTCATTCCAATTGCTGGCGGCGTAGGCCATGTCGCCGTCCTTTTCGGCAACCACGATGAAGTGAAGATCGCCGAGCGCCGGCCACTCATTGACGTACTCCTCCTCGTCGGGCTTGGGTTCTTTCCGTTCGGCTCGCAGATCGGTGTTAGGCGCGACGACAATCCCATGCTCGTCGGTCGAACCGGTCCAAAACACTTTGTTGTCGGTTGTCCGAATCGAGACCTTGACTCCCGCCACCGGCGCCGCCGTGTCGAGTCGGGCGATCAGAATCAGCGTGTTCTGCGGGCTGTCCTTGATCGAAATGCCGAGGTTCGTGACTTGCACCAGGGTGGAGGCGGTCTGGCCGACGATTGCGTGTGCGCGTGGGATGGGTTGGCCGGCCTGCACTGCCGCCCACACAAATCCGTGGCCGTTGGCGCCGAGCACCGATTTCAGATTCAAACCGTAGGATTGGATCTTGTCGGGAACCGGAGCAAACTTGCGTTCCGACGAAGCGGAAGGCGGCGTCTGATGAAACCCGTTCTTCTCCAGCTCGAGCATGGTCGGCATCATCTGCTCGATGGACAGCGGCATCATCCACTGCGTCGCGTTCTGAAAGTTTCGTGAGTGGAATGGAAGTACCGTTCCTCCGCTCGACTCCCACACCCCGTGTCCGTCCCCGAAGCTGATGAAGGCCCGCTTGTGCCAATACTCGATCAAGCCCGTCCAGGTGTATCCGAGCTTTTGACCATCTTCGGATTCGAGATTCGGATCGACCCGGACTGCGTATGTGTGCGCCGGCTGCAGCGAGAATCCGAGCTCGTCGAGACTCACGGAACTCGTGATGTTCCGCCAGTCGGGAACTTCGCGCTTCGCCCGAACGAGCGGAACCTTGTGTGCGGGGTCCGTTACGTCCGCGACCTGGACCGCGTCGCGGATGTGCTCCCAGCTCGCGGAAGCGCGCAGCCCGATGGGGTTGTAATCTTCCGGCTCGCATTCCTTCTTGCACCAGAGCCCCGACACGAACAACGTTTGCCCGAGCTGAATGGTGTACGACTGATTGCGCCCGCTTGCGACTCTTCCGCTTCTTTCGACGAGCTTCTCATCGAGATAAACCTGAATCCAGGTATCGGGTGGAATTCCAGGCTTCGTTTCGACCACCACCAGATCTTTCGCGGGCGGAAAGAGCTTCTTGTCCCACTCGGTCGGAAAGAACGACAGAATCGGGACGCCATCGGACGCCGCTGCCTCTCGCGCCGCTGCAACTTTGGCCTCGAAGGCAGAATCGTTTTCGGCCGGAGCGTCAGGCTCGGGTAATTCGTGCGCTTTCGTTCGAAGCTGCAGATGCTGGCCGATGGTGTTGGCGTCGACGGGCTGATTGAATCGCAATGCGATCACGACCGGCGCATCGAATCGGCCCCCCTTGCGATTCCAGTTGGTATTGAGAAGCGCGATGGTCGGCGTCGTGAACGAAAAGTCGTAGGCCTGATCGAGCGTCTTGCCGCTGACGGCTTTCGCGTCGGCGTCGATGGTGACATCGAATTTCGTCGCGAACGGCAGCGGCGTTTTCGGATCGGGTGTGAAGATCAGCGTGGTCGTGCCGGACCAGCGAAAAATTCCGCTGACTTGCGGCGCGATGTGAAAAAAAGGAGCGGCAACGACTTTCGGGATTTTGCCGAGGACTACCATCGGCTCAGAGAAGACGACCCGAATCTCGTTCGCTTCAGCGAGGCTGGCGATCTCGCCGACCGGACCCGCCTTGACAATGGTCAGCTTGTCGGCCGCGCGGGCGCCTGCCGCCACGAGCATGAGGAGGATGCAAACTGCCGCTTGACGAATCATGTCGATGCCGCTCCCCTGTCAATAAAAGTCGGCGATTGGGCATGAGCGAGGAAACCGAAAGGAAAATTTTGGACGCGATTGTGGCGGAAGTATGACTCACTCGGCCGGAACAAGCGCGGCCGCCGGCCTTCCCAGCAGAAATCCCTGCACTTCCTCGCAGCCGGCGGCGCGCAGAAATGCCAGCTCCGCCGCGGTTTCGACGCCCTCAGCCACCACGCGCAGGTTGAGTCCACGGGCCATGGCGATGATGGCGGACACGATGGCGCGGTCGGCGGCACTCCAATCGATGGCGTGCACGAATTCCTGATCGATCTTCACGCTGTGAATCGGAAACCGCCGCAGATAGCTCAGCGCCGAGTGACCGGTGCCGAAATCGTCCAGCGCCAGCTGCACGCCCATTTCGTTCAGCCGGTTGAGGGTCGCGATGGTGCGCTCCGAGTTCTGCATGGCGGCGCTCTCAGTGATCTCGAGCTGCAGATCGCGCGGAGCAAGTCCCGATTCTTCCAGCGCGGCGCTGATCATCTTGACCAGGTCGGTGTGCTGAAACTGCCACGGTGAAAGGTTCACCGACATGCGCAGCTCGGGATAGTCCCGCTGCCATCGCTTGGCCTGGCGACAAGCCTGACGCAGCACCCACTCCCCGATGGGTACGATCAGCCGCGTCTCTTCGGCAATGGGGATGAAGTCGGCCGGCTCGATCGGCTCCTGACCGGGACGATTCCAGCGCAAGAGCGCCTCCATCCCCACCATCGATTCGGTCGCGACCTTGATGACGGGCTGATAGTGCAGGCTGAATTCGCCGCGCTCGATGGCATGCCGCAGGCTGTTCTCGAGCGACATCCGCTCCATCGCGCGCGTGTTCATCGAGGGCGTGAAGAGCTGCACCAGGTTGGGCCCGGCTTCTTTGGCGCGATACATGGCGTGATCGGCATTCTTCAGCAGCGCTTCGGCGGTGTCGCCGTCGTTGGGAAACAGCGCGATGCCGACACTGGTGGTGATGAAGATCTCCGTCCCTTCGACACGGAGCGGCTGCGCGACGACGTCGAGGATCTTCTGCGCGATTCTGACCGCGTCATCGGCAGTTTTCAGGTTCGCGATGAGAATGGTGAACTCGTCGCCGCCCATGCGCGCGATCGAGTCTTCCTGCCGCAGCGCGCTTCGGAGCCGGATCGCGATGGCCTTGAGCAGCTCGTCACCGAAACTGTGCCCCAGGCTGTCGTTGACGTCCTTGAAGCGATCGAGATCGAGAAAGACAACCGCCAGCGGCGTGTCCATGCGCCGCGCGTGCGCCAGCGCGATGGTCAGGCGGTCGCGAAACAGCCGCCGGTTCGGCAAACCGGTCAGCGCGTCGTGGTAAGCCTGATGCTCGATCTGCTCCTCGACGATTTTTCTTTCCGTGATATCGCGCGAGACGCTGATGAACTCATCGACGTCGTTGGTGAGGGGATTTCGCACCGAGCGGCTGGTGGTTTCGAACCACGCCGATGCTCCGCTCTTTTTCATGAGCCGGTAGGTGTAGGTCGTGGGCGTGGTCTCGTTGATCAGATAGCTGAGATGCCGCGTCTCTTCACGATCATCGGGATGCATGAATTCGTAAATCGATCGGCCCACAAGCTCCGCGGCTTCATAGCCGATCAGTCGCCGACAGGCATCGGAGGCGTAGAGGATGATGCCGGAAGTGGTCGTGCGCGAGATGATGTCGGTCGAGTTCTCTGCCATCAGTCGGTAGCGGGCCTCACTCTCGCGCAAGGCGCGCTCCACGCGATTGCGCTGCAGCGCGTTGATGAAGATTTCGCCGGTGATCCTGAGCAGCGCCACGGTCTCGTCGGACCATTCCACTTTCGAGGCGCTGCCAACGCCCAGGACGCCGATGGTTTCACGGTTGTACAGCATTGGGATGGCGATGGCAGATCGATTGCCCCCTTCTTGATAGACCTCGCGCTCTCGTGCGGCCTCTTCCGGCATGTCGTCGACGTCCACCACGATGTGTTGCTGCTGCAGAAGGTGGCGCATGGTCCACGGAAAGTCGGCGATTGAAAAATTTCGGTCCGAACCGGTGGCGGGCCATTCATAGACCATACGCGCTGTTTTCCGATCATCAGAAAACAGATAGACGGAGGAGTGATCGGCGCCTACGAAGCGAGCAACCGTGCCGAGGGCCTCACTGATGCCGTTGTCGATCTCCTCGGGCGGAAGATTGATGAAGTTCGTGGAAATCGACGAAATCAGCTTCTCGAAGTCGAGACGGTGGCGCAGCGAATTCGTCTTGGAGACCAAGCTTTGGAATCGTAACAAATGCGGTTAGGAGCAGCGTTCCAGCGGGTAGATTTTGACGCTCACTTCGCCGGCGTAATGCCTCATGGGCTGCGTCTCGGCGTGGCGAATGCCGGCCGCCCACGTCATCGTCTCCTGGCAGTCGTCGACCACGGCGCGCTGCACACGGTAGGGCCGATGGTGGACGCGTGCCCGACGGAGTCGGCGGTCGTCGCCGGTGGTGTAGAGGATGTAACGCTCGATGAGGAAATGCTCGATGGTATCGGGACTCGCCTGCGTGACGATGCCGTCCATGGCGCGGTAGCGAATTCGCAGGTTCGCGGGCGTGGTCCCACGGGGATCGTCACGCCTGGCAACGAAGTCGATCGTCGGAAGAGCCTCGGTCGACGCGAAAAAGTCGATCCTGGAATGGAAATACGGCAGCTTGTAAGCCGCTCGCGCCGCAGCCACCGCGATCGCGCTCGACGCATCGAGGCTGAAGAACCACACCCCGGGATCGCGGCCGCCCAGATGCACGTAGGTCCGCACGTTGACTTCATGAAAATTCGAGATCCACGGAAGCGGCGGCGTCATCACCGCCCGAACACCCGTCATGGTAAACGGCACCAGACCGACATAGGCCTTTCCGTCGAACGTATCGACGGTCAATTCCGGAGCGATCAGCTTCTGCAATTCCTGCGGAGGGACTTCCCAATGCAGAAACAGCAGGTGGTGCCAGTTCTGATGCATGACCACCGGCGCGTCGGGCTGGCGAGTGGGCGCAATGCGGTCGATATCCAATAGAATCCAATCCGATGAGGCGTTTTGGGCTGCTGACTTTGTCTTTCGCCATTTTTGCATGCGCGAGCTCGAAGCAGGCGGCCTCGAAGCCAAAAATCGCCGAGCCGGGAATCGGGCTGGAGCAGGAGGTTGGGCCCGCGCAGCTTGGTTACCCGTACGGCCCGATCGAGATCAAGTACAACCTCAGCGTTCAAAACAACGCCGCCATCGCCATCACACTGATCCGCGTTGACATCCAGTCGATCAATCCGGCCGGCGGCGCGTACAACCTGCGGCACAGCTTCTACAACTTCAAGCAGGAGATTCCGCCTAACAGCGTCGGCGTGGTGACCTTCTGGGCGAGGGCATTCGGGTGGGGCCGCGGACTGCGTGAAAACGAACCGGTGAGCGTGCGCGGAGTGGCGTACTTCGAATCGCCGAGCGGGGCGCTGCAGAAGGTGTTCATCCGCGAACTGTCCCAGTATCCGGACTAACGCAGTGGACGCATCCGCTGCTGCAAGAGCCAGCGCGCCATTCCGGCGTCGGCGTAGGCAAGATCCCACGCATCGTGTCCAATGCCCGGATACTCGGTGTATGTCACCGTTCCACCGCCGCGCCGAAGAGCTTCGACCATGTTGCGCGACTCGCGCACGGGAACTTCATCGTCCCTGGTTCCGTGAAACGCCCACACCGGGGTCGTGCCGATTGCCTGTGCCAATGCCGAATATGGATCGGGCGCACCGACGATGCGCGCGATGTCCGGCGGCAGCTCGACCGGAAACGGATCGGCGGGATCGCGTGCGACTTCGCCGCAGATCGGAACCACAGCCGCGAATCTCCGGCGATGGCGCGCCATGTACCACGCACCCGTCCCGCCCATCGAGATGCCGGTGAGGTACACCCGTCGCCGATCGCCATGGAATTCGCGAATCGAGCTTTCGAGCGCTGCCATCACCTGCGATTCCATGTCGCCGTACCACTCCTGCCCGAAGCCGCATTGCGGAAAGATCACCACCGCTTTGTACCGGTCGCCGAAATGCTCGAGTGCCGGAGCGAGACCTAACGCCAGTTGCCTTTCGTTGTCATCGCCCCGCTCATTGCTGCCGTGCAGAAAGAGAATCACCGGCCAGTGATGCACCTTCGTGTAATGCGGCGGCAGCCAGACGCGATAGCGATACTGATGATCGCCGAGGGAGACGCTGCGCTCGAGAAAACGAGACTCGCGGGCGCAGGACAGGAGAAGGCAGAAGGCAAAAAGCAGAAGGCAGAAGTAAGAAGATTGCTTTGCGGTTACTTCTGCCTTCTGCCTTCTGCTTTCTGCCTTTTCGATCACTCGAACAGATCGTATTCGGTGACCGGCAGCGGCGACGACTGCTCCGCCATGTCGGACTGCCAGGTCGCGAAGACATACAGATCCCAATGGAGGAGAAAAACCTCGCGACTCATTTCCCAGCGCGCGGCAAGGCCCGGCCACAATCCGCGTTTGCTCTCTTTGATGAGGTGGCCGAGGTTGTAGACGATGGTCTGCTGTTGCCGGAAGCCGGCGTGCGAGCAGAAAAAGTTGAGGGCGGCCTCGATCTTGAAGCGCTCCTGATACCGCACCGGAACGGTCTCCCACACTGCCCGGCGCATGACTCGGATGCCGGAAAGAACTGGACCGACCTTCATCTGCAGATGGAAAAAGTTGCGGATCCAGCCGCGGCTGCGCACGCCGATGTTCATGTCGCATTGGTCGCGCAGAACGGGCGTAATGAGCGCTGCGATGTGATCGTCGGTGACGTCGAACATATCGCCATCGACAAAGAAGAGGATGTCGTGCCGGGCGTAGTCCACGCCGACGCGCATGGCGTATCCCTTGCCGCGGTTCTCGCGCAGGGCAATGGTGGTGACATCGAAGGAGCGGGCGATCTCGACGGTGGCATCGGTCGAGCCGTCGCTGACCACGATGATTTCGTCAATCAGCCGGTTACGCGTCAGTACCGTGAGGACTTCAGCGATCGTTTTCTCTTCGTTATACGCGGCGATGATTGCCGAAATCCCCAAACTTCACCTCAAAACGCCACTCTCTTTGCAACCGGCAGACCATAACACACCCGCCCACCCGCCCGGTCCTGAGTGCTGAGTCCTGAGTCCTGAGTCCTGAGCGGGCGAGTGTGTCTCAGGACTCAGAACTCAGGACTCGCTTTTGCAGAACTCGCCAGCATGAGACGCACACTTACTTACGTATCGGTTTTGTTTTTGTTGAGCGGCTGCAACACGCTCGCGAATCTGCACATCATCAACCCGACCTATTCGATTCGGGGTATCGACCCGCGCGTCAACCTCGGGATCCCGCCCACGATGGACTTTGACTTCACGGTGGGCGTCGACAACCCGAATTCAGTCGCGCTGCGACTCGATCACTTCGATTTCGATTTGTTGATCAACAACAATCGGGTGCTGAACAACGTTCGCAGCGATCAGGGCATCCACATCCCGGCACGCGGTACCGGCGACGTGCATCTGACATCGCATGTCACGTACGACAACCTCCGGACGATCTTTAACGAAGTGGCAAACGTCGTCCAGGGGAACCGCGCCACGTACGCCATTCAAGGCAATGCCTATTACGACACGCCGGCGGGCCGGGTGCAGTTCCCCGTAACGGTTTATTCGCGTTAGCCGCGAACGTTGCGCGTGACGGTAATGGTGTCGGCCAGAAAGCGGCCGTTGCCGCTGTTGCCGCTGACGTTGATCTGGTCTCCGCGCTCGAGATCGGTGACGTTGTATCCGCTGTTGCCCTGGTAGACGACCTTGGTGCGGTTGTCGTAATAGATCGACTGATTGCCCTGCGAGTTGCGCAGATTGTTCACGTACTGGATGTTGACATCGATCCGCTGATTCGTGGTGTCCACGAAGTTGACGGTCGCCTGCACCGTCCCCGAATTGCTGCTCGACGTCTGCGGAACGCCGAAGATGCTGCCGAGGTCGCCAAGACCGCTGTTGGAGCTACAGGCAGCCATCAGCAGAACCAGCGCCACAATCGAAAGCTTACGCATACAAAACCTCCTATCGGTCGTGCACAATGAGAGAGCAAGGATCAAGCCGTTGTCGGAACGCCAGCGCACCCCTCTCGCCGTGGGCGCGATCGCAGCCGTGCTCTACTTTTCGGAAGGTCTGCCGTACGGCATCGTCACCGAGCTCGTCCCGCTGTATCTGCGCGTCGAGCACATCGAGCTCAAGGTCATCGGTCTCGCGAGCAGCGTGACCATCGCCTGGACGCTGAAGTTCTTGTGGTCGCCGCTGGTCGACACCTTCGGCACGTATCGGCGGTGGATCGCCGGTGCGCTCATCGTGATCGCGGGTGTGTTAGGCGCGATCGCGGTTCTGCCGGCCACCGTCACCGCCATCTTTTACGCGCTGGTGGCCCTCATGGCCCTGGGATCCGCGACGCAGGACATCGCGGTCGACGCATTCACGATTCGCGCGACGCCCACATCGATGCTCGGCCCCGTCAACTCGATCCGAGTGACTGCCTACCGCGTGGCAATGATGGTCGGCGCGGGCGGACTGGCCATCGTCGCGGGGCGGGTGGGATGGCGGACGGCGTGGGGCGTTGCGGCGACCCTGGCGGCCGGGATCCTGATCTTCGCGCTCATGTTGCCCGACGATCGTGGCGAACGGAAAGAACAGTCGAGCGTCTTCGCCGATCTCGCGCATTGGCTGCGCAGGCCGCGCGCCGGAATTCTGCTCACCATCGTTTTTCTCTATCGGATCGGCGAGTTTGCGATCGTGACGATGATCAAGCCGTACTGGGTCGACCGCGGCTATTCGCCTGCCGAGATCGGTACCATCACCAGCGTGGTCGGCGCACTCGCCATCATCGGCGGCGCGATTATCGGCGGTTGGTTCGTCGCGAAATTCGGAATGGTCGCCGGCCTGCTCTGGCTGGGCGTGGCGCAGACGCTCTCCAACCTCGGATACGCGATGGTGGCCACCATGCATGCGGGCCGATGGGCGATTTACGCCGCCGCGATTGTAGAAAACCTCGGTTACGGCCTCGGCAACGCTGCCTTCCTCGCCTATCTGATGTCGATCTGCGATCGCGAACGCGCCGCGACAGAATATGCGCTGCTGTCGGCAGCCTTCGGACTCACCGGCGCTGCCGTCCGCGCCGGCAGCGGCTACGTGGCGCAGTACGCCGGCTATCCGTTCTATTTCTGGCTCACCGTGTTCCTCGGCATTCCGGTGCTGTTTCTGATTCCGCGAATCCGCGATGAAGCATCGATTCTTCGTTCCTGATCGCGTTGAAGTCGGCGCGACCATCGCCCTCCACTCGGAGGAGCGACATCACGCGCGCGTGTTGCGAGTGCGCGAAGGGGAAGAAGTCGAGATCTTCGATTCGCAAGGCAGAAATTTTGTTGCGCGTCTCGACGATCCGGATTCGATCGCGATACTTCGCGAATCTGAGAGCCGAGAACTGAGAACCGAGATCCGACTCGCGATGTCGATCATTCAGCTCGAGAAATTCGAGCTCGTTCTGCAAAAAGCGACCGAGTTAGGCGTGGCGTCCTTCATTCCGCTGATCACCGACCGCATGGAAGTGCGCATCGAGCGTTTGCGCGGAAGAGAAGATCGCTGGAAAAAAATCGTGCTGGAAGCGGTCAAGCAATCGGGACGCTCAAAAATCCCGGTGATCGAAACGCCAACGGAATTCGACGACGCCATCAAACGTGAAGGGACAAAGATCATTTTCGATGCCGACACACCGCCAGCAACCGAGCAACCGAGCAACCCAGCAACCCTTTTCATCGGTCCCGAAGGCGGCTTTTCCGAACGCGAATTACAGCTCGCGCGCGCATCCGGTGCAGCGTTGGAACAACTCGGGCCGCGACGGTTGCGCGCCGAAACTGCCGCCATCGTAGCGGTCGCGCTGGTCGCTGCGAGAAGTGGCGACATTTGATAGGCTTACGCGCCCGATGGCCAGCGACACCCTGACGATCGTCGACAATCGAACCGGAAAAAAATACGAGCTTCCGATCGCCGACGGCACCGTCCGCGCCATCGACCTCCGGCAGATCAAATCCGACGGCAATGACTTCGGCCTGATGACCTACGACCCGGCCTTCATGAACACTGCTGCCTGTCGCAGCGCCATCACCTTCATCGACGGCGACAAGGGAATCCTCGAATATCGCGGCTATCCCATCGAGCAGCTGGCCGAGAAAAGCACCTACCTCGAGACATCGTTTCTTCTGCTGCAGGGACATCTTCCCAACAAAAAAGAGCTGGCCGAGTGGAGGCACGACGTCACCCATCACACCTTCATCAACGAGAACCTGAAATCGCTTCTCGATGCCTTCCGCTACAACGCGCATCCGATGGGCAAGCTCATCTCGACGCTGGCCGCCCTGGGCACTTTCTATCCGGAAGCGAAGAATATTTTCGACCCGCCCACGCGACAGAAGCAGATCACGCGTCTGGTCGCGAAGATGATCACCATCGCGGCCTTCGGCTATCGCCACATGATGGGGCAGCCCTACGCCTATCCCGACAACGATCTGTCGTACCCCGGCAACTTTCTCAACATGATGTACAAGACCACCGAGGTCAAGTACCAGCCAAATGCGGTGCTGGAGCACGCCCTGGATGTCCTGTTCATCCTGCACGCCGATCACGAACAGAACTGCTCGACCAACGCCATGCGCGCGGTCGGCAGCTCGCATGTCGATCCTTATTCGGCGGTGGCCGCCGCCGCGGCCGCGCTGTATGGACCGCTGCATGGCGGCGCGAACGAAGAAGTGATCCGCATGCTGACCGAGATCGGATCGATCAACAACATTCCGGCATTCATCCAGCGCGTGAAGGGTGGCGAAGGCGTTCGGCTGATGGGCTTCGGTCACCGGGTCTACAAAAACTACGACCCGCGCGCGAAGATCATCAAGAAAGTTGCCTACGATGTTTTTGAAGTCACCGGAAAGAGCCCGCTGCTCGACATCGCGCTGGAGCTCGAACGCATCGCGCTCGAAGACGAGTACTTCGTCAAACGGAAGCTCTATCCCAACGTCGATTTCTATTCCGGCCTGATCTACCAGGCCATGAAGTTTCCGATGGACATGTTCCCGGTCCTCTTCGCGATTCCGCGCGTCTCGGGCTGGCTCTCGCAGTGGGAAGAGATGCTGCAGGACGCCGATCAGAAGATCGCCAGGCCGCGACAAGTCTTCGTCGGAAACGGTCGCCGCGATTACACCCCGATCGACAAGCGCTAATGGGGTCAGGTCTTTGGTTCTCGATTCACTCTACGCTATGAAGAATCCGGACTGCTCAATTGAGCGACTTAAGCTTTTCACGGAAAGCTTGCCGCGCGTCGGTTTGCGCAGCTTTCTCTTTTTCAATCTGAAAGTTACTTGAAATTTCTACAGCCAGTATAGGAAAGCGAGAATCAAAGACCTGACCCCATCGTGGGTCAGGCTGTCACCCGCAGGCGCCATGGTCGCCCACCGAGGAGACGTCTTCCGTCAGCGGACTGTGGCATAACGGCTGCTCACTTCCCCACCGCCGGTCCCATGAGGGGTGAGTATGAGAGCCATCAGATTAGCGGTCGTTTGTTGCCTTTTCCTCGGTGTTTCCTCGGCCTTTGCACAGCTCAATGACACGTACGTGATTCCTGTCGCGGGCAATACGCCGGGAGCATTCGGCACGCGCTGGATGACGCAATTCAGCGTCTTCAATCCGCAGTCCTACGCGCTGAAAGTCAGCATCACATACGTTCCAACGCTCGGCGGAAAGGGGCTGGAAGCGCTCATTCGCGTTCCTGCGAACGCAGTGGCGTTCTCGAACAACGTTCTCAGCGATGTTTTCAATTTGTCGGGCGGCGGCGCGCTGCTGGTCGCGACGTTCGCCGAAGACAACCCCGGCGTTCCGAACGACGTGATCTCGCGCGCGTTTCTGGTCACGACGAACACGTTCAACAACTCCTCCGCCGGAACCTTCGGTCAGACGATCCCGGGCGTGTGGGCTGGGCTGATGGATTTCGACACCGATGGGATCAGCGCCGTGGCGCACGGCGTCCGCAACATCTCGCGTCAGGGGTGGCGGACCAATGTCGGCGCCGTCAACCTCGGCCGAACGAGCATCACCATGCGATTGAATGTCTACGACATCGACGGCAACACGGTCGCGCGCAACATTCCGTTCACGATTCCGCCTCTGGCGCACATGCAGGACACGCTGCCGGTGCAGCTCGATCGCGGCTCGATCGAGTTCTTCGTCGACGATCCGTCGAAGCAGGCCGTCGTTTTCCCGTACGTGTCGATCATCGATCAGCTTTCAGGCGATCCGACCTATCAGTCTCCGACGCTTCTGGCCACGCCCAAAGCGCTGTTTGGAAAGACCGCTATCGATCCGACGGCCATCGGAAAGAAGATCGACAACAACTTCGCGCGCGGGATCCGCGCCACCGCCGATCGAATTGGTGAGGTACAACTGAAAATCGAAAGGTAGAATGCGCGCCGATGTCCGGCGCGCTGCTCGATACTTCGCTCCCCCTCCCACTCGCCCGCCGAGGAAAAGTACGCGACGTGTACGACCTCGGCGAGGCGTTTTTGTTTGTGGCCACCGATCGCATCTCGGCCTTCGACGTCGTCCTGTCGCCGGGCATTCCCGACAAGGGACGGATCCTCAATCAGATTTCGAATTTCTGGTTCGCGCATTTCAAGAACATCGAGAACCATCTTCTCGAATCCGAGTTTCAGAAATTTCCTACTGAAGTACGCGCGCATCCCGAGCTGCGCGGGCGCAGCGTCATCGTGCGGAAGTGCACCGTGATTCCGATCGAGTGCGTCGCGCGCGGCTATCTGGTCGGATCGGGCTGGAAGGAGTATCAGCAATCGGGGACCGTATGCGGAATCCGGCTCGACCCGCGACTGAAAGTCGCAAGCAAGCTGCGGGAGCCGATCTTCACGCCGGCCACGAAGGAAGAGACGGGACACGACCAGAACATCCCGTTCGAACGGATGTCAGAGATGATCGGCGCGGACCTCGCGAAACAACTTCGCGAATTGACGCTGACGATTTATCGCCGGGCCGCCGAATATGCCGCGTCGCGCGGCATCATCATCGCCGATACGAAGTTCGAATTCGGCTTGTACGAAGGGCGCGTGATCTGGATCGACGAGGCCCTCACTCCCGATTCGTCACGCTTCTGGCCCGCCGATCAGTACGCGGTGGGCGAAAATCCGCCGTCGTTTGACAAGCAGTTCGTGCGCGACTGGCTCGAATCGACCGGCTGGGACAAGAACCCGCCCGCCCCCGAGCTGCCGCCCGACGTCGTCGCGAAGACGCGCGAGAAATACATCGCGGCGTATCGGCAATTGACGGGGCGGGAGCCGCTTTTGGAAGGCAGAAGGCAGAAGGATGCAGGCAGAAGTGAAAACTGAGTCACCTTCTGCCTTCTGCTTTCTGCCTTCTGCCTTTTTAGACCGACTTGATCAGCACCGCGCGCGACGCTGACCCGCCCACCCAACGAAATGTCACGGTGAAGCGGAAGATGTCGTTGCCGACGTTGTGGTGAATGCCGGTGCGCTTGAGGATGAACGCGCCGCGGCCTTCGGTATTGATCGCGACCGGGATGTGCGACCCTCCGAGGTCGACGGTCACGGTGCAGTCGGGGACGTCGGCGGAGAAGCGGACGTCGATATCGGCGTTGTAGTCGATGTAGTCGTCGCTGTCGGCGGCGGCACACAGAAACGGCGCCGGCGGAGCGTCGTTGAGAACTTCTTCGAATAGCTGCAGCACCGGCGGCGAGTCCCAGATTCGCGAGTGCGCGTAGGGAATGTTCGCAGTGGCATACGCGCCGATCGGAAGAAACCTGGAGCGCACATTCGCGCCTCGAAGCCACGACGACGACGTGATCGGAACCGTTCCATCGCCGGCATCTTTGCTGTGCGTCCACGCCCGGGACGTCCAGGTGTCAACTCCCCAGCCGCAGATATTCGTCACGGGCAGATCATCGAAATCTTGCGGAAACCCACCGTGTGCGGTCGCCGCGAGCTGCTGCATGTAATCGGCGGTCATCCATGACCCATCCGCAAGCACGTCGGGCGGCAGCAGATCGTACGCCGCTTGCGCATGACTCATGATCGTCGCGCCTTGCTCGGCGGTGATCCTCGCGAAGAGAAATCCGGCCGACTCGCCCTCCGTGATCGCATGGAGCGCCTCCAGCGTCCCGTTCCATGGAATGCCGAACGCCATCACCTGCTCGAATCGGGAAACGAGATCGGGTCGCGACTCCAGGAACGCCCGAAAGACGAGGCCGCCCGTGGAATGCACGATCGCGACGATCTTCCGCCCGCCCGTGGACAGACGGCTCACTTCGGCCGCCAACTTTTCCATCACCAGCTGATGCGAGATGCTGAGGCGCCAATCCCATCCGATGGCCGAGAAGTCGCTGCTGAGATGCGAGGTGTCGTATCCGAACCTGCCGCTCAGAATGTCGTAGAGCGACTGCGCCTGCTTGGCGACGCCGAGGATGTCGCGGATGGGAGGGCCGGCCTCGAGGTCGCCCGGCACCTTGATGAGGCGCTGAATGAGCGCCGCCTTTTTCGCCGGATCGATCAGCGTCGCAAGCGTGGGCGGAAAGACGGTGGCCTTGGTGGCGGCATCGCGAAGCTCGCTGGCCGGAAAGCCGGGAATGAACAGGACCGGTTTCACTTCCGGTGCTCGACCTGCACTTTCGTCTTGATGCCGCCGCGCACGTAAAAGTCGCCCTCGACGGAAATGAATCGCGGATCGAGCGCGCGCACGAGGTCGTCCGCGATCCGGTTCGTGACTGCCTCGTGAAACGCGCCTTCATCGCGATACGACCAGAGGTACAGCTTGAACGATTTGAGCTCGACACACTTTTGATCGGGCACATAGCGGATGCGGATGGTCGCGAAGTCGGGCTGCCCGGTCATCGGGCAGAGACAGGTGAATTCCGGCGCCTCGAATGTGATCTCGTAGTCGCGGTCGGGATTGGGATTGGGGAAGGTCTCGAGTTGCTTTGAGGGCTTGGTAGGCATGGTCTCGCGGTCTCGCGGTTGCGAGGTCTCGCGGTATCAAACCACGAAACCTCGAAACCACGAGACCCCGCAACCCTATCGTTTCATTCCCGTCTGCGAACCGGCGCCGGCCGCGATCAGCTTCTGATTGAGCTCCTTGATGCGCTCCTGGGCCTGCGCGATCTTGGCCTGCGCTTCGGCTTTGAGGCGGTCCATGTCGGCGCGCAGCCGGGCGATCTCTTCGTCCTTCGCGCCGAAGCCGCCGCGTTGATCCTGGATCTGCTGCTGGCGGTATTCGATGTCGCGGCGGAGGTTTTCGATCTCCTCGTCTTTTTCGGTCATGCGCTGCCGCCACTGCACTTCCTGCTCTTCGTAGAGCCGCTTGATGTCCATCAGCTCGGTGATCTGCGAAAAATCCGAATAGCTCGGAGCCATGTTCCCCCCTTCGCGCACGCGCTCTTCGATCTGCGGGAAGAGCTTGCGCACCTTGAGTGAAAGATCGTCGTTGTCGCTGGAGAGCGCCATCGCGTCTTCGTAGGTGATCTTCTGATTGACCAGCAGCGCGATGAGCGACTGGTTCATCGACTGCATCTTGAACAGCCCGACCGAGCTCTCCATCGCTTCCAGAATGTCCTTGGTGTGGCCATCCTCGATCATCTTCGCGATCTGGGGCGTGTTCTTCAGGACCTCGACCGCCGCGGTCAGCTTTCCTTCCTTGGTCTTGATGAGCTTCAGCGAGACGATCCCGCGCAGCACCAGCCCGAGCTGTCCGCGAATCTGCTTGTGCTGATCGGGCGGAAAGCCGTCGATGATGCGGTCGATGGTCTGGGCGGCGTTGTTCGTGTGCAGCGTCGAGAAGACCAGGTGTCCCGTCTCGGCGGCCGTCAGAACCGTCGACATCGTCTCGCCATCGCGCATCTCGCCGACCATGATGACGTCGGGGTCCTGCCGCATCGCGTTTCGCAGCGCTTCGCGAAAACTCGGCGTGTCCGTGCCGATCTCGCGCTGCGAGATGGCGGCCACCTTGTCGATGAAGAGAAACTCGATCGGATCCTCGATCGTCACGATGTGCAGCGGCTCTTTCTCCGCCAGCTCGGAGATCATGGCCGCCAGGGTGGTCGACTTCCCCGATCCGGTCGGACCGGTGACCAGCACCAGGCCGTCGGGAATCTGCGTCAGATCGTGAATGGCGCGCGGCAGCTCGAGCTGATCGATGCCGATGATCTGAATCGGAATGCGGCGGAAGACCCCGCCCACCGTTCCACGCTGCATGTACAGATTGGCGCGGAATCGCGCCACGCCCGGAACGCCGTAACCGATGTCCACCGACTGATTAGCATCGAACTTCTCGCGCTGCGGCTTGTTGAGGATGGGCAGCAGCATCTTTTCCAGATCGGCAGGCTTCAGAGGATCGGTCTTGATCGGAATGAGCTTTCCGCGAATGCGCACCAGCGGCGGCCGCATCGGCTTCAGATGGAGATCGGAAGCCTCCTGCTTGGCCATATAGATCAGCAGGTCGTTGAGGCTGAACGCGGGCTGCTGTTCCGCAGCCGGCGGGGCTGGTGTTTGGACCGTCACGGTACGAATTATAGAGGGATGAGGGCTGAGGGATGAGGGATGCACCCTTTCCTCCCTCATCCCTCAGCCCTCATCCCTGTTTCCTCATCACACTATCCAAAATCATCAGAAATGCTTCCTGTTGTTTGGGATCGGTCTTGTTGATGACCGCGATGGTCTCGCCGATTTTGAACCGTTCGTGCAGCTCGTCGGCCGAATGGGACGAGGTCACCACGATGCGTCGCGCCGGAATCCCCTTTTGGCGCGCATAGTCGACGAATTTCTTGCCATCCATCCCGGGCATTTCGAGATCCACGATCAGCAGATCGATGGCGTCGTCGATTTTGGGGAGGGCGTCATACGGATGGTTATAGGTTTCGACGCCCACCTGATCGCCGTAGCGCTCCTTCATGAAGCCCGACCACAGATCGCCATAGGCGGCGGAGTCGTCGACGATCACGACCCGCTTCATCGTTTTTGCCGCCGCCGAGGTCGGCGGCGCTCCACGGGCACGCGCAGATCGTACTGCACGTGGCCCCCGACGATGGTGACCACCACTCTTCCCTGCAGCGTTTCCCCGATGAAGGGCGAGTTGGAGGCCTTCGATCGAAAGGTGTTTGTCACTTGAAATCGCGTTTCCAGATCGAGCAGCGTGATGTCGGCCGGCGAGCCCGCGCGCAACGTGCCGCCGGGAAGATTGAAGATCCTTGCCGGAGCGCAGGACATCAAATCGATCAGGCGCGGCAAATCGATGAACTTTTTCCGCACCAGGCGTTGGTGGCAGATCGAGAATGCCGTCTCGAGTCCGATGACGCCGAACGGCGCCAGATCGAACTCCACGTTTTTCTCGTCGAAGTGATGGGGCGCGTGATCGGTCGCAATCGCGTCGATGGTTCCGTCCGCGATGGCGTCGATGACGGCATTGCGATGCTCCTCCGAGCGCAGCGGGGGATTCATTTTCAAGTTCGTCGAGAATGACCGCACCGTTGCATCGGTCAGCGCGATGTGATGCGGCGTCACTTCGCAAGTGACGTGTACGCCGGCTTTCCGCGCGGCCCGAATCGTCTCGACTGCGCCGGCGGTGGACAGGTGCGCGATGTGAAGGTGGGCACGCGTCAGCTGAGCCAGGATCACATCGCGCGCGACCATCGTCTCTTCCGACGCCGCCGGGATGCCGGTCAGCCCCAGGAGGGTGGAGTAGAAGCCTTCGTGCATGACGCCGCCGTCGCTGAGGTGCGCATCCTCTTCGTGTGCCACCACCGGCATCTGGAGCATGGCGCCATATTCGAGCGCCCGTCGCATGAGTTGCGGATTCGCGACCGGCCTGCCGTCATCGCTGACCGCGACGCATCCGGCGGCGCGCAGGTCCGCCAGCTCGGCCAGCTCCTCCCCTTTCAAACCCTTGCTGACCGCCCCGATGGGATACACCCGGCAGGCCCCGTTGCGCGCTGCCTCTGCGATGATCATTTCGGTGACGGCGCGCTCGTCGTTAGGCGGAATCGTGTTGGCCATCGCGCACACCGCCGTGTACCCGCCCGCCACCGCCGCCCGCGTTCCGGTCGCGATCGTCTCCTTGTGTTCCTGACCCGGCTCGCGCAGGTGCGCATGCAAATCGATGAAGCCCGGCACGATCACCAGGCCGGCGGCATCGATGGTTTCGGCGGACGACTTCACCTTCCTGCCGACTTCGGCAATCGTGGCGTCGGCGATCAAAACATCGGCTTTCCCGTCGAGTCGCTGACTCGGATCGACGACGCGGCCGTTCCGAATCAGCAGGTTCATGCGATGAAGTTCGAAGTGCGAAGTTCGAACTTAGAACGAAGAAATTCTGAATTCTTCGTTCGAACTTCGAACTTCGAGCTTCTCCTATTCAGCATGCGCCCCACCCAATCGGCGGAGGACTTCACCTTCCTGCTGACTTCGGCAATCGTGGCGTCGGCGATCAAAACATCGGCTTTCCTGTCGAGTCGCTGACTCGGATCGACGACGCGGCCGTTTGTGACCAAGAGGTTCATGAGAATTTCAAATTTCAAATTTCAAATTTCAAATTAAGAATGAAAAATGGGGTAACCTTTTTTGAATTTTTCATTTGAAATTTGAAATTCTTCATCTACTCGGCATGGGCGCCACCTAGCAGATAGAGCACTGCCATTCGCACCGCCACTCCATTCGTCACCTGATTGAGGATGACCGACCACGGTCCGTCGGCGACATCCGACGCGATCTCGACACCGCGGTTCATCGGGCCGGGATGCATCACGATCACGCCTTCCTTGGCGCGGCGCAGACGCTGCGGCGTCAAGCCGAAGGTGTTGTAGTACTCGCGCAGCGAGGGAAAGCTCAGCTTTCCCTGACGCTCGAGCTGAATGCGAAGCATCATGATCACGTCGGCGCCCTCGATCGCCTCATCGAGCGAGTGCACCACGCGCACGCCGAGCTTTTCGATCTCGACCGGAATGAGCGTGGGCGGACCGGCGACCGTGACGTTGGCCTTCATCCTGGTGAGGAGATGAATGTTCGAGCGCACGACGCGCGAGTGCGCGATGTCGCCGATGATGGAGACGTTAACGCCGTGCAGACGGCCGAGGCGTTCGCGGATCGTGAAGGCGTCGAGGAGGGCTTGGGTGGGGTGCTCGTGCGCGCCGTCGCCGGCATTGATGATCGACGCCGGCAGGCGGTCGGCGAGCATTTTCGGCGCCCCCGGATATTTGTGGCGGATGACGATCATGTCGGGGGCCATGGCCATCAGATTCTCGGCGGTATCGATGAGCGTTTCGCCTTTCTCGACCGACGATCCCGATGCGGAGAAGTTGAGCGTATCGGCGGAGAGTCGCTTCTCGGCGATCTCGAACGAGACGCGGGTGCGCGTCGACGCTTCCATGAAGAGATTGATCACCAGCTGCCCGCGCAGCGCGGGAACTTTTTTCACCGGCCGCTGGCTGACTTCCTTGAAGCCTTCGGCCGTGTCGAGGATCAACGTGATTTCTTCGGGAGAAAGGTGTTCGATGCCGAGGAGGTCCTTCGATTTCAGTGAGGAAGTCTGTGTGCGCATCGCAGTGGCCGGTGGCCGGTGGCTGGTTGCCGATGTGCGGGCAACCGGCCACCGGTCACCGGCCGCTACTTCTCCATAATCAACACTTCATCCTCGCCATCCAGCTCGGCCATGCGCACTTTGATCACTTCATCGGCATCAGTCGGGACCGTTTTGCCGATCACATCGGCGTGAATGGGCAGCTCGCGGTGGCCGCGATCGATCAAAACGGCCAGCATGACCGCGCGCGGACGCCCGAAATCGATCAGGGCGTCGAGCGCCGAGCGCACGGTGCGGCCGGTGTACAGGACGTCATCGACCAGCACCACGATCTTGTCGTCGATCGGCTCGGGAAGCTTGGTCGGCTTCACGACCGGCTGCGGCGCGATGGTGGTGAGATCGTCGCGATAGAGCGTGATGTCGAGGATCCCGAATGGAACGGGATGCTCTTCCATCGACTCGATCTCTTTGGCGATGCGTTCTCCGATCGGCACGCCGCGGCTACGAATGCCGACGATGATCAGATCTTTTGTTCCGCGGTTTTTCTCGACGATCTCGATGGCCATCCGGCGGATCGCACGGTTCATCCGCGCGCCATCGAGGAGCCGTTTTTTCACATTCATCGCGTCTGAAGAAATCGCTCCGGCCGGAGCGGCGCGTGAGGATACCACCGATCGGTATTGCCAACATCCGGATTTCCTCCCTAAATATGCCGTCACAGCATAAAAAGAACATGGAAGTGCTTGGTCCAATGTGATTTAGAGGCTTGACAGACCCCCCACCTGTCGTAACAATACCCCCCACCACGGGCCAATTCGCACCAACGGAAAGTTTGAGGTGGGAGCAGGAATGGATAAGCGTTACTCAACGATTATTTTTGTCCCGCACGCCCGGGCCAAATTTCGGAAGTTGAAAGTTTCGCACCGCCTGTTTTTCTCCCTCATCTCGATCGTCACCTCCTCACTCTGCCTGTCGACCTTCTTCTCGGTGCAGTACTTCACGTCGTTGTCGCAGACGCACGAATTGTCAAACCTGCAGCGCGAAAACCGCGAGCTGCAGTCGGCCAATGAGCAGTTCAGCAGGTCCGTCGAATCGCTGCGGACGCAGTTGCACACGGTCGAAGAGCGCACGCGCAAGCTCGCCATCATCGCGGGCATCAGCACCCTCGATGAGAGCAATCAGGGCGGCGGCGTGGGCGGTCTGCGGCCGTCCGGACTCGGCGAAAATCCGTATCGTGACGATCTCGACAAGATGTCGTTCCGTTCGCATCGCATCGAAAAAGACCTCTCGACCCTGGAGCAGAAATTCGTCGCGCAATCGCTGCTTCTGTCTTCCACACCATCGATCGCCCCCGTTCACGGCATCCTGACCGACGGCTTCGGCAGCCGCCAGGATCCGTTCACCGGCGAACCCGGTGTCCACAACGCCGTCGACATCTCCTCGGCCGTCGGCCAGGCGGTGCGCTCACCGGCCGACGGGATCGTGGTCAAGTCGGAGTGGGCGAACGGTTATGGAAACGTGATCTACATCGCACACGGCTACGGCTACTCGACACGCTACGGCCATCTGTCGACTTTCGCCGTTCATCCCGGCGATCGCGTAAAACGCGGCGACATCATCGGATACGTCGGTTCGACCGGCCGCTCCACCGGCCCGCACCTGCACTACGAGGTGCGTCTGAACAACTCGCCGGTGAATCCGCTCGAGTACATCCTCAACGCCTTCTAACCAACTTTCCGGTCAGGGCGGCGGTATTCCCTCCTACGAAGCCTACTGGCTTCCCAACACAAGGAGGACTTTTTGATGAGCCGCATTTCCGGGTCAATTCTTCTTTCCTGTACGTTGTTAATTCCGATCGCGAACGCGCGCACGATCACGCCCACGCGCGCGGTCGATGACGTCGCCGAGCGGCAGCGCGCGTTGACGGCGCTGAAGATTCAGGCCACGAACATCAGGCCACTCGCCGGTTGCACGCCGATCCCGCTCACGCCTCCCGCCACGATCAACGGCAATCTCTCAACGCTCTCCTGCGTCGACACGACCCTCAACGTTTACGAGGACATTTACAACCTGAACGGCGTCGCCGGCCAGACCGTGACGATCGACTACTCTTCGACAGCGTACGAAGTCTTCCTGTTCATGGAAGGGGTCGACGTCAACAACGTTTCGTTCCTGCCGGAGGTCAGTCGCTCGAAGATCACCTACACATTTCCGACGACTCGCGCGTACAAGCTGGAAGTGGAAGCGTTCAACGGAATCAACAGCTCGAGTCCGCATTCGGGTCCCTACACGCTTGTCGTTACGACCGGCGGCGGCGGACAACCGTCGGGCTGCACCGCGACCGCCACCACGATGTGCCTCAACAACGACCGCTTCGCGGTGTCCGCGACGTGGCGCGCCAATGACGGCACGAGCGGCAACGGCCAAGCCGTCCGCCTGACAGGCGACACCGGCTATTTCACGTTCTTCAGCGCCAGCAACGTCGAG